>JANOMT010000009.1:0-152905 GCA_031420415.1 Vulcanimicrobiota bacterium
GTGACGCGCGTGTGATTCACACCACGGAAAACGGCGGTTATGAGCCATCTGGAAAAAGGGGCATCGCACATCGGTAAGAACCCGCGGGTATGCCACGTACCGCCCGATTCATTCGAGCGGCGCTCGTATGCGTGATCGTTCTTCTTTCCGCGCTCCCCGCGCGTGCCGAACTCACATCGCCTGCGACCGTCCCGAACTCCGCGTACGCGACCGTTATACGATCGCTTAATCCGAAGATCCGCGAGGCGCAGAGCCGTGCCTACGCAGACGCACTGCTCGCGAGCGCCGAACGACTCCACGTCGATCCACGACTCGTGATGGCCGTCGTTACCGTCGAATCGAGCTGGAACGCGCGTGCGGTGTCGTCGAGCGGCGCGCGCGGACTCGGACAATTTCTACCCTCCACGGCACGCGATCTCGGCGTCGATACACGCTCCGCACGGAGCACGCTCCGCGGCGTGACGACGTATCTCCACCAACTGCTCTCGATGTTCCACGCGTCGCGCAATGCGATGCGCTATGCGATTGCCGGGTACAACGCAGGCCCCTTCGCCGTGCGTACGCGCGGCATTCCGCACAACGGCGAGACGCCTCGCTACGTTGCCAAAGTGCTCTCGACATTCCACGCACTGCAGCGACGCCTCTCGTCGCACCCAACACCGACGGAAGTTGTCGCCGTACTCGATCAAGCTGGGACCGTCGAACGCGTGCAGGCGGCGTACTGGGGCTCCGCACCGCTGCGATAACCCTTCGTCGCTCGAAGGCGAACACTTTACCTACGAACTAATGTAAGAAGTAACGGTACGTCGAAAATACGAGCGCGATACCGCGCGCGTCGGCTGCGGCGATCACTTCGGCGTCGCGGATCGACCCTTCGGGTGCGATGATCGCCGTGCAGCCCGCGTCGACTGCGGCCTCGAGGCCGTCGGCGAAGGGGAAAAACCCGTCGCTCGCGCACGCGGCACCCGCGGCAAATTCAGCCGCACGTTCGCCCGCAATGCGGACGGCACTCACGCGATTGGTTTGGCCCGCACATATCCCGCGCGTGATGAGATCGCGCGCGACGACCACGCCGTTGGATTTGACGTGTCGCACCACGTCCCACGCGAAGCGCAGATCGCGCCACTCGTTTTGCGTCGGCTGACGTGCCGAAACGACGCGCCACGTTTCGGGCGCAGCTTCGGGATCGTCATTCTCTGCGAGCACGCCGCCGAGAGCGCTGCGCACGCGCAATTCGCTCGCAAGGCGTTCGGGAAGACGTACATCGTAGCGGATCAAACGCAGGTTTTTCTTGCGACGTAAGCGCGCGAGCGCGTCATCATCGAATGCGGGCGCCGCGACGATCTCGAGAAAAAATTCGGCGAGTACTTCGGCCGTCGCGAGATCGACGGTACCGTCGAGGGCGATGATGCCCCCGAACGCCGAAACGGGATCGGCCAGCAACGCATCGCGCACGGCGTCGATCGGCGCGTCGCGCTCGGCAACACCGCACGGCACGGTATGCTTGACGATTGCCGCACGGACGACGCCTGCCGCCGAGTCCGGCACCGCGCGCACGAGGAGACGCAGCGTCGCGTCGAGATCGAGCAAATTATTGTACGAGAGCGCCTTGCCGCCGAGTTGTTCGGGAAGCGATTCCGTGCGCGCGAGATAGAACGCCGCGCGCGATTGCGGATTCTCGCCATAGCGTAGCGGCGTCGCGAGCGGAATCGTGAGTGCGAGCGAGCCCGGGAGCTCGCGTGCGAGCGAGCCCGCCTCGAGATAGCGTGCGATCGAGGAATCGTATTCCGCGGTACGTTCGAACGCGCGCGTCGCCAGACGCCGGCGTGTCGCGTGATCGAGTTCGCCATCGGGATGCTTCGCGACGAATTCGTACTGATCGGGATCGACGAGGACGGTGACGTTGTCGAAATTTTTCGCAGCCGCGCGAATGAGCGCGACGCCACCGATATCGATCTGTTCGATCGCTTCTTCCAGCGTCGCGCTATTTCGGGCGACCGTCGATTCGAACGGATAGAGATTGACGACGACGACGGAGATCGTCGGCACGCCGTGTTCGCGTGCCTCGTTGACGTGCGCCTCGTTCTTGCGATCGGCGAGGATTCCGCCGAAGACGCGCGGGTGTAGCGTCTTCACGCGACCGTCGAAAAGCGCGGGGAAACCGGTAAGTTCGCCGACATCGAGCGCGTCGATGCCGTGCTCGATGAGATGCTTGCGCGTACCACCCGTTGCGTAGATCGGCATGCACCGCGCCGCGCACGCACGGGCGAGTTCGACGACACCCGTTCGGTCATACACCGAGAAGAGAGCGGCGGCGCGAGCGTCAACGAGCAAGTGCTGTCTCCAAGGAGCGTTCGGATTCCGATCCAATCGGCGTAAGGTCGGCTGAGATGACGGTCGAGATTCCGGGCTCGGCCATGGTCACGCCGTACATACGTTGCGCGAGTTCCATCGTTTTTTTGTTGTGCGTGACGATGAGGAGTTGCGCGCTCGAGCCGACCTCGCGCACGAGTTGCGAGAAGCGCTCGACATTCGCGTCATCGAGTGCGGCGTCGACTTCGTCGAGCAGATAGAACGGCGACGGCTTGACGCGGATGAGCGCGAAGATCAGCGCCGAGGCCGCCATCGCACGTTCGCCGCCCGAGAGCGTCGTGAGCGGCATCATGCGTTTCCCCGGCGGCTGGACGGAAATTTCGATGCCGGTCTCGCTGAGTTTCTCCGGATCGGTCTGCCAAATCTTCGCTTGACCGCCGGGAAAGAGCTGGCCGTAGACGTCTTCGAATGCAACTTTGACGAGGGCGAAGGTCTCGTTGAATTTTTCTTGGCTCTGCAATTCGATTTCGGCGATCGATGCGAGGAGCGTCTCGCGCGCTTTCGCGAGATCGTCGAGTTGTTCTTTGAGAAAACGCTCGCGCTCGACGAGTTCTTCGATCTCGGCATCGGCGTTGAGATTGACGTTTTGCAGTCGCGCGAGTTCGTCGCGGAGGCGCGCGATCTCGGGCGCGCAATCGCCGTGCTCCGTCGCGTGCCGCATTTCGACGTCCGCGCATTCATCGGCCGTCGCGGGATTCTGTGCGAATTGCGCGGTGAGCATGCCGAGCTCGGCGTCGATTTCGGCGAGCCGCAGACGACCGCCCTCGCTCGCACGTGCGGATTCACGTTCGGCGTTTTGTGCGAGCCGGAGATCGCTCTCGAGCCCCTGCGCGGCCGCGTGCGCTTCGTCGCGTTCGCGGCGTGAGGAAGCGTCGCGCGCATCGACGTCCGCGACGCGGTCGCGTGCGATCGCGAGCGCGTCGCTGCCTCCTTCGAGTTTGCGTGCGAGCGCGGCCAGCTCGTCGCCCATCGATTCGCGTGCGTGCGCGGCACGATCGCTATCGGCATCGAGCAAACCCAAACGTGCGCGCGCGCCGTCGCGCCGCGCCACGAGCGATGCGACGGCTTCGCGAACGCCTGCGATATCGGCCGCAACGGCGCGCTCGGCATCTTGAGCGCGCGCGATCGTGGCACGCGCTTCGACGAGCGATCCTTCGAGACGTTCGCGATCGGCATGCGCCGTCGTCGCATCGATGACGGGGCGATCGAGCATGGCGAGCTTTTCGCGCGCGGCTGCGGTCTCGGCATCGCGCTCGGTCGCGCGCCCCAACAGCGTCGCGATCTCCGCATCGATGCGCGCGCGTTCGGTCGAAAGCGTCTCCACGCGCGCGTAGGCGTCGCGTAGACGAACCGCGAGATCGCCGTCGCTGCGGTGGGTTTCGCTCCGGTCGCGAGCGGCTGCCGCGTTCTCTTCACTCGCCGCCGCCGTTTGGGCTTCCGCGGTTTCGAGTTCGGCGCGCAAACGCGGGAGCGCCTCGGAAAGCGTGCGTGCCTGCGCGCGACGTGAGAGGATCGATCGCTCGCGTTTATAACGGCCGCCCGTCATCGCGCCACCGCCACGAATCTCGTCGCCGTCGAGCGTCACGATCGCATCGCGAAAACCTTCGCCGCGAACGAGACGCACGCCGACGTCGAGCGTTTCTACGACCAGAATTCGTCCGATCAAAAACGAGACGATGCGCGCGTACATCGGCTTCGTCGGTTCGACGAGCGTGTGGGCATATCCGATCACACCGCGTCCGCGCGGCGCTTCGTTTGGATTGCGGCCGGATCGATCGGCGAGCGTATCGAGCGGTAAGAACGTCGCGCGACCGAGTTCGCGCGAGCGCAAGAACGCAATCGCGCGTTCGGCATCTTCGGCCGTCTCGACGACGATGTTCGACAACGATCCGCCGAAGGCGATATCGAGCGCGCGCGCGTAGGGTTCGTCGACGCGAATGAGATTGGAAACGACGCCGTGGATGCCGCCGAATTCGCCGCGTTTCGTCGCATCCAAAATCGCGCGCGTGCCCGGGACGTGGCCTTCGAGCGTGGCCTCGAGTTCCTCGATCGTATGCAGCCGCGCTTCGGTGCTCGCGAGTTCGCTCGTCGCCGTGCGATATGCGGCTTGGCCGTCGGCGAGTGCCGCTTGCGCGAGGCGCACGCGTTCGTCGGCGTGAGCGGCCGCCGTGCGTGCCGCGGTCGATTGTGCGTCGAGTACGGCGAGCGCCGCGCGCGCGCCTTGGAGATCGTGCGCGAGCGTGGCGACACGTTCGCTGCGTTTTTCCGCATCGCTTCGCAACGCGAAGGCTTCGCCTTCGACGCGTTCGTACTCGCGTTGCGCCGCCACGAGTTGCCCTTGACGTTGCGCTTCGCTCGTCGCATCGGCCGCAGCTGACGCTTCGGCTTCGCGTAGTGCGGTGAAAATCGCATCGAGTGCGGTCCGTGCCGTACCGAACGCTTCTTGCGCGGCGGCCTCGCGCTCGCGATGGTTCCCCAGTTCGCGCGTGCGTGGCTCGACTTCATCTTCGAGCGCCGCGACCGTCGCGTGGAGTTCCGTGCGTTCGGCATCAGCGCGATCGCGGTCGCCCGTGATCTGCGACGATTGTGCCACGAGCGCGTCGCGACGCGCGCCGACGGCAGCTTGCGCAGACTCACGCTCCGCGAGATCTGCACGCGCCTGCGTCGCTTCCGCGCGCAGCGTCTCGAGCGTGCGTTCGCGCGTGTAAAGATCGGTGCGCAGCGTCGTGAGTCGCGCGTCGGCGGCCGCCGCTCGCGCCGCCGATGCGGTGCGTTCGGCTTCGTTCGCTTCGAGACGAACCTGCAAGGCCGCACGCTCGGTGCGCCGCGACGAACTCGCCCGTAAGTACGAGAGAATCTCGAGATCGCGCAGCCGCGCGGAAGCTTTGCGGAAACGCCGCGCACGACGCGCTTGCGTTTCGAGCTCGGGGATGCGCGCCGAGATCTCTTGCAAGAGGTCGTTGACGCGGATGCCATTCGCTTCGGTCTGTTCGAGACGACGCAGCGACTCGTTCTTGCGCGAAAGAAATTTATTGATCCCCGCGGTCTCTTCGAAGAGACTTCGACGATCGGACGGTTTCGCCGCGAGGATCGCATCGATTTGACCTTGCGAGACGATGGCATACGATCCCGGGCCGAGCCCCGTGCCCATGAGGAGTTCGATGACGTCGCGCAGGCGCACGCTCTGACGATTGATGTAAAATTCCGAGTCGCCCGCGCGATACGCGCGGCGCGTGATCTGCACTTCGCTCGCATCGAGCTTCATCGCGCCATCGCTATTATCGAAGGTGAGCGCGACCTCGGCCATACCCAAGGGTTTGCGGCGTTCGTTTCCCGCGAAGATGACGTCTTCGGTTTTCGTCGAGCGCAGCGATTTCGAGCTCTGTTCGCCGAGCACCCAACGGATCGCGTCGACGAGATTGGATTTCCCGGCGCCGTTGGGTCCGACGAGCGCCGTGATTCCCGGCTCGAACGTCAGGCCGGTCTGTTCGGCAAACGTCTTGAAGCCGAAGATGCGAAGGGACTTTAGTTTCACGAATGCGGTCGTTTCGCAGCCTTACCACGCGCCGCCTCACCGAGCCCGGGTCGCTGCCGGACGCGTTTCTTTTTCGGTGCGGCCGCCGACGACGCGTGACCCGAATCGTCTTTCGCAAGCGAGAGCGCTTTGGGCGCGACGTCGTCGTAGCGTTGCGCGAGCAATGCGAGTGCGTTTGCGGCAGCCGCGCGCTGTGCCGCGCGCTTGGATGGGCCGCTGCCTTCGGCGCGCGTGTCGCCTTCGACCGTCACCTCGGAATGAAACGTCGGCTCGTGATCGGAGCCTTCGGCACGATCTTCGTATACGGGTACGGTTTTGTAGTGCCGTTGCATCCACTCTTGTAAGATCGTTTTGGGATCGTCGATCGTCGTGCCGAGCGCTTCGCGCGGCGCGATATGTTCCCGGTAGAGAAAGAGTTCGAGCGCCGTCATCCCACATTCGCGATGCAACACGGCGAGAAAGGCTTCGAAGGCATCGGCGAGCGCCGAACGGCGCCGCGCCGCAGATTCACTCGCGTGCCCCGCACCGAGCAGCAGCAACGATTCGAAGCCGAGTCGATCCGCGGTCGCGGCGAGCGCGGAATCTGAGACGAGCGACGATTTGCGTAGCGCGAGTTCGCCCTCGGCTGCATCGGCGTACCGCTCGTACAGCGAGCGCGCGACACAAAATCCGAGCAATGCGTCGCCGAGAAATTCGAGCCGCTCGTTCGATTGCGGTGCCAGTTTCTCTTTGACGGCACTCTCGTGATAGAACGCCGCATCGAAGGCGTGCACGTCGGCATCGCGCGCTCCCGCGAGATCCATAAGCGACCGGATGCGTTGCCGCCGGGCTTCTCCCGCCATCGGTTAAGCCGTGTACTTTCCGAAGACGACGACGCTGTTGTGCCCGCCGAATCCGAACGAACTCGAGAGCGCGATATCGACGTTGGCTTTGCGTGCCACGTTGGGAACGACGTCGAGCGTGCACAGAGGATCGGGGTTTTCGTAGTTGATCGTCGGCGGGATGATGCTATGATAGATCGCGAGCGTCGTCGCGACACCTTCGAGCGCGCCCGCCGCGCCGAGGGCGTGGCCATGCATGCTCTTGGTCGAGCTGACCGCGAACTTGTGACCGCCTTCGCCGATGACGCGACCGAGTGCCGCGGATTCTGCGGGATCGCCAATCGGCGTCGAGGTCGCGTGTGCGTTGACGTAATCGACGTCGCTGGCTTTGATGCCGGCACAAACGAAAGACCGGCGCAGCGCGAGTTCCACACCGCCGCCGCTCGGGTCGACGGCGACGAGATCGTAGGCGTCGGCCGATTCGCCGTAGCCGAGCAGCTCGGCATAGATCCGCGCGCCGCGCGATGTCGCGAGCTCGAGGTCCTCTAAAACGAAGATCGCCGCACCCTCGGCGAGGACGAAGCCGTCGCGCTCTTTATCGAAGGGGCGCGATGCGCGCTCGGGCTCGTCGTTGCGCGTCGAAAGCGCCTTCATCGAGTCGAAGCCGCCCATCGCGCAATCGGTGATCGTCGCTTCGGAGCCGCCCGTAATCATCGCGCGTGCTTTGCCGTGCAAAATCATATCGTACGCGACGCCGAACGCGTCGTTGGAGGAAGCGCACGCGCTCGAAACCGCATACATCGGACCGCGAAATCCGAAGCGCATCGAGATCTGTGCGGGCGCCGCATTACTCATGAGCATCGGTATAAAGAACGGCGTGATGCGCCCCGCAGTCCCAGCGGCGCGCGCTTTGGTGACGTTATCTTGAATCGTGATAATGCCGCCGATTCCGCTCGCCACGACGACGCCGGTTTCATCGCGTAGGTCTTTATCTTCAGGAAAATTCGCATCCGCGATCGCTTCGGCTGCGGCTACGAACGCGAATTGTGCGTAGCGATCCATGCGTCGAGCGTCGCGACGGCCGATGAGAGCGTCGGCATCGAAACCTTTGACTTCGGCTGCAATCTGCGCTTTGAGGCCCGCCGCTTTCGCATCGAACGCGGTCACGCGCGCGACCCCGCTCTCGCCTGCGATCAAGCGACGCCAGAACTCTTCGCGCGTATTCCCGAGTGGCGTCACCGCGCCCATTCCGGTAATAACGACCCTTTTTTTCTCCAACCGATTTCCTTACTCGACCGCTCGCGCGTTTGCCGCGCCTCGCCCGCATGCCACACACCGCTCCCCGCGGACGCGAACGTACCGTTCCGACGCCCACCGCCTCCGAGGCCGACCGACGCGCGAAGGGCGGTCGAGATTGACCGCCCCAGAAAGCCTCTCAAACGTATGCTAACGACCCCGGCATCCCCTACAACGGCGAGGGGCGGGATCGTACCAGGGTTGCAGCCCGGCCACAAGCCTGGTATGATCCCCCGGCTATGTTCATGTTCGATCTGCAGCTCTTCGCATCGAAAAAAGGCGCGGGCTCCACACGCAACGGTCGCGATTCCAATTCGCAGCGTCTCGGCGTCAAGCGCTTCGGTGGCGAAGCGGTTCTCGCCGGGAATATCATCGTCCGCCAGCGCGGAACGAAGTTCTACCCGGGCCTCGGCGTCGGCATCGGGAAGGACGATACGCTTTTCGCGCTCGTCTCCGGCACCGTGACGTTCACGGAGAAGCGTAATCGCAAGCACGTCAACGTCATCATTCCGGCCTAGCGCTTCGCGCGTTTCGGCCCCGGGCGGACCAAGAGCCTTTGGGCTCTTTTCTGTTTTTGGAGCCGTCTCTGGCATCACGTTCGGTGGCCTCGGCTCCGAGGGAGCCCGGCACTAATGCAATTTATCGACGAAGTCCAGATCGACGTCAGCGGCGGACGCGGCGGCGACGGCATCATCGCTTGGCGCCGTGAGAAGTACGTCCCCGAAGGTGGCCCCGCGGGGGGCGACGGTGGTAAAGGCGGCGACGTCATCTTGCAGGCGACGCCCGAACTCTCGACGCTCATCGAATTCCGCTTCAAAAAGCAGTTCGCAGCCGACTCCGGGAAGCCAGGCGGCAACTCGAATAAGTCGGGCCGCAGCATGAACGATCTCGTGATCGGCGTGCCGATCGGCACGCTCGTCTATCGCATCGAAGAAGACGGCCGCGAATACATCGTCGCCGATCTCAGCGCCGAAGGCGAGCGGATTCGTGTTGCGCGCGGCGGTCGTGGCGGACTTGGGAACCAGCACTACGCGACCTCGACGCGCCAGGCGCCGCGCTTCGCCGAAAAAGGCGAGCCTCCGGAAACGGCGACGTTGCGGCTCGAACTCAAACTTATCGCCGATTGCGGCGTCGTCGGCTTGCCGAATGCGGGCAAATCGACGCTCTTGTCCGTCGCCTCCGCCGCGCGGCCGAAGATCGCCGACTACCCTTTCACCACGCTCGAACCGCAACTCGGCGTCGTGAGGCTGGGACCCGAAGAATCCTTCGTGATGGTCGACGTGCCCGGCCTCATCGAAGGCGCTCACCAAGGCACGGGCCTCGGCGACAAATTCTTACGCCACATCGAACGGACGCGCGTACTCATTCATTTGATGGATGGTGCGCTCGCACCCGAAGAGATTCTCGCGGCAAAGCACACGATCGAGGAAGAGCTGCGCCTTTGGAATCCCGCGCTCATCGAACGGCCGACCCTCTACGTCGTCTCGAAACTCGATCTACCCGATGCGAAAGCCACGTTCGAGCTGCTCAAGGAGACGATCCCGGGCCTTCGCGGCATATCGGCTGCGACGAACGAAGGCGTGCGCGAGCTGCTCTTCGCCGCGTTCCAAACCATTGCAGCAACGCCGATGCCCGAAGTCGTCGCACCCGACGCACCGCGTTTCGTCCTCACTCCGCAAGAAGCGTTCGTCATTAACGTCGATCCCGACGGAACGTATGTCGTCTCGGGCGATCGCATCGAGCGCCTCGCCGCGATGACCGATTTCGATACCGATGAAGGCCTCGCACACTTCGAGCAAGTCCTTACGAAGATGGGCGTCGACAAAGCGCTCCAGGAACGCGGAGCGCATGAGGGCGACACCGTGCGCATCTCGGAGTTCGAATTCGACTATTCATAGGATTCAAAGGCGCGCGCGCCTTTGAATCCGCCTGCTCGCGGGGGCGATGCATTTCAGTGAAAGGGAGCCCAGGGTGAGCGCGACGACGAAATTCTATAGCGGCTTCTTTCTTGCCGTCGCACTCGTCGTCGTCATTTCGTTCTACACGGGCTATCGCATGGGCGCGAGCCCACACATCACCCGGCACGCCGCCGTCGTGCAGCCGCGCGTCGCTCCGTGAAGATCGGTCTCTTCGGCGGGACGTTCGATCCCGTTCATAACGCGCATCTCTTCGTCGCAGAAGCCGCGCGCGTCGAGCTCGGGCTCGAGCGCATGATCTTCTTGCCGACGCGCGGTTCGCACTATCGCACGCAAACCGTCGCAACGGTCGACCAGCGACTCGCGATGTTGCGCGTCGCGCTCGCGCCAAACGCCCACTTCGCCCTCGACGATATCGACGTGGCCGATGATGCCACGGGCTACAGCGCCGACCTCATGCCACGCTTACGCGCGAAATATCCGAGCGACGAGCTCACCTTCGTCGTGGGCGGCGATTCGCTCGTCGATTCGCCCTGGCAGCGCTTCGATGTCGTGCTCGGCGCACTCGATGCATTTGCGATCGCACCGCGCGCCGAACGCGCGCCCGAGCGCGTCGATACCCTCCTTGCCACACTCGCACCGCACGAGCGCGCGAAACTCCACGTGCTCGATCTCCCCGCACTCAATGGCTCCGCGACCCTCGTCCGCGCACAGCTCGCGCGCGGTGGTAGCGTACGCTATCTCGTGCCTGAAGGCGTGCGACGCTATATCGCAGAGCACGACCTCTATCACTCGGGAGAATCCGATGTCGATCGCTAAAACGGACGCTCCCGCATCGCTCGCGCAAACCGGCGGCGTGCAGATCGGCGGCGTCGCCGCAAGCATCCTCGCGCGAACCTATGGAACACCGCTCTTGGCGCTCGATAGCGACGTGCTCGCGGCCAATATCGCGTGCTTCGAAGCGCTCGTGCGCACGCATAAGATCGATGCGTGCTACGCGGGCAAAGCGTTGCTCTTCGTGGGCCTCGCGCGCCGCATTTGCGCGAGTACGCTCGGGCTCGACGTCTGTTCGCTCGGCGAATTACTCACGGGCGAAGCCGCAGAAATTCCGCCCGCGCGAATGGTCTTCCACGGTTGCGGCAAGACGCACGAAGAACTCGTCGCCATCACGAGCGGCCGCGTCGGGCGCGTCGTCGTCGATCATCACGACGAACTCACCGCGCTCGCAAGCCTTGCCGATCCCGCGCGCCCCGTTCACGTGTTCCTACGCGTCAACACGGGAATCGAGGCGCACACGCACGCCTACGTGCGAACGGGCGGGGAAGAATCGAAATTCGGCTTCCCGCTTGGCGATGTCGGGGCTGCCGTCACGTTCGCGATCGCCTCGCCCGGCATACGACTCGTCGGGCTGCACAGCCATCTCGGGTCGCAGATCTTCGACGCGACGCCCTACGATGCGAGCTTGCCGATTCTTCTCGATGCATACGCGCGCGCGCTCCAAGCGGGAGCACCGCTCACCGATCTCGTCCTCGGCGGCGGCTTCGGCGTCGATCCCGTCCCCGGCGGATCACGCTTCGACCTACCTTCCACCGTCGCGACGCTCGTGGCCGGCCTAGCGGCGGGCGCACGCGCGCGTGGCATCGCCACGCCGCGTCTGGGTCTCGAACCCGGCCGCAGCATCGTCGCCGATACCGGGACGTCGCTCTATCGCGTCGTCGCAATCAAACATCAAGGCGCGCGAAAATTTGCGATCGTCGACGGTGGAATCGCGGACAATCCGCGGCCCGCCCTCTACGGCGCCTATCACCATCCCACGCTTGCCAACCGCTCGACGGATGCGCCCGCGGAAGAGACGACCGTCTGCGGGCGGTCCTGCGAAAACGACCGTCTCGTCGTCGCCGCGCTTCCCGCCGATCTGGCGCCAGGCGATCTGCTCGCCCTCGGAACCACAGGAGCCTACACCTACAGCATGGCGAGTAATTATAACCGTTTTCCGCGCCCCGCGATCGCTTTTTCCGGAAACGGCGAACACACCCTCGCCGTCCGTCGTGAAGAATCGGCCGATCTTTTGCGCAACGACGTCCGATGAACGTTTGGCCAACACGCGTTCGAGCGGCATCCATCATGCTCGCCATTGGATTCGGACTTTCGGCATGTGCGCAGAGCGCGACCGGCACCGGATCTGATGGCGTTGCGAGCGATAACGGTGCGGTCTACGATGCCTGGCGAGCGGCGCGTTCGCACGTCGAAGTCACGGCGAATGGAAGCGTCGCGCGGATGCTCGGCACGCGCCTCGGACGCAGCGGCAACCACGAAGGTTTCTTGCTTCACCTTTCGGGATCTGCGGGCCGCGGTCTGACGATTCGCGTCGAAGACAACGTGGATCTCACGGGCCCGATTCCCTTGAACGAAGGCCAAAACGTGGTCGTTCGCGGGGAATATATCTTCGATCAGCGCGGCGGCATCGTGCATTATACGCATCGCGATCCGCGCGGGCGACACATCAGCGGATATGTGCTCGTCGACGGGAAATTTTACCAGTAGTTTGCCGATAGGTTTACAAAGACATTCGGCGTTCACTATACTGAACATATCGAGTTTTGTTTGCGCACATTACACGCAGTCGTACTTGCAAGCGCTTCACCGAGGCGTTTGGAATTGCTAACCTCACTCGGACTGGCGGTACGCGTCGTCCCGAGTGACGTCGACGAAGGAGAGCGTCCCGGGTATGGCCCTCGCGAACTCGCGGCGTTACATGCCGGAGCGAAAGCCGACGTCGTTGCCGGCCGCGAATCAAACGTGTTGATCGTCGCCGCCGATACGGTCGTCGACCGCGACGGAACCACGCTCGGGAAACCGCGCGACGCACGCGAGGCGGTATCGATGCTCGCCTCGCTTTCGGGCCGCGACCACGTCGTCCACACCGCCTACGTCGCCGTCGACACCGCGACGGGCACGCGCATTGCAACGTCGCAATCGACCACCGTGCGCTTCGCACGACTCTCCGCAGATGTCATCGAACGCTACGTCGCGACGGGCGAACCGATGGACAAGGCCGGCGCCTACGGTATTCAGGGTCGTGGCGCGGCGCTCGTCGAGCGAATCGATGGCGATTTCTACACCGTCATGGGCTTTCCACTCGGCGATTTCGTACGTCGCCTACCCGACCTCGGGTACGAACTGGCCGTGCGATGAGCGCGATCCTTTCGAGCATCCGCTCCACCTTGAGCCCCGAGATCGGCCTCGATCTCGGAACCGCCAATACCGTCGTTTACGAGCGCGGTGCGGGTGTGATCGTGAGCGAGCCATCCGTCGTCGCGTACAACACGCGCACCGATGAGATCGTCGCCATCGGCCACGCCGCAAAAGAGATGGAGGGTCGCGCACCCGAGCGCATTCGTGTCGTGCGGCCGCTACAGCGCGGCACGATCTCCGATTTCCGCGCAGCGCAAACGATGGTCGCGCGCCTCGTCGATCGCGCGCTCGCGAGTCGGCCGCGCCTCGTACCACGGCTCGTCGCCTGTATTCCTGGTTGCGCGACCGACATCGAATGTAAAGCCGTCGAGCAGGCCGTTCGCGCCGCGGGTGCGCGCTACACGACCTACGTGCCGCAGGCGCTCGCCGCGGCCGTCGGTGCGGGGCTCGACGTCATGAGTTTGCGAGCGCAGATGATCGTCAATATCGGCGGCGGCACGACGGAGATCGCGATCATCGGGACGGCGGGTATCATCCGCATGTCCTCACTTCAACTCGGCGGCGATTTCTTCGACCATGCGATCGTCCAGAAACTCCGCACCCAACGCTTCATCATCGGCGCGCAAACGGCCGAGCGGCTCAAGCTCGAGCTCGGCTACGCGGGCCGCGCGCACGGCGAGCGCTTCACCACGATCAACGGCATCGATCAAAACGTGATGGCGCCGCGCTCGCGCGACATCAGTTCGGCGCTCATCGGCGAAGCGATGGAAGAGGGTATCGAACACATTTTGCGCGCGGTGCGCGCCGTTCTCGAACGGACGCCGCCCGATGTCGCCTCCGATCTCATCGAAAGCGGCATCACGCTCGCGGGCGGCGGCGCGCTCATCGCCGGCCTAGCAGCAGAAATCGGCGCGCGCACGAACGTTCCCACCGTCGTCGCTCCCAACGCACTCACGTGCGTGGCCCTCGGTGCGGGGGAAATTTTAGGCTCGGCGACGTTACTCGAACGTGTTCGCCCGCACGCGGACCGCGTAACGAGGTGGTACCAATCTTTACGTATCGGGATGAGAGAAAGCTTTTCGCCGTAATCGGTGCGGTCATCGTGGCCGCGCTAATCGCGCTCGTTCAAATCGACGCTGCGAAATCGGGGAAACCTAGTATCATCGCCATCGCCGTCACGAGCACCGCCGTCTTCGCGCAGAGTGCCGTCGCACGGACGGGCAACCTCGCGCGTGGACTCGGGCAGACCCTTGGCGATGCACCGCACCTCATCGACGACAACGCGCGGTTACGCGCGCGAATCTCCGAACTGCAACGCGAGAACGATCGCTTCCGTGAAACGCTCGCACAAGCGCCCGAACTCCGCGCGATCGCGATTGCGTCGGCAAACGAACCGGGGAGCATCGAGGCCACGACGGTCGGCTTCGACCCCGAGAATGTTTCGCGCACGATCGTGATCGATCGCGGAACGAGCGCGGGGGTGAAGCGCGACGATGGCGTCATCAATGCCGAAGGCGTGGTCGGTCGCGTGATCGATGCCACACCCGCTACGAGCACGGTCCTCCTCATCAGCGACGGCGCGAGCAAGGTGCCCGCCGTCGTTCAACGCGGTCGCTGGTGGGGCATCGCCACCGGCACAGATGGTCGCGTGCGCATGCAGTACGTCTCACAAGATGCCAAACTCAAGCTCGGCGACGTGGTCGTTACGGGTGCCGGGCGTTCGTTTCGCGCCGGTCTCAAGATCGGCACGATCGCGAAGATCGTGCATCCCGAAGGCGCGCTCTACCAGACCGCTCTCGTCGAACCCGCCGTTGCGTTCGGGCGCATCTCGCGCGTCCTCGTCGTACCGCACTAACGTGATGGCGCCCGACCGCAGTCTCAAACTCGATTCCGACGGCGTCGCGCGGACGCGCGCGTTTTGGATCGCGAACAAGCCCGGCGAAACTGCGGCCCCCGCATTCACACCCGACGCGCCGCTTTGGTCGGCCGTCGCGCTCGCGCTCGTCGTCGCATTACTCGTCCAATCATCGTTCGCGCCGATGCTCGCGGTTCGCGGTGCGACCGTTTCATTCATCACCTTACTTGTGGCATGGTACGGCGTGCGCACGGGTGTCGCGCGCGGACTCGCGTTCGGCGTCATCGCGGGCGCGTGTCTCGACGCTCTCGGCGGGGGAACCGGCGCCGCTTGGACCCTTGGGACCGGACTCGCGGGTGGGCTTGCGGGACGGCTCGCGCGGACGTGGCTCGCCGATACGCAGCTCGCGCTCGTACTCGGCGTCGCGGTCGTCACGCTCGTGCGCTACGCGACCTTTGGAATCGTCATGGCGGCGCAAGGCCATCCGCTCGCACTTCCGTGGGTCCACATTCACGCGGCGCTCTGGCAGGCCGTACTCGATGCCGGCGTCGCCTACATCGCGCTCCTGGTCGTTCCGGCACTCGGAGACATCCCTGCGTACCGTCGCTGAAACGCCACGCCCATTTCCGCGCGCGACGTGGAAGTTCGTCGCGTTCTTTGTCGTCGTCACGCTCGCGCTCGTATCGCTCGTCGCACGTCTCACGCAGGTGCAACTCGTGCAGGGCGCACGCTACGCCGCCGCCGCACGTGCGAATCAGATTCGCCGCATTCCCGTCGCCGCACCCCGCGGTCGCATCCTCGATCGTCACGGCGTCGTGCTCGTACGCAGCCGGCCGTCGTTCGTATGCGCGATGATTCCGTCGGACGTTCGCGATCCCGCAGCGACCATGTCCGCACTCGCAGGCGTGCTCGGCGTTCCCGAGGCGCTCTTGTGGAAGCGCTTGCTGCATCATCACGGCATCACGTATCACTCGTTCGATGAGGTCGCAACGTTCGAACCCTACGGCCCAATCGTTCTCGCGACCGATCTCACGAGCGCGCAAATGACGCGACTCGCCGAATCGCAGGATCGCCTCCCGGGACTCGACCTCGAAGCGCAGCCCGTTCGAGATTTTCCCTACCGCAAACTCGGCTCGCATTTCTTCGGGTACGTCGGCTCGATCACCGAAGACGAATACGCAAGACTCAAAGGCAAGGGCTATACGTCGAACGACGTCGTCGGCAAAGAGGGTCTCGAAGAAGCATACGACGCGTACTTGCGCGGAACGCCGGGGGGCGAGCAGATCGAGGTCAACGCGCAAGGCCAACTCGTGCGTCGCTTGGGACCCGTCGACCCCGTACCCGGCAACAGTCTCGTGCTCTCGATCGATTGGCGGATTCAAGAACTCGCGGAACGCGCGCTACGCGAACAGCTCGCGCTCACCTCAAAATTGCGCGGCCATCGGCTCGCGGGTGCGGTCGTCGCGATCGATCCGCGCGACGGCGGCGTCCTCGCCCTCGCCTCGTATCCGAACTTCGATCCGAACGATTTCACGAATGGCATCGGCGAGAAAAAATATGCTTCATACCTCAACGATCCGCTTCGGCCGCTCTACAATCGCGCCATCGCCGCAGCGACGCCGACGGGATCGACGTTCAAGATGGTCACGGGGTCGGGCGCGATCACCTCGGGCGTGATCGGTAAACATCAAGTACTGTACGATTCGGGTGCCTGGAGTTGCCACGGCGTGACCTTCCGCGACATCGCCTCGGGCGGGCTCGGTTCGACGAACTTCGAACACGCACTCGCCGCTTCGTCGGACGGCTATTTCTATCAACTCGGCTATCGGCTCGGCCACGATCGCCTGCGGTATTGGGCGCGACAATTTGGCCTAGGCAAACCCTCGGGCATCGACATTCCCGGCGAATACGCGGGCAACTGGCCGACCAACGCGTGGTCGATGAAGGTGTACGGCTTGCCGCTCGAACCGAGCGACGTCTGCCAACTCGCGATCGGTCAGGGCGCGATGCAAGCGACACCGTTGCAGATGGCCAACATCGCCGCGGCCATCGTCAATGGCGGCACGCTCTTCCATCCGCATTTCGTCGAAGCGATTCGCGATCCACACGGCAAGATTATAAAGCGCTTCGATCACGACATCATCCGCCACGTCCCCGTTAGTGACGAGGCGCTACGCGAAGTGCGTGCCGGCATGGATCAGGTGACGAAACCCTGGGGCACGGCATTCGGCGAAGACGTGCCGGGCGTGCCATACGGCGGCAAGACCGGGACCGCCGAGACCGATGGCGGCGCCGGACCGAACACCACGTGGTTCGTCGCCTACGCACCATCGCAAGCACCGAAGATCGCGCTCGCCGTCTTCATGGAACGCTCCGGTGGGTACGGTGCCAATACGGCCGCGCCCGTCGCGCGGCGCATCATCGCAGGCTTCTTCCACAAGAAGCTCCCACCGTAGCGGAGCCTCGAATCTATCCATCCCATGCTTGCATGGGAAGTTACTTCATGCCTTAAACGACCACACAATACGTACGCATGCGGCGCCGTTCGTGATACACGAGAGTCGTGCGCTCGCCGATCACCCTCTCGCTCATCGTGCTCGTCGGTATCGGCTGGGGCCTCGTCGCACCGACGACGCGCCTCGCTTTCACACTCGATCCGGGCGTCCTGAACGGTTTTACGTTTACGGTCGCGCGTGGGACGTGGACCGGGCTTGCGTGGTTGCCGATCTTCGTCTTTTTGCTCGTCCGCGAACGGCGCTCGCTCGACCGTGGAACGCTGGCATATATGCTCGCCCTCGGCGCGATTTGGGGTCCGGGCGTTATGGGTCTCTTCGCCCTCGCGACGCAGCGCACGGCGCTCGCGCACGTCGTCTTCAGCGTCGGACTCACGCCCGTGGCCGCCGGGCTCTTCTCGATTCTCGTCTACGGCGGCTCGATCGATCGTATGCGTCGTATCGGTCTCGGGCTCGGGGTGCTCGGCGTCGCGCTCTTGGGCTTCGAACGCAGCGGAGCGCATGCGACGTTCCTGGGCGATGGGTTTCTGCTCGCGTGGATCGTCGCGTTCGGCGCGTATGCGACCGTCGCGTCGGGCGCGATCCGACGGATGTCCGCCCTCTTGGTCGTGGCGTCCGCAAACGTCATCGGCGGCTCGATCGTCGCCTCGACGGCAATCGTCGTGCCAGCAGCGCGCGATGCGATCGTTGCGGTCGCGATACACCCCGGTGTCGCGTTTCCGTTCTTCGCAAGCATCGTGCTCTTCGGCGGGTTCGTCGCGCCACTCGCCTACGCATACGCTCTCGGCCGCGCGCCGATCGCCGTCGTGACGGGCGGCGCGCAATATCTCTCGATCGTCGCGGGCGTGATCGTTGCCGTCGCGTGGTTCGGCGAACCCTTCGGCCCGCTCTCGATCGCGGCCGGCATCGTGCTTGCGGCGAGCCTCGGCGCGACGCTCTTGCCGACTCCTCGCGCGGCCGCCGCGCCGCGCACGTTGGCGTCGCACGCGAACCACGTCGCACGACGCTCGCGCCCAACGAACGTGGAAGCAATCGTTGCGAACGCGCCGAAGATTCGGGTATGATCGCGCACCTAATTCGTCCTTCCTCAGGCGCTCTCCGGTTGCAGAGTGAAGGCGCATTCGTCGCTCTCGCTCGCGCGCGCGAACTCGAAGCACAGGGCCGTGACGTGATCCATCTCGGGATCGGCGAGCCCGATTTTGCGACGTCCGACAATATCAAAGATGCGGCGAAAGCCGCGCTCGATCGCAACGCCACACACTACACGCCTTCGGCCGGTATCGCACCCCTGCGCGACGAGATCGCCGCATTCGGCGCGCGTTTCCGCGGAATGTCACCGTTCTCGCGGGATGAAGTCGTCGTGAGCCCGGGCCTCAAACCGCTCATCTGGAATGTCATGACCGCGCTCCTGGATCCCGGCGACGAAGTGATCTACGCCGATCCCGCCTATCCGTCGTACGCCTCATGTTCCGCCTATCTGCAATCGAGCGCCGTGCCGATTCCACTTTTGGAAGCGACGAATTTCCGGCTCGATCTCGACATGCTCGCAGCGAAGATGTCGTCGCGTACGAAAGTCCTCATCCTCAACTCGCCGCACAATCCCACGGGTGGCGTCCTCACGCGTTCCGATCTCGAGACGATCGCCGAACTCGCACTCCGTTACGACGTCACCGTCATCTCCGATGAAATCTACAGCCAGAACATTTATGACGGCGAGTTCCTTTCGATCGCGACGCTCGACGGCATGCGCGAACGCACGATCATCCTCGATGGATTCTCCAAAGCGTACGCGATGACGGGCTGGCGTTTGGGCTATGGCATCATGCCCGCGCCGATCGCGAAGATCGTCGCGCTCGTCGGCCAGAATACGTATTCGTGCTCGACGACCTTCGTCCAAGAAGCGGGAATCGAGGCGCTACGCGGACCGCAAGAACCCGTGCACGAAATGGTCGCCCAATTTCGCGTGCGTCGCGACGCAATCGTCGCCGGCCTCAATTCACTTCCCGGTGTGACGTGCAAACTACCCGACGGCGCCTTTTACGCGTTTCCCAACGTCGGTGCGATCACGCACGACGATCGGAAACTCGCCTCGTTCTTGCTCGAAGAAGCGCTCGTCGCGGTACTCGGCGGATCGTGCTTCGGCGATGCGGGCATCGGCTATCTCCGCTTCTCCTACGCGAATTCGCTCGACGCCATCCACACGGCGATCGAACGCATGCGCGCGACGTTGCCGAAGTTCGTCGCCTAACGATCGAGCTCGGGCGATCCTACCCGATCTTCATTGCCGACTTCACGCTCGCAAGCGTCGGGACGGCGATTTCGCGCGCACGATCGGCGCCATCGGCTAGGATCGCCGGGATCGATGCCGGATCGATATTCGCGCGGCGTTCGCGCACGGGTCCGATGGCCGAATTGAGTCGCGCGGCGAGCTCGAGTTTGCAATCGACGCAACCGAGTTCGCCGCTGCGGCACGTGGCTTCGATCTTCGCAACGCGCTCTGCGTTGACGACGTTGTGCAGCGAAAAGACGGGGCAAATCTCGGGGCGGCCGGGATCGTTCCGGCGGACTTTGAGCGGGTCGGTAAGCATCCCGCGGATTTTTTTCGTCGTCGTCGCATCGTCGTCGGCGAGATCGATTGCGTTGCCGTACGACTTGGACATCTTGCGTCCGTCCGTCCCGGGGACATCGGGAAATTCCGAGAGGATCGCCTGCGGTTCGACGAGCGTGTCACCGTAGAGATGGTTGAAACGGCGCACGATCTCGCGCGCCAGTTCGATGTGTGAGAGTTGGTCTTTCCCGACGGGCACGGCGTTCGCGCGCACGATCGCAATATCCACGAGTTGCATCAGTGGATAGCCGAGGAATCCGTAGGTCGCAATCTCGGAACCGAGTGCAGCGATCTGATCTTTGAACGTCGGCACGCGCTGCAGCCAGGCTACCGGTACGATCATCGAGAGCAAGAGATGCATCTCCGCAATCTCGGGAATCTGCGATTGCAAATAGACCGCGGAACGCGTCGGATCGATGCCCACGGCGAGCCAGTCCAGGACCATCTCTACGATGTTGCCCTGAAGCGAGTCGGTCTTTTCGTAACCCGTCGTCAACGCGTGATAATCGGCGATTTCAAAGAACGCATCGTTGTCACGAGCGAGCGCGACCCAGTTCGAAAGTGCGCCGAAAAGATGGCCGATGTGTTGACGGCCCGTCGGCCGACTTCCCGACATGATCCGACGATGCGGCGACTCGATATTCTGCAACGTTGCTCCCTCTCGCGCCAAGGTTTGGGTCGTCGTCCCGAGCCTCCCTGCCATACACGATTATTTAGTGCTTTAATATGCGACGCGCATTCCCGCGACGTCGATCGCGTTTGCGAAACGATTGCGAACGAACGCGCGCGCGCGCGCGATCGCGTCGTCGAGCGCTGCGCCGCGCGCGAATTCAGCCGCAATCGCACACGTGAGCAAACATCCCGTACCGCGCAACGTGCCCGGCATGCGCGATCCAACGAAGTTGCGCGTACCGTCGTCGCTCACACGTACATCGGTCGGACTGCCGGGGAGATGGCCGCCGGTGACGAGTACGGCTCGCGCTCCCCGCGCGCGCAGCACCGCACCCGCTCGCGCCATCGCATCCGGGGTATCCGGAACGGCACCATCCGTAAGGCGCGCGATCTCGGCGAGGTTCGGTGCGATGAGGTCGACCAGGGGCACGAGTCGTGCCACGATGGCATCGAGCGTGGTCGCATCTGCGAAGCTCCCACCGCCCGATGGCCCGAGCACCGGGTCGTAGGCGACGGGCACACGACGGCCCCCTGCGGCACGACGTTCGAGCCATACCGAGACACCCTCGACCGACGCCGGGTCCAGAAGTGCGCCGATGCGCACGGCCCCGAGCGGCGCCGCGTCGATCGCGCGCAATTGTGCGGCGATGAGGTCGGGGGCGATCGGAGTCGCACCGCAAAGCCCGTCGCGATCTTGTGCGGTCACACCGCAAACGATCGTCAGGGCGCGCACATCGCATGCCGCGAGCGCGCGGATATCGAGCCCCAGTCCCGCCGCGTTCCACGGCTCCGTTGCGCCAATGGAAAGGACGAGGGGAATCACCCCGTGGCCGCCCAGATCGAGCGAAGCGCGCGCGTGGTCGATTCGGGATCCGGTGCGCCTGCGATCGCGGAAATCACCGCCGCCATCCGCGCTCCGCTCCGGGCGACCTCCACAACATTCATTGCGTCGATCCCCCCGATCGCCACGACCGGAAGACGCGTGGCCTCGACCACGGCCGCAAGGCCCACAACGCCAATGGCGATTCCCGCATCCGTCTTCGTTGCGGTCGTAGCGAACGGCCCCGTACCGACATAATCCGCACCCGCCCGCTCCGCAAGCACCGCTTCGACCGACGTCCCGCACGAAATGCCGAGGAGTCGTGTGCCCAGGCGCCGTCGCAGATCGACGAGATCGCATCCCGCGAGATCTTCTTGGCCCGCGTGCCACCCGTCCGCCACGCAAGCCGCTTCGAAGTCGTCGTTGACGATCAATCGCGCGTTTGCCGCGCGTGTGCGCCCGAGCATGGCGGCGAGCAAGGCGCGGTCCACACCCGCTTTCGCACGCAATTGGATGACGACGATTCCCGCGCGCAAGACGGCATCCACCAGGTCGAGCGGACGATTCGTCACGGCCGTATCGACGATCGCGTAAATATCGCGCGGGAGTCTTATGCGTTCACCGGGTGGATGAAAACGGGGAGCGCCGCGATGCGACCCTCCCCGCTGACTGGTCGATATGCAATGAGCGTTACGGTACGCCGTTCGTTACGAGGACGGTTTTGCTCCCGAGCACACTGTCGCCGACGTGCGTCGCGACGATCACGAGGCAGTACGGCGGCGTGACCCCCTTGACGGCTCCGATATAGACGGTGCGCGCCGGTTGACCTGCGGCTAACGGCACAAAGAGCGGAACGGCGAGCGGGTTGTTTTGGTCTTGTTGAAGGATCGGAACGGGCGGCGTGCCACCGAGGACTTTCGTCGGATCGGGACAAGCCTTTGCGGCGTTCGGAGCCGGACCCGTCAGGTAACTTGCCGTCGCGAAGGAGTCGCTGGTATTGACGAACCGACCGGCCCACGTAAAGGCTGCGTCGGGAACGATAATTGCGAAGGGTCCCGAGCCTTTTTGGCCCACGGCGTTAATCTGGAGCGGCGATGTGCCGCCTGCGGTGACGAAAAAATCGTTGGTTTGAGCAGAACCATTCGTGAAGACGATATTGTCGATCGAGCTATTACCCGAGGTGCTCGCGAACCCGTAACCGCCGGTCGAACCGCAGGCAGTAAAGAGGGCGAGGCCGCACGCGGTGAGGACCGATAGGGCGAGACGACGCATAGAAAACTCCCGTAGGACACGAGAAAAATCTCAGCGGACTTCTGAAAGTTCACCGCCGATACAAGGGGCCCGAGTTGGCGTCGGTACCCACGGTCTCCTCTGCGATTGCGAGCTCGCGTGACGCACGAAATAGAAAGTGCTTGCGACGTACTCCTTATTGCGGCGCGCGAACGTCGAAGCTTGGTATCGTCAGTTCGAATGGTGCATCGCCACCATCGGCCACAACGGGTGCGAAGGTCACGCCGAGCGACTTTGGTGCGAAGCGATCGACCGTTACGAACGTCAACGCACCCGTGTACCGCGCGCTCGGGACGAGGCGCAACCCCTCGTAGAGCGTGCGATCAGTGAGGCTTGCCAGTTTCGTCGCAAGCGGCACGTACGAACGACCGGCATCGTCACGTAGCACCGTTCGGCCGTAGGGCAAGACGGTCACGGACTCCGTTCCATAATTGGCAAACGTTACGAGAACCTCGACGCGCCCGGTAAAAAACGAGACCTTGCGCACGGTCGCGCGAATGCCATTCTTCTCCGTCTCGACACCGCTCGGCGCGACCGCGTGCCATGGATGAAACGGATCTTTGATTGTCGGCCCGTGCGTCCCCGGCACGATGGCGTAGCGGACATTTGCATCGAGCGTCCCAACGGTGTCTTTCGCGTGGTCGAAAAATCGTACGTGCTCCGTCACGACCGCGACCGCCCCCGCACCCACCACGGTTGAAGAACCGATCACCTTATAACGGTCGATGTGCAGACGGTCGGCCGCGAACGAAGTCGCGAAGTTCTTTGCCGAGGCGAAGTAACGTTGCTCCGGCAGCGATAGCAGGGCAAATGCCGCTTCGTAACGCTCCTGTGTGAGCGCGTCGAGGTAGCGAACGAGCACGGAACGCTCGGCCGAGGTCAGGGCTGCCTGCGCCGGCCGCGCGGCACCCAAGAGCGCAGCCACGGCGAGCGCCCCGGCAAAAATGCGGACGGAACGGATCATGTGGGCTCTCCCAACAGAACGTCGATGATGCGGCCGAGATCGGACTCATCCCCGTAACGAATCTCGAGACGCCCGCCACGCGGCCCCGCCACGATCGTCACGGGCGCCCCGAGCGCATAGCGCAGACGTTGCTCGACGGCCAGATGATCCGGCGTCTTCGCCGCGATCGCCACGGCTTTTGCGGGGGCTTCCGCGCGATGGCGGCCGAGTCGCTCGATGTCACGTACCGTCAACCCGTCCCGCTCGACCCGCGCCGCCAGGGCTTCGCGCCGATCGGTGGGCACACCGAGAAGGGCGCGCGCGTGACCGACCGAGAGGGTCCCCGAGCGCAAGAGCATCTTGATGGCATCCGGGAGCCCCAAAAGCCGCAGAGCGTTCGTAATTGCCGGGCGACTCTTTCCCAGCCGCTCCGCCAAACGCTCTTGGGTGAAGCCATGCTCGTCGAGAAGATGCTGGAAACCCATCGCTTCCTCGAGTGGATCGAGGTCTTTGCGTTGCAGATTCTCGACGACCGCGACTTCGAGACTCGTACGATCGTCGGCGTCGCGCACGATCGCCGGGATCGTCGCGAGGCGCGCTGTTGTCGCGGCGCGCCAGCGGCGCTCGCCCGCGATAAGTTCGAACTGTGCCGATCCATCGCGGTCGGGCAATGGCCGAACGATGATCGGGACGAGCACGCCGAGTTCGGCGATCGATCGCTCGAGTTCCCCGAGCGCTTCTGAATCGAATGTCTTGCGGGGTTGTTGCGGGTTCGGCCGGATCGACCCGACGGGAATCTCGTGTAATCCGATCGCCGGGGCGCGTTCTGCGCCCAAGAGCGCTTCGAGTCCGCGCCCGAGACCGCGTTTCGGTGCGCTCATCGGGCCTCAACCTCGCGCGCCAGGGCGATGTAGGCCTGCGCGCCGCGACTCTTGACGTCGAACAAAATAACGGGCTTTCCATAAGATGGCGCCTCGGAGAGGCGAATATTGCGGGGAATCTGCGTTCGAAAGACGTTGCTCGGAAAGTATTTATTGACTTCGTCGAGGACCTCGGTCGCGAGGCGTGTTCGTCCATCGTACATGGTTACGAGGACCCCGGTAATGCGGAGAGCCGGATTGAGTGCATCGCGGATGCGGCCAACGACCTTTGTGAGTTGCGAAAGACCCTCGAGCGCATAATACTCGGCTTGCACGGGGATGAGCACTTCGGTCGCGGCGGTCAGTGCGTTGAGCGTGAGGAGCCCGAGCGACGGAGGGCAATCGATGAAGATATAGTCGTAGGCGAAGCGGACGGAATCGAGTGCTCGGCGCAGACGCGTCTCGCGCGAGAGCGCCGCCACGAGTTCGATCTCGGCGCCAGCCAGGTTGATCGTTGCCGGGACGACGTCGAGCCCTTTGATGGCCGTCGTCCGCGTTGCGGCTTCGATCGAGACGTCGGCGAGCAAGACACGATAGATATCGTCGGTGATCTCACGTTTGTCGATACCGAGTCCACTCGTGGTGTTGCCTTGGGGATCGATATCGACGAGCAAAACGCGTCGTCCCATCACCGCGAGCGATGCACCGAGGTTGACGGTCGTCGTACTCTTTCCGACGCCGCCTTTTTGATTGACAATCGCCATGATGCGCGCGGGTTTCCCCGTCGCACCCGGCGTTTCACGTGAAACGTCCGTACTCTGCCCCATTCGACGATTTGCGTCGCGATCGCTCACCGCACACGCGAGCGTTCCACGTGAAACGCTCCTACGGCCCGCCTCGGGAAAACCCGCGGACGACATCGCCAAGAAACGGCAATAGCTGCTCGCGATCGTTTCGCCCAGGCTCGTCGGTAACCCATTCTAGGGCCGCAGAAAGCGCTTGGCCGACCTCGGGCCCGCCCCGCGACCCCGACGGCAGACGACCCGCCGTGACGAGGGCTACGATCGCATCCGCTCCTCCAATTGCGAGATCGCGCACCTCGAATGGCGGTCGCTCGGCGACGATAGCAAACACACGCGCTTCGAATCGCTCGTTCGCATCGTCGCGTTTGGGCAGACCACTTCCAACGATATCCGCCGCGCGAAGGGCGAATTGGCGTTCCAAGGCATCCACTCCGACACGACGCACGAAGCGCCGGAGCGCCTTGGCCTCGAGTGCCGGATCCGCCACGTACATATGATGCTTGACCAGCGCCGCGACATCGCGAACGACCTCACTCGGGAATCGCAAACGCTCCAAGAGGGTCGATGTCACATCGGCGCCGAGATTCTCGTGGCCGTAAAAGTGCGCGCCCGCCGCATCGACCGTTCGCGTCTGCGGCTTTGCGACATCGTGGAGAAGCGCCGAAAGCCGGAGCACGAGATCGCCCGGTGCCGTCGCATCGAGGGTGGCGAGATTGTGCCGGTACACGTCATAGGCATGGTACTGATTTTGCGGCACGTCCAGCCCCGCGGCGACTTCCGGCAAGACGATTGCGAGTAAACCACCTTCACGCATCAGTTCGAAGCCATGCGATGGGACGACCGCCGCCTCGAGAAACTTCGCGAGTTCGTCTCGTACCCGCTCGGCCGAGACGCTCGCGACCAAGGGCGCGGCCGCACGCATCTGCGCGAACGTCGCCTCCGTCACCGTGAACGCAAAGCGAGCGGCGAACTGACAAGCCCGCAACATCCGTAGCGGATCCTCGACGAAAGCTTCGGCCCGTAGCAAATCGACGCGACGCGCGCGGATATCCGCAACGCCACCGTAGGGGTCGACGAGCGTGCCGCCCGGCAACGCGCGCGCGAGCATATTCATCCGAAAGTCACGCCGTGCCAAATCGTCGACGAGGGGGACGTCCGCACCCCACTCCACGACGAAATCCCGATGCCCCACTCCCGTCGATCGCTCGCGCCGCGGAAGCGCGACATCGACCGTCGTCTCCCCAATCGTCGCCTTCACGACCGCAAATGAGGCGCCGACGACGTCGGCGCGGCCGATCCCACGCAGGCGCGCGACTAGATCGTCGAGCTCGATGCCGACGACCACGTAATCGAGGTCTTTCGCGGGATAGGCGACGCCGTCGATCTCGGCTCGAACCTCATCGCGGACCCGGCCACCGACCGCATGAAGCGAGCCAGGCGGCAAAACGGACGCGAGCGCTGTGTCGAGGTCGCTCGGATCAACCATCGGGCATCGTCGATGCAAGCGCACACAGGGGTCGTTTGGCCGGAATGCCCGCCCGGCGTGGAAAGCGCGGACCCGTTGCGAGGCGCTTCGCGACGACGAGGAGCCGACGGCCATCATCATCGACGGCTTGCCGGGCCACCATCCCGCGTTCGTCGACGGCATATTCCCCCGCAATCTCCGCACCGAGGACCAGGGCGGCATCGTGCGCGGAGGCGCGTTCGAGCGCGGTGAAACGCCCGCGTTGCAAGAGCGCCCGACCACCGACCTCCAGGAGCGGCACCGTCAGTTCGAGCACGGTCGTCACACCCGCGACCGCCCGTGCCGTCGCCGTCGCGAATCGCTCGCGAAAGGCCGGATCGCGTCCGACATCTTCGGCTCGAGCGCAGACGACGTCCACGGTGAGTCCGAGGAGGGCCGCGACCTCACGTAAGAACGTGGCCTTTTTCGCGAGCGACTCCACGAGCGTGATCGGCTTGCGCGTCGCAATTGCAAGAACCAGGCCAGGGAACCCGCCGCCGCTTCCGATATCGACGTGCGTGTGGCCGACGAACGGGACGAGCCCGAGCGAATCGCGGACGTGTAGCATGACCGCTGCGGGATCCCGTGCCGAGGTGAGATTCGTTGCGGCATTACGCTCGAGCAAGAGCGCGACGAAACGTTCGAGTCCCACCCGGATCTCTGCGTCGTCCGTCGTCTCCGCGACGGCTCGCGCGATCGCATCGGTCATACCGCAGCCGCAACCGCTACCGACGCGCGCGCTCGCGCACGATGTAATGCGACGCTCAAGATCGCGACGTCTGCGGGCGAGATGCCGGAGATCCGCGCGGCAGCACCGAGCGAACGCGGTTTGAACCGGGCAAACTTTTCGCGCGCTTCGAGCGAGAGCGCCGAGACCTGGCCGAAGGCGAAATCCTCGGGGACCTCCGTGGATTCGTCGCGCGCGGCGCGGGCGATCGCGACTTCCTGGCGCTTAACATAGCCGGCTAGCTTGATTTCGATCGCGACGCGTTCGAGGATCTCCGAATCGACCGGAAGATCCGCCGCGACGTCCGCGGCCGTCACGCTCGGACGCCGGAGACGCTCCGCAACGCTTCCCGCAGCCGAGCGAATGGTATCTGCGCGAGAGATCGCATCGACGAGCAACGCTCGACGCGCCTCGAACGCCTCGTGCACCTCGGGCGGCAAGAGCCCGATCGAAAAGCCCAATTCGCAGAGCCGCAGATCGGCGTTGTCGTGCCGCAAAACCACCCGATGTTCCGCTCTCGAGCTGAGCATGCGATACGGCTCATCGACACCACGCGTCACGAGGTCGTCGATGAGAACGCCGATGTAGGCCTCCCCGCGGCCGAGCACGATCGCCGCCTCTCCACGGGCCGCGCGCGCCGCGTTGATGCCGGCGATAAGGCCTTGCGCGGCGGCTTCTTCGTAGCCCGACGTGCCGTTGAGCTGGCCGCAAAAATAGAGGCCCGCGACGCGACGTGTCTCGAGCGACGCGCGCAATTCGGTCGGCGGCACGTAATCGTATTCGACCGCGTACCCAGGGCGCAGGAGATCCGCGCGCGCGAAACCCGGCAACGTACGCACCATCGCGCGCTGCACGTCCTCGGGGAGCGATGTCGAGAAGCCGCCGATGTAGAGCGAATTCGTCGTCCAGCCCTCGGGTTCGACGAAGACGAGGTGCGACGGATTGTGCGAAAACTTCATGACTTTATCTTCGATGGACGGACAATACCGTGGGCCGATCCCGGCGATGAGGTCGAGGCCGTAGAGCGGCGAGCGATGGAGGTTGTCGCGAACGAGCGCGTGCGTCTCGTTATTGGTCGAAACAACGTGACACGGAAGTTGCGGACCCGCGAAAGCCGGGGAATTCCGATACGAAAACATCAGCGGTATCGGACTCGGTTCTTGTACGCGCATCGCCTCGAAATCGACGCTCTGCGTCGCGACGCGCGGCGGCGTCCCGGTCTTGAGTCGACCCGTGGGAAATCCCAAACGCCGTAGCGCGTGCGAGAGTTCGAGCGCCGGCGCTTCGCCGACGCGGCCGGCGGCTTGCGAGAATTCACCACGGAAGATCTTGCCGCCGAGAAACGTGCCCGTCGCGAGCACCACGCGATCCGCGTAGAATCGTCGCCCGTCGCTCGTCACGACACCGCGGACCGCCCCACTTTCCACGATGAGATCGTCGACGAGGCCGCACGCGATCGTTAAGTGCTGTAGCGATCGCAAGAGCGCGGTCGCCTCGAGAACGTACCGTTCCTTATCGGCTTGCGCGCGCAACGCGCGCACCGCGTAGCCCTTGGACTCGTTGAGGAAGCGCACGTGTAACGAGGAGCGATCGATGATGCGCGCCATCGCGCCGCCGAGCGCGTCGATCTCACGCACGAGTTGGCCCTTCGCGCTCCCGCCGATCGACGGATTGCATGCGAGCGTGCAGATGCGTTCGGGGTCGCCCGTAACGAGCAGCGTCGCGCGACCCATTGCGGCCGCAGCATGCGCGGCTTCGACGCCTGCGTGTCCGCCACCGACGACGATTACTTCGGCATCGCGGCGTGGCTCGTTCATCGTGGTCGATGGTAACACGCCGTCACGCTTTGCGTCGCGCACGTTTATTTACCGATGCAGAAGCGGGCAAAGATCGCATCGAGCAGCGATTCGCTCGCCTCCCGTCCCGTAAGTTCGTGGAGCGACGCGCGTGCGGCCATCACGTCGCCCGCCACCAGGTCGATGGGCTCGCCCGCATCGAGCGTGTCGCGGACGCGTGCGAGCGCGCGGCGTGCCTCGAGGACGGCGTCGCCTTGACGCACCGTCCCGAGATGCGGCTGCGCGAAATCGACGCGATCGGCGCCCGCCGCCGCGCGTAGCGCCTCGCGTACCCGCGCGACGCTTTCTGCGTCGTGGGCGCTGCCGCTGATGGCGCCCGCCTCCGCATGTTCGCGCGCGTCGAATCCGGCGCGCCCGAGATCGGCTTTGTTGAAGAAGACCACGCGCTCGCGACCACGTGTCGCATCGAGGACGTCGCGTGCGGCCGTATCGAGCGGACGAGCGCCGTCGACGACCACGAGTGCGAGCGTCGCCTCGGCAAGCGCCGCACGCGTGCGCAAAATTCCCGCGGCTTCGAGCGCTTCGGTGGCATCGCGCAAACCCGCCGTATCGATCAATCGCGCACTCGCTCCGCCGCCGAGTGCGATCGATTCCTCGATCGTGTCGCGCGTCGTTCCGGCGATCGCCGAAACGAGCGCGCGCTCGACGCCGAGGAGCGCGTTGAGCAGCGACGATTTCCCCGCGTTCGGCGGACCGACGATCGCGACGGAGAGTCCCTCGCGCACGCGCCGTCCCGCCTCCCACGTTTCTCCGAGCGCAGCGAGATCCGCGTCGACAGCGGCGAGTCGCGCGGCGAGTTCGCTCCGCTCGGGGCTTAGCACGTCGTCGGGGAAGTCGATTGCGGCGCCCAGCTCTTCGACGATGGCATCGAGTGCCGCGCTCGCTGTGTCGATCTCGCGCGCGAGACCACCGGAGAGCCGCGCCGCTGCGCCCCGCGCCCGACTTCGATCTTCCGCGGCGATCAGCTCGCCGACGGCTTCGGCGGCAGTAAGATCGAGTTTCCCGACGAGGAAGGCGCGTCGTGTGAATTCACCGGGTTCGGCGAGTCTGGCTCCCGCCGCAAGCACCGCAAGCAAGACGTCCCGAGCGACGGTCGGCGACCCGTGGACGTGTAATTCGAGCACGTCCTCACCCGTGTAACTGGCGGGCGCGATGAAGAACAGCGCGAGACCGCGATCGATCGTGCATCCGTCGGCATCGACGATGCGTCCGAGGGTCGCGACACGGGGAGCGAGAGGCGCCCTCGCATGGAAAACGCGGTCGGCAATCGCGCGTGCGCCGGGCCCGCTCGCGCGAACGATCGCGACCGCGCCTCGCCCGGGCGGCGTCGCGATCGCAGCGATGGTTCGGGCGTCGGTCCCCGGCGCGAGCGTGGCGATCCTAGCCGGGGCGCGGAATGACGACGACGCGGCGCTCGGGTTCCGCCCCGCTCGACTCGGTCGCAACGAAGGGGTTGTCGGCGAGCGCGATGTGGATGATCTTGCGCTCGGAGGGCAGCATCGGCTCGAGCGAGATCGATCGTTTCTCGCGGATCGCGCGTTCGAGCGTCTGGAGAGCGAGGGCTTTGAGGAGATCGGCGCGACGCGCACGATAGCCCTCGGCGTCGATCGTGAAGTAATGCCGGTCTTTCTTCACGCCCGCGTTGACGATGTTGTTGAAGATCAGGTTGAGTGCTTCGAGCGTGTGCCCGTGACGGCCGATGAGGTTTGCGAGATCGGGACCGTCGACTTCGAGATAATCGCCTTCGGTGCGCGAGTAATATCGAACGCGAGCGTTCGTGACACCCATCTTTTCAAGGATGCTCTCCAAAAGTGCGCGCGCCGGCGCGACCGAAGCGGGCTCGGGACCCGTCACGCTAGGTGCGCGCGGCGGACGCGGGGGCGCGGCCTCGAAATCGCGACGCGGCGGACGACGCTCGCCCTGCGGCGGAGCGACGGCTGCTGGGCCGCGGCGCGGTTCGCGACCAGCGCGACGACGCTGCCCGAAGCCGGGTGCTTCGCCGGAGTCGCCCGACGGAGGCTCGTTATTCATTCAAAGACCTTCCTAAACCGGATTTAGCGGCGCGAGCTACGGCGACGTCGCGCGGCGCGCGATCCGCCGCCGGGCGGCAACGCCGTCGAAGCACTGCCCGCAGCAACGGCGCTCGCCATCGCGTTACCGCCGCCGAGCACGGCCGGCCTCGTATCGAGTTCGGGGTGCGGCCCGGCGGCACTCGGATTGCGGTGATACTTCTTGATCAGATACAACTGCTGGCCCATCGTGAAGACGTTGAACGACAGCCAGTAAATGATGAGCGCGGAAGCCCAGCTGTACGTGAAGCCGAGATAGCCGACCATGGCGGGTGAAATGAACGCCATGATTTTCTGCTGTTGGGCCTGTGCGGGATCGGTCGCCGGGCTCGTAAAGCGGACGCTGAAGTACATCGAAACGACGTAAAGCGCCAAAAGCACGTAGTCGGGCGCCGCGAGGCTGGTCGCAAGGAGATGGAATGCGCCGTGCGGCTCTTTCTCGGGTGCGAGGACGGCACCACGAATCACGGGCGTATTGGCCGCAAAGGTGCTGCCGATCCACAACCATGTCTGGCTCGCGAAGATACCCTTGTCGCTAATGACGGCCCAATAGAGGCTGATGAGAATCGGCATCTGCAAGACGATCGGTAAACAGCCCGCGAGCGGGTTGGCGCCGGTTTCCTTATAGAGCGCCATCGTCTCGGTGTTGAGCTTCTCTTTATCGTTCTTGTATTTGGCCTGAAGCGCTTTGATCTTCGGTGCGATCTGTTGCGTTTTGAGCATCGCTTTGAACTGCATCGTGTTGAGCGGCCAAAAGACGAGCTTCACGCCTGCGGCGAGCAAGATCAAGCTCCACCCGTAGTTGTGAACGACATGAAAGATCGAGCCGAGGACGGTGCGCAAAAGCGAGACGATCGGATCGATGGGGTTGAATGCGAGCAGCGCCGCGATCGGGAACTCCACAGGGGTGCCTTTCGGGGGTGATCCTACGGGACGAAGTCAACGCCGCCGGGGTTCCAGGGATTGCAACGCGCGATGCGCCGGATAGCGAGCCATACGCCGCGGAACGCTCCATGTTTCAACACAGCGTCCTTCGCGTACTGCGAACACGAGGGATAAAACCGACACGTCGGCCCGAGAAAGGGCGAGAGGAGCCGTTGATAGGCCACGATCGCGAAGATAACGAGCCGACGAGCGATCACGGAACCGGCGTCAAGCGCCGTACCACCAATTCGACGTCGGCTGCGAGCCGATCGTAACCGACCGTCGCGGCCAACGGCTTCGCGACGAAGAGAACGCGTATCGATTCCGGGGGAGCCGCAAGCGCCTCGAGCACCCCACGGACGCGACGCCGGACAAGGTTCCGAACCGTGGCGCCTCCGACGCTTTTGGAGACCGAGACGCAAATCTGTGAGGGACCCGAGCTCCTAGGGAGCGCGTAGCCCACGAGCGTCGGTGTTCCCGCCGAGCGACCGCGTTTGCGAACGAATGCGATCTCACCGGAGCGCCGGAGCGAGGTAAACCAGCGCCCCGACTCCGCTCGAACTAGACGGTCAGCCGTTTCCGGCCCTTTTTGCGGCGTGCGGCAAGGACGCGACGACCGTTCTTCGTGCTCATGCGCTCCATGAAACCATGGACGCGCTTGCGACGGCGGTTGTGGGGTTGGAAAGTGCGTTTCACGTTCTACTCTGCTCTCGAATTGGACGCGGTGGAAGACCACCAGCTCTAGACCTCCGAGTATACCTACGCACGGGGCTTTCCGTCAACCGCCCTCGGAGTTCGTTCTGCGAACCCTTCTCACGTTCTCCACACCTGTGAATGCTTCTGTGGAGTACCGGTCCCCGCGTGGGGCGCAAACCCCCGTACAATCGCCGTTTTCCCACATGAAAGTGGTTGTGGACTCCAGCGTTCGGTTCACCGAAAAACGCCCATTTTCCCGACATTCGTCGCACGTTTTGCCGTTGTGGATAAGTGCATAAGTCCGTGGAAAGTTTCCAGAGGATTCGCGGTACCGCGCTCCAACTCACGGACCTCATTCTCGCGGGCGGCCACGGATGTCCATGGATGTTTTGGTTCCTCCGAGAACCCTTGCTAAGGCGGTCAAGTGATGACTCTCGCAGTCGATCAATCGAGTATCTCAAACGAGCTGTGGAACGCCGCGCTCGCGTCGCTGGAACGCAAGTATTCGAAGCCAATCTTCGAAATGTGGCTCAAACCCATCCGTCCGATCGCGATGAGCGACGCGGAGATCGTCCTCTCGGTGCAATCGCCATTCGCGCGCGATTGGGTCGAAAATCGGCTCAAGGGCGATATCTCCGACGTGCTCACGGAGTTGCTCGGTGCGACCTTGCGGCTCCGATTCGTCGTCGCACCCGAACCGCCGAGCGTTCCGAATGCGGCAACGCCACGCGCGAATCCCGACTCCGCCCCGCGCGTCTCGCTCAACGAAGATATCCGTCACGGTAATCTCAACCCCCGTTACACGTTCGATGAATTCGTCGTCGGAAATTCGAACCGATTCGCGCATGCGGCCTCGCAGGCCGTCGCCGAGGCGCCCGCCCGGGCGTACAATCCGCTCTTTCTTTACGGCGGTGTAGGCCTGGGAAAGACGCACCTGATGCATGCGATCGGGCACCGCGTCCTCGGCGCGAACCCGGGAGCCAACGTCGTGTACGTCTCGAGCGAGAAGTTCACGAACGAATTCATCATCGCCATTAAAAATAATCAGACGGTCGAATTTCGCAATAAGTACCGTCACGTCGACGTCCTGCTCATCGACGATATTCAATTTCTCGAAGGCAAAGAACAGACTCAAGAAGAGTTCTTTCATACCTTTAACTCTTTGCACGAGGCACAGCGGCAAGTCGTCATTTCCAGCGATCGACCGCCAAAAGAGATCCAAACGCTCGAATCGCGGCTTCGATCCCGCTTCGAATGGGGCTTGCTCACCGACATGCAGCCGCCCGACCTCGAAACGCGCGAAGCGATTTTGCGAAAAAAAGCTGAATTAGAAAAGATCCCCGTTCCCGACGATGTGACGTCATTTATCGCAAAGGTCATCCCCTCGAACATCCGCGAGCTCGAAGGCGCGCTCATTCGCGTCGTCGCCTTCGCATCGCTCACCAAATCCCCGATTACCACCGACCTCGCAGCTGAAGTGCTCAAGAACGTCGTCGCGACCACACCCGCGCGCCGGATCACGATCGCCCTCATCAAAGAGAAGATCGCGAAAGCCCACGGCCTCACGGTCAAAGAAATGGATCACCAACGGCGCGATCAACGTCTTGCCGCGCCGCGTCAAATCGCGATGTATATCGCGACGGAACTCACCGATAACTCGTTACCCCAAATCGCGCGTGAGTTCGTTAAAAAGGATCACACGACCGTCATGTACGCTCGCGACAAGGTGAAGAATCAGATGACGGTCGACGAAGCTTACCGAAACAAGGTTCGCTCGTTGATGGCGCTCTGTCAGAACGACTGAAAGCTCGTCCTCACAGGCGCTGTGAGCCGTCACGCACAGGGCGGTCTCGCGAGCGTGGATAACTCCGACCCTCGCCCTCCGCATCGAAACTGTGGAGATCTTCGCCCCCGCGATACACACCTTATTAGGGTCGCAAACCCACGGAACACGGGCGTTCGCGCCGTTCTCCGCAGATTACACCGCATTACTACTAGTACGACGATCTTTTCTATTCTTTACGGGGCGAATGGATCGAGGCCGCAGGAGTGGATACGTGAAGTTCAGCTGTAGCACCAAAGACATCGCGTCCGCCGTCAGCGCCGCAAGTAAAGTTGTCAACGCGCACACGACGGTGCCGATTCTCTCAAACGTTTTGTTGACCGCAATCGACGACACGATTCGCGTCCGCGCGACCGATCTCGAACTCACCGTCGAGCACGTCTTTCCCGCGCAGATCTCGGAACCCGGAAGCGTCACCGTTCCGGCCAAACTCTTCAGCGGGTATCTCGGCAACCTCCCTGCGGGTATCGTCGAGCTCGCCGGAACCCCGACGCGTGCGAGCGTAAAGTGGGAGAAGTCGAACTACGATTTTCACGCGCTGCCCGCGGACGAATATCCGCCGCTTCCGTCGTCGCAAAAGGGAACGTCATTTGCAATCGATGCACGGCGGTTTCGCGAAGGCGTCAATGCGACGATCTTCGCGGCGTCGAGCGAGGAGGCGCGTGGCGCCGTGCTCATGGGAACGCTGCTCGAAATCGTCGGTGATACGATCACGATGGTCGCGACCGATGGGTACCGACTCGCGAAATGGGAGACGACGCTCGCACGCGGTCTCGAAGACGGCGCGACGGCAAAGTTCATCGTTCCCTCGCGCGCGCTCGCCGAAGCCGCGCGTAATCTCGGAAGTGCCGAAACGATCGAAGTGAGCGCACTCGGACCATCCGGAAACCAGCTCGCATTCGCCGCACAGAATGCCTCGATCGTCGTGCGCCTCGTCGACGGGCAATATCCCAACTATGCACAAGTCATTCCGGCGTCGTTCGACCGCAGCGTCACCGTCAATACTGCCGCGCTCATCGCGGGCCTCAAGCGCGCGGAACTCGTTGCCGGCGATCGCGCGAGCATGGTCAAAATGAGCGTCTCGAACGCGCAACTCATCATCACGGCGAATTCCGACACGACGGGCAACGCCTACGAAGAACTCGACGTCGAGCAAACGGGAGAAGATCTCACGATCGCCTTCAACGCGCGCTATCTCGTCGAGATTCTCAACCACATCGACGCCGCTCAAATCGTTATGGAGTTTTTAGGACCGCTCTCGCCCGCCGCGATTCGGCCGACGGGCGAGGCGACGGGGGTCGCGCACATGTACGTCCTCATGCCGTTACGTCAATAGCTCCTACGGATCGGGGGTCGCCATGATCCTCTCGCAACTCAGCCTCGCGAACGTCCGTAACTACGCGTCACTGGAATTCGAACCGGAACCCGGCCTCAACGTTTTTGTCGGACCCAACGCACAAGGCAAAAGCAACCTCTTGGAAGCGATCGCGCTGCTCGGGACGGGGAAATCGTTTCGTACGGCGCGTGAGAGCGAGATCGTGCGGACGGGCCTTCCGAGCGCGTCGCTCTGCGGGTATGCACGCGTGTCGGCGGGGGATATCCGGCTCTCGTGTACGCTCAATATTGGCGGCGGCGGGCTACGCAAGATTTATACCGTCAATGGGGCGGGCGTCCGGTATGCTTCCTACCTTGGGAAAATGCGCGTCGTTACGTTCGTTCCCGCGCACCTCGCCCTCGTCACGGGTCCGCCTTCGGCTCGGCGGTCGCTCGTGAACGCCGCGCTCGCGCAAGAGAGCCCCGCCTACTACGGCACGCTTGCGACCTACGGCAAATACGTGTTGCAAAAAAATGCCCTCTTGCGTGGATCGATCGCGCCCGACGAGGCGTTGCTCGCGACCTACGACGAACGGCTCGTGGAAGCAGGGACACGCCTCATACTCGCGCGACGCGCCTTCGTCGCAGCCCTGGACGAACGCGCGAAAGCCGTCCATCGCTCGTGGGTCGGCGATCGCGAAGGCGAACTCGCAATCGCCTACGAGTCCGATATCCCCATCGACGTCCCTACGAGCGATGCTGTCGCCGCCGCTTTCGTGGCTCGGCTCGCGCAGAAACGGATCGCGGAGGTTGCGCGACGCACGAGCCTCGTCGGGCCACATCGCGACGATATAGCCTTTCGGCTGGGCGGCGTACCCTTGGCGGCGTTCGGTTCCCAGGGGCAGCAGCGAACGGCGGTACTCGCGCTCAAAGTCGCCGAATACGGGGTCCTCGAAGCGCGTTCGGGTGAGGCTCCGCTGCTCTTGCTCGATGACGTCCTCTCGGAACTCGACCCCGAGCGGCAACGCGCGTTCTTGCGCGGCGTCGGCTCGTTCGAACAAGCCTTCGTGACGACGACGCACGATATCGATGTTCCCGTCGCGGCCGGCTATCGGATACGAGCCGCGACGCTCGAACGGATATCGGCGTGACCGACGACGCACGGAAACGCGGGGGCGGGTTGCGACCATTGCGTAGTGCCCTCGATGCGTGGAAACCGGCACGCGGCCGCAACATCGATCCCGTCGATGAAATCGTGAGTGCCTGGCTTGGTATCGTCGGGCGGGACGTCGCGGCGAACTCGACGCCACTGGAACTCCTGGGAACCAATCTCGTGGTTGGTACGCGCTCGAGCGCATGGAGTCAACAGCTCCAATTTCTCTCTCTGCACGTGCTCGCGGCGATTCGCGCGCTCCCGAGTGGCGGAACCGTCGAACGGCTGACGTTCCGCACCGGGCTCGTATCTCGCGGGAAGCGACGCGATGCGGTGCCTCCCGTCGCACGCCGCTCGAAAAGCGTGCCGACGCGGCCGGGCGCATCCGATCTTCCCGCACCCGATCTGGCGACGGCATTCGAGCGCCTGCGCGCGCGGATGACCGTGGCCTCGCGTGCGTCCGGCGCTCGCTGCACCGATTGCGGCGTGGTGACCGATGCATCGCCCGATGTGACCGCGAGCACCCGTGCGCGCTGCGCGCCCTGCGCGGGTGAAGCGGAACGCGTGCGTCGGACGCTCGTCGAGCGCATCGTTTACATGGCGCCATGGCTCGTAATCGAGGAGATGCGCGAGCAGATCCCCGACTTGCGCAACGCCGAGTTCGAGCGGGTCCGAAAGCGCCTGCTCTCGCGTTGGTGGATCATTCTCGAACGGACGAAACTTGCGGGCGTGGTGAGTTCCTCGGGTATCGAGCGACACGTCGCGAGTTCGTACGTGCTCTTGCACACGCGACTTCCGCCCGATCGCATCACGCCGGCGGTCGTGCGAAATCTGCTGGGAACCGACCTCGAGAAGATTCTCTGGCCGCACGCCACCCAATAAGGCGATAGCGGTACACAACGCGAATCCGTGCGGTCGATGGAAGAATATACCGGCGACCAAATTGCGGTCCTCAAGGGCCTCGAAGCGGTTCGGATGCGGCCCGGCATGTATATCGGGAACACCTCAGAGCGCGGCCTGCACCAACTCGTCTACGAAGCCGTCGACAACTCCGTCGACGAAGCGATGGCGGGCAAGGCGACCACGATCGTGGTCGTCCTCGGTCGCGACAATTCGTGCTCGGTCGAAGACGACGGACGCGGTATTCCGGTCGATTTCAACACCGAAGAAAATATGTCGTCGGTCGAAGTCGTGATGACGATCCTCCACGCGGGCGGCAAGTTTGGCTCGGGCGGATACAAGGTATCGGGCGGTCTGCACGGTGTTGGGATTTCCGTCGTTAACGCGCTCTCGGAAAATATGACGACGCGCGTGAAGCGCGACGGGATGCTGCACGAAATAAAATTCGAACGCGGTATCACGACCGAGCCGTTGCACGTGATCGCCGAAGGCGTCGAAGGTACGGGAACGTACCAATGGTTCGTCCCCGATCATACGATGTTCGACACGATGGATTTTCACTGGGACATCCTACAGAAGCGCCTGCGCGAACTCGCGTTCCTCAATCGCGGGATCTCGATCACGCTACGCGACGAACGTCCCGACGAACCCAAAGAAAAGACGTTCCTCTACGAGGGTGGGATCATCTCGTTCGTCGAGCATCTCAACGAGAAAAAAGATCCGCTCCATCCGATCATTTCGACCAACGGCGAACGCGACGACGTCGTCGTCGAATGCGCGTTGCAGTGGGCCGATACGTACAGCGAAAACGTTTTCACCTACGCGAATAACATCAACACCGCCGAAGGCGGCATGCATCTCGTCGGTTTCCGTAACGCCGTTGGCAACGCGGTCAACACCTACGCGCGCAAACGCGCGGTGCTCAAAGAGTCCGATGCGAATCTTTCGATCGACGACGTGATGGAAGGCCTCACCGCCGTCGTTTCGGTGAAACTCGAGAATCCGCAATTCGAAGGCCAGACCAAAACCAAACTCGGCACGGCGCGCGTGCGTAACATCGTCTACACGCTCGTCGGCGAACGGCTCGATTTCTTTTTCGAGGAAAACCCGAAGCACTTCCGCGCGATCGTCGACAAGGCGATGCAGGCGCAACGCGCGCGCGAAGCGGCGAAGAAAGCGCGCGATCTCTCGCGGCGCAAGAACGCCCTCGACGGCATGGGCTTGCCGGGGAAGCTCGTGGATTGCACGGAGAAGAATCCCGAAATTTCGGAGATCTTTTTAGTCGAAGGCGATTCCGCGGGTGGTACGGCGAAGATGGGTCGAGATTATATGACTCAAGCGATCTTGCCGTTGCGTGGCAAGATCCTCAACGTGTGGAAGGCGCGCGAAGATAGAGTCTTCGCAAACGAAGAGATCCGCGCGATGATCACGGCGCTCGGCACCGGCATCGCCGCCGACTTCGATAGCGAGAAACTTCGCTACCACAAAGTCATCATCATGACCGACGCCGACGTGGACGGGTCGCACATCCGCACGCTGTTGCTTACGTTCTTCTACCAGCAGATGCGCGCGCTCATCCAGAAGGGCTACGTGTATATCGCGATGCCGCCGCTCTACGGCATCAAGCGTGGCAAGAAACAGCGTTACGCCTTCACCGACGAAGAACTCAAAGGCATCATCGGCGATAGCGACCCGAAAGATTTTCAGATCCAACAATACAAGGGTCTGGGCGAGATGGATGCCGAGCAACTCGCCGACACGACGATGCACATCAAGAGCCGCCGCCTCAAGCGTGTGGCGCTCGAAGACGCCGTCGCCGCCGACGAAATGTTCACGACGCTCATGGGCGACAAAGTCGAGCCCCGCAAAGAGTTTATTCAAGCCTACGCGCGTAGCGTGAAGAATTTAGACCTCTGAGGTGACCGAGCGGACCTCTCGCCGCCTCTGATGCGTTGAGCGTCCGAGAGGAGACACGTGTGCCCAATGGACGGTCGGGGTGGATTCGGGTGCTCGCTGCGCTCGTGTTGCTCGCCGTTTTCGTGGTCGCGTTTGCGGGACCGATCTCGCGAGCGCTCGTTGCGAGCGCAATCGATGTCGCGACGGGCGACCGCGTCGCCTTCACCGATCTGGAACTCGGATCGGATCGAGCGGTCGTGCATCATCTCGAACTCGCTCATGCCGGCCGAACGCTGCTGACGGCCGATCTCGCGACGGTGAGGTATCGCTTGCGCGATCTCTTGCCCGGTGGGTCGCGGCGGTTCGGACTCGTGGGCGTCGCACTCGACGCGCCACGACTCGTCTTCGAACGTCGGGCCGACGGAACGTTCGACGTTGCTCCGGGTGCCGGTGGCGCTGCTGCAACGGCGCCCGTCGCGAGCGGTCCGGTTGCCGATCTGCCGTTGCGCTTCGACGCGCGCATCCGCAATGGGTCGATCGTCCTCGAAGACCAGTTTCGCGTGCTCCCGGAATCGCGTCGCCTCGGCCTCGAGGGCATCTCGGCTACACTTGCGTTCGATAGCGCGGCGATCTCGACGTACCACGTGCGCGCATCCATCTCAAACGATGCTCCTGCGAGACTCTCGGCCGTCGGGCGAATCGATGCCCCTCGCGGCTACGCGGTCCATCGCATTCGCGCACACGACCTCGCGCTCGTGCCCATCGTCAATTACTTTATCAATAGTTCGGCCGCGCGCTTCGAGAGTGGGATCGCGCGAAACGCCGATGTGCGCGTGTACGGCTTCGCGAGCGGACCGAAGAAAACGTACGTCTATCATACGAGCGGGTCGCTCGCACTGCACGGGGGCGGGATGCGGATTCCCGGCCTGGTTCAAAGCGCGAGCGATCTCGACGGGCGACTCGACTTTTTCGACGGCGGGTTTGCGGCGCCGGCGCTCACGGCGCGTCTCGGTCCCATGCCGGTACGGGTCGCAGGCGGCATCTACGATTGGGCATCGCCCAAATTCCAGCTCGGAATCGCGATTGCCGACGCCCCGCTCGATCGGGTCCGAGGGCTCTTCGCGTTTTCACGGATGTTGCCGCTCGAGGGACGAGGGCGGGTCACGACTTATCTCGAGGGACCCGTCGGGCTCCCACTCGTGTCGACGCGCGTCGCCACGCCCGCGCTCACCTATGCGGGCTACCCCGTGGAAGGTCTTGCGGCACGCGCGATCTACTACGACGGCGCGCTCGATGTCGTCGGTCTGGGAGCGCGCTACGGCGGGCTCGACGTCGCGGCGAACGGTGCAATCATCCTCGGCGATACGTCACATACCGAACTCGTCTTCAAGGTAAACGGGCCGGCGGCACGCGTGCCCTATCTCGCGGAACTCGCACCCGGTGCCGCGATCGATGCCGTGGGCCTCCTCGCCGGCGACGCGCTTCGCTTCGACGTCCGTGGAGCCGCAACCGGTGCGGGCGGAGGCACCGATCTCGCGGCGATCTTTCACGAGGACGCGCGCGGCGACGGGCGCTACGGGCCGTTCCGCCTCACGCGATCCGACGGCTCGTCGATCGCAGGCGCCTTCACCTTCGATCGAAGCGCGAATGAAAGCGCATTTTGGCTCGACGCACGCCGCTACCGATACGCCGAGTTGCTGCGGCCGGCGACGCTTCCCGGCATCGATCTCGCGGCGCCGACCTTCCACGGCATCCTCGATGGCGAACTCGCGGGTGTCGGTCCGCCCTCGGATTTCCGGATCGCGGGGAACGTCCGCGGCCACGATCTACGCGTCGGTGGGCTTGCGATCGCTGCAGTCTCGGGGCACCTCACGGGGAGCATCGGCAACTTCGGCCTGCGCGACGTCGTCGCGAGCGGACCCTGGGGTGCCTTCGCGGGTGCAGGCGCATACGTCGGCCCGGCGCTCGCTCTCGACGGCATCTATCACGGAAGCTTCGCGCAGCTGCGGACGTTCACTGGAGAGATCGGCGGTAGCGGCCCGGTGAACGGCCCCGTGGCGATGCTCATCGGGCCGACCGATTCCATCGTGCAAGCACGGGGCGCGCTGACACCGGGGGCGATCGTCCAGGGCGTTCCGGTCGACTCGCTTTCGGGCACGGTTGCGATCTCCGGCAAGCGCCTGCGGGTGTATGCGGCGACCGGATCCGTCGCGAGCGGTACGCTCGTCGCCGCGGGCGACCTCGATTCGTCGGGAACGCTCGGCGTCTCACTTGCGGGCGCGCAGGCGCGGCGACTTCGCGCCGTCGTCCCGCTCGGTGGCGGCGGCGACGTTGCGGCGATCGGGACGTTCGGCCTCGTCGGGCCGGGGTCACGCTTCGAAGGCGGACTCGCGCTCGGAGCGGGAGCGACGCTCGATCGGTTGCCGCTCGTCGCCAACGGTGACGTCACGCTCGCCGGGACGCGCTTCGATTTTCGCCACACGGACGCCGAACTCGGCTCGGCGCTCGGGACGCTCGACGGTTCGCTCGGTGGCGTCGGAACGCGCGCGCCGATCTACGACGCGCGGCTCCACATCGGTGCGGCGCAGCTCGGGCCGCTCGTGCGTTCGGTCTTGCCGCAGCGACGCGATGTCGCGGGTACGTTGACGGGCGATCTGACGCTGCGTGGAACGCTCGCGAATCTCGCCGTTGCGGGAACGCTCGGCATCCCCGAGGGCACGGTCAACGGATTGCATTTTCGCGACGCCGGCGCGCGGATCGCGCTCCTCCCGGGCGAACTTTCGGCGCGTCTGGGGACGGTGACGGTCGGCTCGACGACCGCAGCGTTCGGGGCCGACGTGCGCGGCAAAGATGCGTCCTTCCAGCTCGTAGCGCCACGCGCGAACCTCGGCGATTTCAACGATTACTTCGATGCGGGCGACGCGCTCGGTGGGCACGGACGGATCGCCGCGCAATTCGTGCGCGACGCGACGTCGGTGCGGACGAGTGCGGATATTGCGATTGCGGATCTGCACGTTCGCCGCTTCGATCTCGGTGATGCATCGGCGCGCTGGAATTCCCGAGGTCGCGACGTGACCGGACGTGTGGCGTTCGGTGGAGTTTCGGGACGCCTCGAAACCACAGGCGTCCTCGGCCTGCCGGCCGATTCCCCGCTCGATCGGCTTTTGGCCCGCTCGCGCTTTACGGGAACGGCGCATCTGCGCGGTCTCGATCTCGGCGTGTGGCTTCCCGCAATCGGCTATCAGGTGCCCGTCGGTGGCCGCGTCGATGCCGATGCGACGATCGCGGGGAAACTGAGCGATCCCGACGTTCGTACGGAGGCCTCGCTCGTCGGCGGATCGATCGGCACATTTCCCGTGGAGCGGCTCGCGCTCTCGGCCAGCTCGACGCTTCGCCGAACGACGATCTCGAAGGTGGTGCTCGATCTGCCGAATCTCTCACTCGTCGGCTCGGGGAGCTTTGGGCTCGGCGCACGCGACCCGATCGCATTGGCCGTTCACGCGAAGAGTTCCAACGTCGGGTCGCTCGCGACGCGCATCTTCGGAGCGGGCCCCATCGCCACAGGTCGTGCCGAAGCAGACGTTGCCGTCGACGGCACGCGCGCGAAACCGCGTATCGCAGGCGGCTTCTATCTCGAAGATGCATCGCTTCGCGGCGTCAAGGTCCCGCGCGCGCTCGGTCAATTCTCCCTGAGCGGCCGCGACATCGTGCTGACGTCGGTCGAGGTTGGGTTCGCGACGGGGGTGCTGCAACTCGCGGGCTCGGTTCCGCTCCAGGTCGCGCCGTTCGGATTCGGGCCTGCAAACGCCCCGATCTCGCTCGAAGTGGCGGCGAAGGGCATCGATTTCTCCAACTTCGCGCCGCTCTTACCGGCGGGCTCGAAACTCGGCGGAAAACTCGACGGTCGCGTGGCTGTCGGCGGGACGGCAGGCTCGCCGCGTCTCGTCGGCGCGCTCGCACTTGCGGACGGCACGTTCGCATCGCCGCTGCAAACCGTCCCGCTCACCGATCTCGGCGCGTCGCTCGCCTTCGCGGGAACCGACGTGCACTTGGAATCACTGCATGCAGCATCGGGCGGGGGAACGGTCGATGCGAGCGGTGTCGCATCGCTCCTCGATCTCGTGCATCCCGGTGCGGATGCGACCTATCGCTTCGGTGCCGAAGCGAAACATTTACGGCTGAATTTTCCGGCCTACGGCGGCGGTCAGATCGACGGCAAGCTCGTGGTCGGACACGTTCCGGGCACCCGGCCGCTTCTCTCGGGTGCGCTCTCGCTCAGTGAGGCGACGATCCCGTTCGCGGCGCTTTTGCTCGCCGATAGCGGCAGCGGCGTGATCGGCGCCGCACCGGCGCCCGTAGTCGTGGCGAATCCAAATGATTTCGCGCTCGACCTCACGATCGGCACGACGAATAACGTGCGCGTACGCAGTTCCAACGTCGATATCGGCGGCCGCGGAAGCGTGCACGTGGCGGGAACGACCGGCGCGCCTCGTCTCGATGGCGGTTTCGATTCGACCGGCGGAACGCTCACGTATTTCAATACGGTTTTCCGGCTCGTCGACGGACGCGTGACGTTCACGCCGGATCTCGGCCTCATTCCCACGCTCGACGCGCGCGCGGTGACGCATGTGATCGACCCCGACCCCAACACCGTGCGCAATCTCTCGGGCTCCGCCAACGTCACGCTCGATCTCGCGGGCCCCGTTACGAATCTCACGATCGGGCTCAGCTCCGATCCCGCCTACGATCGGCAACAGATCTTAGGCCTGCTCTTTAGCGCTCCCGCCTTCGGCGCATCCAATCTCTTCGGTGAGAAGGCCGGCTCCCCGACTCTCTACGGCAGCACGAATTTTGCGGGCGCCCCCGCGGGTTCGGCGCAGAATCGGAATACCGGCGGCCTGACGGTCGCGCAAGAAGCCTTCGGGATCGCCAACGCCCAGTTCACGCGAACGCTGCTCGCGCCGATCGAGACGAGCTTCGCGCAAGCCGTGGGCCTTTCGAATTTCAACGTCAACGTCGATTACACGGGCAGCGTCGGGCTCACGGCCCGAAAAGTGCTCGGCAAAAAGATCAATGCCGTGTACGGCACGACCTTCGGGTACCCGTATCGACAAACGTTCGGCTTCGAGGTGAAGCCGAGCCCGAGCACCGCCGCGCAACTCACCGTCTTCCAGACGCTCGGTGCATCGGGCCTGACCTCGCTCGCGCCGGCGGCCTTCGGCTCGACCAACCTCAAGTTGCAATCCGCCCAACCGAGCTCGGGGACAACCGGGTTCTCTCTCAGCATCCAGCGACTCTTTTGATGGTAGCGTCGGGGAGTCGGGATTGCGTTCCCGGAGATGCCGGGTGTTTGGGGGGTCGCCCCCGTATAGTCGCAAAGGAATGTGCCGTTCCGTGCGTTTGCCGGATGTCGGTCCGTGACAACCTACCTTCCGCCGCCTTCGGCGGCCCGGGAGGTCGAAGGAAGCTTTCACTGCGTATGTTCTCTCGTTTTCGTCGCGTGCGACGAACCATCGTCGCGCTCGCCGCGCTCGCCGCGCTCGCCTCGCCCGCGATCGACGCTTCGCCCGCATTTGCGGCGTCGCCGACGCCGGCACCCGTGGTCGCACCGGCGCTCCCCGCGATCGCGCCAAGCGCCGTTCCCAGCACGGTCGCGCCGCCGGTCGTCGTCCCGCCCGCGCCACGTCCACCGGCGAACGCGCCGAGGGTCGTCAGCGTGGACGTGTCGGGGAACGCGCACGTCCCGACCGATAAGATTCTCGCGGTCGTGCGGACGCGTGCGGGTCAGCCCTTCGACGAGCGCGTCGTGCGGGACGATCTGCAGAATATCTTCGATCTCGGCTACTTCGCCGATCAAGTGCCGCCGCTGATACGTCAGCGCCCCGACGGGATTGCGATCACCTATCGCGTGATCGAGAATCCGGTCATCGAGCGCATCGCGTTTTCGGGAAACGAACACGTGCCCTCCGATACGTTGCTCGCCTTGATGGACACGGCCGTGGGCCAAGTCCTCAATACGAACACGTTCCACCAAGACGTGCTCAAGATCAACTCGTACTACGACAAGATCGGGTATAGCGGTCAGGTGCCTTCGCACGTCGCGGGCCTCAACATCGCCAAAGACGGTGTGCTCAGTCTGATGGTTCGCGAAGGTCTTACCGTTCGCAACATCACGATCGTCGGTAATCCGATCCTCGCGCCGAGTATCGTGAAGGCGGCGTTGACGCTCAAACCGGGTCAGCCGTATTCGGAAGATTCGCGCGACAAAGATTACGAGAGCCTCAAGAAGCTCTACGAAAAATACGATCTCCAACTCGGCGATTTCGAGGCCGGGATCGATCCGACGACGGTCGATCTTACCAAGGGAACGGCCGATGTTAAATACAGCATCTACGTCGCGGTCGTCGGCGCCGTACAGATCACCGGCAATACCCTCACCAAGGACGTCGTCGTCCGTCGCCAGTTGCGCCTGCGCCCCGGCATGATCATCACGCAGGGCCTCTTACGTCGCGATTACGAGCGGCTCAATAATCTCGGCTTCTTCGAAAAAGTCGATCTCAATCCCAAGCCCGGCCCCGATCCAAAGAAGCTCTATCAAGTCACGCTCGATTGGAACGTGAAAGAACAGCGCACGGGCACGGCGCAAATCGGCGCCGGCTACTCGGGCGGTCCGACGGGCCAAGGTCTTACGGGCACGCTTTCGTATTCGCAGAACAATATCAACGGCACGGGTAACGCGGCTTCCGTGCGGCTGGAGCGCGGTTCGCGCATATCCGACGCCCAGCTGACGTACTCGATTCCGTACTTGGGGAACACCAGGGCGAGCGAAAAATATAGCCTCGGCGCATCACTCTTCACGAGCGCGCAGACGAATTTTTATCAGGTCTATCAAGCGACCAACGCCAGCAACGCGGGCGGATTCCAGCCGATCGTCTCCACGCCCGCGCCGACGACTCCCGGCGGCACGGCGACGGCGGTCAACGGCCAGGCCGTCGTGCTCACACCCAATGCGAATCTGATCTCAGGCATCGCGGCGCGCTACGCGAATCGCAGCAACGGCGGCACGCTCAACGTCGGTCGTCGCCTCACCGATACGTTGACCGCAACGGTCGGGCTGACGATCCAGCGTCTCGCAAACGACGTCGTGCTTCCGACGGGTTACCGCCTACAGGGATCGCAGACGATCTTCAACGGCACCACGACCAATTCGCCGTTCGGGACGCAAACCAACGGCACGACACTCGGCATCAATGCGCCGTCGATCGCCGAAACCGCCAACGGCGCCGGATTCAATCTGCACGCGGTCACGCTCGGACTGCAGAACGACACGCGCGACGATGTCTTCAACCCACGTCGCGGCTATAGCGCCACGGTAACGGAAGAGCTTTCGGGACGCGGTATTGGGTCGCAATTCGGTTACACGATCACGACGTTCGATGGAGCGAAGTTCTTCCCGGTCGCCAAAAATGCGACGCTCGCATTCCACGCCCTCGTCGGCAATGCGACGGGCGCGATTCCGCCGAGCAAACTCTTCGTGCTCACCGATCAACAACTACGTGGGTACAGCCAAGTTTTCTATGGCACGCAAGAAGCGCTCTTGCAATCCGAACTGCGGATTCCGGTCTCGCCGGATCGCAAATTCAACGTCGCGCTCTTCTACGATTTCGGCGGTCAGAGTATTCGCGGTGCGCAACCGATCACGAACTTCGGGAAGCTCATCGTGGATTACAGCAAGTTTCTCTATCGCACCGACGCCGGAATCGGTCTTCGTTTCGACGTGCCGCAACTCGGCTTCAAATCCATCCGGCTCGACTTCGCTCGCGGCAAGGGTGGCGGCCACACCAGCTTCGGAATCGGACAGAGCTTCTAATCATGGCTACTCGGACCCACCGTCTCGCGATCGCATGCGCCTCGCTGCTTCTCGCGACTCCCATTTTCACGCCGGCAACGCTCGCAGCCGACGTCGTCGACATCGGTTTCGTCGATCAGGCGGCGCTTTCGAACATCCGTCAGTTTACGGACGCGAATCGGCAGCTCGCGGGGTTTAAATCGGATCTCGACAAACAATTTGCGAAGCGTATGCGATCGGTAAAGGATGGCAACACTCAACAACGCATCGCCCAAGAATTCCAGAACAAATTAGGGGAGCGGCAGCGCGCGCTCTTCGGCCCGCTTTTAGCGCGGGCTCAGGTCGCGATCGCGTCGGTCGCATCGAGTAAGAATCTCTCGGTCGTCGTCGATAAACGCATCGTCATTTTCGGCGGCCAAGACGTCACGCAGAACGTGATCAACCTGCTCGCAGGACCGGGAGATCCGATTCCGCCCGTCAATACGCCGCCGCCCTCGAGCGTCGGCTTCGTGGATCAAACGCAGATCGATGCGATCCCGAAGCTCAAATCGGCGAACGACGACTTTCAAAAATTCCAAGCCGATCAACAGAAAGCCGCGCAGACGAAGATCAAAGCGGCGAAGAACGACGCCGATCGCCAGAGCGTTTTTAAAGAATATCAGGCCGCACTCGCCGACAAAAATAAATCCGCGATCGCACCGTTGGTCGAAAAGACGCGCGACGTCATCGCGGACGTCGCGAAGAAGAAGGGCTTGTTGCTGGTCATCGACCGCTCGAATCTCATCTTCGGCGGCACGGATATCACGAGCGATGTCACTAGCGCGCTCAAGTAACCCACGCGGCGCGTTGTTCGCTTGCGGGGCGATCGTCGTCTCGCTTGCGGCGTGCGCGCGGCAAGCGACCACGTCCGCGGAATCGCCGCGTCCGGTGGTCGCTAGCCACGTCGGGTACGTTCGCATGGAAGAGTTGGTCAAGAAGCATCCACTCTACGCGCAACTCGCGCGTCTCGATGAAGATATGGCGGCGCTGCAACTCAAGAGCGTCGGGCCCGAGATCGCGCGTTCGGGTGCCGATATCGCCGTCGAAGAAAAACGTCTGCAGAGCGAACTCGATATCGCAGCTGCCCGCACGAAGAAAGCACTCGCCGACAAACAGATCGAGTATGCGAAACTCGAAGGGGCCGCGATCAACGCGGCGATCGGCGGCGGTGGCGGGAGCGGTCCCGGCGGCGGCGCGATCGCAGGCGGCATCGCACGGCAAGCGCGCGAGCAGCAGCAGAGCGTTTTGCGCGACGCGCAGAAGAATCTCGATACGTATCGTGGCGAAGTCATCGCGCAAGATCAGAGTGCCGTGACGTCGCTTAACGCGTCGCTTGCCGAACGTGCGTCGCGCACGTATCGTGCGAAAGCGGACGAATTACAGCGCAAGGAATCGGATTTCGCACTCGCGCTCGCGACCGAAAATTCAGCCGAGCGTCTCTCGCTACGCGCGACGCTCTCGAACCTCGCTCTCGACGATACGTCGCGCGACGACGTCAAGAAACAACTCGACGTGCTCGATAAGAAAGAATCCGATGCGCTCGCCGCGCTCAAGAATCGCGATCAATCGACGCTCGCGGCGCTGCAAACGCAGCTTCACGACAGCGTGAGGACGGACTTGCGCGCGGAAGTCGCGGTCATGCAAAAACGGACGCTCGCCAAGATCAACGAACGCGAGTTAAGCACGCGGCACGAGCTCATCGCAAAGCTCCGTCCGCTCCCGCAAGCTCCCGGAAGCGGCGGCGTAAATATGCCCGCGGGTGTCGCGCCCGATATGCGCTCCAAACTCGAAGCGCTCCACAAAAAATATCAAAACGATTTCGATAAGGATGCGAATCAAACGATCGCATCGTTTCAAGCGACGCGCGCGGATCTCACGCGACGCTTTCGCGAACTGGGTCAGGTCGATCGGTCCGCGCAGGCGGGTGCTGCGAAACAGATGGATTCGCTTCAAAAACAACGCGTCGATCTCTACGGCCAAATGGTCGCGCAGATCGGTCGCGAGGTCAAAACCATTGCCGAGAAACGCGGCATCAACATCGTCGTTAGCGACGTCGTCGCACCAGCCGGCGGTGTGGATCTCACTGCCGACGCCGAAAAGGACATCGAGAGTCTACACGAGTGAAACGCATCATCATCGCCGTGGCCGCGTGCGCCGCCCTCTCCGCCTGCGCCGGACAATCGTCGGAATCGACCGTCGCGACGGTCGATCTCGTCCGCATTCAAGCAAATTGGCCGAAGTTCATCAATTACTCGAACCAACTCGCCTCCGATACGGACGCGATCAACCGGTCGTCTGCAGATGCGCGATCGAAATCGCAACAGCTCGATCTCTTGCGCAAACGCTACGTCAACATGCAGAACGAAGTCTCGGGTGACGTGCGCGCAGCGGCTGAATCGATCGCCAACGACCGGCACTACAAGCTGATCGTTACGCGGCAATTCGTCGGTTACGGCGGCGTCGATATCACGGCAGACGTCGAGAAGATCCTCAAGATCACCGAAAAGTCACCGGCGAAATCGTAAGCCGTTGACGCTTGCCGAACTAGCCGCGCGCGTCGACGGTACGGTCCGCGGCGACGCGACCGTGGTGATCGACGATATCGCTTCGATCGACGACGTGATGCCCGGGTCGCTGACGTTTGCAGTCGACGAACGGTACTTGCGTGCGGCGCTCGCATCGCGCGCGGCTGCCGTCATGACGGAACCGGCCGTGGCGGGCGCGATCGATGCGCCACGCAAGCCGCTGCTGGTCGTCGCATCGGCTCGCATCGCACTCGCGACGCTGCTCGCCGACCGCGAACCGCCGCGTCCACAAGGCCCGTTCCGCCACGCATCGGCCGTCATCGATCCGACGGCGACGATCGGCCCCGACGTTTATATCGATGCGCTCGTCGTCGTTGGTGCGCGCGCGAATATCGGCGCTGAGACCGTCTTACTCGCAGGTTCCGTCGTCGGTGCGGATGCGACGCTCGGGCGCGCCTGCATGCTGTATCCGAGGGCGGTCTTTCTCGACCGCTGCGTCGCGGGCGATCGCGTCGCGTTGCAAGCGGGTGCGGTCGTCGGTGCCGATGGCTTCGGATATGCGTTCATCGCGGGCGCGCTCGCGAAGATTCCGCAGATCGGCAACGTCGTGCTCGGCGACGACGTCGAGATCGGTGCCAACGCGTGCGTGGACCGCGCGCAGACGGGCTCGACGACGATCGGAACGGGAACCAAGATCGACAACTTCGTGCAGATCGGGCACAACTGCCAGATCGGCAAGCACTGCGGCTTCGCGTCGATGGTCGGCATCGCGGGCTCGACGAAGGTTGGCGACTATACCGTGATCGGTGGCCAAGCTGGCCTCAACGGCCATATCACGGTCGGATCGCGCGTGCGGATCGCCGGCGGCACGCACGTTTGGAAAGACGTTCCCGACGGGGCGACGATGAGCGGTCAACCCGCGCGCGAACATCGCGAGGAATTGCGGCACCAGGTGCGTCTCCGCGATCTCGAAAAACTCTACAAGCGAGTAAGCTCTTTGGAGCAAGAGTGAGTCAACAGCAACACACGCTCGGCGCGGCCGTCGATTTCGCGGGCGTCGGTCTCCATACGGGCACGCTCGCGCGCGTGCACGTCGAACCGCAACCCGCGGGATGCGGCATCTCGTTTGCGCTCGACGATGGTGACGTCGTCTTTCCCGCTCACGCCGAATACGTCGTCGACACGAAACGCGCGACGGTACTCGGCATCGGGGACGTCACCGTTTCGACGGTCGAACATCTCTTGAGCGCGCTTTTCGCACTCGGCATCGACAACGCACGGATCGATGTCGAGGGCCCGGAGATTCCGATTCTCGATGGGAGCTCCGCGTCATTTGCCGCTGCGTTCGCAGCTGCGGGGATCGTCGCGCAAGACGCGCCGCGCGCCGTCTTTACGGTCGATCGACCGTACGTGTTCGCCGACGGCGATGCGATGCTCGTCGTCTCGCCCGCCGCGGCATTTCGTTTGCGTTTCGCGGTCGAATTCGCGCCGCCCGTCGGCGCGCAATACCTCGACACATCGCTCGAGCCCGGTGCCTATGCGCGCGAGATCGCGCCCGCACGCACGTTCGGCTATCTGCACGAAGTCGAGGCGCTTCGCGCGGCGGGCCTCGCGCGTGGCGGGAGCCTCGAAAATGCGCTCGTCTTCGCACCCGACGGTCCGCTGACGCCGCTGCGGTGGCCGAACGAAGTCGTACGGCACAAAGCGCTGGATCTTATCGGAGATTTTGCGTTGATCGGCGCGTGGCCGCAGTGCGATATCCTGACGGTTAAAAGTGGCCACCGCTTGCACGCGCGAGCGACCGCGCAGTTGCGCACCCTCGGCTGCATCTCGCACGGAGTTGCCGTATTTGCGGTGAAGGATTCGTAGTGGCAATCGAGATCGGAAGCTCCATGGACATCCTTAAAATTATGGAGGTCCTCCCGCATCGATATCCGATGTTACTCGTCGATCGCATCACGCATTTCGAGACGATGAAACACGCGCGCGGCTACAAGAATGTCACGTTCAACGAGCCGTTCTTCCAAGGCCACTTTCCGGGTTTGCCGCTCATGCCCGGGGTCTACATGATCGAAGCGCTCGCGCAACTCGGCGGCACGATCATTTTGGGCAAGGGCGATTTCTTGCGCCGCACGGCGTTCCTCACAGGCATCGACAAAGCGAAGTTTCGTCGCCCCGTCGTGCCGGGCGATCGACTCGACATGACCGCGACGGTCTTGCGGACGCGCAAGAATATGGGCTGGGTTCTCGGGGAGGCGCGTGTCGACGATAAGCTCGCGGTCTCAGCAGAACTCATGTTTTCGATCACGACCGTGACGAACTTCGGCATGGACGCCTCCGTGCTTCATGAGTAGACGAGCGATGCGCGCGGTCCGTCCGTGATCCATCCGACCGCGATCGTCCACCCGAAAGCCACGATCGGCGAAGGGGCCGAAGTCGGCCCCTTCTGTGTGGTCGGCGAGCACGTGGCGATCGGCGCGCGCACGCATCTCGTCGCGCACGTCGTCGTCAACGGCCACACCACGATCGGGGAAGATTCGAAAATTCACCCGTTCTGCTCGATCGGTGCGCCCTCGCAAGATCGCAAGAAACACGCGGGTGAGACTGCGTACACGACGATCGGTAGTCGCACCGAGATTCGCGAGTACGTTTCGGTCCATCGTGCGACGGGCGACGGCGAAACGACCGCCGTGGGCGACGATACGCTTCTGCTCGCCTACGTGCACATCGCACACAACTGCAAGGTCGGCAATCACGTCACGATGTCGTCGACGGCGCAGCTCGCGGGTCACGTGATCGTGGAAGATCATGTGACGATCGGCGGTCAAACGGGCGTGCACCAATTCGTCCGTCTCGGCGAGTTTTCGATGATCGGCGGCATCTCGAAAATCACGCGCGATGTCCCGCCGTATTTTTTGGTTGAAGGCAACCCGGCAACGCCGTACGGTCTCAACAAGGTCGGCTTGCGGCGTGCGGAATTTACGCCCGAGATCGTTGCCGAACTCAAAGAGTGTTACACGATGCTCTACCGCTCGGGCCATAATATTTCGCAGGCGGCCGAAGCGATGCGCGCGATCGTCAAGAGCGAGCGCGGTCAGCACCTCCTCGCGTTTATTTCCGCGCCGACGGAGCGCGGGATCGTTAAATAATGGCGCTACGTGTGTTCGCAGCGACGGGCGAAGCGTCGGGCGACATGCTCGCAGCCGCACTCGCCGAGGCCATGCGTGCGAAGCACGCCGATATCGCCTTCACGGGTGTCGGTAGCGAAGGCATGGCCGCGGCCGGTTATGCTTTAACGACGCGCACGACGGGCTGGGGGAGCATGGGGCCGATCGACGCGCTTCGGCGCATCCCACCGCTCTTTGTGAACTGCTGGGGCTACGCGCTCGCTCTGCGGCGCGATCCCGTCGATCTCGTGATACTCGTGGATTTCGGTGCGTACAATTTGCGTTTGGCGAAGACGCTACGGATGCTCGGCTATCGTCGCCCGATTCTCTACATGATGCCGCCGGGCGCGTGGCTGGATCGACCGACGCAGGCGCAGGCCGTCGCGCGCTACGCAACCGCGCTCACGGCGTTCGCGCACCAACGCGATTTCTATCGCGGTCTCGGGCTGCCGATCACGTATTTCGGCCATCCGCTCGTCACGCTCGTCGAGCCGCGTGCGAGCCGCGCGCCCGCGCCGAGCGACGGTGGCACGATTGCGATCTTGCCCGGCAGTCGACGCGGCGAGATCGAACGTCATCTGCCGCGCCTCATCGGAGCCCTGCGGATCGTGCGTGCGCGTCGGCCACGTGCCGATTTCCTGATCTCGGCGGCCGACGCCGACGCGCAGCGCATCATCGAACGCGCGTTGCACGCGATCTTCTTGCCTTCGTTTACGGGTGTGGGAACGGGCGTGCGGGTGGTGCGCGGGTCGCGCGAGGCGCTCGATCTCGCCGATGCGGCGTGGGTCGCATCGGGTACCGCCGTGCTCGAAGCGGCCTTGCGCGAAGTGCCGACCGTCGCCTATTACGTGCTCGCCGACGCGCAAGTCCCACTCGCGAAACGCGTGTGGCGCAAGCGATTCATTACGCTACCGAACCTCTTACTCGAAAAGGAAGTCGTGCCCGAACTCGTCCAGGATGCGGCGACGCCGAGCGCGCTCGCCGATGCGATCGAAGCGCTCTTGATCGCCCCGCAAGAACACGTGCGCGCGCTCCGTGCGGTGCGTGCGACACTCGGCGATGCGAGCGCTCTCGGTGCGAGCGCGCAGTTCGCGCTCGACTTGGCGCGAACCGCATGAGCGCGATGTCGCCGTTACGGATCTATCACACCTCCGACCTCCACAATCATGGCGGTTTCCTCGAGCGTATGCGTGGGCTTCGCGCGGCGGAACCGGGGCTGCTTTTCGATTGTGGCGACTCGCTACGCGGTTCGCAGACCCTCTATCGTACGCGCGAACCGATCATCGCCGAGATCGACGCCGCAGGCTACGATGCGCAAGGGATGGGCAATCGCGAATTCCACTATATCTTCGGTGCGGTCGTGGCGCGGGCACGTAAGATGGCGCATCCGCTCCTGTGCAGTAATCTCGTCGACACGAAGGGCCGCGATCTTCCATTCATTCGGGACCTTACTTTCGAACGCGACGGCTGGAGCGTACGCGTCTTCTCGCTCCTCGTCGTGCAATATCCCGAGGGCAGCCCCTGGGAGCGGATCCTGGGCTGGCGCTTTCGCGATCCGTTCAGCGTCGCAAAAGAGATTGCGGCCTCGACGCCGCCGGGGACGACGCTCGTCGTACTCTCGCATCTCGGGTTGCGCATGGATCGCAAGCTCGCGGCCGCAGTGCCGCGACTCGATTTTATTCTCGGCGGTCACAGTCACGATACGCTCGCCGCACCCGAGATCGTCGCGGGGGTACCGATCGTGCATGCGGGGCCTTACGGTGCGTTCGTCTCGCGCACCGAGCTCGTTCGGGGTGACGCACCCGGCCGCGTGCGCATCGAGCGATTCGATCTCGTGCCGCTCTTGGGCGGGCTTCGGGCACCTGAGTGAGGATGCGGCGCATCCTCTTCGTGGCCAACGGCAACGGCGAATCGGCGATCGCGGCGCGCATCGCCGCGGCGACGCACGAGCTTGCGGCAACGTCGATCGTATGCGATCTCTTCCCGCTCGTCGGGACGGGGCCCGGCCTCGTGCCGGCCGGCGCGCTCTGCGTCGTTGGTCCGCGGCGCATCATGCCGAGCGGCGGCCTCGTCGCGATGGGAAATCTGCGTGCGTTTGCAAGCGATCTGCGCTCGGGTTTCGCCGCGCTCTTGACGGAACAACTCGCATTCCTCGCACGCGCGCACGCGCGGTACGACGCGATCGTGGCGGTCGGCGATGCGTTCGCGCTCGCGATGGCACTCGTGGCACGGCGGCCGACCGTTTTCGTCGGTACGGCAAAAAGTCTCTATGTCGCGCCGTACGGGCCGGGCGAGCGCGTGCTCTTGCGCCGTGCGTCGCGGATCTTCGTGCGCGATGAGGCGACGGCTGCGCTCTTACGAAATCAAGGTGTCGCGGCACGCGCGCCAGGCAACGTCATTGCGGATCTCGCCACGCATGCGGCGGCACCGGCCGGCCGTTATCTCGGTATCTTGCCGGGAAGCCGGATACAAGCGTATGCGGATGGCGTGCGCCTCGCCCGCGTCGCGCGTGCGCTCGGTCAACTCGATCCGAACCTCGGCGCGCTCTTTTCCGTCGCGCCGACGCTCGACGCCGCGCGATTCGCAGGTGCACTCGCAGCCGATGGGTGGTCGGTCACGATGAGCGCGGGGAACGACGTGCCTTTCGAAGCCCGCGCGGGCGCGATGCATCTGCGCGCGTGGGCGGGCGATCTCGGATCGCTCTTGGGTGGCAGCCTTGCCGTGCTCGGTCAGGCCGGAACGGGCAACGAACAGGCAGCCGCCTTCGGCGTCCCCGTCATTGCGCTCGACGACGAGCGTGCGGGCGCGAGCGCATGGTATCGCATGCGTCAGGGCCGGCTCCTGGGTGATGCCCTCGCACTCGTGCCCGAAGCACCCGATCGTGCGGCGAGTGCCATCGCACGTCTCCTCGGAAATCCGGAGCGCCTGGCGTCGATGGCGAGCGCGGGACGCGCGCGCATGGGCGCACCCGGTGGTGCGCGTGCGATTGCGGGCGCCATCGCCGAAGTCGTCGCTTGAGGGCGACGACGCTCGCGCTCGGTGCGTTTTTTACGGTCGTGCAGTTCTATACGTCGCTCGCGGCACTCTCGCCGACACCGCCGGTCGGCTTCGTCTTCGCGAGCCCGAGCGTGGCGCTCGTCCTCGTCGCAATCCTCGTCGCGGCAACGTTGTGGTCGCTCGTGCGTCTTCTCCCCGAGCACGCGCGACTCGATGCGACGTCGACGGCGATCTGCGCGGCATGGGTGGGATCGGCTGCCTTGAGTGCGGTGTTGGGCGTCGATCCGACCAGTAGTCTGCAAGTTGTCGGGATGATGGTGATGGCGGCGATCTTTCACCTCGCCTTCGTGCGGTTTGCAAGGGAACCCGGGGTGGTGCGCGGCGTGATCGGGGCCTACATCGCCGTCGGCACGACGGCGACGCTCGCGGCGCTCGTGATGTTCGCGTTCCATCGACCGGCGGCGCTGTGGGCGCTCAACAACGGTCGCGCCGCAGGATTCTTCGTGACCGCCAATGAGTTCGCCGCATTTCTCATCGCCTTCGTCTTCGTCGCAAGCGGCGTCGCGCTCGGGCGCCGCGGCATCGCGCGCACGGCGGGCCTTGCGGCGGTTGCAATCGGCTGCGCGGCGCTGGCAGCGACGGTCTCGGTTGCGGGGTGGGTCGGAGCGGCGGTGGGAGCGATCTTCTTCGCACTCGCCCTCGGTGCGCGCCGCGTTGCGATCCTCGTCGCCATCGTCATCGTCGTCGGCGGCGCGGTGTTTGCCATACGACCGGCCGCGCGTCACAATCCCGCAGAGAGCTTCGATCGCCTGCGCATCTGGCGCTCGGGGCTGCGCGTCGCCGAACTCTTTCCGCTCACGGGCGTGGGACCGATGGGCTACTTCCGCATCTATCCCGCGATCCGACCGCTCAACGCCGATCTGCCGGGCACCTTCGGGGCACTCCATCCGCACGATGCCTACCTCTCCCTAGCAGGCGAAACGGGCGCGGTCGGGCTCGTCGCCTTCGGATACGGGTGGTGGCGTTTCGCGCGAACGATGCGATCGCGATTGCGGGCGTGTGCGAAGCCCGACCGGGTGCTCGGCCTCGGCATCTGCGCGGCGCTCGTCGCGGTGCTCGTTCAGGGGATCTTCGATACGATCGGTGTCGTCGAGATGGCGTTCGTGTGGATTCCGTTCTCCGCACTCGCACTCGGTTGTGTCGCGCCGCACGCGCGCTCGGCCACGGCGACCGTAGCGTCGTGAATCCTACGCTCTATGCGCGCGCCACCGTCGCCTCGCTCGCGCTCGCCGTTTTCGTGTTCTCGGGCTGTACCGCTCGCGCGCCGGAGCCCTCGCATACGATCCCACAAGCCTCGGCCGCACCGACCAAAGCGCCGCCTCGCGGCAAACCGACGGCGTTTCCGATCGGTTTCAACGCAAATCGCGTCGGAAGCAAGTACGTCTACTTTACGAAGCAGAAGCAAAACCGCAAGGTCTACGTCCTACGCGCGGATTCGGAAAACGGCCAATACATGGGCCAGAATACGGGCCGGACGACCTTCGTGAATCCACACGTCGTCTTTTACGGTCAGGCGGGAAAGCGACTCGTGGCCGATGCGCCGACGGGAACCGTCCTCGAGAGAGACAAGACCGTGCGCATGACCGGCGGCGTTCGGGCGACCTCCGCGGACGGCCTAACGCTGCGAAGCGACACGCTCCGCTATGACGATCAAAACGATACGGTTCACGGTGAAGGCAACGTCGTCGTGACGACCCCGCAAGGCGAACAATTGCAAGGCGAAACGCTCGACTGGAATCTCCGCGACGGGGCGATCGCCGTCAACGGAGCGCACTGACGTGACCGTGGCGACCGACGCCCGGCGTATCGTGCTGGAAGGACTCGTCAAACGCTACGGGTCGCGGACCGTCGTCAACGATGTGAGCGCGAGCGTCGAGACGGGTGAAGTCGTCGGCTTGCTCGGACCAAACGGCGCCGGCAAGACGACGACGTTTTACATGGTCGTGGGTCTCGTCAAACCCGATGGCGGCCGGGTCGCACTCGTCGATGCGACGAGCGTCGTCGATCTCACGGGACAACCGATGTACCGCCGCTCGCGCGCGGGCATCGGCTACCTCGCGCAAGAGAACTCGATCTTCCGCAAGCTCTCCGTGGGCGACAACATCCGACTCATCTGGGAGATGAACGGCGTTTCTCGGCGGGAGCAAGACCGGCGTTTGCCGTCACTCTTGGCCGAATTCGGGCTCGAGAATTTCGTCGATGCGCGGGGCGATTCGCTTTCGGGGGGCGAGCGTCGCCGTGTCGAGATCGCGCGCGCGATCGCAACGGAACCCGCGTTCTTGTTGCTCGACGAACCCTTCACCGGCATCGATCCGATCGCGGTTGCGGATATCCAACTCATGATCCGTCAGTTGCGCGATCGCGGGCTCGGCGTGCTCATCACCGACCACCAGGTGCGCGAGACGCTCGCGATCGTCGATCGCGCGTACATTCTTAACGACGGCAAGATCGTCGTCTCGGGCACGGCGCAAGACGTCCTCGCGTCGCCGACGGCGCGTCAGTTCTATCTCGGCGAAGGGTTCAAACTCTAATGGGTGCGCGCGTGCGCGTCGCACCGACGTTCGGCGCGAGCGTCCTTGGATTCGCGCGTGCGCTCGCGCGGCCGACGATCCTCGATCGCTACGTGGCATCCGAACTCTTCGGCCCCTTCGTCTTCGGCCTCGCGGCGTTCACGCTGAGTTTTGCGGCGATCAATATTCTCGCGATCGGGAGACTCGTCTCCGAAGAGCATGCGCCGCTGGTCGCGGCGGTCGAGTATTTCTTGTGGCAGTTGCCGCAAGTGATCGTCACGGTCGTGCCGATGGCGATGTTACTCGGCACCCTGCTCGCACTCGGCCGTCTTTCCGGAGAGAGCGAACTCATCGCGATGAAGGCGGGCGGCGTCGGCCTCGTGCGCGCCGTCGCACCGCTACTCGTCATCGGCATCGTCGTCTCGATCGGGGCGTATTTTCTCCAAGAGTGCGTCGTGCCGTTTGCGAACGATCAAGCGGTGTACCTTCGCGAAGAGACGATCAAACATATCGGCGCGTTTGGGGGCGGCCAACATACGGTGATCACGCAGCTCCCCGGCGGCGGCAAACAGGTGACGTATTTCGGCGCCTTCCAACCGACGACGGGACAGTTACTTTTTGTCACGATCATTACGTACGGTCCCGACAACCGTCCGCGGGGCATCGTCTTCAGCGATCGCGGCCATTACAAGACGCCGGCGTGGACTTTCGATAACGCCACCACGTATCGGTTCGCGAAAGACGGTTCGGTCGACGAGTACGCGCAATTACCGCACGCGACGATCGACGTCGGCCAAAAGCCGAGCCAGATCCAACAGCGCGCCGCCGATAATAACCGCGAATCGATGAGTCGCGCGCAGATCAAAGAGATCGTCGACTCAAAACAGCTCTCGACGAGCGAGACGCGGTCGTATCAGACGACGTACGAAGAGAAGCTCGCGCGACCGTTCGCCACGTTCGTCTTCGCGCTCTTCGCGATCCCCTTCGGTCTACGACCGACGCGCGGTGGTGGGACGGGTTTGGGTTTCGCGCTCGCGCTCGCGATCACGTTCGTATATTTCGTCTTCTTGAGCATCTCGTCGGCGGTCTTCTCGGGCCTGCCTGGAGGGTACGCGGTCTCGACGATCGGCGCGTGGACGCCCAACGTCATCTTCACGGCCGTCGGTATCGTCGCGCTCTTGCGCGCGGCGCGGAACTAGGGCGCGATGGGAACGCTCGGCGGCATCCTGCTCGTCATCCTCATCGTCATCGTCGCGGGCCTCATCGCGTACGTGGGCGATCGCGTCGGTCATCAAGTCGGCCGGAAACGCATGACGCTTTTTGGTTTACGACCGAAGTATACGTCGACGATCGTCGCCGTCGGCACGGGTATGGGGATCGCGCTCATCGCAACCGTCGTTCCGTTGCTCACGGCACCACTCGCGCGCGACGCGTTTTTCCATTTGAGCGAAATCAACAATCGCGTCAACGAACTCCAAGCCCAAGCCGACGCCCTTCAGAAGCAGACGCGCGAGACCAACGTCGTCGTCAATCACGGCGACCTGCTGTACCAGCAGTTCCTCATCATCACGCCGCAGCAGTCGCGCCACGCGCAACTCGTCGCGCTCTCCGCGTTCTTCGATGCGGTGGTCGGCTCGCTCAATAGCAATTACGTCCCAGCGGGGCTCAAACCGTTCAAGGGAAAATCGGGAGATACGGAGATCTCGCGTAAGCTCGACGCGGTGATCGGCGATCCCAAAGTCCAGGGTGGGCTCATCCGGGGACCCGTGCTCCTGGTCGCGATCGCGGATCAAAATCTCTTCCCCGGCGATACGATCCAGTTTACATTCGCGCCGTATGCCGACGTGCCGATCTTTCGCGCGCATCGGGCGATCGCGAGCGTCGAAGTCGACGGAGGGAGTTCGCTCGTGCCCAATATCGCCTACGGTCAGCTCGCGACCGCCGTTCGCGACGTCGCGATCGAAAGCGGCATGCCGGTCTACTTCGCCAACCCCTTCGCGCAGCCGAGCGCCGCCGAAATCGACGCGACGCGCTTGGCCATCAAGCGTGGTAAAGGCAGGTTCTATATCGTGGCGCGAGCCGCGCGTGACATCTATCCACACACGGGCGGCGTTCCCGTGACCTTTGCGCTGAGCCGGACGCCGAAGTAACCGTGATCCTCGGCATCGATCCTGGCACGCGCAAATGTGGCTACGCCTTCATTTCGGCCCCACGGGTGGCGCCCATTGCACTCGGCATCGCGCCGACGAGCGATCTCAAGGAAACCCTCGCTTTGCTGGTCGAGCGCTACCAGCCGGTCCGTATCGCGCTTGGTGGCGGGACGCACGCGAGTGTGGTCGAGGCGATCCTTGCCGATTTTGGCTTGCCGATCGAGATCGTCGACGAGCGCGCGACGACGCTCTTGGCACGCGCTCGGTACTTCGCGGCCAACCCGCCCAAAGGGTGGCGCCGCCTCGTCCCGCGGGGTATGTTGCTGCCGCCGCGACCGATCGACGATTTCGCGGCGGTCCTCATCGCCGAACGCTCGATGGAATAAGGGCAGGACTCGCTCGTATCCGGTCGTATTCGACAGCTGGCATGCGCCCTAGCGACAGGCGTACTTTCCGTGTCTCTCGTCGACGAAGGCAAACTCGGCAACTCTCTTCGACGAATTCCGTATGGTACGCAGGTGGCGAGCTCGTGCAACGAAGCTTTTGCTTCCACTCTTCTGGAGGATATATGAAGCGTCTCGCACGCCTCGCCTTCGTCACGGGACTGACAGCATCGCTGCTCCTGGGCGTCGAGCGTGGGGCTGCCCTCGCGACGCCATTCTCGGATGTACCGGCCAACCACTGGGCCTATCAGTACATCCAGAGTCTCGCGGCCGACGGCATCATCGACGGTTACCCGAATGGCAAATTCAAGGGCGATCGTCCGCTTACGCGGTACGAAATGGCGACCGTCGTCGCCCGAGTTATCGCCAAGCTACAAGAAAACACCGGCAAGGGTCCGTCGAAAGAAGACCTCGACAAGTTGCAGAAACTTATCGACGCGCTCAAAGACGAACTCGACGCTCTCGGCGTTCGTGTGACGAATCTCGAAGATTCACTCGACGCCCTCGACAAGCGAACGAAGTTCGCGCAGTCGCTCTCGATGCACGGTGTTTTTACGCCGAACATTTCGCTGCGTCAGCGTCTCACGGCCCCGCGCACGATCGCGAACACGACCGGCGCTCCGGTCACGACGTATTACGGCGCGGTCGTTCCGGCCGGTTCTGCGACCAATCGAACCGCAGTCGCGGCAATCGATCCGTTCGCGTTGGCGTTCTTGGCGTCGGACGATTCGAATAGCCCATTCACGATCGCAGGCTCCGGCATTCGGATCCGCCAGGATTCGCGATTCAACCTCGCCTACGCGATCACCGATAACCTCACGATTTCGTTGCCCGTGCACGTGCTCAACTTCACGCAGGGTGGCGAATTCACGCAACAGCAGAAGATCGATCTCGAGCCCGGCGTCGACGTTAACGTCGCGAAGACGGGAAATATCACGAATCTGCATCTCAAGTACGGCATCATCGACGATATGCAGCCATCGCGCATCGGTCTCGCGTTCCGGCCGCCCCAGGGCTACAACGGGGCGGTTCCCTACGAACTGCCGGTCCAGCCGTTCCAAAAGGGCGCAGAAATTAGCGGTTCGATTGGTGAGGGCGCCTTCGGCGTCACCGATTTCCAGGCGTCGTTCTCGCGGCTCGATCAGACGCTGCTCAACACGCAACCAGGAAACACGGATCCAAACGTTTCTCCTGCTGAGGCGACCGCGTACTTCTTCCCCATCGTGCCGCCATCGGCCGGATTGACGCAAACGGGCCCTGCCAACAAAACGGACACGTTCAATGCGGGATCGGGCACGCTCGCGCAAGTCTTCCTCACGTCGAAGGCGCAAGCGGGAAGTGTCTTTATTTCGTACTTTAACGGCGCGACGTTCAATAACGTGGGCGTTCAGACGGGTGGCCCGGGCACCGGTCTGCCGGGCTTCACGTACAACGATGCGTACAACGACGTCGTTTTCACGTCACCGATTCCGGCCGGTGCCGTCGTACAAATCACGTATCGGCCGCTCGCCATCGTCGGCAACACGAATTTCCAGCGCTACATGGCGCACGCGCGCTTGAATCAGAAGTTCAAGGGCTATACGGGCCTCGAGATCGGCCTTAATTTCAATCGTATCTTCGATTTCGACGATACGCAGACCACGGGTTCGGGCGCGAACGGCTTCACCGCCATCAATCAGAACCCCGTGACCGGAAACGGCGCCGTGAGCGACACCGTGCTCGGCCTCGACTTCCAGCTTCCGTTACCATTCCTCGTGAGTGGGGCGGGTTCGAACCCGGTTCTCTTCGGTGAAGCGGCGACGAGCAAGTTCACGTCGGATTACCGCAACGTCGCCGCGGTCGGCGATACGGCGGGCGTCTTCGGCGTTCGCCTGAAGGTCCAGAAGATCGAACTCTCGGCGCAATATCAAAGCGTCGGCGTAAACTTCTTCGACGGCGCACCGTTCCGGTATTTCGGCAACCCGCCGCCGCTCTTCGCCTTCTATAAACTCAACTATCTGCCGGACTTCTTCGGTTTCGGTAGCAATATCGGCATCAACACGCAGTTCGATAATCAGTTCACGAACATCGGACTCAAATCGCCGAACACGGTCGGCAATCCGAATCTAACGTTCTCGTTCCCGCTCTACAACACGCTCAAGGCCGCGGGACCGTCGTACTTCTCGTCGTTCGCGCCGAACTCGCGCGGCATCACGGCATCGGTCAACACGCCGATCCGAATTGGCGACTTCAACCTCACGGCTCGCGGGTCGTACCAGCACCTCGAGGAAATCCGCCCCAACTCTCTCGGTTCGCTTCTCTACGGCCCGTCGTTCGCAACGACGGAACGTCAGAAGTTCGATACATACGGCTTCGGGACGTCGTTCAAGGTGCCGGTCTTCGGACAAACGGCATCGGTCAATTTCAACGGCTCGTACGAGACGCTCAAACGCCTCGACACCAAAGGCTATGCGTTCTACCCGATCAATCCGGCGACGCAAACCTTCGACGGCACGGCACTCGCTCAAGCTGCAAATCCCGCACTTGGCGGCAGCAAGGTGTCGTTCTATCCCAACTACGTGAACGTCCGCCACACCACGTATGCGGCCAACGTCGCGTTGCCACTCACGAAAGATCTCGTCGGCAGCGCTTCGTACAACACGCAACGCTACGGCGGGGCGTACGGCACGACGATCAACCAGAACATCTCGGAGCGTAAGGATTACTACACGGGTGCGGTAACGTACAACATCCCCAAGACCAACTCGTCGGTCTCGGTCGGTGCGCGTCGCTACCAATACAACGACGACGTGATCCCGAATACGAACTTCGTTCAGAATCGTCAAGACCTGAACTTCACGGTTCGCTTCTAAGATGTAATCGGTGCCGGTGGGTGCGCCCACCGACACCGTTCACTGCTTCGTTGAAAGCGGTATTGCGGCGACGCGGTTCCGCTTTTTTTGCGTGATTTGGAAGGCATCGACGGGCGTTGCGGGCACTTGGTTCCTCGAGCGCGTACGGTGCGAAGATGCGATCTGTTGCGACGCTCGCCGTTGCCGTCGGGCGCCCCGATCGTGAGTCGTGTTCGTAACGTGCGGGTTGGCATCGATACCCAGCTCGCGCGGGGCACGGCAACCGGAATCGGCGAGTACGTGCGTGGCCTCGTGGGTGCCCTCGCGGCCACGAGCATCGAGGCGGTCGCCCTCGAATCGACGCAGTTCGATCCGTGGCGATTCGATCGTCGCGTGCTATGGGACCAAGTGCTCCTACCCATCGCTGCCATACGCGCGCGCGTCGATCTCGTACACTGCGCGTCGGGGACGATGCCGCTCGTGCACGCGATGCCCGTCGTCGCGACCGTTCACGACGTCGCGTGGTTACGCGTGCAAGCGCACGCGCGACCGTACGCGCGGGCGTACTTCGGCGCGTTTCAACTCGCTCGGTATCGCGCGGCGGCACGGATCGTCGTGGACTCGAATTTTTCGCGCGACGAGTTGCTGGCATGCGTCGATCTCGATCCCGCGCTCGTCGATGTCGTCTATCCTGGCGTGGCGACCGACGTTATGGAAGTGACCCGGCAGCGCGAAGATGCGGCGCCCTTTATTCTCGTCGTTGGCACCGTCGAGGCACGCAAGAATCTCGAGGTTCTCGTGCGCGCGCTCGCCCGTCTCCCGGCGCTGCGCGTCGTTTCGGTCGGGCCGCCGACGCCCTATCGCGAGCGTTGTCTCGCGCTCGCGCGCGAACTCGGCGTGGCGCAACGTCTCGACGTGCGTGGCTATGTCGGACGTGCGGAAGTGCTCGATCTCTACGCACGAGCGACCGTCGCCGCCGTGCCCTCGACGTACGAAGGTTTCGGTTACGGCGTCGCACAGGCGCTGTGCGCGGGGCTCCCAGCGGTCGTTGCGGCAACCTCCTCACTGCCCGAAGTCGCGGGCGAAGCTGCGGCGCTCGTCGCGCCGGACGACGTCGCGGCGTGGGTGCGTGAAATCGGTCTCATCGCAGCCGATCCGATTGCCGCCGACGCGCGAGCCGCGGCGCACCGGTTGCGTGCGTGCGAACGATTCGGTTGGGCTCGCGCCGCACGTGAGGTCGCGGCGACGTACGCTCGCGCTCTTACTTAATAAATAAATGATTCCGGCGACCCAGGCGCGGGGCTTCCGTCGTCGGGGGCGACGATGAGACGCAAGGGATACGACGAGCCGCCTTCGGGCATCGTGACGATTTCGGTCCGCACGAAGCTTCCCGGTGGAATCGTATACTGCCGTAACTTATAATGACCGTAGGCTGGCATGGCGTGCGCCTGCACGAGCACGCGATCGATCACGAAGGTTCCGGTCGCGCGCCCGCCGCGCGGGCTCGCGTAGAGTGCTAGGGCGCGTGCGTTGTGCCGATCGTTGTTGACCATGCGAATCGTCACGGACTGCAGGACGCCGTAATCACCCGCGAGCGTCTGCCCCAGAACGAGATTGGGAAGTGGAATCTGTCCGATCGGTACTTCGAGATTGGGGCCTTCTGCGTCGTAGCTGTAATCGAAGAAAAACTCAGGGATCGAATAAATCCCACGCGCGTGCGGTCGATCGCCCACGAGCAATGCCGATGTGAGAATGGGGCCATCGATCGGATCGGTTGCGCTTTGCGCCACGAGTGTGAGATGGAGCGGCGAACCCTCGATCTCGTGTAACTGCATGAGGCCACTGGCCGTCGTACGGGCGGGAAGTGGCTGGTCCATGATTGCGATCGTCGTATTGCCGGGAATCGTAACGACGGTGCCTTCGTTCTGCGCTTCGCGAACGAGGAAACGCTGCGTCGAGAGATGTCCGACTTCCATTTCGTTGGTTCCCGGACCGGCGATGCCGGCGATATATTGTACGAGTGCGGGTTGCGATGATGGGTTCGCAACCTTGAGCACGATGCGCCGTTCGGGTTGGCCGCCGGGATTAAAGTGATAGTACAAAAAGCGTTCGGCTTGCTTTGCCGTCACGTCCGCCGAGAAGAGGATCCCGTTCTCTCTCAGCGTTTCGGGATAATCACTCACGAGTAGCGAGCGTGGCCGCGTGCGCGGTTGCGCGAAGTTCTCGACGCGGACGTGCGTGGTCCCCGCGACCGTGAAGAACGAATCGCCGCTAACGATAATCGGAACGTCGATCGTCGTGACATTATCGACGGTGAGAGGTCGGGCGACGGCGACGCTTTCCGGTGTCGCGACGATCGTCGCACCGGTGCGCGCGACGACACGTGCGACGGCGGCATCGATCGCCGCTTCGCGTAAGAATTCCGTCGATGCGGGGCGACCCGTCACGCGCACGAAGGCATCGGTCGCGATACTTCCCGCGAGATAGGCGACGCGTACGGGAACGCTCCGTTCGAGACCACGATCGTCGCGCACGAGGAGCGTCGTCGTGCCGATCTTCTTGCCGACGATCGTCACGATGCGCGTCGTTTGATCGACGCTCGCATCGATGATGCTAGGATCGCCGACGGTGATCGAAACGATGCCGAGCACCTGCATGACGCGCAGGGCTTGCGATCCTCCGATCGTGACGCCACCGGTCGGCGGTTCGATGATGATGGGCGGCGATGTCGGGAGCGCGCTTGCGGGCGATGTTCCTGGCGCCACCTGAGGCGCCGAATCGGATCGAGCCGGTAGCGGGAGAGGCGCGGCGCTCGCGACGGGCGCAGGCGGTGCGACGGGGGCCGACGTCGGCAAGGGAACCTGGGCGCCAGCTCCGCGAGCCAAGAGCCCGAGACCCAGGGCCAACACGACCGTGGCGAAGCGCGCCGTGCCTACACCGCGGGTCATCTGCCTCCTTGGGGAGTTATGCGATATTCGCTTCCCGAACGACGGCGGAAGCGAGGAGCGTCTTGTATCCGACATTCGGAAACAGCACCGTTACGAGGTCCTTCTCCGCACGTTCGACCGTGCCTTGCCCGAACTTCGGATGCGAAACGACGTCGGCGATGCGATACCCGCTCTGGACCCGTCGGTCGGGCGCGGGCGGACGGGCCGTCGGCGTATTCGCGGCGGCGATCGCGCGCAAGCAGTTATCGCATTGGCCGCACGTCGGGGCGTGGTATTCCTCGCCGAAATAATTGAGGATGAATTTGCGGCGGCAGTCGCGCGTCTCGGCGTACTGAAGCATCATTGCGAGCTTGCTCTGATCGTACGATTTTTTCGTATCGTAATTCGCGAGGCTCAAGACGAGTGCGGGATTTTCCAGCGCGTCGCTCGTGAGTCCGTACCGCGCGCGGGCACGCATCTCGATGAATTTCGCTTTCTTGAGCAATGCGAGGACGACTTTGAGTTTCGTGAGCGGAAGTTGCGAGATCTTGCGGAGGTCGGCGAGCGAGACGCCGTCGCTCTGGCCTCCAAAGTAGCGCAGGGTCTCGAAGATCTTCTGCACGTCTTCGATGCTCGGATATTTCCCGGTCAGAAAATAGTTCTGGACGCGCGTATCGCTCATACGATATAACAAAATACAACGCGCTACGTGCCCGTCGCGACCCGCGCGGCCGGCTTCTTGCGTATAGGCTTCGACGGAGCCCGGCAGATCGTAATGTACGACGAAACGAATATTGGGCTTGTCGATACCGAGACCGAACGCGTTGGTCGCGACGACGGCACGGATCGCTTCACCCATGAATAATTCGTGCACCGAGTTGCGATCGTGTTTTTGAAGTTTCGAATGGTAGACGGCGGCGGGAAGGTCGAGTGCGTCGTGGAGATACTTTTGAACTTCTAGGGCGTTCTTGATCGTCGCCGTGTAGATGATTCCCGTACCGTCGAGCCCGTTCTCCAAGAGCGACTTGAGTTGCCGTAATTTTGCGGGTTCGTTTTCAGCACGGATGACTTCATAGCGCAGGTTCGGTCGATCGAAGCCTCTGACGATCGTCTTGGTCTGCGGGAGGCCGAGTTGCACGAGGATGTCTTCGCGTACTGCGGGCGTCGCCGTCGCCGTTAAGGCGAGCACCGTCGGGTTACCGAGCCCCGCGATCACCTGACCGAGCGCGAGGTAAGCTGGCCGGAAATCGTGACCCCATTGACTGATGCAATGCGCTTCGTCGACGACGAAGAGCGGCACCGCAATCGTCTTGAGGATGCCCAGAAATGCGTCATCCTCGAGCTTCTCCGGCGTGACGAAAACGATCTTGACCGATCCTGCGGCGATGCGCGCGACCGCGCGCGCTTCTTGATCGTCGGAAAGTGTGGAATTGAGCGCGACGTTATTTTTGAAGCCGCGCTCGGACAGCATATCGATCTGGTCTTTCATGAGCGCGATCAGCGGGCTCACGACGATCGTCGTCCCCTCGAGCAACATCGCGGGCAATTGATAGCATAGACTCTTGCCCGCGCCCGTCGCGAGGATTGCGAGCGTATCTTCGCCCGCCATGACGCGCGAAACCACTTCTTCTTGACCCGGTTGAAATCGTGGGAACCCGAAGAGTCGCTGCAAGGACTCTTCGAGCGATTCGTTCGGTTCGACGCGCCTGGCCAACTCCGCACTCCTGCCGATGGCGACGCACCATCCGCGAGAACGGACGGTGCTTTACGTGCCGAAAGCATACCCAAAAGATTGGCGCACGAAACCTCGCGGCACGAGCGCGCAGCGGGGTCGCGGTAACGCGAGCCGAACTGAATGCGCGTGTCCCTCTACCGAACTTGGCGGCCGAAGTCGTTCACGGATTTAGTCGGCCAGGATGCGGTCGTGCGGACTCTACGCACGGCCCTCGAATCCGACAAACTCGCTCACGCGTATCTCTTTTCAGGACCTCGCGGGAGCGGCAAGACCTCAGCTGCAAAAATTCTCGCGCGGTGCATCGATTGTCGACGCGGCCCGACGGCCGAACCCGACAACACGTGCGACAACTGTCTCGCGATGCTCGCCGGAACGGCGCTCGATGTCATCGAGATCGACGCCGCCTCCAACCGTGGCATCGACGAAATTAGGTCGCTCCGCGATTCGGCGAAATTCGCGCCGGCGTCGATGCGGATGAAAGTCTTCATTATCGACGAGGCGCACATGCTCACGCGCGAAGGTGCGAACGCGTTTCTCAAAACGCTCGAAGAGCCGCCGCCGCACGTGATCTTCATCCTCGCGACGACGGCGCCCGAAGCGTTGCCGCCGACGATTCTCTCGCGTTGCCAACGTTACGCGTTTCGCCGCATCCCCGTCGCGGTGATGATCGAGCGCATGCGCACGATCGCGACGGCCGAAGGCATCTCAATCGACGACGGCGGTCTCGGGGCGATCGCGTACCGTGCGGATGGCGGCTTGCGCGATGCGCTCACGATGCTCGAACAGGTGGCATCCTACGCGGGCGGTCACGTCGATGCCGCGACGGTCGATGCGGCGTTCGGCGCGACGGGTCGCGAGTACGCGCGCGCGCTCGTCGATGCGATCCTCGGCGCGCAAGCGGCGCCCGCGCTACGCATCATCGACGAAGCGAGCGACGCGGGTGCTGATATGCTCGGCCTCATCCGAAGCGCGATCGGCGAATATCGTCATCTCCTGGTCGCGCGGATCGACCGCGATCTTCTCACGCGCGATCTCTCCGCGACCGACATCGAGGCCGTGATCGCACTTGCGGAAGCGACCGCGCAGCCGCGCATCGTACGCGGCTTGCGGCTTCTCGCAGATGCACTCGCCGCAGGCCGCTCGTCGGGCAATCCGCGTCTCGAACTCGAGACGGCGGTCCTGCGCCTCATCGTGCAGGGCGAAGATCCGAGTCTCGAAGCGCTCGCCACGCGCGTCGCCCTACTCGAATCGGGCGCGCCGATCGTCGCTGCGACGGTCGCTTCGCCGAGCACCGCGCCGCCACTCGCGTCGCCGTCGATCGCAGCGCCGAAGCGGCTCGATCCGGAACCGCCTGTCGATGTGCCTGCGACGGCGACGCGCGATCTTTACGAGCCGACCTCGCCTCCGAAACTCCATATCGTCCCACCCGCAGAACCCCGCATCGTCCCACCGACCGAAGACGCCACCGCCGAGCCATTCATCGACGTGCCGAAACGGGCAGCGAGCCCGACCTTGCAGCAAGTGCGGTCGCAGTGGGATCAGATTCGCATGCGCGCGGAGGAAAAGCACAAACCGCTCCGCGGATTGCTCTCACGTGCGACGGTCGACGCAGTCGATGCGACGGTGCTCACGATCGGTGTCGGCGATGCGATTCAAGAAGGGCTTATTCGCGACCGCACGGCGGTCATCGAGAAGGCCGTCGCTGACGTCGTCGGCGCGCCACTGCGCGTCGCGATCCGCGTTCGCGGCGCGACTCCGTCACCCGCGCGCGCGAGCGTGACCGAAGCGCCGAAATCGCTTGCGGAAAGCGCGACCGGGCCCGGCGGCGAAATCGATCTCCTCGCATACGCCCGCAACAAGATCGGTGGAACGGAGTCGACATGAACCAACAACAGATGATGGCGCAGGTCAAGAAAATGCAGGCCGAGATGACGCGCGCCCAAGAGGAGATCGCGTCGATGAGCGTCACGGGCACGGCCGGTGGCGGCGCCGTCACCGTGACGATGTCGGGTGAATACACCGTTACGAGCGTGAAGGTCGCAAAAGAAGCGATCGATCCCGATGACGCCGAGACGCTCGAAGATCTCATCACCGTCGCCGTCAACGCCGCGGTGAAGAGTGCGAAAGACGCGACCGAGAAACGCATGAGCGTCGTCACCGGCGGCATGCGCATCCCGGGATTGATGTAAGACGAACGTTCTCGCGGGCCCCGTTCAGAGCCTCATCAACGAGTTCTCGAAGTTGCCCACCGTCGGTCCGAAAACCGCGGCGCGCCTCGTCTTCTACATTCTCAATCGACCGCGTGCGGAGGCGCAGGCGCTCGTCGACGCGATCGTTGCGGTGAAAGACCGCGTACGGCTATGCTCGGTGTGCTTTTCGCTCACCGAAGAAGACCCGTGCGTGATCTGTACGGACACGCGTCGCGACGGCTCGTTGCTCTGCATCGTTGCCGAAGCCAAAGACATCTATGCGATCGAACGGACTTCGGCATTTCGCGGACGGTATCACGTGCTCGGTGGCGTGATCTCGCCGATGGACGGTATCGGGCCCGCGCAACTACGCGTCAAAGAACTCGTGCAGCGCGTCGCGCACGAAAAACCGACCGAACTCATCGTTGCGACCAATCCCAACGCCGAGGGGGAAGCGACCGCGCTTTACCTCGCGAAACTCATCTCGCCCTCGGGCGTGACGGTCACGCGGCTCGCCTATGGGTTACCGATCGGCGGCGACCTCGATTACGCGGATGAAGTGACGCTCGCAAAAGCCCTCGAGGGTCGGCGCAGCCTCTCTTAACGCGCCGTCAATCGCTCGCGAAAGCGATCGTATCGTGCGTACGTACGGAACCCGCTCGAACGACGTGTGCGTAGATGCCCATCGTGTTGCCACGTTCGCGCGCGATGATCTCGAGGACGCGTGGATCGCTCTCGCCCGTCTCGAGATCGTACGATGGGGTCACGCACCGGTGGATCGGTTCCGTGACCCGCAATCGCACGTCGCCGATCGCGAGGATCCGATCGACGAGGTCGCCCTCGCGTCGCACGAAATCGTTCGCGGCGCGTGCGAAGATATTCGGTCGATAGCGTAGCGGCTCGAGGTTTCGACCGACGAGACGTTCCCCGTCGCGAAGCCACGTATCGAAGATGATGGAGACGGGATCGAGATCGAAATACGGCCCGTGATCTCGGAGGTCGATCGCGACACCGCGCGTGGCGGCGAGTTCGATCGCGTCGTGCGTTTCGCGCATCGTGTGGAGCCGCTCGTTCTCTTTTCCGCGGTAGGCTCGTTGCGTTCGCGCGTGGCCGGAACTTGTCACGAAGAATGCGCAGGCGCGGTCGCCCACGATGCCGCCACGATCGAATCGCGCGACATCGAGGCACTCGGGGGCGAGACTCTTGACGGGATAGCGCCAGAGGTCGACGACGGTCCCGAGCGGATGGACTTGTGACATCGCCGAACGTGTATGCGATAGGCGCGCGCGGTCCCTCGTCGACGGGACGCCGTTAATTTTTTTTTGCGGAGGCTCGAGGCGAACGTCGTGCAAGGATCGGATCAAGCGTTACGGCCGCTCGGGCTCGGCGAGGTTCTCGACCGCGCGGTCACGCTGTGCGTCAAGAACTTCGTGCCGCTCGCGCTCATCTTCATTATTTACGCGATTCCTTACGCGATCGTCCAGCATCTCGCGACGCGCGATCTCGCGCAGATCATGGCGACCTTTCAAGGCGCCATCACCGCGCAATCCGGAAAGGCCGGAGGCGCGGATCCCGCAGCCCTGAGTCACGCGCTCTCGGGAGCGCAGATTAACGGCTGGTATCCGCTCCTGATCGTCTTGGTCTTTTTTGTCGGCCCGCTTCCCGCAGCGGCGCTGATCGAAGCGTGTGCGGCCGCGTACTTCAAGCGCCCGATGACGCTCGGTAACGCCTATCGCGTCGCACTCAAACGCTGGTTGCCGCTGATCGGCGTCAACGTGCTCTATCTCGGCGCGGGCCTCATCCTCTACGTCCTCGTCGTTTTGCTCGCGCTCGCGATCATCGTCGGTCTCGTGCTCGTAACGGCGGCGTTGCACGCCGTCGGCGTGGCGCTCGCCGTGCTCGTCGGTGCCGCGGTCGTCCTCGCGGGCGTCGCGTTCTTTGTCGTCGCAACGCTCGCGGTGCAGATCTCGTATTTTACGTGCGTGCTGGAAGGTGCGGGAACGATCGTCGCCTTCGCTCAAGGTCTGCGGCGCGTTTTTTTCGGCGTCGGCTTGGCGCGGTCGCTGCTCGTGGGAATGACGTTTTTCGCGATCGGCCTCGGCATCGGGATCGTCGCACTCCTCGGCCAGTCGATCGTCGTCGGTCTCTCACACAGCACGATCGCGGGTACGATCTACGTGACGGTCGTGCGCATCGCGACCGCCGCGTTTACGACCGCGTTCATCGCTATTTTTTACTACGATCTTCGCGTCCGTGAAGACGGCCTCGATCTCGAGCTCGCAGCCGATGCTGCGCGCGACGCGTTCGTGCCGGCAACGACGTAACCGTTGGCACGATTTCCGCACGGCGATCCGAGCGCCGTAATTCGCGACGTCCTCGCACAAGCCGCCTATCGCCACGTTCCCGCCACGGTTGCCGCGCCGCTGCAGAAATCGCTGCTCGAGATCGTCTTTGGGTGGATCTTCGATCACATCATCAAGCCGTTGCTCGCACCGATCGGTCGGGCACTGGGTGCCGGGCGCGGTGTCGGGACGGCGCTCGGGATCGTCACGATTGGGATCGCGGCGCTCGTCCTCGCCTATCTCGTGTACCGACTCGCGATGCGTTTCGCGCGGCCGCCCCTCGTTCTCGATGCCGTAACGCAATCGTCGCTCGATGGTCCCCATGACACCGCGGATTGGGTCGCATTCGCGCGTTTGGCGGCGGCGCGTGGCGATTTTGCCGAAGCGATCGCAGCACTTTTCGCAGCCGCGCTCGCGACGCTCGACGCAGCTGAGATCGTGCGCTTCGATGCGGCGCGAACGCCGGGAGAATATCGCCGGATCGTTCGTCGCGAACGCGAGCTCGCCGCCGACGCCTTCGACGACCTCGCGCAATCGTTCGTACTTGCGCGCTTCGCACCGCAACCCGTCGATGCTGTGGCATTCGGCATCGCATCGGGTGCCTTCGAACGCTTCGAGCCGATCGCGCGCGCGTCGTGAAGGCGGCGCTGCGGTCGTTGCCGCGCCGCGAAACGACGCTCTTCGTCGTCGCGATCGCGTTGCTCGTCTTCGTGGGCGTCGCCTTCGATCGCGCGGCGATCCCGCCCGATCGCGTCGACTCGTTTTCCACCTACGATGCGGCGACGGGCGGGTATCGCGCGGCGTACGAAATGCTCGGCCGAATCGGAATCCCCGTCGAACGTTTCGAACGTCGGCCGAGCTTTCTCGACGCGTCGATCGAGACGCTCGTCTACGTCGATCCGTTGCCGTTCGATGCGACGCAAATTCAACCGACGAAGGCCGATCTCGCCGCGCTCGACGCGTGGGTTCGCGGTGGCGGGGCGTTGCTCTACATCGGATACGACGACGCCGCCGCGAAGACGGGCTATCTGCATTTGCCGCTGACGGTCGCGCGCGCGGAGCGCGCGCATCTATCGACCTTCTCACCCGCGCTTCGCCTCGCGGGTGTCGCGCGCATCACATCGGCCGAATCGCACCGTTTTCGGGCGAAGAATGCTCGCGTGCTCGTCGACGACGGCCGTGGCGCGCTCGTCGTCACGTATCCGTTCGGTCGCGGGCGCGTGACGGCGGTCGTCGATCGCACGCTCTTTACGAATGCGGGTATTGCGACGGGCGATCGTGCGCGACTCTTTGCGGGGCTCGCTCGCGACGCGCGCGGCGGGAACGTCGCTTTCGATGAAGTGCCACACGGGTACACGACGCCCGAGCGATGGTGGAACGTCGTGCCGCGAACATTTGCATACGCGGTCGTCTTTGGATGTCTGGTCTTGCTCGTCGCGTTCGCGGGTGCGGCGATTCGGCTGGGCCCGCCGCTCGTACCGGTCGCGCGCGACGACCGCACGTCGGCAGATTTTATCGACGCGCTCGCGGGGCTCTACGAACGTAAAGCCGCCGTCCGCGAAACGCTGCGCGATGTGATGCACGCGACGACGGTCGCACTCGCGCGTCGGCTCGGAGGTGACGTCCGTGCCGATGCCGCCGACGTCGCAAGCGCGTTGCAATCCGATCGCGCGCGCGGAGCCTTTGCAGAATTGCGCGCGCTCGCCGCGAACGCAGCGGCGACGGAGCGCGATCTCGTGCGCGGTCTCGCCCTCGCACACGACCTTCGAAAGGATCGCGCATGACCGCCCGAGCGACCGACCTCGCACAGCGCTTACAAGAGGGTTGCGATCGCATCGTCGTCGGGAACGATCGTGCGAGTTACGCGTTTCTCATCGCGTTGCTCGGCAACGGCCATATCTTACTCGAGGGCGTGCCGGGAACGGCGAAAACGCTCGTCGTGCGCACGTTCGCAGCGTTGCTCGGCGCACCGTATCGACGTATCCAGTTTACACCCGACCTCATGCCCTCAGACGTCGTCGGTACGACGGTCTTCAATCCGCAGACGATCGATTTTGCGTTCCGTCCCGGCCCGATCTTTACGAGCGTGCTCCTCGCCGACGAAATCAACCGGACGCCGCCCAAGACGCAATCGGCGCTGCTCGAAGCGATGGAAGAGCGTCAGGTAACCATCGATGGCGAGAGCCATCCGTTGCCGGGGCTCTTTATCGTGTGTGCGACGCAAAATCCGATCGAATTCGAAGGCACCTACCCGCTTCCCGAAGCGCAACTCGATCGGTTCTTCGTCCGCGCGAAGACGGGCTATCCGAGCGAAACGCAAGAGCGTGCGCTCCTCGCGCGCGGCGTCGCAGGCTTCGATGCGCGCGATCTCGGGCGTGCGGGCCTCGCCGTGCTCGCGAGTGCCGATGACGTGCTCGTCGCACAGGCTGCGGTGCGCGCGGTGTACGTCGTCGATGCGTTGCAAGCGTATATGTATGCGATCGTCGCGCGGACGCGCAGCGCGACCGACGTCGCACTCGGCGCGAGCCCGCGCGCGCTCCTAGCACTCTTGGTCGCATCGCAAGCGGCGGCGATCGTCGATGGTCGCACGTATGCGACGCCCGACGACGTGAAAGCGGTCGCACCGCTCGTTCTCGCACATCGCCTCATCATTCGTCCCGAAGCCGAGATCGAAGGCGTGACGCCCGAACGCGTGATCGAACGCATTCTCGCGAGCGTCGAGGTTCCGAAGGTGGAAGCGCCGGTTTGATGCGGCCGGTCTTTCCGGCCTTCTGGCTCTCGACGCGCGGCACGTTCGTGCTTTTGGGTCTTACGATTGTGACTGCGGTCGCGAGTCTGGTGCCGGCGCTGATGTTCGTCGCGATCGGGTTCGCGATTATTGTGGTTGCGCTGCTGATTGCGGATGTTCGGCTCGGGCCCGCGCGTGGTGCGTTGCACGTCGCTCGGCAGCCGATCGAAACGGTGACGCTGCGACGTACCGCATACGCGACGTATGCGATCGAAAATCGCGCGTCGATCGCGATCCGCCTCGCGCTCTTCGAGACGCCCGTGCCGACGATCGATTTCGCGGAGGAGACGCTTCCGATCGCGGTCGAAGCGCGCGCGCGACGTATGGTGACGCGCGGGTTTCTCGCGCGCGAACGCGGCCCCGCGCAGTTCGACGCTCTCTACTGTTGGGTCGAGAATCGTATCGGGCTCATTCGTCGACGCTATCGGATCGACGCGCGCGAACGCGTGCGCGTCTTACCCGATCTTTCTGCCGTCGAACGGTACGGCGTGCTCGCGCAGCGCAGCACGCTCGTCGATCTCGGCTTACGCCGTATGCGCGGCCGCGGCGCGGGGAGCGAATTCGAAAGCCTGCGCGATTATCGATCGGGCGATGCGTTTCGCAACGTCGATTGGAAAGCGACCGCACGCCGCGGCCGATTGATGGTCGCGCAATACGACGTCGAGAAGAGCCAGCAGATCATCGTGGCGCTCGACTGCGGCCGACTCATGACGCCGCGGATCGGCACGCAACGCAAATTCGATTACGCGCTCACGGCCGCGCTCTCGGTCGCGCGGATCGCAGAGCGCGCGAGCGATAACGTCGGGCTCCTCGCGTTTGCGGCAACACCACTCGTGCGCATCGCGCCGCGCCGTGGAGCCGCACATTATAACGCGCTCGTCCGCGCGGCCTACGATCTCCAACCGAGGCTCGACGAACCCGATTACGAGACGGCGTTTGCCGATCTGCGCGGTCGTATGGGGAAACGCAGTCTCGTCATCCTCTTCACCGATATCTTCGATCCGATCACGTCGGCAGCCGTGCTCGCGGCACTCGGAACGCTCGTGCCGCGGCATCTCGTGATGTGCGTCCTCGCAAACGACGGCGCGGTCGCGCGAGCGCTCGAGACCGCGCCGAGCACGCCGACGCAGGCGTATCGTGCGGCGGTCGCGCTCTCGCTCGAGCACGAACGCATGAAGGCACTCGCGACGCTGCGCGCGCGGGGGATCATCGTGGTCGACGTCCCCGCAAGTAAACTCACCGTCGCGATCCTCGATGCGTATCTCGATGTCAAGACACGTGGCTTACTCTAGCGTCGTCGTTATCGTTTTCGTGCGCCCGCAGAGGCCGACGTAGGCGATCAATCCGACTGCGGTTAACGCGCCGATGCCGAAACGCAGGGCTTCGCTCGTCCGCTGCGGTGTGATGAAACCCTCGATCGTGCCCGCGATAACCAGCAGGCCCGCGACGCCGATCATGAGCACGCCCGCGCGACGTGCGTTCGTTTTGAGCGCGTCGCTACGACGCAGGCGTCCGGGTGCGATGATCGCTTGCGCGAGTAGGAGTCCGGCCGCGCCTGCGATTTGAATCGAGGTGAGTTCGATGACGCCATGCGGCGCGATCGTCGCCCAAAAATCGGTCCCGAAGCCTTTGGATGCGAAGAGCGCGCCCATGCCGCCGACCATGAGCCCGTTGTTGAGGATCTCCCAAATCGTCAGGATTCCGAGCGTCATGCCGCCCGCGAATGCGAGCATCGCGACCTTGATGTTATTCGTGATGATCATGCTCGACATCGCGGGTGCGAACGAGCGGTCGAAGCCGAAGTTGGAATCGTGCAGGCTCTTGGTGATCGTGGGGATCGAGCCTTCGGGCAAGAAGGCGTAGGCGTTCGTCGGTCGCTGCGCGACGAAAACGTACGCGACGATCCACGCCACGATGAAGAGTGCGGATGTCGCGGTGATGATCGCGCCGGACGCGCGAATCTCTTGCGGAAACGTTTCGCGCGCGAACGTGGCGATGCGCGACCAGCCGTTGCGCGCGGAACCCGCATAGACGATCGCATACGCGCGTGCGGTGAGGCGATTGAGATAGTTCTGTACGTCGGCGCCATAACCACGGCTACGTGCGGCTGCGAGATCTGCAGTCGCCGCACGATAGAGCACGGCGAGATCGCGCAGTTCGTCACGTTCGAGCGCCGCGACACCGCCGCGATCGGCGCGCGTCAGGAGCGTCTCGAGATTTTCCCAACCACCCTCGCGCTGGCTCACGAAGCGTCTCTCTCGCACGATGCGTGTCTTTCACAAGGTCCGCGTGCCGCCCCCTCGGGAATCGAGACCAGGATGGAACGAAGCGTCGATGTTACGACGGGCGAAAGCGTCGCTTTCTCATACGAACTCGCGGGGCTCGGGAGCCGCTTCATCGCGGTCGGCATCGACATCGCGATCCAACTCGGTGTGCTCGTCGTCGGCAGCGCGATCTTTCTCGGCGTAGCGTTTCTGCTCGCACCGCATGGACAGGTGCCAACGCTCGAAAAAGTCGGTCAGGCGGTCGCGGCGGCGATCGGCACCTTCGCTCTCTTTCTCTTATTTTTTGGCTATTTCATCATTTTCGAATTCGCGTGGGCGGGGCGGACCCCGGGGAAGCGAGCGATGGGCATTCGCGTCGTGCGTGATGGCGGATTTCCGCTCGACTTCACGAGCGCCGTCGTACGCAATGTGGTGCGGATTCTCGAATTCGGCATCGGCTTTTATGGGCTTTCGGCGATCGCGACACTCGCCTCACCGCGCAATCAGCGCCTCGGCGATATGGCGGCGGGCACGATCGTCGTACGCGACGGGCGCTACGAACGCACGCGCACCGTTTCGCTTGCGGACGTGCGCCGTGCGAGCGAAGGCGACGATCGTCTCATCAGCGCGCTCACGGTCGCGGAACGCGAGCTCATCCGGCGTTATGCGGGACGTCGCACCTCGCTCGGCATCGTCGCACGCACGTCGGTCGCCGCGCGGATCGCGGGCGTCGTGCGACCGAAACTCACGCATCCCTTCACGCATCTCGACGACGACGATCTTCTGGTCCACCTCGCCGCGACCGCGCTCGGAACGTCCTAACCGCTAACGCTTGCGCAGACGCCCGACCATGTCGCGTGCGAACGTGAGCGCGGCGCGTTTTTTCTCATCGTAAAGCACGGTCGCTTGCGCGGGCGTCATGTGGCGACCGTGTTCGTAGAAAAAACCCACGCCTTCGCCAACGACGATCGTGCCCGCGTAGGCTATCGCACCTTTAATCGCGATGCCGGCGACGGGGACGAAGCCCGAGAGTTCGCGCGAGAGCGCGCGCCATCCGAGGCCGCCGCCGACGATCGGCAGCAGTTCCCAAATCTGGCTCATATCGGGATCTTTGCCGTACGTCGCGCCGATCTGCATCATGAGCACGATCTGGATGCCCGTGATGCCGACGAGATCGCCCGCCGTGCTGACCGCACCCATCACGATGCCGAGAAACGGGACGTTCTCGACCACGGCGCTCGCGGCCGCGAGTTTGAGCGCGTTCGATGCAGCATCGCGCGTGAGTTTTGCCCCGACGGTTTCGCGCATTGCGGGAAGGCGCCGGCCAATCGCGACTTCGATCCCTTTGCATCGGTCGATGATGTGCGGGAAGACGCGGCCGCGTAAACTCTCACGGTCGAGGTGTGGGATGGAATATTCGGCGACGGCGCCCGGGAGCGGTGCGCCCAGTGGTTGCGGCGTTGCAGCGACGACGGTGGGATCGACGGTGATCGCATACACGGGTAACTTGAGGAGGCATAGGAGGTCGAGCCGCGCGCCCGCTACGTCGCCGGGGCGACCGAAAAAAATGACGCACCGGGCGTCGGGCCCGAGGATGGTTTCGCGGCGCTCGGGGTCGATCGTTTCGATCGTCGATGCGGCGTCGTCGGGTACGACTGCGTCGACGGGAACCGCGAGAACGAGCGAGCGAAACGTGGCCACGAGACCCGGATCGCCGCAAAGCAGAAAACGAAACGGCTTTCGAGCTTCGACGTGAACCTTGCTGACGTTGACGCCTTTGCGAACGAGCGTCAGCAGATCGTTCGCGCCCATCGCGACGGCCTTGATATTCGTCACAGCGTCGTCGGCGCCGCGGTACCTGTCGTGGCGCGCGCCTCTTTGAGCGGGTCGTCGGTGTAATCGAGATAGATTAAGCCGAGGAAGATCTCGAGCGCTTGCGCGCGCATGCCGCGTGCGTTTGCGACGTCGACGATCCGGCGATGTGACGCGACGGCTTCCTGGACGATCGCTTGCGGTGTCGTGTTCGTATCGGCCGCGACGATTGCGGCGGCAGCAACTTCACCCGGGGTGAGATCGTCGTGCAGCATCGTTTGGAAATCGAGACCGGTATTCTTCACGCGCGCCTGCAGGGCGATCTGTAACGTGCCGTAGCGATCTTCGGGATAGCCGACGCCCGTCATCGTGATGCGCGTCTGCAACTGTCGCGAACGCGCGAGATTGAGGATTTGTTCGGCTTGCGACGCGCCGACGGCAGCTTTACTGAGACCGTCGCCCGCTTTCAGCATGAGCGGTAGGAGCGCGTTGTAATCGGAGAGCGAGATGTCGCCGACAAAATCGAGCTGCGCGCGCGAGAGACGTTGGACGAAGTCGTTGAGATCGCCGAGCGAGACGTCGAGCAGTGCCAGCGACGCACGTGCGGCGTCGAGCGCGCGGACCATGTCGCCGTTCGTGCGCGAGATATCGTCGAACATGCGCGGATACGACGGTAACATCGCAAGCGATTGCGCGGGCACGGGATCGAGTTGCAACGGCGCGGCGAGTTCTTTGAGGATATCGCTATTTTCTTTGACGAGTCCCGACTCTTTATTTTTCTCCATCGTGCCGACTTGCGCGATAGTCGCCGACGACTTCCCGTACGCGGCTTCCACGGAGCGGCCCATCGCGTTAAAGTTCTTGAGCACCGCATCGAGTCGACCGCCGGGCCGAACGTTGACGCGCGAGAAATCGGGGACACCGTACGAGACGTTCTGGACGCGGACGTTGACGGCTTTCGCTTGGTCGCGCCCGGCGTCGCGGCGCGATGCGAGCGCAGCATTTGCGGCGAGGTCACGCGCCTGCACGTCGGCGAGTTCTTGACGTAATGGCGCGAGATTGGGGCGCGTCATGAGGAAGCGAGCCTGACTTTCGCGGAGCGTACGCATGTTCGAGAGCGCGACCGTGCGCGTTGCCGGCGTGCCTTTTTCGGCTGCTTCCGCGAGTGTTTGTTGGCTCTTCTCGGTTTGACCGAGCGCGATCTGCGTCTGCCCGAGGTGGAGCAACGCATCGGTATTCGTGGGTTCGGCGCGCAGGACCGTGCCGAACTTCAACGCCGCAATATTAAACCGCGCGCTCTCCTGGTCGTGAAGGGCTTGAACGAGATTCTGATCGTTCGTGCGCTTTTTCGGATCGAGCTGATCGTATCCGACGAGATGTGCGACGCGATCCGGAAAGCCGGGATGGCCCGCAAGATACTTATTGACTAAACTATCGTGGTTCGCTTCGGCGGCACCGAGGTGCTTCATGAACGAGACCATCGAGTCGGGATCGTATCCCGCCCGCGTTATCAGCAGCAATCCGTACTGATCGGCTTGGAGCTCGTCGGCACGCGACTGCTTCGCCATCAGGCCCGCTTGGGCGATTTGGCCGAAGCGGTAGATGAACGGTGAGAAGATCGACGCGATGCCGAGGATGAGGTTGAGCGCCTGCGCTTTTGCCGGGAGCGTGACCGTATGGCGGCGTTCGTTGTGCCCGGTTTCATGACCGATGACGCCTGCGAGTTCGTCGTCGGATTGTACGAAATCGAGCAAGCCCTCATTAAGATAGACGTACCCGCCGCCGATCGTAAATGCGTTGACGTCGGGTGCGTCGAGGATCTTGACGTTGTACGGCAGATCGCGCCGCGCGACTTGGCCCCACACACGATTGCTGACGTCGTTGACCCACGCGTTGAGCAGCGGATCGGAAACGACGTTGTATTGATTGAGGACCTGCTTCTCTTGCTCTTTAGCCTGCTGCACCTCGGCAGCGGTCGAAAGAGCGGATGCAGGCGCGGGAATCGCGACGAGCAGCAAGGGCAGGATCAGGGCGGCATGGGCGATGCGGCGGAACGGCATGGGTCTCACCTCGGGGCGACGACGGTGAAGGTGGGGGCGAAAGTTATTCGCCGTTTTGAGACGATTACATCGTGGTTACGTGCTGAGGGAAGCGACGGTTCCGTGGAGATCGTGTGCATAACGTGCGAATGTTGTGCGTCGCGTGTGGACGACACAAGGTTGCGGCTCCTCCGGCGTGGCACCCGACGGCTGTAATGAGAGACGCACGGAACGGGAAGAACGCGCGCTGATGGTCCGTGGGACGGCCGCGGGGCTGGAATTGGTCTTTGCCGGGCGCCCGTTCGCCGACGCGTGGACGGAGATTGCGGCGCGCCTCGCGGAGCGACCCGATTTTTACCGTGGTAGCAACGCAACCGCAATCTTCGATGGAGACGCGCCAGACGACGCTGCGATCGCGACGCTCGTCGCGACGGTCGCGCGACACGGTATCGTACTGCAGGGCTTTTACGGTAGCGAGGCCGTTGGGGTTGCGGCCGCTCGCCACGATCTCGGCTATCTCGGTGAGCCGCCCCGACCGAACGTTGCGAGCTTCGAACGCAAGCGCGCCGCGCGCGACCGCGCCTCCGAACTCACCGAACGCGCCCGCTCCCTCGAACCCGATTTCGCCGGAGCACGGGCAGATATCGCGAACCGTCGCGCACGCGGCGAATCGTCGGTCCCAAAGCCCGTTTTCGCAGCGCCGACCGCACCCGTCGCGGCCGCACCCGCAAACGTCGTGCTCCCGATCGCAACCGTTCCCGCGTCGCCCCTAACGCTCTATCATCGCGGAACGCTCCGCGGCGGCCAAGTCTTGCAGCAGTTTGGGTCGATCGTCGTCGTCGGCGACGTCAACCCGGGCGCCGAGCTCGTGGCCACGGGCGATATCGTCGTCTTCGGCGCGCTTCGCGGAACCGCACACGCGGGCGCGCAGGGCGATACGGCCGCGCGCGTCTATGCGCTGGAATTGCAACCGACACAACTACGGATCGCGACGTGCATCGCGGCGGGCGACGAAGCGCAAAGCGAGCGCGGCCCCGAAGTCGCCTTCATCGACGGCGACCGGATCGCGATCGCCGCGAACGCAAAGCTGGGAGCGACATGAGCGGACGACGCATCGTCATCACCTCTGGCAAAGGCGGCGTCGGTAAGACGACGACGACCGTCAACGTCGGCGCGGCGCTCGCGAAGCGCGGTCACAAAGTCGTGCTGGTCGATACCGATATCGGTTTACGCAACCTCGATCTCGTGCTCGGCGTCGAAAAGCGCATCGTCTTCGATCTCGTCGAAGTCGTGGAAGGCCGGTGCCAATTACGCCAAGCGCTCATCAAAGATAAGCGTTTCGAATCGCTCTCGATGTTGCCCGCGGCGCAGACGCGCGAAAAAGAAGCGGTGAGCGAAGCGCAGATGAGCGCGGTGATCGACGAGCTCGCCGAGATGGCGGATTTCGTGTTGATCGATTGCCCTGCGGGGATCGAGCACGGCTTCCGCAGCGCGATCGCCGGTGCCAAAGAAGCGATCGTCGTAACGACGCCCGAGGTCAGCGCGATTCGCGATGCCGATCGCGTCGTCGGCAAGCTGACGGCGGCGAAGATTCCCTTCCGGCTCATCGTCAATCGCGTGCGACCCGAAATGGTCAAAAGCGGTGACATGATGTCCGTCGACGACGTTTGCGAGATCCTCGCATCGGAGTTACTCGGCGCCGTCCCCGATGATGAAGAGATCATCGATACGACGAATCGCGGCGAACCGATCGTACTCGACGAGACGAACAAACTCGCGATCGTTTACGACAAGATCGCGCGCCGACTCGAGGGCGAACTCGTACCTTTTACGACCTTCGACACACCGAATTTCTTGAGCCGCATGCTCACGATCTTTAAGGCGGGTTAGACATGGAAGCACGCGTGCAACGCGAACCGGCTCGCGCAACCGCTCCCCCGCGCGGACGCGCGATCGTCATCACCTCCGGTAAAGGCGGTGTCGGAAAGACGACGACGACGGCGAACGTCGGTACGGCGCTCGCGGCGCTCGGACACAAAGTCGTGCTCGTCGATGCCGATGTCGGCTTGCGCAATCTCGACATCGTGCTCGGGCTCGAGAGTCGCGTCAAATTTCATCTTCTCGACGTGCTCGAAGAAAAGGCGACGCTCGACGAAGCGCTCGTCCGCGATAAGCGTAGCGAAAATCTCTCGCTGCTCGCCGCCGCGCAAACGCGCGAAAAAGAAGACGTCGTCACCGCGCATATGGTCGCGCTCATCGAACGCCTGCGCGAACGTTTCGAATACGTCCTCATCGATTGCCCGGCGGGCATCGAGATGGGATTTAAGAACGCAATCGCGGGGGCGAATCACGCCATCGTCGTCTGCACGCCGGAAGTTTCGGCCGTGCGCGATGCCGACCGCGTCGTTGGTTTACTGCCAAATGATTGGCGCCCCGAGCTCATCATCAATCGGCTGCGACCCCTGCTCGTGAAGAAGGGCAAGATGCTCTCGGTCGACGATGTCAATGGAATATTACGGCTCCCGTTGCTCGGCGTGATCGCCGACGAACCGGGCGTGATCGTTGCGACCAATCGCGGCGAGCCACTCGCCCTCGACGCCGCCTCGGAGACGGGCGCGGCCTATCGCGCGATCGCAGCGAAGCTCGCGGGCGCCGATATCGCGGCGCCTTCCGTGCGCGTACCGAGTACGGGCTTCTTTTCGAAACTCGGATCGCTTTTCGGAGGGCGCGGGTAGTGTTCGATTTTCTTAAAACGCTTTTCAACCCGCCGCCACCATCGAGTACGACGGCGAAAGAGCGGCTGCGGCTCGTGCTGCTCTCTGATCATCTCTCGCTCTCACCCGAGACCCTCGCGGCACTAAAGGCCGACCTGCTCGCGGTGATATCGCGCTACGTAGAGATCGATTCGTCGCACGCCGACGTGACGTTCGAACATCGCGAGAACGACGTCGCGGTGCTCGCGAGCATTCCGATTACGGGCGTCCGCGAGCGGACCCACCCGCCCGTGCCATCCCTTACAACCGCGGTAACCGTCGCGCAACCGCCTCCGCCAGTGGAAGCTGTCGCGAGTATCGATATGCCGCCCGAAACGTACGCGACGGTCGCGTCGAAGCCAAGCGAAAATGGCGCACCTGCGATACAGGCCGACGCACCCGTCTCGGCTGCCGCGCGCCGTCGTCGGCGCAAAAAAGCGCAAAATGCCGCGAATCGCCCGAATGCGAACGGCCAACATGTAGGCAAGCCGGCCCAGGCGTAGGGCGACGGCCGAGCCAAGTTCGCGAACGTGGAACGGCCCTGGTACGAATCGTTTAATTGGGTGATGGCGGGCGCGACGCTCGTTCTCTCCCTTTATGGTGTCGTGCTCATCCATTCAGCCGACCTCCACGATCCCGGTGCCGCGAGCGAGTGGCGCAAACAACTCATCTACATCGGGCTCGGCACGATCGTGATGTCGATCTTCGCATCGATCGATTATCACAAGTGGCAACGTTGGGCGTTCGGGCTCTACATCGGAAATCTCGCGCTGCTCGGGCTCGTGATGATCGGAGGCCGGAGCGCCCTCGGCGCGCAGCGATGGATCAATCTGGGCTTCATTCAATTTCAGCCATCGGAGCCCGCGAAGCTCGTCCTTGCGATCTGCATCGCGGCGACGATCGCACGAACGGTGAGCGTCGGGTGGCGCGAGATGGGGCAGGCGATCTTCATGGTCGCCGTGCCCGCACTCCTCATCCTCAAACAACCCGATCTCGGCACCTCACTCGTCATCGGCGCAATCTTGAGTGCGGAGCTTTTCTTCGGCGTTTCGAAGGCGTGGTATTTTGGTGCGTATGCGGCGGGGGCTGCCGCGCTCGCCGCATTTGTCGTCGGCACGAAATACGTGCTCAAACCGTTCCAACGCAGTCGATTACTGGTCTTCTTACATCCCGATGCCGATCTGCAGGGTGTCGGCTGGAATCTCAACCAGTCGAAAATCGCCGTCGGCAGCGGCGAACTCTTCGGGAAAGGCTTACATCACGGGACGCAAACGCAGCTCAACTTCGTCCCCGAACATTCGCGTGATTTCATCTTCACGGTCGTCGGCGAAGAACTCGGTTACGTCGGGTCGCTCGCGCTCATCGCCCTCTATGCGATCGTGCTTTTCGGTGCGTTTCGTGCGATGCTCGCCGCGCGCGATCGGTTCGGCGTGTTGCTCGCCGCGGGTCTCGTGGCGATGCTCGCGTTCCACATCATGATCAATATCGGCATGACCGTCGGCATCATGCCGATTACGGGCATCCCACTCCCATTCATGTCGTACGGCGGCACGGCAATCCTCACCGATTTCGCGGCCATTGGCTTACTGCTAAATATTTACGTGCAACGCGACAAGCTGGTGTTTTGAGTGATGATGTGATTCGATCATCGGCGATGAACGGTTCCGTTACGAGCGTTCTCGCAATGGAATCGCCGAGCTGACCGAAGCACGGTCGCCGCTCGAAAAGTCGCGACCGGATCGCGCGGGAATCCGTGTCGATCGTCCTGCTCGAACCGGCGACGCTTGTGCGAGCAGGCACGGGAGACCGCCGAAGAGGTCCCTACCGCCGGGCTCACACCGGGCGCAGACACCGTGTTCGGGCCACAGGTGCCCCAAAGCGCATTGTAAGCTTTTCGGACGTTTTGGGTCGGACGTCCCCACCTCACTCCATCGGAGCTTGCACAATGAATGACCAGCACGCCCCCGCGCCGCGACTGCTCTCTTCGCCTGAAGCGACCGTCGTCGCCGAGCTGCTTTTACCCGATGTCTTTAAGCGCTTTACGACCGATCTTTTGCGCTCGCCCGCGCGGAGATCGCTCTGGCGAAATCTGCCGGTCCCTTCGTCGCGGCCGCGGTCTTTGGGTTCGGGGCGTTTCTCGCACTTTACGGCCACGCTTATCGCCGCGATCGCACTCGCGTTGCCGCTTTGGGCCGCAGCGCTCATCGTGACGATCCTCTCTCTCGCCGGAGCCGCAGGCGCCGCCGATTCGATCCCGCGTCTCAGGCGAAATCTTCACGTCGATGCCGAGACCCTCAAGATGGTACTCGTCAAGGACTGCTCGCGGATTCGCCTGGTAATGCGCGATAGGGCGTCGGTGGTTCGCCTACGATCGTTTTGCTTCATGCGGCCATTAGACGCGGCGCTTCATTTGATTTTCAGGGAATAACTTTTGCGCCTTACGCCCGAAGTGACGCGTGAACGTTTACACATCCGAAAGCCGGCAATGGGGTCATGTTGTATGACCCTGCTTTTCCTCGTACGCTAGCACCCTTTTCATTCGACAAGTCCCGTACCTACGTAGCTCAGAGTAAGGCGACAGCGGCTCCGCCAAATCCGTAGCCCGTAATTCTTGGAGGAGTTGTTTTAGCGGCAGGCGGCATAGCTACCAATATTGACCTTGCTGCATTTGCAGGGGAGCTTGCTCCGATCGTCTTAATTGGAGTTGCGAAAAGCGTGTTAGTTACGTTTACAGCTGGAGGGGCGGGCCTCGGTACTGATATGGCTATATACGCTACAGAAATGACTTCCGCGGAAGTATTGCCGGCACATAACTGGGCTGTCGTAACGCTATTTAGTAATGATCCGCCGCGAACTTATGCTAATCCACCCCAAGGTGTTCAGCAAGGATCGGGTGGGTCAACCAATGGTGGCATTTTTGGAACCATTCCCGTTACGACGTCGAGCAACTCAGCGCATTGATTACTTTCCATTTTAATGTTTTTTTGCTGAGCTTCTTTGGCATGCTCGGTGGTGCTTTTAGTTTGGGAGTTTTCGTAACTATGTATCTTCGGCGGTCTCGGCGAAAAGGGACCCATTAGTATGGACCGGTAAAACTGAATAAAGATGATGTAAAATTAGAAATATCGTGTAAATCATCGTGATTTGCAACGCTGCAATTTTGAAGCAGGCACGTTCCGCGGGTGCTCAAGAAATGATGGCAATGGTGGGTTATTTCTTCGATCGCCGCGCGAATTCTTCGGGTGTCAATCGTCGAGAGAACGATGCGGGTGACTCGTGTTGTGACCGTGCCGCCATGCATCGGCGTGCCGCCGAGCATCCTCGAGCGTTCGGAACCATTTTGGATTTAGCAATTCCTGACGAACGCGATTATGAAACGATTCGCAGAAAGCGTATCTGACGGCCTTCGGGGATTCGAGAAGTCGAGGTGAAGCGATATGAATTTAGGCCCGTTATCACATCATACTCTTTGCGGCTCTCCGCGTTCGGCGGCGACCCGGTGAAGAACATCGACGACTTGCGGTGCTTTGAGCCCGAAATCGACCTCTAAGGCGACACTCTCGCGACTTAAGATACTAACTATGGTTAAGAGCCGGATCTTCGTGCCGTCGGCGAGCACATCGTGCATGAAGTCCATCGCCCAACTCTGATTCTTTGCCGTCGGATGAGCCGGCGTTTCGCGCACCACAGCGGCGCGTCGGCGACGCAGTGTTTTTGTGCGAATTGCTAAACCGGCTTCGTGATATAGTCGAGCAACACGCTTGATAGTAACCGGCAAATCCTCGCGTATGAGCAAGACGTGAATCCTTCATTGCCCGTAGCAATCCGAACCGCAGCGATCGCCTTGACGCGAGTTAGCAACGCAACGTCGACTTCGCCGCAGACCGATTGATAGCGTCCTGCGCGACGATTAACGCCCAGAATTTCGCATGCACGTCGTTCGCTCAACTGCCAAACTTTGCGAATATGTGGAAGAACAGTCTTGCGGCGAACGAATCGTTTTTTCCAAACATTAAAGGTGGCTTCAGAAATGCCGAGCATTCGGGTGATGTCGACCACGGTCGTTTCGATCTCGGCTTGTCCGAGAGCGGCGGCGATCTGTTCGTCGGAGTAGCCGGATTTGCGCACCGTGCGAACCTCTTGGCGTTAAGGTGATGTTCGCCGTCATTTTTTAGGCATCCGCGGAATAAGAAGTTGGGGGGGGACCCCAAGAATGAACGTCAAGGAGCTTCTCGCCAGCAGCCCGGAAAAAGTCCTCGTTTGTCATCGCGGTACCGATGAGAGACAGACGCCTTCCGAGCTTTGCGTTCTGTTCGTTTGTTTCGACACGACTGTGCACGGTGTTGCAAACTCCCATCGGAATTTCGTCGCGCCATAGCGACGTCGTATCCATGCTCATCGTCGGTGTGAGCAAAAGCGGTCAAGCCGCGATCACGCCGCACCTCGGCTTATACGCCACATCGTTGCTCGAGCAACTTGTCGAGCACCGGTGTTCCGTTCGGCCGCTGCGCGCCAGCGAAGGCTATCGCGATGCGTCGACGTCGACGCCTGGCCAGTTCTGCTGGCGGGCGTATTCGTCGTCGGAGAACGCACCGTCTACCTACGTTCGCTAACGGCGATGACAATCGGCATGAAGTTGCGCACGCGATCGATTGCGCACTCGGCGGCGGCGTGGATCGCAGCGGCTTCGATCCACACATCCGCGCGGCGTACGCGGCCGCCCGCGCGTTCGTAACGCCGTATGCGGCAACCGGCCTCGACGAATATTTCGCCGAGTCGTTCCGTGCTTACGCCGGCGTTCTCAACGACGCCGTGTCGCCATGGCCCGGGCCAACGCGCGAGCGCTTGCGGACGTGCGATCCCACGATGCATGAGATCGTCGCGGAGATATTCGCCTGCGCCTAGACCGAAACGCCGGCTCCGTCGGCGTCGCGCAGTTGATGATGGGCACGATCATCACGGTCTTTGGGACACACAAGCCGCTTCGCGCAAGATCCAGAGGTTTTATCCGAAAGGGACGCGTCCGGGACAGCGTAACGGGCCGTCCGCTCTTTGGGACGCTGGGACATTCGCGGATGCAGTCGTAAGGACGTCAGCAATGAAATTATTTTTCGCTTTTGCCGCTATCATCGCTACCGCGTCGGTCGCCGCTCCTGCGGTCGCCCGGCCGGTTCTTGTCGCCGCGGTTCCGCTCATCGGAGCCCCCGAAGGGGCAAAGGCCTACCGCGTGGTCTACCATTCGACCGACGGTGGGGGAAAAGCGGTCGACGTCACCGGCGTGGTCATCGTGCCGGCGGCGCGCGCCCCGGCGGGCGGTCGAGACATCGTCGCCTGGGCTCACGGCACGAGCGGGATCGCCAATGCCTGTGCGCCGTCGACCAATAGCTGGCTTTTCGGCAGCATCGCCGGATTAGGTGACTTGCTCAAGCGTGGCTATATCGTCGCCGCGACCGATTATCAGGGCCTTGGCGGACCCGGACCACATCCGTATCTTGTCGGCCCGAGCGCGGCTCACTCAGTGCTCGACGCGGTCCGCGCAGCGCGCGCCGTACCGAACGCGTCGGCGACAAACCGTTTCGCCGTTTGGGGCCAGTCGCAAGGGGGGCACGCCACGCTGTGGACCGCGCAGCTCGCTGCTGGATACGCGCCTGAGCTTCGGCTCGTGGGAGCCGCCGCAGACGCGCCACCGGTCGATCTTGCAGAAAACCTGACCGGAAATAAAAACGCTGCGGTGCGCGCGTTGACGACATCATTCGCCGGAGCGTCGTGGTCGGCGGTGTACGGCATCCCGCTCTCGACGATCGCTCGACCAGTTGGGCAAGATCTGATCCGCCGATTGGCGGAGAATTGCGTCACGCTCGACGGCTTCAAGCTGCGGACCAAAATCGGCCTGATGCGGCTAACCTACCAGTTGCGCGGGGTCGACCTTAATGCGTCGCCACGTTGGGCCGAATTGATGCGAGCGAATTCGGTGAAGCCGCGTAAACTCGGGGCGCCGTTGCTCATCGCGCAGGGGTCGGCTGACGTCATCGTCTCGCCAGATGTCACGCGCCGCTTCGTCAAACAGATGTGTCGTGCCAACCAGCCGCTACGTTTCGTCGAGATTGCAGGCGGTGACCACGTGACAATCGCCCAGCGCACCGCGACGACGACGATCGACTGGATTCGCGATCGCTTCGCAGGCAAGGTCGCACAAAACGACTGCGGTCGGCTGTGACTGGCTAACCCGATAGCCTTTATTATCGTCGTTTCGTGAGCGGAAGCTCTTTTCGGGAATACTCTCATATACCGAAACGAGTACATCTAGAAATCGCGTCGTTTGAGCCGGCGGAGCAGCAGGCGGCCGGATCCACATAACAGCTCGATCAACGCTCGTCTCGCGACAGAGCTCTCGCTCAAACTTTTTGCACCCATATCGCAAGCCGGTTGGAATGGCGGCGCGATCGGGCCGAATGGGCACGAGAATTCCATTGTCGCGGAGTACGGAAATCGTGGACGCTGGCCTCGGCGCCGCCATTGCCGTTCCCGATCGATGAAGACGGCGAGGAGGTGCCTTCGTGCGAGACCGAGCCGTACGAAGACGAGTCTAGCCGCAGTGCGTGTGCCGATTGCGGCGAGCAGTTTTACGTTTCGGAAAAGTGCTCGTCGAGGCGCTCGATGCTTTCGAAGGCGACGGAGATAAAGTTCTTGGGTGGCTCCGGTCTCCCGTGCGTCATTTAGGCGGAAAGACGCCGATGGAAATGCTTGCGACCGAGGCCGGGACGGCGCTCGTGCGTGAGTCCCTCGGAGCGATCGCATACGGTGGGGTTGGCTAATCCGCGCGTTCCGTATCCCATCGCGGCGATATGCCGATCCATCGTCGCGCGCTTTTAGCGGGGAGGGTGCGCGACGCATGGGCGGTCGTTGGAATCGACCCGGGACGCCCGTTGCATATGCTTCGCCGTCGAAAGCGTTAGCAATTCTCGAATATCTCGCCAACGTTGATGCGTCGACGGCTCCCGAGGACTTGACCGACCGAACGTCCCCGCTAGTTAATCGGGACGCGATCGGTTCAAATACGGCAAAAGCGCATGGTGAGTTATGGGTAGCAGCACATCGATCCGCAGTACTCGCCGTGCCTTCAGTGGTCGTTCCCGGGGACGAGAATTACGTCATCAGTCCCCATCATCCGGATTTTCCGCGAGTGTGCGTTCATCCCGACGTTGAGGGCTGCGTCATCGATTCGAGGTTCGTCGAATAAGAATTACGCCCGGCGCGCGCCTGCGCGAACGTCGTCGGGATTGCGTCGCCGGTGAGGCGCGTGAGGAGCGCTTCGAGCGCCATTTCTGCCGACGGCTATTCGTGAAAGCACGGCTGATGCGCCTAGCGCTCGCGCACTTCAACGGCGAGCGCGAGATCGGTTGCAGCTTGGTCGAGGCACCGTTGCACGGGGTCGTCAAACGGGACGTGCATGACAACGCCAGCCCTCGGCGAGCATCGTCCGGCCGAAGGGCGTCGCTTACAATCGTTCGGGATAATCGCCGGTGCGCACGCCGAATACGTCGCCCGAGACGTGGCACACGCGATAGATGTCGGCGACGTTCGATCGCGAGCGTACGACCCAAGAACGATCGCGCCCGCACTATCACGGCCGGACGTCCTCGTCTCGCTTCAACCCGCACGTCCGGCGCCGGAAGCGAGCATTCGTGCTTCGGAGCCGCAAAGGACCGTAGCCACCCCCCGGCAAACCTCCGGCTCATCCGGCTTAAAATTTTTGCGCACGCGGCCTCGATCGTCGCACCCGCAGCACGGAATGTCGGAAGAAGGCTCCTCTCGCGCCGCGGTATCTCCGCATCGGTCGCGACATGAGCGCGCCGCGCGTCGATTCCGACGAGCAGGCACAACTGAAAACGGGCACCCGAGACAACGCGGAGCCCCCTATCGAAAGGCAACTACGTGCCAACTGAGATCCTGATCTCGAGCGATCCCTGGGAAAACCGGGTCGCCATCCGAGAGGACGGAGTGCTCGCCGAAATCTACTTCGAACGCGAAGAAAAGGTCATCGGCTCGATCTACAAGGGCAAAGTGATGAACGTGCTCCCGGGAATGGGAGCGAGCTTCGTCGACCTGGGCCTCGGTCGCAACGCCTTCCTCTACGTCGACGATATCAACAAAACGCCCCTCAACATCGGCGACGTCGAAATCACGCAAGGCCGCACCGGCTGGACCATCAACGAAAAGATCAGCAAGGGCGACGACGTCCTCGTCCAGATCGTCAAGGAGCCGCGCGGCCTCAAGGGCGCGCGCATCTCGACGAACATCTCGCTCCCCGGCCGCTATCTCATCCTCATGCCCACCGGCAAATACTCGGGCGTGTCGCGGAAGATCGAGAGCGCCGAAGAGCGGAACCGCCTCAAGGGCATCATGAAGATGATCCGGCCCGAAGGCATGGCGACCGTCGTACGCACCGCCGCCGGTGGCGTGAGCCAAGCGGAACTCATCGCCGATCTCGGCGTGCTCATCCGCATGTGGCACGGCATTCTCGAGAGTTACAAACGCGCGCCCGCGCCGTCGCTCATCCACAAAGACATGAATCTCGTCTTCAAAGCGGCGCGAGACTTCATCACGCCCGAAGTCGATAAGGTCCTCATCGACAACGCGGAAGATTTCGAAAAAGTCCGTGACTTCATGCGCCTCCTCGGTCCGCAGTACGTCGACCGTATCGAACATTACAACAGCGGTAGCTCGCTCTTCAAAGATTATAAAATCGATGAGGAAGTCCAGCGATTACTACGGCCCAATATCAAATTACCGTCGGGTGGCTCGATCGTCATCGAGACGACGGAAGCGTTGACCGTCATCGACGTCAACAGCGGCAAATTTACCGGCGGCAAAAACCTCGAAGATACGATCGTCAAAACGAATATCGAAGCGGCGGCCGAGATCGCGCGCCAAGTGCGCCTACGCGATATCGGCGGCATCATCGTGTGCGACTTCATCGATATGTCGACCGAAGCCGCACGCACGCGCGTGATCAATACGCTCGAAGCGGGCCTGCGCAAAGATCGCACGCGAACGACGATTCAATCCTTCTCCGCGCTCGGTTTGCTCGAATTCACGCGCAAACGCGTCGGCAAAGATCTCGGCGGTCAACTCCGCGGCGCGTGTCCCACGTGCGTGGGTCTCGGCTCGGTCATGTCGCCCGAATCCGTCGCGATCGAAACGTTCCGGGAGATCCGACGCTTCGGTCACGCGCATCAGAACGGCGACGCGACGCGTCTGCCGATCGAAGTGATGACGGCGCCGACGGTCGCGGCGCAACTCGAATATTGGTACGAAGACGAACTCGCCGGCCTCGAACGCGAACTCGAAACGAAGATCGCGGTCCGTGTCGATGCAGCGTTGCATCCCGAACGTACGCGTATTAGTTCGCTCGCCAAAGTTGACGACGCGACGGCCCCGCTCGCCAACGTCCGCGTCGGCGACGAGCTCGAAGTCGATCTCGTGCACGCGCGGTTGCCCAACGCGAACTCCGCGCTCGCAATCGTCGGCGATCGGCTGGTCGAAGTCGAGAACGCCGCCAACGCCGTCGGCGAAACGATCAAGATCAAGATCATCGATATCGATGAGGAAGGCACCATGCTCGCCGAGCCGCGCTCGAACGTGAGCGCGCTGCCCATGGAAGCGAAGAAGCGACGCCGTCGCGGCGGTCGCGGGCGTAAGCTCGCGCTCACCTCGGAAGAACAGGAAGAACAACTCCTGGAACTCGCCGAGGAAGCCGCGAAAGGCGCGGGCGCACGTCCGGTACTGGGCATCTCCACCTCGGCGGAAGCCGAAGCCGAAGACGAAGAGGCGCGCGCGCACGTCGCGACCTCGCCGCCACTCGCAACCGTCACGCCAATCCACGCCGTACCCGAATACGCCACTGTCGATGAGACGGGCGAAGGGCGCGCGTATGCGAGCTATGGCGGTCCCGAAGGCGACCGCAAGCGTCGTCGTCGCCGTCGCCGTCGGCGTGGGCCGGGAGATGCGGCGCCAGGGACGGCTGCGCTCACCGCGCTCCCCGATGGAAGCGCGGCTCCAGCCGCAGGTACCGCAGATCTCGGTGACTTCGATGGCGACGCCGAGGGCGACGAAGACGAAACGGAAACGACGGCAACCTCGGGCGTGCCCGATGCGCCGACGGCCGACGAAGGCCAAGTACGTCGCCGTCGCCGGCGTCGTCGTCGTCGTGGACGAGGTGGTGCTGGAGCAACCGCAGCCGACGAGACGACGCCCGCGCCTGGTGCCGCAATGCCGGATCGCCATATCTTCCGCGTTGACGGAAATGGCGCGGCGGAACCGACGGGCAAGACCGCTCCGCCCGAGCCGAACCGTGCGATCGCGCGATTCGACCGCAAAGCCGCGCCCGTCGCGGTCGAAGCACCGCCACGAAGTCTCCGCGTTCCCGAAGAGCCCGCCCAAATCGCGACGCCTACACGCCGTCGTGGTCGCCCACGCAAAGCGGACTCCGTCCAACTCGAGCTCGCGCAGGTCGTGCCCGTCGCCGCGTTGACTGGCGCCACGGAAGCCGCCGCTCCGAAGCGCCGCGGTCGTCCTCCGAAGGTAGCCGTTGCGGCGGCTGCTGCGCCGGCTGTCACGGCACCCGCAAAGCGCGGTCCCAAGCCCAAGACTGCTGCCGTCGTCGAGGATGCTCCGGCACCTAAACGCGGTCGCGGCCGTCCGCCCAAGGTTGTCGTTGCGGCCGAAGTGGGCGTTCCGGTTCCGGCGAAACGTGGGCCCAAGCCCAAGGTGGTTGCGAAAAAAGCGACACCCGAAAAGAAAGCTCCGGTCGCAACAAAATCCGCCGGCACGAAGAAGAAAGCCACGAGCTCCGCCGCGGCGCCCGCTCGCAAAAAGGCCACGACTTCGCGTAAGAAAAATGCGACCTAAGGCGCGGTGACCCAATCGAACGATTCGCCCACGCCGCCCGCGGCGTGGGCGATCTTCGTCGACTTCGACGGAACGATCACCGATCTCGATACCTTCGACATCCTCGTGAAACGGTTCGCGGGCGATGATGCCTGGCGACACACGGAGATTGGGCTCGACGACGGCTCGATGTCGCTACGCGACGTCCTCCAACTCCAGGCATCCTACGTTCGCGGGACGTTTGCGGAAGTCACAACGATCTTGCGCGCCGAGATCGCGGTCGATCCGACGTTTGCAGCGTTCGTCGCGTCGTGTCGGCGACGTGGCATCCCGGTCACGATCGTGAGCTCCGGAATCGCACCGATCATTCGCGACCGTCTCGTTGAGATCGGCCTTGGAGATCTGCCGATCGTTGCAAACGAGATCGATGTGGCACCCGCGGGATGGTCGATCCGCTTTCGTGATGCCGACGGAAACGGCACGGATAAAGCGGCGATCGTTCGCGCGGCAAACGAGTCCGGGACGCGCACGATGTTTTTCGGTGACGGCCGGTCCGATTACGCCGCAGCGTTGGAAGCGGACCACTGTTTCGCGAAGACGGGCTTAGCACTCGAACGGTATTTGCGCGAACGGAACGTGCCCTTCGCCGCCTTCACGTCGTTCGGCGAGATCGATCTCGACCGCGTGATCGGTCGCACGACGAAGTCCGCAACAGGTTCGTAAGTCGCACGAAGCGCATCGTTTCGTATGATGACGAATACCTTACGAACCTCGGCCGTGCTCGGGCTTTTCGCGCTTTCCGCATGCAACACGTCGAGCACATCGGCGCCGGCCGCACCCGTTATTCTGCCTTCTCCGCTTGGCCCCGTACTGCGTCAACCGACGACGGGTACCGTGGCGTCGCTATCGATTGCTAGCGCGACGTTTGCAAACGGTGCCGCGCAACCGACGAGCGCTGCGTTTTCCGGTTGTGGTGGTCAGAACGTCTCGCCACAACTCACGTGGTCGGCGGGTCCGGCGACGACGAAGAGCTACGTGGTGACGGAGTTCGATCCCGACGCACCGACGGGCGTCGGCTTCTGGCATTGGATCGTCTTCAATATCCCGGCGAACGTGACGAGTCTGGCTGCCGGATTTGGAACGACCACGCCCGCGGATGGAACGACCTTCGGATTGACCGATTTTGGTACGACGGGATATGGCGGTCCGTGCCCGCCGGTGGGGGATGGCCCGCACCGATACACGTTCACGGTCAGCGCGACCGATCTCACAACCCCGATCGCGGGCCTAACGGGTTCGTCGACGACGGGTGCGTATCTGACGTTCAATCTCAACGGTCACGTGCTCGCACAAGGGACGTACGTCGGGACCTACTCGCGCTAATCGTGTAAGGCGGCTCTTTCGGCAACAAAAAAAGCACGCGCGTCGAGCGAGTGCTTTTTTTTTGCTGACTACAACGCCGCTTGAGCGATTTTTCCCTGGAGATACGTGATCGCAGATTGCAACTGCGGATCGGTTTCGGGATTGCCGAGCTTCGATGATTTCGGTTCGACGGTCGTGATATCGGGCGTGATGCCGATGAGGTTGATATCTCGGCCGTGCGGCGTGAGGTATCGCGCGCTCGTGATCTTCACGGCCGACCCGTCGGGTAACGGGTGAATCGTTTGCACGACCCCTTTGCCGTAGGTCTTCTCGCCGATGAGTTCGCCGACGCCGTTGTCTTGAATCGCCCCCGACGTAATTTCCGATGCGGAAGCGGTGTACTTATTCACGAGCACCGCGAGAGGCTTTGCGGGAATCGCCGTATTCTCGGCGTCGTACTGGGTGCTGCTGCCACCCTTGGATTCGACGGAAACGATCGGACCCGATGGAATGAACTTCGAACTCACTTCGATTGCAGCGTTGAGATAGCCGCCACCGTTGTCACGTAAGTCGAGCACGTAGGCTTTGGCGCCTTGCGCCTGTAGTTTCGTAAGTGCGGTCGTCAATTCACTCGCGGTGTTCGATCCGAAGACGGTAAGGCGTGTGTAGCCGATGCCGTTCTCGAGTAGTTTGGAATAGACGCTCGGCTGGTGGATCGTATCGCGCGTGACGGCGATAACGGGAAGCTCTTTGCTCGCGCGTTCGATCACGAGCTTGACTTGCGTACCTTTCTCGCCGCGAAGCATTTTCGCGTCCTGATCGGTCGTGAGACCCTTGGTCGATTTCCCATCGACCGTGAGGATCGTATCGCCGCCCTGAAGGCCGGCTTTCTCCGCAGGACCACCCGGGATCACTTCGTTGACGCCAAGGAGCTTCGTCTTTTCATCGACGGCGATCGAAATTCCGACACCACTGAAGTTTCCGCCGTCGAGTCCTTCATTGAGGTCGGCGTATTCTTTGGGCGTGAGGAACGTCGTGTACTTATCCTTGACGGATGAGAGCATGCCCGCGATCGCGCTATAGGTAAGCGTGCGGCTACCGCCGACTTTCGACCCGTAAGCGGCGACGACGGAACTCACTTCGCGTTCGAGTTCGCGCGCGTTGAGCGCGGGATCTTCGACGGCTTTGAGTTGCGCGACGCGGGGCGATTTGACGCCCTGCTTCTCGAGGTACGCGAGCATGTTCGCCCGCGCGCCGTCGAGTGTCACCTGCGGGTCGACTTTTTTGTAAAACTCCGATTGCAGGAGCGAGAGCGACATCTCGATCTCGTTATTCTCGACACTCGAAAGCCCCGACGCGCGCGATGCGCCGGGTGTGCTCGTTGCGAGCACGGCGGCAGCTACGAAGACGGTTACGATTCGTTTGATCATGCACTCACCTGCGCGCGGTACGCCGCAAGTATGCTTTTGCGGCTTGGAGTTGGAGGTCTTTTGGCGTGTTGATGATCGGCGCTTCAGCGGGCTGTTCGACGATCACATCGGGCTCGATGCCCTTGTGGTGGATATCGCGACCGAGCGGCGTGACGTATTTTGCGGTCGTGATTTTGAGCGCGCCACCGTCGCTCGTGTTGTAGATGCTTTGGACGACGCCCTTACCGAAGGTCTTGGTGCCGATGAGCGTTCCGACTTTATAATCTTGCACGGCACCGGCCGTGATTTCAGACGCGCTCGCCGTGTATTTGTTCACGAGAATGACGAGCGGCGTCGCGCCGATTGCCTCGTGAAGCGCGCCCTTGCTATCGCGGTTGCCCCCCCGATCGATCGTCGAGACGATCGTCCCTTGCGGAATGAAGAGGCTCGAGATCTCGACGGCAGCCTCGAGGAGGCCACCGCCGTTGTTGCGGAGATCGAGGATGTATCCGTGTGCGCCTTTGGCTTTTCCGGCGAGCATCGCCTTACGCACTTCGTCGTACGATGTCTGCCCGAAATCGGCCAAACGGACATAGTCGATCCCGTCCTTGAGTTCGGCATGGACCGAGGGTACTTGGATCTGATCGCGCGTGATCGCAACGGTATGGGTCGCGGTTTTCCCGTGCGGCTGTACCTCGACCTCGACGACCGTGCCGACTTTCCCGCGAATGAGACGTTCGACCGCTTCGAGCTTCATCTCCGCGACGTCATGGTTGTCGACGCGCATGATACGATCGCCGACCTTCACGCCGGCCTTGTACGCGGGAGTTCCCTCGATCGGCTCGACCAAAATATGCTTGTTCCGCGGATCCTGGACGATGTAGACGCCGATACCGCCAAAGTCGCCGCCTTTGAGCGATTCTTCGAGCGAGTTGATTTCGGCGGGCGAAAGATAGGTCGTGTAGGGATCCCCGAGCGAGCCGAGCATGCCGCGAATCGCGGCTTGCGTGAGCTCGGCGTTCGAGGTTTGTTTGCCGTAGAGCGACTGCGCGTCCGCGAGGCCGCGATTGAGCGACCGGATATCGCGTTCTTCATCGCCCGTGGCGACGAGTCGCGGGATCGCGGGTGCGAGCACTTTGTGCGCTTTGAGATACGCGATGAGTTCGTGCTGCTCGCCTGAGAGCAACGTCTGCGCGTTGATCGGCTTGTAGTAGGCCTTCTCGACTTGCCGGAAGGCGTTGTCGAGCATGCGTTGATCGCCGCCGTGGGGCGCATCCAGGATCGCGCGAAGGTCGAGCGCGGCGACGCTGGAGCCGGAAGAAAGCGGCGCACTCGCGGCGCGGTCGGCTCGTTCGTGCGCGAGATAAAGCGCGCCACCGAGTGAGGTGACGGCTATGGCGAAGGCAGCGGCCAATACGCGGAGTGGTCTAGTCAAAAATCCGTCGATTTCTCTGGCGTGAGCGTCGGTAGTCCTTAGACGGTCGCCCGGCGGTCTTCGGTTGCGGCTTGAAACTGGACTATGCCCGAAGTGTCGGCACAAGCCACACTCTTGCTACGAAGAAGCGGCCCCGGAAGTTTCCCCACGCTCTCCGCGCGGGACGTCTCGAGTATGCCGGACGAACCTGGGAGAGATCGACGCGTTGCGAGTGGTCGTGCGGCGATCGTGTGCGAACGGCAGCTACCGCAGGCGCGAGCTCGGATCGACGGCGACGCCATTGATGCGGATTTCGAAGTGGAGGTGGGGGCCCGTCGAGATGCCGGTAGAACCGACGGCGCCGATCGCCTGACCGCGCGCGACTTCTTGGCCTTCGCTCACGAAAAGCTGCGAACAATGACCGTAGAGCGTGGAAGCGGCGCCGCCGTGATCGATGATGATCGTGTTGCCGTAGCCGCCTTCCCAGCCTGCGTAGATGATTTTGCCCGGCGCCGAGGCGACGATCGTCGCCCCCATCGGCGCGCCGATATCGAGGCCGTTGTGCATCCGCCATTGATGCGTGACCGGATGCATCCGCATACCGAAGGGGTCGGTGATCGGCCCGGAGGTGGGCCACGCAAAGGCGCTCGGGCCGGTGTCGGAGACCGCGGGTGGGGCGGCTCGACCCGCGAGCTGCGCGGCGCGGCGGCGTTCTTTGGCTTCGGCGAGGCGACGCGCGGCTTCTTCACGTTGACGTTCGCGGATGTAGCTTTCGAGTTGCGCTTCCTGCGAGGCGGAGAGCTCTTCGAGTTGCGCGACCTCGATCGAGACGTTGCGGCGCTGTGCGTCTGCGGCGTTGACGAGTTGCACGCGCTCCGATGCGAGCGCGGCGAGATGATATTTCGCTTGCTGCTGGCGTTGGAGAGAAACTTCGAGGCCCGAACGTTCGCCCTGCAGGGTTCGACGCGCATGTGAGACGTTACGCTCGGCGGAGCGTCGCACGCGAACGGTCTTCTGGTTGGCCGCGATGAGGAAGCGAATATCGTCCCAACGCTCGACGAAATCGCTGAAAGACGTCGATGAGAGGAGAACGTTCACGTAGCCCATATCGCCACGTTCGTAGGCATCGACGAGCCTACGCCGCAGCGCGCTATTGTGGCGCGCGAGCGTCGCTTCGGCGGCATCGAGCTGGATCTGATTCCACGCGAGTTTGCGTTTGTTGTGCGTGACGAGAGCGTCGAGTTGGTCGAGCGTTGCGGTGACGTGACCGATATCGCGCGTCGTCTGCGCGAGCTGATTGTGCAGATCTTGAACGCGCGCCTGCGCGAAGCGCAGTTGGACGCGCTTTTCATCGAGGCGTTTGTGCGTCGCATCGATCTCGGCTTGTTGCGAACGAATTTTGTTGCCGACCGACGCGACCACGACTGCGTGTCGGTCGCGTGTGCGCGCGTCGAGCGGGATTGCGCCGAACGTTCCGAGCGCCGTTGCTGCGAGTATCGCGAGCGCGATCACGTACGCAGGTAGCGGCCGACGGAAAGCCACGATGCGACGATGCCGACGGCGGCGCCGACACCGATGAGCTCGAGCGCGAGCGTCCCGACGGCGGGATCGGTCGCGTGCATCGGGAGGAACGGCAACGCGATAACGAGCTTGGGCAACAATTGATAGCGCGCGATCGCGAGCACGCCGAGCGCGAGCCCGGCACCGAGGACGCCCGCGATGAGGCCTTCGCAAATGAAGGGCATTTGAATGTACCAACCGGACGCGCCGACGAGTTGCATGATCGCAATCTCGCGACGTCGTGCGAAGACGGTCAAGCGAATCGTATTGGAGATGATGATTGCCGCGGTGAAGACGAGCAAGGCGACGATGCCGAGACCGATGCGGCCGAGGACGCCGCCGATGCGGAGCAGTTTCTGTACCGCGTCCTGCGCGTACTCGACGCTTGCGACTTCCGGCAATTTACGCACGTGCGCCGCGACCTGATGCACCTTTTCGGGATCGACGACCCGAATGCGTAATGCATCGGGCAACGGGTTGGTCGTAAGCAGCGACGTGTCGATCTGGCCGCGAAGTCGCTCGCGCATCTGGCGTAAGCCTTCCGCACGCGGAATGAAGGTGACGCTCTTGATACGCGCGTCGGCACTGAGTTCGCGCACGAGCGCTTTTGCGGCTTTGCCCGACGTCGTATCCTTGAGGAAGACCGAGATCTCGATCTTGCGTATGACGTCGTCGCCGATCTTGCCGAGCGTATCGCGTGTAAAGAGAAAGCTTCCGAGCAACACGATCGTGACCATCACGGTGCCGATCGCCGTGAGTTGCATGATCATATTGCGCGTGAAGTTGCGCCAGACTTCACCGAAGAAAAAACGAACGCGACCCCAATCCATACGCGCTCCTATGCCGACGGTGCGGCGAGCGCTTCGCGCAAGCCCGGATGCGTGTAGTAGCCACGTTCCTCATCGGCGACGACTTTGCCATCTTCGAGTCGGATCACGCGCCGACGCATGCGATCGACGACGAGCGCGTTGTGCGTCGCGATCACGACGGTCGTGCCTTTGAGATTGATGCGATGTAAGAGATCCATGATCTCGTTCGTATTGACGGGATCGAGATTACCCGTCGGTTCGTCGCAGAGCATGATCTTGGGATTATTGACGAGCGCGCGTGCGATCGCGGTGCGCTGTTGTTCGCCGCCGGAGAGTTCGGTCGGGTACATCCGCGATTTATGCGCGAGCCCGACGAGATCGAGAACGCGCGGTACCTGGCGGCGCACGTCTTTGGTTTTGGCACCCGTCACCTGGAGTGCGAAAGCGACGTTTTCCCAGACGGTCTTATCAGAAAGCAATTTGAAATCTTGGAAAACGACGCCGACGTTGCGCCGCAACTGCGCGACCTTCGCTCGGCGTAGGTTATCGACGCGCGTGCCATCGACGGTGACCTCGCCGCGCGACGGCCGTTGCTCGCGATACAGCAAGCGCAGCAAGCTCGATTTCCCGGTGCCTGAGTGGCCGACGAGAAAGACGAAGCTGCCTTTGGCAACTTCAAGGTCGACACCGTCGAGCGCACGCGTGCCGTTGGGATAGACGAGGGTGACTCCGCGAAGCGAGATCACGTATCACGCCGAAGCGCTAACATTACAGGGGATTTTCGTCAGAGGAGCGGAGCCACACCTTTACATATGGATTTTGATTTATCGGACGAGCAGCGCGCGATTCAAACGCTGTGTCGCGAGTTCGCGCACGACGAGGTGAAGCCGCGCGCCGAAGAGATGGACGCGAAAGCCGCATTCCCCTACGATCTCGTCAAAATGATGGCGGACCTCGGCTTGATGGGGTTACCGTTTCCGGAGAAATACGGCGGTGCCGGTGCCGATACGGTGAGCTACGCGCTCGCCGTCATGGAGATCGCGCGCGCGGATGCATCGACGGGTATCACGCTCGCAGCGCACGTCTCGCTCGGCGCGACGCCGTTCTATCTTTTCGGAACGGAAGCGCAAAAGGAAAAATATCTCGTCCCTCTCGCGCGCGGCGAGATGCTCTGGGGCTTCGGTCTCACAGAACCACAGGCGGGCAGTGACGCGGGCGGTACGCGCACGCGAGCGGAGCTGCGCGAAGGGTCGTGGACGATCAACGGCACGAAGGCCTTCATCACCAATAGCGGGACCGAGATCACGGGCGGTACGACGATCACGGCCGTCACGGGTACCGATGCCAAAGGTCGCTCGGAGATCTCGAACTTTATCGTGCCGCAAGCGACGCCGGGATTCACGCGTGCGAAGACCTACCGCAAGATGGGGTGGCGCGCATCGGATACGCGCGAGCTCAGCTTTTCCGATGCCGCGGTACCCGAAGATCATCTTTTGGGTGAGCGGGGCAAGGGGCTCAAGCAGTTCCTCACCATCCTCGATGGCGGCCGCATCTCGGTTGCGGCGCTCTCGGTCGGCCTCGCGATGGGCGCGTATGATGAGGCGCTGCAGTATGCCAAAGACCGGCACCAATTCGGCCAACCGATCTCGAAATTTCAGGCGATCCAGTTCAAGCTCGCCGACATGCTCATGGAGATCGAGCACGCAAAGCTCATGGTGCTCAAGGCCGCGTGGGAGAAAGACAACAAGCGGCCCTTCGAGATGACGGCGTCCCTCGCGAAGCTCTATTCGGGTGAAGTCTCGCGCCGCGTCGTCAACGAGGCGGTCCAGATCCACGGCGGCTACGGCTTCATGGATGAGTATCCGGTCTCGCGGATGTACCGCGATCAGAAGATTAATGAGATCGGCGAGGGCACGAACGAAGTCCAACGTCTCGTTATCGCACGTTTGATGGGATTGTAATGCGAAAATTTCTGCTCGCCTCGCTTCTCGCGGCTTCGGTCGCCGCGACCGCCGCGCCGGCCCTGGCCGAACTGCACCCGGGCGATACGGCGCCGCCCTTCGATACGCAGGCCTCGCTCGGTGGCCGGGTCTTCGATTTCAATATCGCCGACGAGTTGAAGAAGGGCCCCGTCGTGCTCTACTTCTATCCTGCAGCGTTCACGTCGGGTTGTACGCTTGAAGCGCACGACTTCGCCGAGCATATCGACGATTACAAAAAGCTCGGCGCTACCGTCATCGGTGTTTCCGGCGATGATATCGGGAAGCTCAACAAGTTCTCGGTCTCCGAGTGCCGCAGCAAATTCGCCGTCGCATCTGACGGTAACCACAAAATCTCGAAGGCGTATCGAGCCGTGCTCGGCTTCGGGCCGATGACGTTCTCGGATCGCACGTCGTACGTGATCGGAAAAGACGGCAAAATCGCCTACGCATATCGCTCGCTCGATCCGAATAAACACGTCGCCAATACGCTCGATGCCGTGCGCAAACTCGCGGACGCCACGCCCGCCGTCGCACCGGCACCGGTATCCAAAACGAAGTAACGCGCCCGAGCACGGGAGCGAGCGAGCCGCAGACCTAATCTCGTCCGTGATATGAACGAACGAGAGACTGCCGATGGCGATGGGCGCGTGTGGCGCGCGCTCGATCTGCCGCTGGATCGCATCGACGAATTACCATTCGGAGCGATCGTCGTCGATCCCGATGGCACGATCCTCGAATACAACGAGTACGAAACGCGCCTCTCGCATTTCGCAAAGGGAGCGGTGATCGGAAAGAACTTCTTCCGCGACGTCGCGCCGTGCACGGCGGTGCATGCGTTCGAAGGCCGGATGCACGCGTTCTTAAAGACGAGCGATCAGGTCAGCGAAAAATTCGATTACTTCTTTCCGTTCCAACACGGTGGGATCACGGTTGAGATTACGTTCTTACGCCTGCGTCATCAGGGGCAAATCTTAATCGCCGTCGAGCGTGCCGACGCGAACGCCGGGCTCGGGTTGTAGCGAGAGATCGATCGTGCGCGCGCCCCGCGTGGCGGCGGCGCGCGCGAAGGCTTCGCTCGTCGTGAAGATGACGACTTGAGCGTCGCGGGTCGCGGGATCTGGAACGAGGATTGGCAGGCAGCGCTCGATGCGCGCGTCGTCCCAGAAGGCGAAAGGGTCGTCGAGCAGGAGCGGCGCGATTTCCGTGCCTTCGGCGAACATGCGCGTCATCGCGAGGCGCGTCACGAGAAAGGTTTGCTCGCGAGTCCCGGCCGAGAGCCGATCGACGTCGACGAATGTGCCCGTTTCTGGAACGCGAACGCGCACGGCGAGCGTCGTCGGATCGACGCGCACGTCGCGGTAGCGACCCGCAGTCACGCGCTCGATCGTTCGCGACGCGTAATCGGCGAGGCGTCGCGCGAATTTTTGGTGCGCTTCGCGCGTGCGGTCGTCGATCGTCTCGCGTGCGAGCGAGACAGCAGATTCGAACGTTTCGAGTTTTGCCGCGCGTAGTTGTAGATGGGCGACGCGTTCGTCGAGTTCGGCGAGATCGCCGATCGCGGCTTCGGCGGTACGAAGTTCGGCTGCGACCTCGGCGAGTGCGACGCGGCTCGCCTGCGCGCGGCGCTCGATGTCGGCACGCTCGGCCTCGAAAGCACGCGGTGATGCGTTGCCGGGAACGGCTTCGACGCCCGAGGCGATCAGGTCGGCGAGTTCGGATTCGAGAGCGAACTCTTCGTCGATTCCGAGGACGTCGGTGCGGCGAACCTCGAGCATCGAGAGGCGGAGATCGATCCCATCGCGTGTGATCCGGCGCGCGTCGATGGTTTTCGATGCCGCGAGATCGCGCTCGCGTGCGCCCGTCGGATCGACGAGCATGCGCGCGAGCACATCGAATGCTTCGCCGGCCGCGCGTGCGGCATCGCGTGTTTCGATCGCGCGCGTGGCGAGCCGTTCGGCTTCGCTTCGACGCGATCGAAGTTCGATCGCGCGCTCGCGCCGACGCGCCAAACCATCGACCGAGGCGACGCCGAGTGGTTCGAGGACGGCGGCCACGTGGATCGCGGCTTCACGTTCTTGCGCGCTCGCATCGTCGGCTGCGCGCTGCGCAGTCTCCACGGTGGCGCGTGCGGAACGACGGCGTGCGTCGATCGAGATCGCGAGAATTGCAAGGACGATCGCGACGATACCGACCACGGCTGCGTACACCCAGAGTTGCACGAAGACGAGCGCCGTCGCACCGAGGGCGACGCAGATCGTCGCGATGAACGCGCCACCAAAGACATCGCCGCCGCCATCGTTCGCGCGCCTCGCGATCTGTACGCGCTCGGCTGCGACCGTGGCGCGATCGCGTGCGGCCGTCGCTTCGGCAGCCGTCGCAACGAGAGCGGAGAACGCGGCGTCGTCGAGCGCGCCGCCGTCGGCATTACGTTCGTCGAGTTCCCCTTGGAGCGCGGGCGTCATTCGCCCGCGTTCGGCGTCGCTCGCGTGTGCTGCCGCAAGCGTATCGAGCGCGTAGCTTTCGCGATAGCGGCGTTCGAGTTCGGCCGAGCCGCCGGGTGGAAAGCCGTCGGCGTCATGGTAGAGTGCGCGCTCGGCTTGGAGCGCGGCGAGGTCGTCGCGAATCTCGCGTAGCGCGTCGATGCGCGAGCGTAAGGTAAAGCTCCGAAGCGATCGGCTGCGGCGCTCGGCCTCCCGAAGCGCTGCATCGAGTTCGATTCCGCGGAGCGTCTCGGTTTCGAGCCGCGCGCGGACGTCGTCGAGGGATCGCAACTGCGTCCGGACGTCTGCGGCGCGTGCGCGCGCTTCGACCATCTCATCGTGAAGATGGCGCAGCGGAGTGTTGATCGTCGCGCGCTTGGTGCCGACATGGGCGGCGAGTGCGGAATCGAGACGACCCATCGCGCCGAGTGCGGCATCTTCCCTGGGGCCGCCATCGAGCGCGCGCGCGAGCGCGTGCGTGATGCGTTCGGCACGCGCGCCGTCGATGGATGCATCGCCCTGTGAAACGAATGCGGCGTTGACGATGACCTCGAGGGGAACGCCGAGGTGTGCGTGACCGGGATTGACCGTCTTTCCCACGGCGCAGGCGGCGGAGACGTCGGCGCCCGAGCTATCGAAGACGTGGATGCCTTTGGCATCGCGCTCGAATTCACGTTGCACTTCGAACGCGCGACCGTCGGCGAGATCGTAGAGTAGGCGCGTCGCGAAACGCGCGCCCGACCACGGACGATAGCGGTCTTTTTCGCCGCGCCCGAGCCCGTAGAGCGAGGCGAGCAACGCCGCAGCGAGTGTGGATTTGCCGGCTTCGTTCGGGCCGTAGACCACGTTGAAGTGAGGATCGAACGAAATGGTTCGGTGCTCGAGCTTTCCGAAACCGTCGATATGGAGTTCGCGTAAGATCATCTTACGGCGCGATCTCGGTTCCGTCGAAAGCGGCGAGGGCGTAGCGCAACGCGGCGGTTCCCGCGTCCCCGCGCGCGAGGAGATCGCGTACGACGTGCCCGCGTACGGTCGGCTCGAGGGCGATCGCAGCGTAATCGTGCGCGACCGTCGTATCGATGATTTCGAGCGAACCCAGGGTCGCGCCGAGGCGCTCCGCGATGAGCTCGGTATAGATCCGCGTCCCGCCTTGCAGGCCGCCGTGGAGACGCACGCGGACGTAGTCGTTCCGGTCGCAATCGGCGAGCAACGCTTCGACGCTAGCGAAGACGGCGTGTTCGTTCGATGCGCCCGCGAGATCGCAGCCGCGCTCGATGAGGCGCGTTCTCGCAATCGGCACCGCTTTTGCGCCGACGTGCGTGCCGTCGATCGTAATCTCGAGCGCGCCGTGTACGTCGCTCTCACCGAATCGCATCGGCTCGGGCGAGCCTGGATAGGCGACGACGGGGCGCTTCTCGCGCGTCGTAATATACCCGCCGTGATAGTGTCCCGTAAGCACGAGCGTCGCGCCCGCGGCCAGCGCTTCGTCGGTCGTAAACGGTGCGGTCGCGCGTTTGTTGGGTGGGCAGCGTTCTTCGTCGCTGCCGTGAACGAGTGCGAGTTGCACGCCCCCGCGATCGAATGACGCACCGGCAAACGGGCGCCCGGGTTCGGCTGGCGTATGCCCGAAACCAAAGAGCGTGAGTCCGTCGGCGAGCGGATACGCGCGCCAAGCGGCTTCGTTAAAGATCTTGACGTTTTCGGGAACGTCGCCGCGCGCGAGAAGCGTCGTCGGTCCGTGCGGATCGTGGTTGCCGGGCGCGATGAAGACGGGCCGCCCGAAGCGGGCGAATTGCTCGAATAAAAAGCGGACCGTTTGTGGGCCCGCACGTTCGCTTTCGTAGAGATCGCCGCCGATGGTGAGGGCGTCGACGTTCCGTGCGAGCGCTTCGTCGACGATACGGACGAGGGCATCGGCGAGCGATTTACGGCGGGCACTCCCGCCGCGGGTCTGCGCGAACGTCGTCTCGAGATGGACGTCCGCGCAGTGAAGAATGCGATACGCCATTACTTCAAATGCGTCGCGAACCACGCGAGCGTTCGCGTCCAGGCATCGGCTGCGGGGCCAGCAACGTAGGCATTGCGCGTATCGTCGAAAAACGCGTGCCCGGCCTCGTCGTAGACTTTGATGTCGTGCGCTTTTTTGAGCACCGACATGCGCGCGTCGAGCGCGGCGACGTCGGCTGCGAGAATGCCGGTATCGCGCGCGCCCCAACTCCCCGCGAGCGGTACGGCGATCTCATCGGCATAGGCGAGTGCCATCGGCGTGATCGCCCCGACGTTGTTCCCGGAAGTATCGTAGCGAACTTTACCGTAGAAGATCGCAGCGGCTTGAAACGTCGCGGCATTATCGATCGCTTGGCGTAGCGTGATCGCACCGCCCATGCAGAAGCCCATCACGCCAATCTTCTGCATCTGTCCGCCCGCGCCCGAGCGAACGAAGCGCGCGGCCGATGCGAGATCGGCGTCGACCTGTGCGTCGCTAAGCGCACCGGCAGCCGGCTTAAACGCCGTATAGTCGGTCATCCCATCGCCGCTTGGCGCAGCCAAGCCGGTGTACAGGTCGGGTGCGATCGCAATGTAGCCTTCTTTGGCGAGGCGACGGACGGTATCGCGAATCTGGGCGTCGACGCCCCAGATGTGTTGCACGACGACGACCGCGGGCGTCGTGGGGCCGGCGTTGCGAGGCGATGCGTAATATGAGTCGATCGTGCGCGCGCCGTCTTTGAGTTGCGGCCTGCCCGTCGCGATCGTGGGATCGCTCTCGGCAACGACGGGCGGATGCGGCTTCCCGAAATCTTCACCCGCGGCAAGTGCGGCTGCAATCGTACTCGCGTACGCGGTCGCGCCGGCAGAAAATCCGACGAATGCGCGTCGGTTGAACGCGCTCGACGTTGCGTTTGTGGGATCGATTTGGTCGGCCATCGGTACTCCTACGCTGGTTTATAAAAACGAGAGGTCGGTCGCGTGCGGAACGGAGTCGTTTTCCGCTTGCCACACGGGATTCCAAAGTTTCGAGCGGTAGCGTTCGCCACCGTCGCAGAGGATCGTGACGACGATGCTGCCCGGCGGAAGCGTCCGCGCGAAGCGTGCCGCGCCCGCGACGTTGAGCGACGCGGATCCGCCGAGGTAGAGGCCCTCTTCGCGCAAGAGCCACGCCGCCATTTCGACCATCGTTCGATCGTCGATGCGAATGGCGTCGTCGACGGGAGCGCCGGCAAAATTTTCGGTGATACGCTTGATGCCGATGCCTTCGGCATTGGAATCACCTTCGGCATCGAGCGTGCCGCAGCGAACGTGGGAATACAGCGACGAGCCGTACGGATCGCAGACGACGGTGCGGACGTTCGCGTTACGCTCTTTGAGAAACATCGACGTGCCCGCGAGCGTTCCGCCGGTCCCGGCTGCGGCGATGAACGCCGTGAGTGACGACCCGAATGCGTCCCAAATTTCGGGACCCGTGGTCGTGTAGTGTGCGGTACGATTTGCGGTGTTGTTGAATTGATCCGACCACGCGGCGCCGGGCGTTTCTTCAGCGATGCGGCGCGCGACGTGATAGTAATTCTCCGGATTCGCAAAGGGGACCGCGGGCACGACGCGCACGTCGGCACCATACGTCGTTAACAGTGCGATCTTTTCCGGCGACTGGTCATCGGGGACGACGATAATCGACGCGTATCCGCGGGCGTTCGCGAGTAAGGCGAGTGCGATGCCCGTATTCCCGGCGGTTCCTTCCACGATGGTACCGCCGGGCTGTAAACGGCCGCTGCGTTCGGCATCGGTGACGATCCCGAGCGCAGCACGATCTTTCACCGAGCCGCCGGGATTAAGGAATTCGGCTTTGCCGACGATCGTGCGCCCGATAGCCGCAGAAAGTTTCGGGAGGACGATATGCGGCGTGTTACCGATCGTCCCCGCGAGACCCGTTGTCGCTACCCTAATAGAGCTCGCCACACGAGACGTAGCGCTTGATATTCTGAGCCGAGGCGTGGACGTTGACGACGTAGTTGCCGGAGAGCAGGCGCGATTCGGAAGCTTTAACGAGCGTACGCGAGACACCGTTGACGACGGGTGCGAGGCCGAACGCGGGCTTGGGATCGAGCGAATCGCAGTCATGGCCGCGATGGATGTGCGCGGGCTCGATGTAACCTCGTGACTGGCCCGTTAAATTGATGACGACGAGCGTGCTCGCGCCGCGTGAGAAAAGCGTCACGGTTCCGGGCTGACCCGAGTTGTTCTGTTGGGCCATGCCGCGCTTCGTGCCCGAGCCCGAATCGTCGGGATCGATCTGCGCGCTCGCGAGCGCGGGAAAGACGACGAGTGCGAGAGCGGCTGCGAGGGCAAACGGTCGGGTTCTCAAAGGTGGTCTCCTCGGACGGTGAGCGTGCGCGTACGTTGGCGTCAAACGTCACCGAAGCCTCGAATCGTTTTCTGCGCGCCCGTATTCTTAAGAGATCCCGGAGGGGACCGAGGTTCGTGCGTACACGGCTTCAATCGTATGCGCGCCCTCCCCGAGTGCGATCGGCTCGCCGTCGCTCGTCTGCGTCGATCAGCGTCCGTCGCCCGCACGCGTGTCGATCTCGATATGCTGCGATGTCGTATGCACGCGTGCTCGGAGAAAGCACCTCGGCTGCGACGCGCGGTCGATCGATGACGGTTGCGTTGCCGGACATCTCGACGCAGACGACGGTCGCATCGGGAGAATAAACCGTCGATGCATCGATTTGCACTTTGACATCGGAGCCGTGCGATCGGCACGGAGCTGGGAAGAGTGCATCGAAGGCGGTCCGGAGATGGTGTGCGATGCGATCGTTATCGAGCGTCCCGCCCGCGAACGCGACGACGAAGCCATGATGCAGTTCGTGACGTTCGTGTTGTTTCGATTCCCAGAGGAGAAACGTCTCGGCGTCCAGCTCCGGGATGACGGGCTCGCGCATGCGTTTTCGGTTCGGCATGCCGTGGGCGTGCCCCGGTCGGGGAACGGTATCCCGACCTCGTCGTGCCGCACGACGATCCATGAAGCCGAAACCAGAAACCGGGCGCGGCACGCGCGTCGTGAACGGATTTCGCCAGCGTGGCCACGGAGAGGTTTCACGAATCGAGGGGTTTAGCGATGCCGTCTTCGGGTTTTCGGTCACCTTGCTCGTTGTTTCGCTCGAGGTCCCGCGCACGTTCGACGAACGGCTGCACGTGCTGGCGGGATTTCCTTCGTTCGCACGGACGTTCGCGATGTTGGCGCAAATTTGGTACATCCAGAACAGATTCTTCCGCCGCTATGGTTTGGTCGACGGCCCGACGATCGTGCTCAATCTCGTTTTGCTCTTTACGGTCGTCTATTTTTCGTACCCGCTGAAATTTCTCTTCGGTCCGTCGAGGGTGGATGGGGCGGTTCGCGACGATCAGATCGTCGCCATGTATGCCGTCTATTCGCTCGGATACGGGGCGGTATTCGCAATCTTTGGATTGCTGCACGTATACGCGTTACGAGTCGCACGTGACCTCGACCTCACGCCGCTCGAGATCTACGACACGCGGATGAGCGTGGCGCAATCGTCGTTTCAAATTGGCGTCGCGGCCACCTCGTTCGGGCTGGCTGCGTATGCCGCGGGGCACATCTGCGTACTTCCTGATCCCGGTTGGATTGTGGCTCTTTGGCGTGACGGGCGCTCCGCAACGACGCGCCTTGCGCGCTTAGTGGAAATTTCGCGCGCTAACGCCGTCGAGCGTGCCGTGGGTTTCGAGCGGCCAGAAGCGCTTGGCGATGATGTCGGTCGTGCCTTGCTCGCGTTGCAAGACGCCTTCGATGATGAGCGCGTTGCTCGCGCGGATGAGGCGACGATTGAGTTCGTAGACCGCGGGGTTGATGATGATATTGACGAGGCCCGTCTCGTCCTCGAGCGTGAGGAAGACGAAGCCTTTCGCGGTGCCGGGACGTTGGCGCGTAATAACCATACCCGCGACCTTGCACACGAGATGGTTGGTTTGATGCGGAAGACGATCGGCTGCGAGCACGCGTAGCGCGTCGAGTTCGGCGCGAAAGTGTGCGATCGGTTGCGGGCCCGTCGTGAGGCCCGTGCCCCAAATATCGAACTCCGTCTCTTCACGCGGCGAGAGCGCGGTAAAAGCCGCGAGCGGTTCGTCGATCTCCATGCCGCGGCCGAGTTCCCCGCGCGCTTCGCGTTCGTCGAGCCCGCGTAGCGCCCACATCGCATCGCGCCGCGTCGCAAACCATGGCGCGAACGCCCCCGCAACCGCGAGATTTTCGAGCGCATCTTTGAGCAGGCCGGTGCGCGCGGCAAACTCCGCAAGATCGGCGAACGGCCCCGCGCCGACACCCGCTTGCAAACGCTCGCGTTGCGCTTCTCCGAGCCCGCGTACGATGTGAAAGCCGAGTCGCGTCGCGCCGTCGCTATCGACGTAACTCCAATATTCGCTCGCGTTGACTTCGACGGGTAAGACGACGACGCCATGACGGCGCGCGTCGTTGACGAGCACTTCGGTTGAGTAGAAGCCCATCGGTTGCACGTTGAGGATCGCGGCGAGAAAAATCGCGGGCTCGTGACACTTTACGTACGACGACGCGTAGGTGAGCAGCGCGAAACTCGCGGCGTGCGATTCGGGGAAGCCGTAATCGGCGAAGCCTTCGAGCATGTGAAAAAGTTGGTGTGCGGCGTCGCGATCGATGCCGTTTGCGACCATGCCCTCGACGAGTTTGGGATAGATTTCCGCCATGCGCGCGCGCGAACGTTTGTGGCCCATCGCGCGACGCAACTGATCGGCTTGGCCGGGTGAGAAGCCCGCCGCTTCGATCGCCATGCGCATGCCCTGCTCTTGGAAAAGCGGCACGCCGAGCGTGCGCTCGAGCACGGCTTTGAGTTTGGGATGCGGATAGGTGACGGGTTCGAGACCGTTGCGCCGGCGCAAGAACGGATGGATCATATCGCCTTGAATCGGGCCCGGGCGAATGATCGCAACCTGCATCACGAGATCGTAGAAACACGCGGGTCGCAAGCGCGGCAACATCGATTGCTGCGCGCGCGATTCGACTTGGAACGTGCCGATCGAATCGCCACGTTGCAACATCGCATACGTGGGACGATCGTCCGGCGGAATCGTTTCGAGTGCGAGGCGCGGCTTCGTATCGCCGTACCGTCGTGCGTGCAAGGCGAACACATCGCGTAAGAGTGAGAGCATGCCCAGGCCGAGCAGATCGATCTTGATGAGGCCGAGATCGGCGAGATCGTCTTTATCCCACTGCACGATCGTGCGATCGCGCATCGAGGCCCATTCGATCGGCGCGACCTGCACGAGCGGATCGCGCGTGATCACCATGCCGCCGGAATGGATGCCCATGTGGCGCGGAAAGCCGTCGACGCGGCGACAGAGTGCGAGCAGGAGGGCTCCCGTCTCGCCGCCGATCGGACCGCGCACGTCGGGATCGGGATCGGCGCCGAAATCCTTACTCTTGAAACCGTAGAACGCCCACGGCTTATTGCGCTCGTGCGTTCGAATCGGCGACGGCAGCATCGACGCGTCGGCGTCGCCGAAACCCGGGGTGTAGGCGCGACCGGCGCTCTGTGCGGGTTGATCGCCTGCGAGCGCACGCGACATGCGTTGGTTGGTTCCCGCATCGAGGTCGCGCCGGCGTTGGACGGATTCGGGAAGATTGCTCTTGCCGTCGTACGACGCGCCCGTGGCGCCCGCGAGCGATTCACGCGCGTCGTATTCCTTAGAGATCGCATCGACTTGAGCGAGTGATAGCCCGAGCGCCTTGCCGAGATCTCGGATCGCGGATCGCGTACGATAGGTGATCACTTCGGCCGTCATCGCCGCGTGTTCGCGATCGTAGCGATCGTAGATGTATTGAATGACTTTCTCGCGATCCTGATGCGCGAAATCGATATCGATATCGGGGACTTCGTTGCGCTCTTCGGAGAGGAAACGTTCGAAGAGTAAATTCATGCCGATCGGATCGACGGCCGTGATGCCCAGTGCATAACAGACGGCGGAATTCGCAGCCGAACCGCGGCCCTGTGCGAGCACGCCCATCTCGTTTGCCGCGCGCACGATATCCCAGACCACGAGAAAGTAGCCCCCGAGTTCCATGCGCGCGATGATGCCGAGTTCGTATTCGAGTTGCCGCTCGACGCTCGGGGGCAGAGGATGGCCATAACGTCTGCGGGCACCCGCGTTGACGAGCGTGCGCAAGTACCCGTGCGTGCTCGATTCGCCGGGTGGAATCGGGAAGAGCGGAAATTGGCCGATGAGTTTGGCGAGACGAAAGTGACAGCGCTCGGCGATCGCGAGCGTGTTCGTGATCGCGAGCGGGTAGGGTGCGAAGATCGCCGCCATCTGCGCGGGCGATTTGAGCGCGAATTCACGATTGGGCGGCAAGAGCGTACCCGCGGCGGGTAACGTCGTGCCGTACTTGACGCACGTGAGCACGTCGCAGAGCAACGCATCACTCGGCGTCGCGTATGTGGCGCCGTTCGTTGCGACGTAGGGCATCCCGAGCTTGCCTGCGAGTTCGATCTGTGCGAGCACGAGGCGCGCGTCATCGGGCCGCAGATGGTGCTGTAGTTCGAGATACGCACGTCCGCCAAAGAGATCGCGGAGGGTCGCCGCGCGTTCGCGTGCGGTTGCAACGTCGCCACGCACGAGCGCTTCTTCAATCCATCCGTGGCGCGAGCCCGAGAGCGCGACGAGGCCCGTGGTCTTGCCGTCGAGATCGGTGAGTTGCAGGCGTGCGTCGCCCTTGCGGCCACGGAGCTGGGCTGCGGAGATCGCGCGTGCGAGATTGGCGTAGCCGGTTCGGTCTTCGGCGAGCAAGACGATGCGCGGTAAGCGCGCCGATTCCGCGGGCGTCATCTTGCGCGCGAGAGACCGACCGTCGCGTCCCGTCGGACGCAGGTCGGGAGCGTCGAGGGTAAGTTCGACGCCGACGATCGCGCCGAGCGTGGTCGGCTTTGCGGCTTTGGCGAATCGCACGGCACCATAGAGTCCGTCGCGATCCGTCAGCGCGATCGCATCGAGCCCCAGTGCGACGCCCGTTTCTACGAGCTCTTCGGGATGCGAGGCGCCTTCGAGAAAGGTGAAGTTCGACCGGCAGTGCAGCTCGGCATATCTCGCGGCGCCCATGGGACGGCCAGCATATACGAACGTACGTTCGATGTCAAGGCACGACTCTCGCCACCGTTTGTAAACGTTCCGATGACGGAATGCGTCTTAGTAACGTGCCTCAAACCGTCCACACAATCGAAGCAATCGAAGCCCTCTTGCGCCGCGGTATTACACCCAAAACCGACAATCTCGATGCTCTACTCGAGCTCGGTTTCGCGCGTTCGATCCCACGCGCCGAAGATGGCTACGACGCCACACTCTTCGAGCGTGGTCGCGAACACGATCGCCGCGCATCCGATGGCTCGCGGCTCTTCATTCGCGAACGCGCCGTCTTCGAGCGAGCGCCAACGAGCGAACCCGCACCCGACGAAGCGGAGCTTCCCGAACTCACCGATCTCGCGCAAGTCGACGGGTCGATCTAAGGAACGGATAAAGCGAGCGGAGGAAAACGTTCGTGCGACGCGGAGCGTAGGCGCATGCGTTATCGAAATCTTGGACGCTCGGGCGTCAAACTCTCCGTGGTCGGGCTCGGCTCGTGGCTCACGTATGGCGGTGCCGTCGAAGAAGATTTGGCCCGCGCGTGCATCGTGCGAGCGTACGAAAAAGGCATTACGTTCTTCGATACGGCCAACGTGTACGCGCGGGGCCGTTCGGAGGAAGTCGTCGGGCGGGCGATCGCCGATTTCCGGCGCGAGAGTATCGTGCTCGCGACCAAAGTCTTTTTTCCGATGGGTGACGGTCCAAACGATCGCGGTCTCTCGCGCAAACACGTCACCGAGCAGTGTCACCTCTCACTCAAACGGCTCGGCGTCGACTACGTCGATCTCTACCAGTGCCATCGTTACGATCTCGGTACGCCGCTGGAAGAAACCGTTTCGGTGATGAACGATCTCGTGCGGCAGGGGAAGATTTTGTATTGGGGTGTTTCGGAATGGAATGCCGATCAAATCGCTGCGGCCGTCGCGCTCGCGAACGCACGCGGCTGGGCCGCGCCCGTCAGTAATCAGCCGCAATATAGCGCGCTGTGGCGCCGGATCGAAGAACGCGTCTTGCCGACGTGCGGTGACTTCGGCGTGGGTAACGTCGTCTGGTCGCCACTCGCGATGGGCATCCTCACGGGGAAATATAGCGATGCGAAAACACCGCCCGCGGGCACGCGTGCGGCCGGCGCCTCCAAAGACATGATGGAAGACTATTTCACGCAACCCGTTCTCGATGCGGTCGCGCGCTGTAAGCCGCTCGCCGACGAAGCGGGGACGACGCTCGCACGCCTCGCACTCGCGTGGTGTTTGCGCCGTTCGGAAGTCACGAGCGTGATCGTCGGCGCGACGAAAACGGAGCACATCGACGATAACGTCGCGGCGGCCGATCTCGATATCGATGCGTCGCTCTTCGCGCGCATGGATGCGATTCTCGCTCCCGTCGCGCCGCACGAACCCTATCTGGCGTGATCGCACGAGCGCCGAGGTCGCGGCGACGCGGGTCCAGCGCGGCGCCCGTCGCGCCGTGGCTCGCCGTTCTCGCGACGATCGCGCTCGCGTATTTTCTCTTGCCGCTCGTTGCGGTTTTCCTCCGCCTTCCGCTTCCGGTACTCGTCGCGAAATTACAGAGCCCGCAAGCATTCGATGCGCTCGGCTTGAGTCTCAAAACATCGATCGTCGCACTCGTTGCGAGCATCGCGATCGGCACGCCGCTCGCCTATTGGCTCGCACGCGCGCGCGGTCGCTTCGCGCGCGTCGTCGAGACGTTGATGCAGATGCCGATCGTCGTTCCGCCTGCGGTTGCGGGCGTCGGCTTGTTGCTGGTCTTCGGGCGATCGGGGCTCGCGGGCCCGACACTCCATGCGCTCGGCATCACGATTCCGTTCACGCCGCTCGCCGTGATCCTCGCGCAAATTTTTACCGGCGCACCGTTCTTCATCTTTAGCGCGAAACAAGCGTTCGAAGGCGTCGACCACGATCTCGTCAGCGTCGCGCGTACGCTCGGTTCGACACCCGCAAATGCGTTCGCGCGCGTGACGTTGCCGCTGGCGTTTTCGGGACTGCTTTCCGGAGCGGTTTTGTGCTGGGCACGTTCGCTCGGCGAATTCGGGGCGACGATCGTCTTCGCAGGCAATTTTCCGAACACGACGCAGACGCTGCCGCTCGCGATTTATACCGCGCTCGACTCGAGTCTCGAACTCGCCGTCGCGATGTCGGCACTCTTGCTCGCCGTCGCGTTCGTGTTGCTCTTCGCGGTGCGACTCGTCGATCGCGGGCGGACGACGTAAGGCGATGTTCGTCTTCGATCTGCAGGCGACGCTCCCGGATTTCGCGCTACGCGTGGCACTCGACGTCGGTCGTGAAACGCTCGTGCTCATCGGGCCCTCGGGTTGCGGAAAGTCGACGTTGCTCTCGATGCTCGCGGGCATTCGCAAGCCGGGCGAAGGCCGCATCGTCCTCGACGATGAGATTCTCTTCGATGCGAGTGCGCGCATCGATCTACCGCCGGAGCGACGCCGGATCGGCTACGTGTTGCAACAGTACGCGCTCTTCCCTCATCTCACGGTGCGCGACAATATCGCCTTCGGTGTGCGCGGCATCGCCGCAGCCGAACGCGAGCGACGGATGCGCGATGTCGTCGCGCTCTTACGGATCGAGGCGCTCTTAGATGGCCGACCGACGGAGATTTCCGGCGGCGAACGGCAGCGCGTCGCGATCGCGCGGGCGCTCGTGACGCAACCACGCGCGCTCGTGCTCGACGAACCCCTCGCCGCACTCGACGTCGAGCATCGATCGCGGATCCGTTTGGAATTGCGTTCGATTCTCGCTCGCCTCAACACACCGACGATCGTCGTCAGTCACGATTACGAGGATGCGCGCGTCCTCGGCGATCGCATCGCGGTGATGAACTTGGGTGGGATCGTGCAAGTCGCGACGTCGGCGGAGCTCATCCGTCATCCCGCGAGTGAATTCGTCGCGCGGTTCTGCGGCACGAATCTCGTAGAAGTGACGATCGCGGGGACGCGGACGCTCGCGGCATTCGATCCGTGGCGCGCGACGCTCTCGCGCACGCCCGCGGGCGCGGCGTACGAATTTGCGGGCCGGGTCGTCGATGTCGCGCGCTTGGGCGCTGCGCTGCGCGTCCACGTCGAAGGCGAGCGATCGCTCTTCGTCGACCTTCACGTCGAAGAAGGTGCGGTCGCCTACGACGCGGGCGACGCCGTCTACGTTTCCGTTACGGCGGCCGATTTGCGGCCGTACCTTCCCCCATCAGCGTAAAGAGGTCGCTCGTGTCACATTCGTCATTCCCCATCACTCGGCGCGCTCTCGCCCGGACGCTCGGTGCGTTCGTCACGCTCGTTGCGCTTGGAGTGCCTGGTGCGATGTCCGTACGTGCCGCAGAGACGATCTCGCTCAAGGCGCTCGTCGCCGCAAATGCGACGGGGCCGTTCACCGAACTCATCGCCGACTTCGAAAAGACGCACCCGGGCGTAACGATTGAGGCGAGTTTTACGGGGACGCAGATTCTCACGCAGCAACTCGAAGCGGGCGCGCCGTGTGACATCTTTCTCTCAGCCGACCTCGATCACATCGCGAAACTTCGCGACGAAAAACTCGTCGAACCGTATCGCCAAATTTCGCGTCTGCATGAGGTGATCGTCGTGCCGAAATCGTCGCGGGCGATTGCGTCGCTACGCGATCTCGCAAAACCCGGAACGAAGCTCGTCATCGGCGTCGCCGACGTTCCGATCGGCAAATATACGAGACGCATCTTCGAAAATGCCGATCGGTCGTATGGCGGAGACTTCAACAAACTCGCACTCGCAAACGTCGTGTCGTTCGAAGTCAACGTGAAAGCGGTCTTGCAGAAAGTCGTGCTCGACGAGGCCGACGCCGGCGTCGTCTACCGAACCGACGTCGATGCCGAGGCGCTCAAAGCCGTGCGCGTCATCGAGATTCCAAAAGAACTCAACGTCGCGGGTAAGAACTATCTCGCCGTTGCCTCGCACGCCGAGCACGCCGACCTCGCGCGCGCGCTTGTCGATCTCGCCGCTTCGCCCGCGGGTCAGGCCGTCTTTATTCGATTCGGCTACGATCGCGATCTGTCGCTCCGGAAGCGTGGCTCGAAGACCCACGCGGCGGGCGCGGATTCGCACCACGTCTGATGTGGGCGTCGATCGACGGTCTCCGACGCGGCGTCTTTCTTGCGTGCATCGTCGTGAGTGCAGCGCTCGTCGGATGCGCGCGAAGTGGCGATGCACCTCAGATGTCGAGCGACGTGCTACGCATCGCGGCGCTCCAAGATCCACCGGGGTTCGACCCGCTGGTGAGCGATAACGCGCAACTCGCGGATATCATCCCGCTCGTCCATGGATTTTTGCTCGGGGTCGACGCGCGGGGCGCGTTCACGCCCGATCTCGTGATGGTCGTCCCGAGCGTCCGCAACGGCGGTTTGCGCGACGGCGGTCGCACGATCCGTTACATGTTGCGGCGAGGCGTGCGCTGGCACGACGGCGCGCCGTTCGATGCGCGTGACGTGGTCTTCTCGTTTCGGGCGGCGATGAACCCGCGCAACAACGTTCCCGATCGATCGGGCTTCGACGATATCGCTTCGGTTAAGGCGCTCGGACCCTATGCAGTCGAAGTGAAGCTCCGGCGCCCGTACTCACCCGCACTCGCGACGTTCTTTTCTTTAGGTGCCAACGATCCGTACGCGATCTTACCCGCACATCTCCTCGCGACGGCGACCGAAATCAACGACGCCCCGTACAACCTCCATCCAATCGGTTTAGGACCGTACCGTCTCACGTCGTGGTCGCACGGTTCGCGCGTCGTCTTCGAAGCCGATCCCGCGTTTCGGCGCGGTCGGGCGAAAATCGGCAAGATCGAGATCGCGATCCTACCCGATTCGAACACGGAGGTGACGGCCTGGCAGTCCGGGGCACTCGATTTTCTCAACGTCCGCGGCTTTGCGGGAAGCCGCGCGATGCTCGCAAGCGCACGATCCGTTGCGGACGCGCGGTCGTGGCTCTCGGATCACTACCAGTTCGATTACGTGATGTTCAACGTCTCGCGCGGGCCGATGCGCGAACGTGCGGTGCGCGAAGCGATCGTCCGCGGCGTCGATCGCGAGCGTATCGAACGCGACGTCCGCGGCGAATTGCACCGCCCCGGTGACGGCGATCGGCTCCCCGGCCAGTTCGCCTACGACGCGACGATCCGTCAAGCACCGTACGATCCCGTCGGCGCGGCGCGTCTCCTCGATGCCGCGGGATGGCGACGGCGGGGCGCGTTTCGAGAACGAAACGGTATCCCGCTCACGCTCGAAATCGTCGGGCCTGCGGGTTTGAGCGGCTCGGAACGCCTACAGGTACAATTGCAAAGCGAACTTTCGAAACTCGGCATCCGCACGCAGATCAAGACCTATCAGTACAATCTGCTCTTCGCACAAGGCGGCATCTTACAGAGCGGGCGCTTCGATCTCGCGTTTTACGGCTGGCAACCCGGTGAAGATGCGGATCATTCGTATCTGTTTCGCTGCGACACGCGGCCGCCGAACGGCGAGAATTACGCGCGTATTTGCGATCCTGCAATCGATCGTGCGGCGGCGATCGAACTCACGACGTCGGACCGTGCGATCGAGGCGCGTGCCGACCGCGATATGCTTCGCGCACTCGATGCACAGAGCGATCTGCTCTTTCTCGGATTCGATCGTGAGGCGCTCTTCGCACGCGCGAACGTGCGCGGTGTCGAGCCCTCGGTACTCGGTCATCACTACTGGAATATCGAGCGTTGGTCGCTCGTTAGCCGCCCATGATCGTCGCCGACCAAAATCCGGCGCCAAGGAGATTCTGACCACCGTCGGCGACGAGCACCGTGCCGGTAACGTAACTCGCGAGCGGCGATGCGAGGAAGACGGCAACCGCACCGATATCGTCGACGTGACCGAGTCGGCCCAGCGGCACGATCTTTGCGAGACGCTCGCGCGCGCCGTCGCCGGGCGCGAGGCGCCGCATGCCTTCGGTATCGTCGATTGGTCCCGGCGCGATACTGTTACACCGGATCCCATAGCGCCCCCAGTCGACGGCGAGATCTTTCATGAGCATATCGACGCCCGCTTTTGCGGCACCGACGTGCGCTTGCATCGGGTAGGGCATGAACGCTTGTCCCGCAGAGATGAAAATGATCGATCCGCGCGATTCTTTGAGTTGCTCGAAGGCCGCACGCGATGCGTGAAACGAGCCGATGAGATCGATATCGATCACCGATTTGAAGCCGTTGGGACTAATTTTCTCGGCGAGTGCGGGGAAGTTGCCGGCCGCGCCGCAGACGAGCGTGTCGATCGGGCCGAAGGCGGCGCGCGCCCCTGCCATCGCGGCTTCCACTGCGGCGTAATCGCGAACGTCGGCGGCATGGGTATAGACCTCGCCGCCGAGTTCGCGGAGTTGCGCGGCGGCACCATCGAGGCGCTCTTGCGAACGTCCGCAAATCGAAACGTCGGCGCCGAGTGCGGCAAAGTTTTTCGCGACGCCGAGATTGATGCCGCTGCCGCCGCCCGTCACGAAGACGTGATGGTCTTTGAAAAGATCGTTCGCAAAAATTTCTGATACGCGCACGATATTCTCGTTATGAATGAACGCAAACGGAGCCTGCAGATCGTTATGCCCAGGTTGCCGCGATGCGACGCGTCTTCTCGAGAGCGGCGCGATCGTCGAGGTCGTTCGGATGAAACGATGCGGAGAAATAACGCAGATAGGGCAACGCGATACGACGCATGATGCCGGGATATCCGAAGACGTACCAGATGAGTTTTGCCCACGAGATCGGATTCTTCGCGAGACCTTGCGCGCGCATGAGCGCGATGCAATGTTTGGCCATGAAGCGTAAGAAACTCGACGTCGCCACGAGCATGGAGGCCATGCGGCCGAACTCGGCACCGCGCTTGCCGTGCGAGACTTCACGAAAGACATCGAATGCGACGGCTTTATGTTCGCACTCTTCGAGCGCGTGCCACGTCCACATCCGTGCATACGATGGATCGGCACCGGCGAGATACTCGGGATGTTCGAGCATCTCGTGGGCCATGATGGCGGTAAAATGTTCGAGCGCGCATGTGGTGAGCAGCGGTGCTTCGGGTGGGAGCATCTGCTTCGTCCATGTGAGATATTCGGTGAGTTCGGTTTCGAGGCGATCGACGTCGACGCCGACGCTTTTGAGCGCTTCGTTATAGGCGATGTGTTCGCGCGTGTGATACGCCTCTTGGCGGCAGAACGCTCTGACTTCGGCCTGCAAGGCGGGATCTTTGAGGCGATCGCGTGCGGCGAGAACGGAGGCAACGAAGAAGCGTTCTCCGGGCGGAAATAAAATCGAAAGCGCGTTGAGGAAAAGAGTCGACTCTTGGGATCCGCCGAGCCAGGTCGCGGCGTTGGCCGGATCGAGTTGGAAGGCGAGATTCCGTGGAGTGATCGTCGGCGTTTCGGTCGCCGAAGCCGCTTGGGTCGGGCGCTGCGACGTTTCCATTATGGTCGGACGTTAGCATCGGCTGACGACGTTGTACATGGATGGTGATTGCCGCATTGCTTCGTCGGTTGAAGGTTTCGATTTAGTCGTAGGTACCGCAGCAGAACCAACGGCCACGTTCGCAGACGATCCGCCACAGATTCCCGTCGTCGAGGAGCACATCGTAGGCGTCGTGTGCGAGCGGGTGGCCGCCCGTATCGAGCGCCTCTGCCCACCAGGCTTCATCGACGCGCCAGGGGCCCGCGACCTCGAGAATCGCCCGCGCACCCACGAACGCGGGCCGACCCGCTTTGATCCGGACGTCGATTGCCTGTGGCACGAGGACGCGGTAAGCGAGTGTGCCCGTCTCGCTCTGGGCTGGGTTCGCGACGGGACGTGGCGTGGCCGATGCGAGCGCCGCTCGCGTCGTGCGGACGACGCGCCCCGCTTCGAAGGGTTCGTAGGCGACGCGCGCTTCGTAGCGATTGCCCGGCACGACCGTCGCGCGCAGGGCCGACCGCGGACCGAGCGCGGCTTCGAGCCGCGCGAGTGCGATGCCGACGATCTCGGGATCGGGGTCGCGGCCCGCAAAAAGCGAGAGTTCGGCGCCGCCTTCTTCGAGACGCTCGGCCACGAGCCGCAAGCCCGTCACGGGCGAGCGCAAGACGACACCTTCGAGACGCGCGCGCAAGAGATCGAACATCGTCGCGGTTTGCGAGGTCGGTTGCGCGAGCGTCGTCGCGAGCGCGTGACGCTCGCTATCTTCGCATTCGAGTTCGAGGCGTAATTCGCCGCAGCGTTTGCCGAGATACGCGACGTCTTCGGCGACGCGTGCGACGAGCGTGCGGAGTGCGAAGAGCAGCTGATCTTCGCGATCGGCCGTGCCTTCACCGAAGAGCGAGCGATCGATCGTGATGCGGCGTGGCCGCGGCACGAGCGGCGTCTCGTCGACACCGCCGGCGAGGGCGTGCCAACGATGCGCGCGCGATCCGAAGCGCCGCACGAACGGTCCGTGCGGGAGTGCGGCGAGCGTGCGCAGATTGGGGACGCCGAAGAGTTCGAGCCGTTCGATCGTCGCGCGATCGAGATCGAGAAATCGCAGCGGTAACGGCGCGACGAACGCACGCTCGTCGCCCGCGAAGACGATGTTGCCATCGCGGGCGAGGGCGGCCGCACGCGCTACGAATTTATTGGGTGCACATGCGACCGCAAACGGAAGTGCGGCGAGGGTCGCGTCGCTTGCGAATGCGTCGCGGACGCTATCGAGCCACGCGCTCTCGGCACCCGCGATACCGCGCATCTCGAGATAGGCGACGCCATCGCCACCGTCTTCGACCAGGGGCGATGCCGCATCGAGTGCGTCGAGTGCGCGCTCCCAGAGTTCGCGATTGCGCGCGGGCACGTCGATTGCGATCGCGGCTTCGCGCGCGCAGGCGGCGGCCTGCACGATCGTCATACCCGCACGCGCGCCGAGGTCGTATGCGTCGGGACAAACGGCGATGGCGTGGCCGCGCTCGCGCCGATCGGCGACGATGACGGGGAGACCTGCGAGCGTGGGATCGGCGATTCGCGCGACCGCGACGCGATATGCGGGAACGAGCGCACAGAGGACGGGCACGCTACGCACTCACGTGGAGCGGCACGAAGATCGCCGCGAGGATCAGCCAGCACAGTGACGCGAGTGCCGCAAGCGCGAGCGCGCGGACGAAGACGGATGCCGTCATCGCGCGACGCTCCGCGCGATGCGTTCGCTCGTGCGTGACGACGTTTCCAGATCGCGCGTGCGCACGTTGCCCAGCGGCGCGCCGTCGCTTTCGAAGGTCGCACACGTGAAGCGCGCGCGCCGACCGGGTGCCGCGCGTTTATGCTTGAGGACCGACGCTTCCACCTCGATGCCCGCAAGCGAACAAAAGAGCCCGCCCGATCCCGCGAAGAGCACGCGTGCGGGTTCGAGCCGGATGCGCAGCGAGGCGAAGTAGCGCAATTCATCGGAAGCGCCGCTGCCGAGCGTCACGAGGATCGCATTCGCGCGGTGCGTCAAGCTCGCCAGGCGCGTCCACGCCGCGGCACGCAGCGAAACGCTCGGGATCACGACGACGGAGAAGGCCGCCGCGCGCATGAGGATATCGGCCGCGCGGGCGACGCCCGCGGCATCGCCTGCCTGAACGACGACGAGCCGCTCGAGATCGACACCCGCCGCCACGAGCGCGGGTGGGTAGAACGCGCCCTCGGGCCCCGCGGGCGACTCGACGAGTGCCGCGAGGCCGCCGTTTGCCGTTGCCGTTGCGAGCAGTCGGGCGGCGACGGCGGAGCGGCCGGAGCCAGGGGCGCCCTCGAGCGTCGCGATGATGCCGCGCGGAAACCCACCGCCGAGCGCCGCGTCGAGTTCGCGCAAACCGCTGCGGACGATCGCGTCTTCGGCGAGCGTGAAGGCCTCGGGAGAGGCGCCGCGATGCGCCGTCGACAACGCCGCACGGAGCCCATCGAGGGCCGCGCGGCGGGAGTCGAGCGGTGTAAGCGAAGCCATGGGATCGCCATAGTAATCGAACGTATGTTCGATGTCAACGAGGAGAAACGATGCGTCCCAAGGGTGTGATTACGGCAAGCGTCGCGGCGACGCTCCTCGGTTTTAGCGGGCTTAGTGCGCTTCCCGTTCCCGCACGGAACGCGCTCACCGTCGCGCCGGCGGCGAGTCCGATGCGGCTCGCGTTTGTCGAACATGCGGCGTTCTTTTCTCTCGAAGCCAAGACACCGGCGCTGATCGATCCGCAAGTTTTCGTCGCCGTCGCGGCTGCTCCGGAGGTACCAAAGGGGCTTCAAGGGATCGCGCACATCGCAGGGGTGCGCAATGCCGTGATGGTCGACGATTCCGAACGGCCCGTGCTTTCGGGTACGGGGAAGTCGCTGGGCTTCACGCTCGGGCGCTGGTTCGCGGCGGCCGGGACCGTCGATCTCGCGCCGCAAGCCAATGGTACGGAGCGGATCGCGATGCACTTCACGCACCTCGTTCCCAACGGCCGCTACTCGCTTTTCGAAAATCATTTCGATACGATGCCCGTGACGTTCACGCCGCTCGACGGTGCGGGCACGGCTAACGGCTTCCTCGCGGCGAAAGATGGCTCGGCGGATGTGACGGTGGTCGCGCCGTCGGTGCTCACGCACGAGAATGCCGTTCTCGCCGTCTATCATAGCGACGGCATCGAGCACGGCCAGTCGCGCGGCGAAATCGGCGTCGTCGCGCATCATCAACTCATCGCCCGCATTCCATAATATCTAAAGGAACACCATGAGCATTACCGCACCCACACCGAGCGCCACCGGCATTCGCACGATCGAACACTTCATCGACGGTGCCTACGTCGCTGGGTCGAGCGGGCGCTTCGGTGACGTGTACGATCCGACCGCGGGTACGGTCGCGGCGCGCGTGGAGCTCGCGGGGCGCGCCGATGTCGAGCGTGCGATCGCGAGTTCCGCGCACGCGTTCGGCGCGTGGTCGAAGCGATCGGCACTCTCTCGCGCGCGTATCTTGGTCCGCTATCGCGAACTCCTGGATGCAAACGCCGATCGAATCGCGCGCACGATTTCGAGCGAACACGGCAAAGTGATCGCCGACGCGCGCGCGTCGCTCGCGCGTGGGATCGAAGTGGTGGAATTCGCGACGGGTATCCCGCATCTGCTCAAGGGCGATTTTTCGAGCGGCGTCGCGACGGGTGTCGACATGCATAGCCTGCGCCAACCGATCGGCGTCGTCGCGGGTATTACGCCGTTTAACTTTCCCGAAATGGTGCCGCTCTGGATGTTGCCCGTGGCGCTCGCGTGCGGGAACACGTTCGTGCTCAAGCCGTCGGAGAAAGATCCGAGCGGCTCGCTTCTCCTCGCCGAACTCTTCGTGGAAGCGGGCGGCCCGCCGGGTGTCTTCAACTGCGTCGTCGGCGATAAGGAAGCCGTCGATACGCTCTTGCACGATCCGCGCGTCGTCGCGCTGAGCTTCGTCGGTTCGACGCCGATTGCGAAGTACGTCTACGCGACCGCCTCGGCAAACGGCAAGCGCGTGCAATCGATGGGTGGCGCGAAAAATCACGCGGTCGTGATGCCCGATGCCGATCTCGACGCGACGGCCGACGCGCTCATGGGTGCGGCGTACGGCTCCGCGGGCGAACGGTGTATGGCGCTCTCCGTCGTCGTCGCCGTCGGCGATGCGACGGCAGATGCCCTCGTCACGCGCCTGCAAGCGCGCATCGCGAAGCTCGTCGTCGGCGGTTCGCTCGAGAAAGAATCGGAGATGGGCCCGCTCGTTACGGGCGAGCACAAAGCGAAGGTTACGGGGTACATCGATATCGGTGTCGCCGAGGGCGCGACGCTCGTCGTCGACGGTCGCGATGCAAAGGTCGCGAACCATCCCAATGGCTTCTTCGTCGGCGCGACGCTCTTCGATCACGTGACGACTGCGATGCGCATCTACAAAGAAGAGATCTTCGGGCCCGTGCTGGTTATCCTCCGTGCGCCGTCGTTCGACGAAGCGATAACGATCGTCGACGGCCACGAGTTCGGTAACGGCACCGCGATCTTCACGCGCGACGGTAATGCGGCTCGCGAATACGCCACACGGATCAACGTCGGGATGGTCGGCGTCAACGTCCCGATCCCGGTGCCGATGGCGTTCTATGGGTTTGGCGGCTTCAAGAATTCCGCATTCGGTGATCTCAACCAATACGGCGAAGATGGCGTGCGCTATTACACGAAAACGAAGACGGTGACGACGCGTTGGCCTAGCGGCGCTCGCACGGGCGCCGAGTTCGCGATGCCGACGCTGAAGTAAGCGATCCTTACCGAGGGCGCCACGCGGCGAGCTGCGCGCGATGCGTTCGAACGTGGCGCTGCGTCCTCGCGGCGCGTGGCCACTTTTGAGTTTACGAAGCGATGAGCTCGATGCGATTGCCGAATGGATCTTCGATGTAGCAATGGTCGTGGCCATCGAAGGGGATGGGATCGGGCTTCATCGCAATGCCGCGTTCCCGAAGCCGTCCGATTACGCGTATGTAATCCGCGCAACGTAACGCCGGATGCGCCTTCTTCGCCGGAACGAATGCCGGATCGACACCGACGTGTAGCGTTACGGCGCCACTCGTAAACCAAGCACCGCCGCGCTTTGCAAGTTCCGGCGGCTTCGGGATCTCGATGAATTCGAGGATAGCCACAAAAAACGTGCGCGCTTCGTTCTCGCGGCCCGGTGGCATGGCGAGCTGGATGTGATCGATTGTGTAGGGCGTTTGCATCATCATCTCGAGCCCGCGCTCCCGACCGCGGTCCGAACGTCGCGGAGCGCCTTCGCGACGTCGGCTGTGGCCGAGAGCATCGCCATGTGATCGGTATCGATCGAGAACACGTGGGCGCAGGGTTGCGCGTCGTACATGCGCTTCTGTAATTCGTAGCCGATCGCGTTGTCGTCGGTCGTCGCCACGTAATAGCGCGCGACCGAACCGAATCTCTCGGGCGTGAGCACGAGCGGTGTTGCGAACGGCTGGAGCGGTTGCGGATACGTGAACGAAAGCGCGATCGCGGTCGCGGTCGCGTCGCTCCGATTGCAGAGTGCTTCACGTTTCCCCGCATCGCCCACGGTCACGATCCCGTGCTCGGCGTCGACCTCGAGATGCGCGCCGAGTTTACTCTGCGTATCGGTGCCGGTGTAATCGAGCAGCGTCTTTCCCGATTCGGGTAGCGCGGCGCTGATATAGACGCACGCTGCAACCTTCTCCGGCCGCGCTTCCGCAGCGCCGCTAATCGTCATCCCGCCGAGGCTATGTCCGACGAGGATGACCGAACTTGCCGATGCATCGAGCGCGGCGACGACGCTCGCAACATACGCATCCATCGTGACACCGCCGGCGGCCGCGGTATCACTCGCGCCATGGCCGGGAAGGGTGATTGCGGTGACGCGCGCGCCCGACGATTCGAGATGCGGGACGAGCGTTTGCCAAACCGACGCATCCGAGAACGCGCCGTGAACGAGAAGATAATCGTGCATGCTCGCACGGACCCATGACGAAGCGCCTGCGATGCGCCGCTTTGAGGCGAGTTCGGTGACGTCCGCGTTCGTTTCGTCACCGTGTATAAGACGGAGTGATACGTGCTGTGAAATTATTAACGGTTAGGATCGGTCGCTCACGAGTGATCGTTTCTTAAAATGGAACGAGAGGCTACACAGCTGTTACGCGTCGCCGAAGACCACGATCGTGCTGGACGCGAAACCGAGGCGGTGTTGTCGTACGAACGCGCCATCGACCTCGGCCTTCCGATCTCAGAACTCGCTGGCGCATTACATGGTCTCGGTTCCACCTATCGTGCGCTTGGGCGCTACGACGATGCGTTGCGCATTTGGCACGATGCCATGCTCAGGTTTCCGAGAGATGCGAGTTTCGGCCCGTTTCTCGCGATGACGCTTTATAATCTCGGTCGGCCGAAAGAAGCGCTCGCATTGCTGCTCGAGATCCTCGTGGCGACGACGGAATGCGATGATATCAAACAATACGCGCGCGCTATCCGCCTCTACGCTTGCGACCTAGATCGTCGATCGACGTAACCGCGTCGATGTTTTTGTAAAACGGGAATTTTCCACAAACCGCTTCATCGAACGCTACGACGAAGTCCACTCCACGAAGGTAGAGGATGACGGAGCAGCAACGCGCCACGAAGACCGTTCAAAACGTACGTGTGTTGCGCAGATTATTCGCGAGTTCGGTAACGCGCGTGCGCGTTTCGTCATCGTAAGACGTATACATCAACATTCGTAATCCCGGCGATTCGAGAACCGCGTATGTCGTCGGTTCGAGGCGCAGAATACCCGCGACGGGATGACGGAGTTCGCGCACGTCGCTCGGAAACGCGCGGACGCGATGTTTCTCCCACGCTTGCGCGAAGCGTGGGCTCTGCGTCCGCAAACGATCGACGAGTGCGTGGACGTTTGGGTTCCTTGCGTGGCGCGCGAAATCGAGACGGAAGAGTTCGGTGAGACTCTCGGAAACGGCTTCCCAGTCTGAGAAGAGCTCGTGGACGCGTTCGTCGTAAAAGAACGCTTCAAGCATATTTTCACGATGCTCTGGATCCGGGTTCCCGCCGAAGATTGCGATGGCGGGCGTACTGCGCAGCACGACGTTCCACGCGTGATCGAGGACGAAGATCGCCGTCGACCGTGCGCTCGTTACCCAACGTCGGAGCGCGGGTGAGATCTCTTCGTGAAGTTCGGCGTCCTCGCCACGCGCGAGCAATTGCACGTGCGTGCGTTCGCTCGGTGTGAGTTGGAGGGCGCTTGCGATGGCGTCCATCGTTTTGGCCGAGACGGGAACGATACGGCCCTGTTCGAGCCACGTGTAGAGGGCCACGCTAATCTGCGCGAGTTCGGCGACTTCTTCGCGGCGTAACCCGGGCGTGCGGCGGCGCGGCGTAGCGGGGAGGCCCGCCCGTTCGGTCGTGAGTTCGGCGCGGCGGGAACGCAGAAAATCAGCGAGCTCGGCACGGCGCGGGTCGAAATCCGGACTTGCGCTCTTCATGCGTGCTCTCCAAACCCGCAAGCGCACCCGTCGTTGCGGCACCGTTTCCAATCTTCTCGAAGGATCGCATCCGGAGGAAGAAGGCATGCATGACTACGCAATCGGTTTAGAACTTACGTTCTCCGCGCTCGGAAAACTCTTCGGTTTCGCGCGAATCGATGAAAGCGTTCCGTTATTCGGCTAGAAATGAAAGCGGCTTCCGACGCCATCCCGCGAGAATTCGGCTTCGACGATCCGCTTCAGACCGCGCGCGATCGTTAGGGCATCTTCGCGCGTATCGACGACGTGAAGCGATGACGAGAGCTGCGATCTTTCGATATACGCACGAAGTGGGGATACTTTCGGCACGAGAGCGACGAGATGTCCGCGCAGTTGCTCGTTCCGTCGAAGCAACACGGTGAGGACGGCGGCGCTATCGATAGACGAGCACGATTCGAAGGAGACGACGATCGCGTTTTCTGCATCGAGAACGTTGATTGCGCGATCGAGTAATTCGGCCTTAGCCGCATCGATGTTACCGCTCACGGAAACGATCGGTACGTCATCGATCTGCTCCAGCTCAATATCGTCGTGATGCATACAACGGATGTTCTCATATTCGATCGAGTTAAAGTGTTTTTGCTAAGTGGGAATGCGCGCCCTACGCCATACGCGATGCCTCCATGTGCTTAAAGACGCCGGTCTTTCTCGCGGAGAATCTGTTATGCGGGAGGGCATCTGCGTCGCCATTTGCGAGATTGCGAAGGGCGACGACGAGCGTTCGGACGATGCAGCGCACGTCGTGCCGCGCCGGTCGATCGGCCGACGCGAATCGCACCCAAATCGGCATGCCTGAGCGTATGACGCTCAGGCGAGCGCGACTCCCTACGGGATCAGCAGCAATTTCCCGGTGGTCTTGCGCGCTTCGAGATCGATGTGCGCGCGTGCCGCGTCGGCGAGCGGGTAGGTGTGCTCCGCGCGTAGCTTGAGCTCGCCTGAGAGCACGCTTGCGAAGAGGCTCTCTGCGCGCATGGTCAATTCTTCTCGCGTCGCAACGTAATGCGCGAGCGATGGCCGCGTCGCGAAAAGCGAGCCCTTCGCATTGAGGAGTTGCAGGTCCATCGGCGGCACGGGGCCACTCGAGCCTCCAAAAAGCACGAAGGTTCCGCGCGGTCGCAGCGCGTTGATGCTGCCTTCCCACGTGGTCTTGCCGACTGAATCGTAGGCCACGTCGACGCCGCGCCCTTGCGTGAACTCACGTGCTTTGGCGCTGAAGTCTTCGGTGAGGTAGCGAACGATCAGGTCCGCCCCCGCCTCTTTGGAGAGCGCCGCTTTTTGCTCGGTCGAGACGGTCGAAATCACGCGCGCGCCTTTCGCTTTTGCGAGCTGCGTGAGCAGGAGCCCCACGCCTCCGGCACCGGCGTGAACGAGCGCGACGTGCCCTGGCCCGAGCGCAAACGTGCTATTGACGAGATAGTGCGCCGTCATTCCCTGGAGCATGATCGCTGCGGCGTCGTTTGCGGAGATTCCATCGGGCACGCGCACGAGCCGGCCGGCCGGGACGATCGCGTACTGCGCGTAGGAACCCGCAACACCAGCGTAAGCGACGCGATCGCCCGGGTGGAGATCGGTCACGCCCTCACCGATTGCTTCCACGATGCCCGCGCCTTCTTGGCCGAGGACGAACGGAAATTTCGGCGCGGGATAGGTGCCCAGCCGGAAATAGACGTCGATGAAGTTGACGCCGATGGCCTCGAGGCGGACGAGACACTCGCCTGCGGCGGGGCTCGGCGTCGGAAGGTCGTGCACGCTCAGGACGTCGGGACCGCCGTTGCGGTCGATGGCGATGGCTTTCATACTACCGTGAACTACCCCCACGCGGCGTTGGTTGTTGGAGGAAACGCAACGCATCGTCTGGTGCCAGCGCCTTCGCGAAATAGAAACCTTGGAGTTGCGTGCAGCCCAGAAGTTGCAAGAACGTCGCCTGCTCTTCGGTCTCGACGCCTTCGGCGATGACCGCGAGGCTGAGGTTTTGCGCGACGGCGATGATCGCGCGAACGATCGCTTGATCGGCGGGATCGGTGAGGATATCGGCGACGAACGAACGATCGATTTTGAGCGAGTCGACGGGGAGCCGCTTGAGATAGCCGAGCGACGAGTAACCCGTGCCGAAATCGTCGATCGAAAGCGCGACGCCCAGAACTTCGAGCGCCGCGATATTCCGCATTCCCGAATCGACGCTCAGATACGCGCTCTCGGTGATCTCGAGATGAAGGCGATGGGGCTCGAGTCCACTTTCCGCAAGCGCGCGCGCTACGGTATCGGCGAAGTCGATTTGACGGAATTGCACGGTCGAGATGTTGACGCACATCGCGATATCCGCATACCCGGCCCGGGTGAGGCGCATCGCCTCGCGGCACGCGCGATCGAGCACGAACGTGCCGAGCTTGAAGATGAGACCCGCCTCCTCGGCGAGCGGGATAAAATCGTTCGGCGAGATCGAGCGACCGTTTTCGGTCCAGCGCGCGAGCGCTTCCAACGACACGACCTTCCCGCTGCGCGCGTCGATGATCGGTTGGTAGGCGACGTCGATACCGTCACGATCGAGCGCTTCGCGAAGCGCGCGTTCGAGTTCGCGTTCCGCAACGGCGCGATCGTGGAGATGTGCGGAGTAGATATCGACGGCGTTTCCACCGCGCGCTTTGGCCGCATACATCGCGGTATCGGCGCTGCGTAAGAGATCGTCGGGCGTCGTGCCGTCGCGTGGATAGACCGCGAGGCCGATACTTGCGGTAACCACGAGGGTCATTCCATCGTGGGGGATCGGCGTTCCAATCGCGGCTAAGAGATCGTATCCGAGCGCGAGGCCCGCGATGTCATCGTCGACGTCGTCGAGAATAATAATGAATTCATCGCCACCGGGTCGCGCGACGGTCCCCGAGTCGGCGATGGTTCGTTCCAAGCGTGCGGCGAGCTCGCGCAAGAGATGATCGCCCGCAGCATGAGCGATCGTATCGTTAATCGTCTTGAAGCGATCGAGATCGATGAAATAGACGCCGAGCGAACGTTCGCGCGCGTCGGCACGCGCGATCGCGTCTTCGAGCCGATCGCGTAAGAGTAATCGATTGGGCAGGTTGGTGAGGGCGTCGTGCTGTGCGAGATCACGAAGCTGTGTCTCGGTGATCTTGCGTTCGGTGATATCGAGGACGGCGCCGATGACACGCCGCAGTTCGTTCGTCTCTGCGTCGAAAAAGAAGCGACCGCGTTCGAAGACGTACCGTTCGCGACCATCGCGCGTGCGAATGCGATGTTCGCACGTATAGGCACTGCGCTCGACGCGCGCACGCTCGATCTCCGCTTCGATCGAAAGGCGATCGTCCTCGTGATCGAATTCATACAAAGACGACGGTTGTTCCAACGCCGGGTCGACGCCGTAGATCCGAAAGAGTTCGGTAGACCAGCGCATCTCGCCGGTGCTGAAATCCGTTTCGAAGCTGCCGAGATGTGCGAGTTCTTGCGCTTCGGAGAGGGCGGCGCGACTTTCGGAGAGCGCGCGCGAAACGTCGAGACGCGACGTGGCATCGATCGCGAGGACGATTCGCGCGGTCCGGCCGTCGAAAACGAGTTCGGCGGAAGTGAGGTCGACGTAAAACGTATGGCCGTCCGCGCGCGTGTGACGCCACAACCGCGAGCTCTCCCGTTCGATGGCGAAATTCGCGACCGCGCGACGCACGCTCTCGCGGTCGGATGGCGGGCGAATATCGACGATCGTCATGCGTAAGAAATCCGCCCGGCGGTAGCCGTATGCGGTACACGCGGCATCGTTGACGTCGAGGAAACGCAACGTCTCGATATCGTAAATCCACATGGGTTGCGGATTTCGGACGAAGACGTCGCGGTAGCCGTTGGTTCGGCGCGATGCGAGGATGCGGTTTACCACCCCCACGTCCCGGCGGCACCTTTGAACGGTCCGACGATATCTGCCGTGATCCAGCCTCCGTAAAAATCGCCTTCTTGCGCGACGATGCGTTCGTCGTCGACATAACACGCATCGACGCGGGATGCGTAAAACGCGAAATGGCCGGCGAGCGCATCGAAGGCTCGCGTCGGTTGCGGATAGGCCCATGCGGCTTTCGTCGATCGCCGTTCGCCGACGACGAGATCGTAATAGTTCGCACGCCCTTTAAATTCGCAAAAGCTCGAGCCGTCGACCGAAACGAGCGTCGCTAGATCGATATCGTTCGGTGGTAAATAATACACCGGAGGATGGCTCGTTTCGAGAACGCGCCACGCATTCGTCGTCTCGGCGATCGTACCGCCGCCGAATTCTATTCGTAGCCGACGCGGCGTGCGCTCGAGCCGTGGCGGCCGCGGATAGTCCCAAACCGATTCTTGGCCGGGACCCGGAGTCGTGCGTCGGCTTTGAGCCATAATGCATGCTTCCTGATGTCGACGAGGACGTCTTTCTTCCGCGACCATATTGACTTCGGCATGAATCATGCTATTGTACTAGTATATTAGTTCAATAGTACGTTAGGAGATTCAATGGACGACACATCGAGGAAACATCGCGCACCCGTTACGGACGAAATCCCGCCCCGCGGACGTCCGACCGTCATCGCAACGCCACGAGCAACGGCCCTCTTCCCTGGTTGGGGCGTTCGGATCTAGCCTTGCCGGCCATCATCTCCGTCGATCCACGTAGCGGCGTTCCGATCTATCTCCAATTGATCGAGCAGGTCAAGCGTGCCGTCGCACTCGGCACGCTCGAGGCCGGCGAGCAATTGCCGACCGTGAAGGCCCTCGCACTCCATCTTACGGTCAATCCAAATACCGTCGCTCGCGCGTACCGCGAGCTCGAACGCGACCGCGTGATCGAGACGAGTCCCGGGCGTGGTTCGTTCGTGCGTGCCGATGGCTCGCCATCGGAAGTCAAGCGCGCCGTTGCCGACGTCGCGGCGAGTGCGCTCGGCGATGCCGTACGTGAGTGTCGCTCGCTCGGCTGCGATGCGCCCGCGATTCGTACGCTACTCGAAAGCGCGCTCGAGCGCTGGTTTCCGGGGGAGAAGTCGTGAACGCCATTTCCATTGCGAATCTGACCAAGCGCTACGGTACGACGCTCGCCGTCGACGACGTGTCGTTCGAGATCGCCGAAGGTTCCGTCTGCGGGCTTCTCGGGCCAAATGGAGCCGGGAAATCGACGACGATGCGGTGTCTTCTCGGGCTCGTACGACCGACGAGTGGACGGCTTATGATCGGCGGCCGACCGGTCGTCGCGGAGACGTTCGAATCGCTCGCCTACGTGCCCGATCGTAACGCGCTCTACGGTTGGATGACGATCGCGGATCATATCGAAATCATGCGGCGAAGCTACAAGAATTTCGATCGTATACGACTGAACGAACTCATCGCGATGTTTGCGCTAGATCCACGTAAGAAGGTCGGCACGCTTTCGAAAGGCCAGCAGAGCGCCGTCGCGCTCGCACTCGCGTTCTCGATCCGACCGCGCGTACTCGTCCTCGACGAGCCATCGAGCGGACTCGATCCCATCTTCCAACGTGTCGTGCTCGACCTCATCATCGATGCCGCATCGAATGGCGCGACGGTGCTTTTTTCCTCGCATCAAATCGGTCAGGTCGAACGGGCGGCGGATCGCGTCGTGATCATGCGCTCGGGTAAGACGATCGTCGACGGCGAGATCGATCGCCTCAAAAGCGATGAGAAGATCGTCGAAGCCATCTTTCCTAGCGACGCGTACGTGACGGCACGCTTCGATACCGACGCACGCGTTCGACGCGTCGAGCGGATGGGGCGGACGCTTCGACTTTTCGTCCGCACGGATGCGGCGGCGATCGCGCGTGAAGTCGAAGCGCTCGCCCCGCGCGCGGTCCAAATCGTCGATCTCGGACTCGAAGATATTTTCCTCGGCGCCGTCGGCGCGAATGCTGTAACGCAGGGAGTGAGCTAATGGAATACGTGGAATTTCTTCGCGTCCGACGTGTGTTAACGATTTTCGCAACGTTCGTCGCTGTGATTGCGATCCTCGCAATTGCGACCATCGTCTATTCATCGATAGCAACCACCGGCAAAGACACATTCGTGATTGGGTCGATCGGCGATAAATCGCCGACGGAGTCGCACAAACTTTCATCGTATCTTCAGGCGCTACCCATCCCGCTCGGATTACTCTTAGGAATCGCGAGTTATGTGGCGATTGTCGTTGCGACCGTCTTTGCATCGAGCCTCAATAAAGAAAACGATGGTCTCGACTTCGTCTTCGTGAAACCCATCCGACGCGAGATTATCGCGATGCGCTACTTCGCAACGGATATCGTTGGAATTCTCGCGATCTTCGCGTTCACGATCGCAGCCGAGCTCATCTCTCTCGCGCTCTCGCATCTCTCCTACCGCATCAGTATCGATGCGCGAGCGTTCTGGGTCGGCGGTCTCGGGCTCGGCGTCGCATTCATGTGGTACGGCATCTTGCAGGCTGTTACGGCAACCTATAAAGGCAAGGGCGGCATGATCGTCGGCTTCAGCTGGGCTATCTTCGGCGGTCTCACAGGCGCCGGTTCGCTCACGGTGCTCGGGCCGATTTACCTCGGCATCGTACGAGCAATCAATTTTGCCAATCCGCTTGCATATTTGTCATCACTCGCAAGCAACGGAAGTACGTATAACGTCGGTTCGGTGCTCGGCGGATCACTCGAAGCGCACGCGTGCATCGTCTGGGTAATCGCGTTAGGTGCCATGGCGATCGCGGCTATCTCGTGGAAACGCGTGGAAGTGTAACTTCGGGCAGCCGCGCGATTTACTTTACGATGAAATTACTCGGATTCGCGGCCGTCACGTAGCGCCACGCACCATCTTTGACCGTGTAGAAAAAGGCATTCGGGTTCTGCGGATCGCCGTCGTTTGCAAACGAAAGCGATCCGACGACGGTATCGAACGAGCTTGAAAAACCGAGCCCACGTTGCACCGCTAGCCGATCGGAAGCGCCCGTGCGCTTGACGACCGCGAGGACGATCTGCGTGGCGGCATACGAGAACGCGGCGATCGGCGACATCGGCCCGTAGCGCCGCTCGTAATCGTTCTTGATCCGGAAGGCGCCGGGGGCGAGGTTGAGCGGCGGCATCGAACACGAGATCGTCAAGCCTTCGGCTTGGGGCCCGAGCTTCGCGATCGTTGCGGCATCGAAGAATCCTTGCGATGCGAAGAACGGACCCGTGTATCCGAGGGCGCGGAGCTTGGGAACGATCGGCGCCATGTCTTTCGTGATACCGGCGAGATAGACGATCTCGGGCGCTTTCTCGAGCGTCGCCTTCGCAACACCCGCAAAATCCGGCTTGTCCCACGCGAAGGCGATCGCGTTCGAGGTGACTTTATCGCCGAGCATCTGATCCTGAAATCCGGCAGCGACATCTGCGCCGTAATCGCCATCTTGATAGAGGACCGCGACCGTTTTGGGCTTGATCGTGGCGTTGATGTAGCGTGCCGCGAGATGCCCTTCGATCGAATCTTTCGTCGGTAAACGAATGAGGTTTCCGTACCCATGTGCGGTGAGGCGGTCGTAGGTCGAGGCCGGACAGATGATGGGCATCCTGTTCGTGACGTACGTCTGCAACGCGGCTTCGGTGATGCGGCCGCTGAGATGGCCGATGACGGCGACGACGTTGGCATCGTCGCATGCAAACTCGGCGTTTACGAGTCCCGACGCGAGCAGATTCTGATCGTCGAACGTGCGCATGAGGTACGCTTTGTCGAGCGACCCGCGCGAACGATTGGCGTCGTCGGTTGCGGCGCGGACGCCGTTTGCGATCTGTTCGCCCGCGCGCATCGAATCGCCGGTAAACGGTCCGACGACGCCGATCGTCACCGATCCGCCGAGCGGGAGATCGCCGTAGATCGCAAGCGCGGGCGTCGCGGGGATGGCGGCGGTCGCTGCGGCAGCGGCTGCGATAAACGAACGACGCTTCACGGAATACTCGTCTCTAGAACCTACGTGTGAAAGGCAAACCCGGCGTACGTCGTCGCGAGAAACGCGAGTGAGAAGACCATGTTGCCGATGAAGACACGCTCGTTCAACACGAAGACATTTTCGGCCCGGTCGATCAGCCGCATTTCATAGATCGCGAGTGCGACGCCGAAGGCGGCGCCAGCGTAGTAGAGTGGCCCGACCGAGGCGAGGATGCCGGCAATTACGAGTACGACGGCCATCGCGACGTGCATCGCGATCGGAAGCGCGCGACCTCTCGCGACGCCGAAACGCGCGGGAATCGAGCGAATGTTTTGCGCGAGGTCGACGTCGCGATCCATGAGCGCATAGATGACATCGAAACCCGCGACCCACAGCGTTACCGCGACGAACAAGAGGATCGCAGAAATCGAAATCGTGCCGCTCACCGCCACGTAGGCACCGAGCGGAGCGAAGCCGTCGACGGCACCGAGCACGAAGTGCACGCCCCACGTGAAGCGTTTGCAAAATGGATACGCGAAAATCCCGATCGCCGCGAGCGGCAAGAGTCGCAAGCATAGCGGGTTGAGCAGCGCCGCCGAGACGACGAGGAGGACGATGCCCGCGATCGCGACGCCGAGCATGACACCGGGTGCGAGCGACCCGTTGGCGAGCGCGCGGCGTGCGGTACGCGGATTCTGCGCGTCGATATCGCGGTCGATGTAGCGGTTCGCCGCCATCGCGGCCGTGCGCGCGCCGAGCACGGCGAGCGTGATCCACACGAATTGAAAGAGCGTCGGGAGGCCGCGCGCCGCAAAGACCGCGCCGACGTACGCGAAGGGCAATGCGAAGAGCGTGTGCTCGACGCGGATCTCTTTGAGGAGGAGGGACACGATGGCCCCAGGCGACGTCGCGCGACTAACGCTCATCCAGGCCGAGTTCGAGCCGCGAGGCTTCACTCCGTTCGTCGTGGCCGCCGAGCGGTGCGAGTGCGGGAACGCCGTTCGCGCGCAGGATCATATTGTCGACGGCGCCGGGTTGGAGCGGTAGCCGCGCGAGCAACTGCGCGAGGGCGACTTCGCCTTGGCCCGACCAAGAGTCGGGCTTCGTGCGAATCCCTTGTAGACCGTATTCGCGCCAGCGTGCGTCGACGCGATCGCGCGTCGCTTGATCGGAAACGATATCGGGCGGCCACGCGCGGGCGTAGCCTTCGTCGGCACGTTTGCGTGTCGCATCGATGCCGAGCTTGTGGCCGACCGAAACGAGATACGAGCCGCTATGATCGAGATCGTCGACGGGGCCCGGCATCACGACGAGATCGCGCGCCGGATCCGTATTGTTGAGCACGAACCAAGCGACCGCGCGGATATCGTGCGGATCTACGTCGCCATCGACGATGATGAGATAACGCGTGAGCATCATCATGTGCCCGAGACCCCACAGCGCATTCATCACTTTTTTCGCTTGGCCCGGATACGTTTTCTTGACCGCGACGATACAGAGGTTGTGGAATCCACCTTCGACGGGCAAGTTATAGTCTACGATTTCGGGGACGACCATCTGCAGCAGCGGTAGGAAGATGCGTTCCGTCGCCTTGCCGATCCACGCGTCTTCCATCGGCGGTTTCCCGACGACGGTCGCGCCCCAGATCGCGCCATTACGATGGGTGAGAGCCGTACAATGGAACGTCGGATAGTAATCCGCTAAACTATAGACACCCGTATGATCGCCGAAGGGACCCTCGACGCGCAGATCGTCGTTATCGACGTAACCTTCGAGTACGAATTCCGCATCGGCGGGAACTTTCACATCGATCGTCTTGCACTTCACCATACGCACGGGTCGGCCACGCATGAAGCCGGCGAAGACCATTTCGTCGAGCACGGGCGGCAGCGGAGCCGTCGCGCTGTAGGTGATTGCGGGATCGGCGCCTACGACGATCGCGACGGGAATCTTGCGCCCCCATTTCACCGCGTGCGCGCGACCCTGTTTGTGTTTCTGCCAATGCATACCGGTCGTTTTCGCATCGTAGACCTGGACGCGGTACATCCCGACGTTCTGTTGTTTTGTTTCGGGGTGCATCGTGAAAACGAGCGGCAACGTAATGAACGGCCCGCCATCGAGGGGCCACGTCGTGAGGACGGGCAGTTTCGTGAGATCGGGATCGAGATCGACGACGTCCTGGCAGGGCGCGGGGCCGCTGATCGTCCGCGGGAGCGAATTCGCGATCGAACCGAGCGAGGCGGCTTTGGTGAAGCCTTCGGCGATCGTCTTGGGCTTGCCGAGATCGACGGCGTTGCGCACGCGTTGTTCCACTTCGGCAAGAGAACGCGCCCCAAATGAGAGCGCCATCCGTTTCTCGGTGCCGAATTGATTCGTGAGTACGGGAAACTCGGAGCCCTCGACATCGTGGAAGAGGAGCGCGGGGCCGCCGACTTTGACGACGCGATCGGTGATCTCGGAAATCTCGAGTTTCGCGCTCACACGCGCGCGCACATCGACGAGTTCGCCCGCACGCCGGAGCGTGCGGACGAACTCGCCGAGGGAATCGAATGCCATGGTTTCTTTACTCTATTTCGCGGTTTCGGGGACTGATCGTACGTTTGACGCGGCTCCGCGCGCGAGCGTTACCGCAGCCGACGGCTGGAAGGCGCTTCGACTTTCGCGAAGGACGTTCCATGCAATTTTTCGTTCTCGCGCGTCGACGGACAGAAGCGTTTACTGAAGACCAGTTCGCGGAACTGTTGGGCCCCGAGGCCGATCGCGTGCGCGCGCTCTACGCGCAGGGCACGATTCGCGCGGCCCATTCCCGTGGTGATGTTGCGGGCGCGGTGCTCGTTCTCGAGTGCGGGAATCTCGAGGAAGCGGAGGCCGCCGTCGCGACCCTTCCGCTCGTCGCGAAGGGCATGCTCGAAACGCAGATTATCCCCGTGCGCGGCTATCGCGGGTTTTCGTAGGATGGATACGATAATCGAATTCGCGCAAGCGATTGAGACTGGCCGTCTCGCCTCGCATCCGCGTTAACGAGAGCGAGGAGTCGACTCGACGATTGCGGCGCGCGGCGTTGCACGATGTGCCCTTGCAAGTATCGTATCCGGCTGCCAGAATCTAAAAATATGGTTCGACGCGCGGTCGCTTTCGACGCTCAGGGTCGTATCTCTGATCCGCTGTTCGTGCTGGTCCTCGTGTAGGTTTTCGGATTCTCGCTGCTCTTCAATTTCATGACATATCACCGGTCGAATTCGCACACGATGCCGACGCTCGTTGCCAATCTCGGAATGATTATTATGATCATCGGAGTTTTGGTTATCGGGTTCGGGCACGTTCGGCCCCGCGATTTGGGCATCTCGTGGCGAAATGTCGCGACCCGAGGCGCAGCATTTCCGCTCGCATGGTGCGCATTTGCAATAGCGGAAGGCACGATGGGCTTCGCCGGTGCTAATTTTGCGTTCGACTCCGCATGGAACTCGGGCCCCGGGATCGACGGCAGTTTATCTGATTGGGTCGGACAGATATTCGGGAACACCCCATACGAAGAGCTCCTTTTTCGGGCCTTTTTGATCCGTCAGATTTACTTGCGCACGCTCAATCCGTTCGTCGTATCGGCTTTTCACGCTCTTTGGAATTTTCCGCAGCCGATCTACTACTCGAAACGATAATCTCAACCGTTGAAGATCTGCGCTCGATCCTCTTTGATCGTCGCCGACTTTGACGATATTTGCGAGCGCGACGGCAACTCCGATAGCGTCGCGGCTTACCCGACGTTCGCCTATCCGCCCCCGTGACGACGCGCGATCCGCATCTTCGCTATCCGATGCGGAACCCGGCGCTGACGGCTTTGAGTGAGAAGTCTTCGGCGAGGCGGCGCGTGAGGTCGACCTCCGGCATCGGTCGCGCCAGCAGATAGCCTTGTCCGAAGTCGCAGCCGGCAGCGTGCAGCCAGCGAAGTTGCTCGTGCGTTTCGATGCCTTCGGCAACGATGCGACGCCGACGCTCGTGGCCGAGGCTGATGATACCGCGCACGATCGACACGTCGTCGGCGTTGCCGGGACAGCCTTGAACGAACGACTTGTCGATCTTGATCGTATCGATCGGTAAGCGCTGTAGATGCGTCAGCGAAGAGTAATGCGTGCCGAAATCATCCAGCGTGATACACAATCCGAGATTGCGGCAACGCGTGAGCAGTTCGATTGCGGAATCCATATCGGCCATCGCAGCGGACTCGGTGATCTCGAGTTCGAGGCGCGTTGGATCGACTGCGTGTTCGCGCAAGAGCGCGAGAATGTGGTCGAAGAATTTCGAGTCGCGGAGTTGCCGTACCGAAACGTTTACCGCGATACGTCCCGGCATCGCACTGCCGCGATGTCCGTGCCAGCGGGAGAGCGATTGAACCGCACGTTCGAGCGTGAAGCGCCCGATCTCGCGCATCATGTCCGTGTCTTCGGCGACGGGGATAAACGCGTCGGGCGCGAGCCGTCCGAGCGTCGAGGAATTCCAGCGGATCAAGGCTTCGACGCTCTCGCAACGGCGGGACTCGAGATCGAAAATCGGCTGATAATAGAGATCGAATTCGCCGTTGGGTAAAGCGGAACCGAGCGCTTCTCGAATCGAGACTTTACGGCGCCGATCCTCGGCCATACTTGCGTCGTAGCGCATGAACGAGTTCCCGCCTCCGCGCTTCGAGAGGTAGAGCGCTTGATCGGCATTTCGTAAGAGATCTTCTGCCGATTCCCCATCCATCGGGAAGCGAGCGATGCCGATCGAAACGCCGAGGTCGGTCGTGGTTCCGCAGGCGGTGAACGGCGTTCGGAAGATTTCGCCCACACGCGCCGCGAGAAACGTAGGATCGTGTTGCTCGCAAATCATCGCAAACTCGTCGCCGCCCAAACGGCCGATCGATCGTTCGTCGACGACACTGGCGCGCAGGCGTCGCGCGGCTTCGTTGAGGACCGCATCCCCGAACGCGTGGCCACCACGATCGTTGATGTCTTTGAACCGGTCGAGATCGATGAAGAGGACGGAAAATCCGTCCTTCACTCCCGCGACGGCTTTCGCAGCGGTGATGCGATCGCGCAAGACGTTCTGCCAGTGCGCCCGGTTGAAGAGGCCGGTGAGCTCGTCGTGATAGGCGAGATAGACCAGGCGTTGTTGATCGTCTTGGCGCTCGCGTGCGTGCGCTCCGGCTTGGTCTTCGGCGACGCGTTCGGTCGCGCGCCGCCACGTGAGCTCTTGGATGAAGGCGACGAGCAGCGCGGACGCGACGACGGCAGCGAACCCCTTCGCCGCGTACCATCCGATCGAATTGGGCGTTACGAAGAGGCCGAGCATCACGTCGACTTCGGATGCAAAAACAGCAAATATTGCCGCCCGCAGGGGAAGGATCTTGCGCACTTCAGCCCACAGCACCACGCCGACGGCGATCGCGCCCGTCACGGCCAGCGTCGCGACGACGAGCGACGGAAATGATTCGTAAGGGCGACCCGCTCGCCCGTGAAGATCCGCGATGCCTCCGACGTGCCAGAGGCTCGCGGGGATGACGACGACGATTGCGACCGTGCCGGCTGCGAGCGCCCCGATCGTCGCGATGACGAACGGCGTCGCGAGTTCGCGACCGCGCCGGCTTGCGATCAGGCCGATCGCGATGGTTACGCACGTCGTGAAAGCGATGTGATCGACGACCCAGCCGGCAAAGCCGAGCGTCGCTGCGCGTTGTGGAAACGCGGCAACTGCAGCGCCGATGCCGCCACGAGCCGCGAATGCCCCGCCGAGGAGAACGAGAAAAATCGAGCGCGTCTTCGCGCCGAAACCGAAGAACACGGCGCCGCAAGCGAGCGCCGCTGCGACCGTCGCACCGTCGAGCATTGCGCCCATCGATGATAGTCCCGGACTCGGTCTCGATCCGTAAGCGACGGCGATTACCGTCAGGGCGATCGACGTGAGAAGGCAACCCGCCAAAGAAAGGGCGACCCAACGCGGCGTGCCTCGACGGGATATAGCAAGCACATATGAGCTATCGGCGTGTCGACAACTTCACAGAACCAATCCTTAGCAACGGGGAGATGAAGTGGTGTCGGTCACTCGCGCCGGCGTTCGGTCGTCATGAAAAATTTACGTTCGAACTCGCTGACGTAAAAATAAAACGAGCCCCGTCGAAACGGGGCTCGCCGATCGGACTTCAAGCCCGACGTGTATGAATGGCCTTATTCGCGCCGCCGCCGCCCGCCGCCGCTGCGCTCGGGTCCGTCATTCGGCGGTCCGCTCGGGCCGCCGAGCGGCTTGAATTCGCCGTTTCCGCGAGGCGGACGCGGCGTTGATTCTTCGTCGTCCGTACCGCCGCCGAGAACGGCTTTGCGGCGGAGATTAACGCGGCCTTGGCTGTCGATCTCCATGACCTTGACCATGATCTCGTCGCCGACCTTGACGACGTCTTCGACCTTCTCGACGCGACCCGGTGCGAGTTGGCTGATGTGGACCAGCCCCTCTTTGCCGGGGAGCACGGCGACGAAGACGCCGAAATTCATCAGGCGCGTAACGGTGCCCATGTAGGTCTGACCGACGACGACGTCTTTGGTTAAGGCCTCGACCATTTTCTTGGCCTTCTCCGCGCCTTCGCCGTTGGGTCCCGCGATGAAGACACGGCCGTCATTTTCGATATCGATTTTGACGCCGGTATCGGCAATGATCTTGTTGATGACCTTGCCGCCGGGCCCGATGACCGACTTAATCTTATCGGGATCGATCTGGAGGACGATCATGCGCGGCGCGTGCTGCGAGAGTTCCTTACGCGCTTCGGGGATCGTTTCGACGAGTTTCTTGATGATGAAGAGCCGAGCTTTTTTTGCTTCGACCAGCGCTTCGCGCATGATTTCGATCGTGATGCCCGCGACCTTGATGTCCATCTGAATCGCGGTGATACCATCGACGGTCCCGGCGACTTTAAAGTCCATCTCGCCAAGGGCATCTTCGAGACCCTGGATGTCGCTGAGAATCGCGTGCTTTTTTCCGTGCAAGACGAGGCCCATCGCGACGCCCGCAACGTGCTTCTTGATCGGCACGCCCGCATCCATGAGCGCGAGCGTCGAACCGCAAACCGATGCCATCGACGACGAGCCGTTCGATTCGAGCACCTCGCTGATGAGGCGCAGCGTGTATGGGAACTCTTCCTCGGGCGGCAAGATCGGTATCAGTGCGCGTTCCGCGAGCGCGCCGTGTCCGATTTCACGACGACCGGGGGCGCGCATGGGGCGCGTCTCACCGACCGAATACGGCGGGAAGTTGTAATAGTGCATGTAGCGCTTGTTCGGTATCGCCATGATGCCGTCGAGGCGCTGCTCGTCCGAGATCGAGCCCAGCGTTGCAGCCGTGAGGACTTGCGTTTGGCCGCGCTGGAAAAGCCCCGTGCCGTGCACCTTGGGAAGATACGAAACCTTCGACCAGATCGCGCGGATCTCGTCGGCTTTGCGACCGTCGGGACGAATTTTTTCATCCACGACCATCACGCGTAACTCTTCCTCTTCCATGCCTTTGAGGATCTTGCCGAAATCTTTCGATTTGGCGGAGTCTTGAAGCATCTCGAGGATCGCGCCGTCGGTCTTCTTACAGCGCGCGATCGCTTCGTCTTTGCCGAGCTTGTCGAAGGCAGCGTTGCGCTCGGTCTTCTCCATGATCCGCATCGCTTTGGCGACGTCTTTTTTAAACGTCTTTTCGACCCACGCTTTGAGCGTTGCATCGACGGTTTTGAGCGGGTAGACGCGCTTTTTCTTGCCGTATTTTTTCGCCAGTGCGTCGATTTGTTTGACGATGCGCTTGATTTCGTCGTGAGCGAAGGCGACCGCGCCGAGGAAATCTTCCTCGGTCATTTCGTGGCCGCCGCCTTCGACCATCATCACGGCATCCATCGTGCCCGCGACGACGATCTCCATGCCGCCGGTCTCGTATTGTGGCAGGGTCGGGTTGATGATGAACTTGCCATCGTGACGACCGACGCGAACCGCGGCGACGTTTTTATCGAAGGGAATATCGGATACGGCCAGTGCCGCGCCTGCGGCACAGACTGCGAGGACGTCGGCATCGAGTTCGGGATCGATCGAGAGGACCGTCGTGATGATCTGAACGTCGTTCTGGAAGCCTTCGGGGAACAACGGACGGATCGGCCGGTCGATCTGGCGCGCGGAGAGCACGCCGTGCTCGGAGGGGCGCCCCTCACGCTTGATATAGCCGCCGGGAATCTTTCCGGCTGCGTACATCTTCTCTTCGAAATCGCACGTGAGTGGAAAGAAGTCGATGCCTTCACGAGGTTTCTCGGAGGCGGTAACGGCGGCGAGGACGACGTTGGAATCGCCGTAGCGGATGAGAGCGGAACCGTTGGCTTGCTTCGCTAGTTCACCCGTCTCGATGATCAGCGTGCGGCCGCCAATCTCGAGTGAGACGGTATCTGGCACGAGTACTCCTAATTCTTTTCTATTACATACTTTCGTAAACGCGTCGGAGTTCTGCCCCTATGGACGAGCCGCCTTTTCACTTGAACATTTACCAGGCGAACGTGCTCGATGCGGGCGCGCTCTCCATTTTACGCGTTGCCGCCGAACGCGAACGCTATCCCGAGCGTGCGGAAACCATCGGCGATGAGTTCGCCGAGCGCTGCTGCGCCTATTTTCGGGCTCAACTCGGCGCTCGGCCGACGGTCGTCTTCGCGTGGCTCGCGACCGTGGATACGACCGTCGTCGGCAGCGCCGCGCTCACCCTCGCGACGTCGCTACCTCGGCCGATGGGCGGCCGCGATGCCCTCGACGGCCGGATCCGCGGCGTCTATGTGGATCCGCACGCACGCAGACGCGGCATCGCGATCGCCCTGGTCCGTGCGGCGATCGCGCGAGCCCGCGCGTGCGGTGTCTCGCGCCTCACGCTCGGCGCTTCACCCGATGGTAAGCCTCTGTATGAAAAGCTCGGCTTCGTACGAAACGATGATGAGATGGTCTTCGCCCCGCGCGGCTAATCACGGCCGACTGCGGGCGCGCTCCGATGTGATGGAGCGCGCTTTCGGTGTCCGCGCGACTTCGCGATGCGGTAAGCCCATAATCGCACGAACCGCGTCGAGGATCTCTTCGATGTCGAGCGCCATCGTAGCCTCGCCGACGACGAATTCCCACTTTTGAATCCGCGAGCGTACGCGCGCGGTCGCCGCGTACGAAGACGTGAAAGGTACTCGTCTCGAAACCGCGCTCGGCCGCAAGCCCTTGACGATGTTGCTATTTCGCGCGCGATCGCACCACACGCGCAGCGCGATCTGTTGCGCCATCGTGCCCGTCGAAAAGTACGCGGCTGATCCGAACGCTCGGCATGCGCTGGTTGCCAGCCGTGACGGCGCGCATGATCCGTGCGTTTGCGGTTACGTTAATGCGCGACGCGTGCGTCGACATCCATCGTCGCACGCACCGCCCGTACGATTTCTTCGATATCGAGGGCCATCGTCGCATCGCCGACGACGAACTCCCACTTGTGAATCTGCGTCACGACGGTCGGTGCGAGGCGCGCGAATACGAATGTGTTTTCACGTGCCGCGTAGGCGTGCGCCCGCGCTTCGAGTTCGCTAGCGTCGCCGCGCAAAAAAATGTGGAACGTATTGGTCTGCGGGGGGTTCGGCACGATGTCGATGCCGTCGATCGCTTGGAGCGCGCGAGCGATTGCGACGGCGCGATCGCGATATGCGGCCATTTTCGGAAGGTGTCGCTCGAAGCCGCGTTCGGCCGAGATCGCATACGGTGCGATCGTGATCGGTCGCCCGCCGTGACGGTGCTGCCATACGCGAGCTTCGGCGATGAAGTCGGCATCGCTGACGAGCATCGCACCCGCGAGTCCGCCCAGCCCCTTGTAAAACGAGACGTACGCGCTATCGAAGAGTGCCACGATTTCGGCGAGCGGTCGATCGTAGAACGGTTGCGCTTCCCATAAGCGCGCGCCGTCGAGATGGAGTCGCGCGCCCGTCTCGCGCGCGGCGTCGCAGAGCGCGACGAGCTCGTCCCACGGCGGTAATTGCGCGCCGATCTCGCGTTGCGGTAATTCGATGACGAAGGCACCGAGCGGATCGACGATCGCACGCACGTCGCGAAGCGTCATGAGTCGTGATGGCGCGCCGACGGGTAATGCGCGTAAGCCGTGCAGCATCGCATACCCGCGCGCCTCCCAGATCTCGAGATGGCACGTCGGGTGGAACGCGATGGACGGGTTACCGGCGCGATCGCACCACACGCGTAGCGCGATCGACTGCGCGAGCGTGCCCGTCGGCATGAAGGCTGCCGCCTCTTTGCCGAGAGCGGTTGCGATGCGCGTTTCGAATGCCGCGAGCCACGCGCCCGTGCCGTACGTATCGAACGCCAGATCCGCCGGCGTATCGTCGACGAGGCGCGCGAATGCATCGCGCATGGAGACGCGCGGATGATGCGTGAGCGCGCGCGTACAGGTTTGGCGGAGCGCTGCGATTTCGTCGTCGGTCATGGCGTGCGGCTTGTACGCGCGCCTCCGGTGTGCCCGCAAAAAAAAGACCGAGACGCGAACGTCCCGGTCTTTTCGTGGAAGCGCGCGATTAGCGACGCAGGCCGAGATCGGCGATAAGCTTGCGGTAGCGCTCGAGCTCTTTCTTCTGAAGGTAGCCTAGAAGACGACGGCGCTGCCCGACCTGAATAAGAAGGCCACGGCGGCTATGGTGGTCCTTCTTGTGGATTTTGAGGTGCTCGGTAAGCTGATTGATCGAGGCGGTCAGTACGGCGACCTGGACGTCGGCGGAGCCGGTATCGCCCGGGGTGCGGCCGAATTTCGTGGAGAGTTCGGCTTTTTGTTCTTTGGTCAGGGGCACGATGTAGTGTTCCTTCGATCGGAGGAAAGTCTCGCTCGGCTCCAGAGTTCGGGCGTGACGAGCACGCGAACGACCGGGTCGGCGACCGACGGATCATACCAGACCGCCGGTCCGTTCGCAACGCGTTCTCTGCCGACGCGGCGTGGGGCGCTCGCGCTATGCGGGCGTCGTAAGCGCCGTTCGCAAGAGGTCTCGCACGCGAGCGAGGGCCGGATCGAGCGTGCTTTCAGGCGCGGCTTGTCGCTCGAGGGCCGCGAGTGCGGCCTGCGCATCGGCGACCGGGAGCAACAACGGCACGCGCTCCGCGACCTCCGCGTCGAAGCGCTCGAGTGCGCGCTTGGCCATGTTGGCTTGGCCGAATGAATACGCGTGGTGGCTAGCGTTTCCGAGAAGCTTGAGCTCGGATTCGAGAAACGCGCGAAAGTCGGAGAGCATGAATTCGCGCTTCGCCTCCGCAAACGGGGCGCCATGTCGAAGTTCGTTCCCGTGGCGCAGGTCGCCGATATCCCAGCCGGCGAGTCGCGCGCATACGTCGTCGGCGATCGTGAGATCGCGGTCTTTAATGTCGACGGCGTCTTTCACGCGATCGAGAATGCGTGTCCGCATCAAGGCGGACCGCTCGCCGAAGGCTGGATCGAGGGCAAGATCGTGACGTGCCCCTGGCACGCGTGGTGTTTCGACGTGACGACGGGCGCGATGACGCTCGGCGGTTATACGACCGTCGATGCCTTCGACGTCGCGCTCGATGGCACGACCGTCACCGTTGCTTCCGAACCGCGGATGTAGCGCGCTCCCGGAAGGTCGTTTGCGTTCCGGCAACCGCTCACGAAGAGCGCGATGCGATAGCCCGCAATCATCGCGTCGAGCGCTTCCGCAACGGCTTCGGCGGATCGCGTTGCGGGTTCGAGAAACGGAAGGCCGACGGCTGCGACGTTCGCGCCGACGGCGATGGATTTCGCGATCTCGACGCCCGTGCGAATGCCGCCGCTCGCCACGATGACGGCGTGCGGAAACGCGGCCCGAAGAGCTTCGGTTGCTTCGGCCGTGGGATAGCCCCAATCCGCGAAGGTTTCCGCGAGCGCTTCGCGTGCGGGATCTCCCGAACGGCGGCCCTCGACGCGAGCCCACGACGTGCCGCCGGCACCCGCAACATCGATCGCCGCGACACCAGCATCGAGCAGGCGTCCTGCCGTTCGCACGGAGATTCCCGACCCGACGCTCTTGGCGATGACGGGCACGTGGAGCGCGCGGCAGACGGCCGCGATGCGCGGTAAGAGCGCGCGGAAATTCGTATCGCCGTGCGGTTGCAACGCTTCTTGCAACGGGTTGAGATGGAGATAGAGCGCGTTTGCACCAATGCTCTCGACGATGCGTCGCGCGTCGTCGACGGTCACGCCGTAATTGAGTTGGACGGCGCCGATATTGGCGAAGAGAACGATGTTCGGTGCCACGTCGCGCACGCGATAGGTCGGCAACAGGGCGACGTCTTCGAGCGCGGCGCGTTGACTTCCGAGCGCAAGCGCGACACCCGCGGCTTGGGCGGCGATGGCGAGATTATCGTTGATCGCACGCGCGCGCTCCGTGCCACCGGTCATCGACGAAATAACGAGCGGTGCTGCGAGGCGGTGGCCGAGAAAGTCGATGGCGGTCTCGACGTCTTCGAGCGCGCATTCCGGGAGGGCTTCGTGACGTAAACGGACACGGGCAAAGCCGGTGTCGAGCGTCGAGGCGACGTCTTCTTCGAGACAGATATCGAGATGGCGCGACTTGCGTGATTCGATCGTGCGTCCCGCGGGCGAATTATTCACTACGGCGAACCGAGTCCGCTTCAGTACTACACAATTCCTATCGCAAGTGAGCTTCATGTCATCAGAAATCGCAACGTGGGATGGTCGAGTCGGCACCGCCGGCGGCCCGCAGTTTGCCGGGGCGCTGCGCTCACTCGCGCAAGATCGAGGCTTCGATGCGGCGGCTTTCGCCAACGCTTGCGAACTCGACGAGGCCGACGTGGCCGCGGTTTTCGGCGGCGAGCGTCGCGCGAGCGTGAGCGAACTCGCACGGTTCGCGCACGCGCTCAAACTTCGCGCGATCGAATTCATGCAGGTTGTCGGTTTGCTTTCTCTCGAGGTGTACGCGCAGGGGCTCGACCCACTCTACTTCCTTCCCGAAGGCATGATCCGGAAAGACGCTCGCATCTACATGCGCGAGATTAACCCGCGTCACGCCGTGCCGGAACGCGACATGCTCGTGCGGAACCCGACGCT
>JANOMT010000010.1:0-25024 GCA_031420415.1 Vulcanimicrobiota bacterium
TCGCGTCGGCCTCAAGCCGGGCGATCCGCAGCCCGGCCCGACCCAGAGCCGCTGGCGCGGGCACGAGCTCTATCCCGCGCATTTCGCGCTCACCGACGAAGCGGGCAAGACGTTCTTTCATGTCGATCGTTTCGCTCGCGAGGCAATCGGCATGGGCGCCGCATCGACGGGTAAGCTCGACGTGCGAGCCGACGATTGGTCGCTCGTGGGCTCGCCCGTCGGCGGGGCCGACCGCGAACGAATGACGATGCACGCGCGCGCGCAAACACCGGACGGCATCGATGCGATCGATCTCGTGCAGATGCCGGCAAAGCCACCCGCCATCCACGGCCACGACGGCATCTCTAAAAAGGCGCAGTGCCACAGTTGCGCGTCGCACTATTATTCATACACACGTTTACAAACGACGGGCACGCTGACGTTTCACGGCAAGAAGCTCGCGGTCGACGGACTCTCGTGGATGGATCATGAGTACGGGTCCGACGAACTCCAACGCGATCAAGCGGGCTGGGATTGGTTCGCTATCCAACTCGATGACAAACGCGAGCTCATGCTCTACCTGCTTCGCCAGAAAGACGGCAGCGTCACGCCGCAGTCCAGCGGCAGCCTCATCAACCCCGATGGCAGCGTCACGTATCTGCCGCGCAAAGACTTCGTCATCGAAAAGACGGCGACGTGGCACTCCCCGCACACGGGCGGCAATTACCCGAGCGGTTGGCGCGTGAAGATCGCGGCGCACCACGTGGATCTCGTCCTCGTGCCGACGGTTGCCGATCAAGAACTCGCGGGAACCTCGACCGGCGTTTCGTACTGGGAAGGCGCCGTCGACGTTCTCGATGCCTCGGGCAAGACGCCGCTCGGCGTCGGGTACGTCGAGATGACCGGCTACGCAGGCGCGATTTCGCTCTAGCCTCTCCGGGGCGTAAAGAATCGCGTCACGAAAGGCGCGATCATGCAGTGGATGGCCGATATCTCAGCACCGAGCGATGCCACGCTCGCCGAAACGTACGCGCGAATCAACGCGAACCTCGACGCCGCGCCGAGCGTCGCCGGATGGCGCGCGTCGTTCGATCGATGGGACGGCGCGCGGCGGACCTGGAAATCGTGGTCGAACCTCACCAAGTTGCGCTACAGCCAGGACACGCGCCGCGACGATTTCCGCTCGGCTCAAACGGAGCTCGATCGCCGAACGCCCGGTATCACATCGCTCGATACCGCGATGAAGCAGCGCTTCCTCGCATCCAACATGCGGCCGGGTCTCGAAGATGCCATCGGCCCGCACGCATTCAAACTCTGGGATGCCGACGTGACCACATTCGACGATGCGATCGCGGGCGATCTCGTGCGCGAATCGGAACTCGCGCGCGAATACACGGAGTTGCTCGCCACGGCGACCGTCGCATTCGACGGCGAAGAACGCAGCCTCGGTGGACTCGGTCGCTATCTCCAAGACGGCGATCGGAGCGTCCGTCACGCGGCCGAGCGTGCACGATGGTCGGCGTTTTCGCAGTGCTCCGAACGACTCGACGCGATCTTCGGTGACCTCGTTACGACGCGCGATCGTATGGCGCGGACGCTCGGCTTCGCAAATTATATCGAGCTCGGGTACAAGCGCATGCGTCGCGTCGGTTACGGTTCGGCGGAGGTCGCGAGCTATCGCGATGAAGTCGCGCGCGTCGTCGTGCCGTTCGCACACGATCTCATCAAGCGTTACGGCGCGGCGGCAGGCTACGATCGTGTCCGCTTCTGGGACGAAACATCGCTCGGCGCCGGAGGCCCGATCGCGCCGCGCGGCGATCGGCGCTGGACGCTCGATCGCACGCGCGAGGCGCTTGCGGCGATCGATCCCGCACTCGGCGAATTCGTCGACGTCATGCTCGACGGCGATCTGCTCGATGTCGATAATCGACCGGGCAAAGCACTCGGCGCATATTGCACGATCTTTCCGACGCGCAACGTGCCCTTCGTTTTTGCCAACTTCAACGGGACGCGTGGCGACGTGCGCACGCTGATGCACGAACTCGGCCACGCCTTTCAAGCATACCGCAGCCGTGACAAAATTGCCGTCGACTACCTAACGCCGACGTACGAATCGGCAGAGATCCATTCGATGTCGCTCGAGTATCTCTCGTGGCCGCAGATGGAACGGTACTTCGGCGACGATGCCGATGCGTACCGGCGCGAACATCTCCTTGATGCGATGCTCTTCTTACCGTACGGCGTCGCCGTCGATCATTTCCAGCATCTCGTCTATGCGAACCCTTCGGCCACGCCCGCCGAGCGACACGTAATGTGGCAGGAGATGGAACGCCGCTATCTGCCGTGGCGCGACTATGGCGATCTCGCGTATCCCGCGATGGGCGGTCTCTGGCAAGAGAAACGCCACATCTACGTCGCGCCGTTTTACTACATCGATTACACGCTCGCGCTCTGTTGTGCGCTCCAGTTATGGGTGAAAGCGCAGACCGATCGGAGCACGACGCTCGCCGATTACATCACGCTCTGCGGTCGTGGCGGCGAGGCATCGTTCGGAACGCTCGTAGCGTCGGCTGGGCTGCGCAATCCCTTCGAACCGGGCGCTCTCGCGGACGTGGTCAGCGCCGCAAGCGCAGCGTTCGCGTAGCGACGCTACCGTCGGGCGCAGTCGAGGTAACGCGTACGTCGACGACGCCCGAGCCATGATCGACGACCGCGAGGTCGGCCTCGAAGAAACCACTCGCATCGGAGGTGGCATCGGTCGTTGTCGAGGCGTCGCTCGAATCGGCGAACCCGAGCCCGGTAGCGCTCGCATTGGCCGATAGGCGGATGCGCGCGCGCGGACGCGTGTAGCCGCTCACCGCGAATTGGCGCGAACCGACGATCGCGCCGCTGATCGGTTCGAGGCCCCCGATGAAATTCGTGTCGGGCGACTCCCGCGTCGTGAACGACCACCGTTCCGAGAAGCTTTCGCGATCGGGCGTGCGTCCGACGAGTGATATCTCGTGCGTGCCCGGCGTGAGGTCGTTCGGCGCGTCGATGGCGAATGCGCGGTCTGAAACGTACGGTCGGATGAGCATCTCGTTGCCGTCGATCGCGATCCGAAACGATGCGGCGTCGATGCTTTCCGCGAATGTTGCGGAGATCTCCGGGCGGCGTTGTGTGATCGTCGTACGCGGCGCGGGTTCGACGCGCAAGAGACGTAGCGCGATGGGCACGCCCGCCGGTCGAGGTAAAAGCGACGGAGCCGACGTCGGCGTGATCGCGACAGCGGGTAGAGCGAACGTCGGTGAGGACGTCGGCAGCGCCGTTGGAGCTTCCGTGCTCGATGCAATCGAGCGTTCGCGAGGGATGAAGCGCGGTGCGGTCACCGCGATGACGCGCAGGGCGGCATCGTAGGCGACTTTCGCGCCAAGCGCCTGGGCGACGAACCGCAGGGGTACGAACGTGCGGCCGGCGATCACGATCGGCGGCGCATCGAGGCTCTGGATGACGCCATCGACCGTTGCCGATGGCTCGCCGATCTGCAAACCGACGGTGTGCGGCCCTGCCGTCGCAGCGATGCGGCCGGCGGTGAAGACGACGGCCGCACCGAGGCGTTCGAAGATGCCGCGTAGCGGCACGTAGACGCGGCCGTCGCGCGTAAATGCCGGTTGATCGAAGACGATCGCGGTGCCATTGATGACGACTTCCAGATCGCGCATCGGCGCCGCGGCCGGGGTCGCGCTCGCTCCAGGAATCGGCGACGGCGATGACATCGGCGCTGCGTCGCCGTTGACCGGGATCAGCACCGATGCGATGGCGAGCGATACCGCAAGTGCTATGCGGAGTTGTGGGATGCGACGTTCGTTCAAGCGCAGATCCTCTCGAGCGGTCGTGCTAGCAACGCGCGACCGCTCACGATCGTCGGCTACGCGGCGCGCGGGATCGGTTCGATCGTCTCGATGAGCGCGAGTTCGGCCGCCTTGCGGACGCGAAAGTCGAGGTCGCAATCCAAGCACAGCACGCGGACGCCGAGGGTAGCGCTCGCGGGTTCATCGTGCCATTCGCGGCACTGCGGACATTCGAAAAGCAATTCCAGCATGAGCACATCCTCCGCGTACATGACATCATGCCGGTGTGCCACCAGTATGGCACGCGGATGCGATCAGATCTGCTCGACGCGTTCGATTTCGGGACAGCGCGCGACGACGGTCGCTTCGATCGCGCCTTTGAGCGTCGACATCGCCATCGCGCATCCACCGCAAGCGCCGACCATCTGCACGAGCGCGACGGGCCCATCGACACGGATCAACCAGACATCGCCGCCGTCGCGGTGGATGCCCGGTCGAACTTCGTCGAGCGCCGCGTTGATGCGCGCCTCGAGTGTCGGAGTCTCGGTCACGATCGATCTAACCGCATCCGAACGCATTTTCGTTTCGCACGCAGTTGAATTCACGCGCGTAGCCCCGCGAGATATGCGAGAAGCGCATCGAGGGAGACGATGAAGAAAAACGCAACGCCGGAGCCCGCAAGCGCTTCATCGTCGTAGCCATCAGCTGAGGCGGCGCGCGCGGCGAATCTCCGTGCGAGGCCGATGCCCAGTGGCACGCTCGTCGCTTCCACGAACCCGAGCGCGGGTGGGGCGCCCGTTGCCATCGCGATCCCGACGGCGACATAGGTAACGACGACGGCGGCGATGCCGTACGCGTACGCTCGCGATGGCCCCGCGCGCACGACGAGATTGCGTTTCTCGCCCACGGCATCGGAGGCGAGGTCGGGATACTCGACTGCGAGCATCATCGCGAAGATTGCCGCCGCTCCCGGAAGCGTGCTCGCAAGCGCGATCCCGAAACCGCCGAGATGCGGTCGCTGTGCCGCGAACGCGCAGAGCGGAACGAGTACCGCGACCACGAGTGCCGTGTCGAGTTCGCCGAGCCCGCGCGCGAGCAGACGCAGCGGCGGCGCGGAGTACGTCCACGCGAACGCCCCGATCGCAACGGCGATCCACGCGGCGATCGGCGCATGCGCGGCGAGAGCAAGCGCGATCGCACCCGCACAGCCGACGCTCGCGCAAGCGCCTGCCGCGACGAGTGCGACGCGGGGCGAAAGCGAGCCGTCGACGAGCGCGCCGCTTCCGCCCGAGTACGGCGTGCGCACGGAACGGACGTCGGCTGCGCGATCGAAATAGTCGTTGGCGTAGTGCGTCATGAGGTGGAACGACGTGATCGTGAATTGCGCGAGAGCGTAGGCCACGACGTCGAATCGCGCACCAACGGCGTGGGAGATCGCGGTGCCGAACGCTCCGCCAACGAGGCCGCCTGAGAGAAACTTCAGCCGTGAAAGACGTACGAACGCGAGCACGGCACGGAGCACGGGCGCGACCGTTCGGATGGGAGCGGGAGCACCCTGCGATTTAAGCGAAACGTCTTTTCGCAAGGTGCAAACTTCAAACAACGACGATCGGCCAAAACTCCGTCGGATGAGCGGGTCGGGCCGCCCGAAAGTGCAGTCCGTCGATCGGACACTCGACGTCCTCGAAGCACTCGCCTCACGGCGCGGTGCCACCGGCATCAGCGATCTCGCGCAGATCGTGGGCCTTCATGTGAGCACGGTCCATCGGCTCCTCGCCACGCTCGTCGATCGCGGATACGTGCGACAAGATCCCGATAGTTCGCGCTATCATCTCGGCTCGCGCGTTTTCACGCTTGCGAACGCAGCCGATCTTCACCTCGATCTGCGCTTGGTCGCGCGTCCGTATCTCGAGCGCATGATGCGCAATTCCGGAGAGACCGCGAATCTCGTAACGTCGAGCGAGACGGAGGTGATCTACCTCGATCAAGTCGCGAGCATGCATTTGGTCAAGATGTTTACGGCTCCCGGCATGCGCGCGCCACTTTACTGCACGGGGACGGGCAAGCTGATGCTCGCGCATCGCACGCCCGACGATGCCGAAGTCGTGCTCGCAGCGCCGATGAAACGCTACACGCCCAAGACGATCGTCACGCGCGGCGCGCTCGAAACCGAACTGAACCTCATTCGCAAGAACGGGTTCTGCATCGATAACGAGGAGATGGAAGAAGGCGTGCGTTGTCTCGCGGTCCCGATCTACGACCGACGCAATCTCTGCGTCGGTGCGATCTCGGTCTCCGGGCCGACGACGCGCATGACGACCGAACGCGTCGATCGGCTCATCCCGACCGCAAAAGCGATCGCGCTCGAACTCTCGCGCCAACTCGGCTTCGAAACCGCGCTCGTGCAGCCGTAGCGCGGCGCGCTACCAATACGCGAGCGCGCGTGTAAAGAGCGCTTCGAGTTCGTCCGGGCCCGCCGCGCGCGGAGCGTTGGCAAGCAAACGCTGCTGCGGGAGCGCCCTGTCGCGCAGCGTCGTTGTATCCCGCGCCTCGTAACCGACGCCACCCGTACCGTTGGGCATACCCGTCGCGCGCATGAGTTCTTCGATGCGCGTCGCGAGGATCTCGCCCGCGTCGCGCGCCGCTGCTCCCGCGATATCGGCACCGAGTAGCCCGGCCGCTTCCAGATGGCGCCGCGGATTTGCTTCGGCCGTAAAGCGAAAGACCGCGGGTGCGTTGACGACGACGGCCATGCCGTGCGGCACGATCGCTTCGCTTGCGGGATACTCGGGCGCGCGATACGCGCGCACGGAGCCCGCGACCGCGTACGACATCGCGTGCGGTATATGAACGCCCGCATTGCCGAACCCGATGCCCGCGAGCGTTGCTGCGAACATCATGCGTTCGCGCGCTTCGGCGTCGCGTGGATCCGTGACCGCGCGAACGATATGGCTGCCAAGGATGCGCATCGCTTCGCGACACGCGAGATCGGAGAATGGGTTCGCCCCTTGCGAGGTCGGCCGCTGGCTCGGTATCGCGGGTTTTGCGCGTGCGGTATAGGGACGCGCGGTGAAGCTTTCGAGGGCGTGTGAGAGCACGTCGAAGCCGCTACATGCGACGACGGTTTGCGGGAGACTCATCGTTACGTCGGGGTCGATGATGCCGAGCGTCGGGCGAATGTGCTTCGATACGATGCCGGTCTTCGCGTGGTGTGCGAGGTAGTCGAAGATGGCGATGCCCGTGACTTCGGCGCCCGTGCCACACGTCGTGGGGCACGCGATATGCGGTCGCAAGGGACCCGGGACCGCCTTACCGAGACCGATCGGTGCGTTGACGTACGCATCGAAATCATCGGGAAAGCTCGCATAGAGGTTCGCCGCTTTCGCGGTATCGATCGCCGAGCCGCCGCCGACGGAGACGTAGCCGTCGAAATTTCCCGCGCGTGCGAATGCGGCTGCCTCGCCGAACGAGCGGTCCGTCGGCTCGACGTGCGCGAACGCGAAGAGGGCGACGTCGCATCCGGCCGCGCGGAGCGAGGTTGCGACGGTGTCGACGAACGGCGTTGCCGCGAGCCCGGGATCGGTGACGAGCATGACGCGCGTCATGCCGAGATCGCGCGCATCGGCGCCGATTTCGCGCAACGCGCCCGAGCCGTATTTAATGCGCGAGGTATCGACTTCGAACGTGGTGTCGCCACCGTCGACGAAAGGGTATCCCGCGCAACAGATCATACGCGCGCTTTCCAGCGCAAGCCAGGTGCGTCCCTGGCGCAGGGAGTACGCTCGTTGCGATGTTACTGGGTGCGATCGACGTCGGTACCAATTCGATTCATTTGATCGTCGTCGAACTCGATCCGCGCTTCGGCACGTCGCGCACGATTCTCAAGGCACGCGAGATGGTGCGGCTCGGCGGTGGCGACGCGCTCGCACGCGGTCACCTCAGCAAGAAAGCCGTCCAACGCGGCGTCACGGCGATCGCGAAATTTGCGGCGGCCGCGCGCGCTGCGGGCGCGAACGATATCCGCGCGGTCGCGACCTCGGCCGTGCGGGAGGCCTCCAACCGCGAGGAGTTTCTCGCAGCGGTTCGCGCGACGTGCGGCGTCGTCGTCGACGTGCTCGACGACGTCGAGGAAGCGCGTCTCATCCATCTCGGCGTCAGTCGTGGCTACCCACTCGGCGACCGCGTCGCCTGTATCTTCGATATCGGCGGCGGCTCGACGGAGTTCGTCGTCGGCGACGCGGATCGCGCGTTCTATCTGCACAGCGTGCGCGCCGGAAGTTTACGGCTCTACGATGAGTACTTGCGCGACGACAGTGCGGGCAGTCTCGGGTACCGGGCACTCGAAAAGTACGTTCGTGCAACGATCGCGCCCGTCGCAGCCCAACTCGCCGATTACCGTTTCGACACGCTCATCGGTACGTCGGGCACCGTCCTCGGCCTCGCCGCGCTCGACGTTGCGGAGACGGGCATCGCGACGCAACGCTCCCACGGCTACGTCTTGCGTCTCGACCGGGTGCGCGCGTTGCAGAAGACGATGATCAAACTCGGGCCGATCGAGCGGCGCAAGATGCCGGGTATGAATCCACGCCGTAGCGATATCATCGTGGCGGGAACCGCAGTCGTGATCGCGGTGATGGAAGCACTCGGTCGCGACGAACTCGTCGTGAGCGATCGTGCGCTACGCGAGGGGATCGTCGTCGATTTTCTCGAGCGCAACATCGCGATCGCGCGTACGCTCGGGAACGAACAGACGCGCCGCTTCGATGCGGCTCTCGGCCTCGCGCGCCGCTTCGGACAACTCGACGCGCACCAATATCATGTCGGGGCTCTCGCGTTGCAGATTTTTGACGGACTCTCCGAACTGCATCGCTTCGAACCCGCCGATCGCGACGCGCTCTTTGCGGCGGCGATCGTGCACGACGTCGGCCGAGCGATTGCGATGAGCGCGCATCACAAGCATGGCGCATACGTCGTGCGCAATGCGGGCCTGACGGGTTGGCGACCGGAGGAGGTCGAGCTGATCGCCGCACTCGTGAGATACCATCGCAAGTCGCAGCCGAAGCCGACTCACGCCGAGTGGGCCAACGCGTCCCCCGCGCTACGACGGAAGATCGAGGGGCTCGGCGGAATTCTGCGCGTTGCGGACGGGCTCGACCGGCGGCGCCTCTCCGTCGTTTCGGCATTAAACCTTTCCGTTACGGCGACGACGGTCGATCTCGTTCTCGAGACGACCCAGGATGCGCGATCCGAGATCGACGGCGCGCGCTTCAAAGGCGATCTTTTCGAACGTACCTTCGGGCGGACGCTCGCGTTTACGACCGTCGAACGCGACGGTTACGCGACGCCGTTCGATAGCGAACCCAGCGTCGCGGAGATCGACGCGGCGAGTCTCTCGGGGTAGGGGGTCTCCGCGCCCCGCCAGAGCGCGCGCCCGGTCTCGAGCGCGCGCTTGCGCTCGCGGATGGCTTGCGCTCGGAGCGTCTCCAGGCCCGGAAGGCGAGGATCGTTTGCCGGTAATGCTTTGGCGAGCGCGGCGTACGTGCGCCCGAAGGTGTCGGCGTCGGCGAGATCGCCCAAACGTTCTTGAAGGAGCGCGAGGAGATCGAGAGCGTTGAGCGCTTCATCGCGAGCGATCGGGACGGCAAGTTCTAGCGTGTAGCGCAGGCGTTTGACGTCGATGCGCAGTGCGTGTAATTCGGCGTCGTGACCCCGTTTGAACGCTCCACTCGCACCACTTAGAAGCGCGCGCGAGCGTTTGCGGATGATGCGCGCGAGCGTCTTCCCAAACATCGGTTCAGGCATCGTTCGTTCCGGGGAAGAGATCGCGATCAAATTGTGAGAGTTCGATTGCGAGTGCCGCGAGGGCCGTGCGTCGTCGTTCGGCAAGCGTCTCGATCGCGAAGCCGATTCCGGCGCGATCGGTGCTTGGCGCTCCGGCGAGCGCAGCACGAAGAACGGCGAGATGGACGTCGGCGTCTCGGACGGGCCCGAGTTTGCGACCGATCCGTCGCGCCGAACGGCGCATATCTCGGCGACGCTTCGAGGGGATGGTCTCACCGAAGGTCACGAGCGCCGAGCGCAGCCGGCGGATCGAGACGCGCATGTCGTGCACGGCCCGCGTATCGTCTCCGCGCAAGACTGCAGGCGTCGCGCACGTGGTGTCCCGGACGAGCGCCTCGATCACGATGCGCGCGGCTGCGGTCGTATCGAGACCCGCGTGCAAACCATCGTAGTGTGGGGCTTTTGCCATCGAAACCCCCGTCGTGTGACGTAGCAGAGGTGCGGTGATCCGCGAAGCCAACACTGCGAACGTATGGTGGCAGCCGTCCCCCAGGTAAAGAAGATATTGATCGTCGACGATGAGTCGGCGATCCTTCAGACGTTACGCTTTAATTTAGAACGTAACGGCTACGCCGTCGCGACGGCGGGCGACGGACGCACGGCGGTCGCCCTCGCTGGTAGCGAACACCCCGATCTCATCATCATGGATATCATGCTGCCGGTGCTCGATGGCATCGAGGCGTGCAAAGAGATCCGTAAGACCAGCGACGTGCCGATCATCATGCTCACCGCTCGCGATCAAGAGATCGATAAAGTGCTCGCGCTCGAACTCGGCGCGGACGACTACGTGACCAAACCATTCTCGTTGCACGAATTTCTCGCGCGTGTCAAAGCACGTTTACGCCGGCAGAACAATAACGACGCGGCCGCACGCAGCGAAGCGATCGCGATCGCGGACCTCGTCCTCGATCCATCGCGTCAATCGTTGACGGTGCGCGATAAGGCGGTCGCCCTCGCACCCAAAGAATTCAATCTTCTACACGTCCTGCTTGAAAATCGTGGCCGCGTGGTCACTCGCCAGACGCTCTTGGACAAAGTTTGGGGCTACGATTTCGAAGGCGAACACCAAACGATCAGCGTTCACATTCGGTGGTTGCGCGAGAAAATCGAAATCGATCCCAATAACCCGGCACACATCATCACGGTCCGCAGTCGCGGCTACATGTTTAAAGAGTAGCCGTGATCGCCGAAGTCCTTCTCGCTGCGGGCGCGGGCGTGGCCGCTGGAGTCGCCTTCGCGCGGCGACCGCACGCCTCGAGCGGCAACGGCGAGAACGCGCGCGTGGAGACACCGGGCGCCGATGGCTCGGATTCACGCTTCGAGCAATTACTACGGTCCTTGACCGTCGGCGTCGTGACCGTCGACGCACGTGGCCAGATCGACGCACTCAACGCAGCTGCAGCAACGATCTTCGAGCTCGGCGCGCGGCCCGTACTCGGCCGCGCGCTCATCGAAGCGATTCCATCCTTCGAGCTCGATCGCCGCGTGCGCGAAGCGCTCGGCGGCCACCCCTCGCGCGGCCGAATCACGTTCGGGTCGGCCCGCGATTCGCCGACGCTCGCGGTTGCGACCTTACCCCTGGATGGAACCGATGGCGCGCTCGTGATCGCGAGCGATGAAACGCGGCTCTTCGAGCTGGAACAAACGCGACGCGATTTCATATCGAGCGTCTCGCACGAATTGCGTACGCCACTGTCCTCGATCAATCTCATGATCGAGACGGTGCTCGACAATGACGGCGATCAAGAAGCCCTCGACCTCTTTTTGCCGCGCATCAAACAAGAAGTCGACCGTATGGTGCATCTCGTGGTCGATCTGCTCGAACTCGCGAAAGCGGAATCGGGACAGCTGCGGTTGCGCCGCGAGACGCTCGACGTTACGAAGCTCGCGACGACGGCGCTCGCAAACTTCGAGCCGCGCGCCGAGCGCCTTGGCGTGCGCCTGAAACTCACGGGCGAGGCCGCACCGCTCGACGGCGATCCCGATCGGCTCGCGCAAGTCTTCGTCAATCTCATCGATAACGCGCTGCGTCATACGCCGACGGGCGGAACCGTCGACGTTTCCGTCGTGCCGCAGGAAGGTGCGCTCACGATCGTCGTGCGCGATACGGGCGTCGGCATTCCGTTCAACGATTTGCCGCACATCTTCGAACGCTTCTACGTCGTCGATCGCTCGCGAACGCGCGATTCGGCGGGCACGGGTCTCGGGCTTTCCATCGTGAAGCAAATCGTCGAGGCACACGGCGGAACGATCGTCGCGGATTCCGTCTTCGGTCGCGGTGCGACGCTCACGTGCGTGTTTCCCGTGATGCGCGTCGCTTCGACCCCGGTCTGATGCGGTTCCAATCGAATGCGAAATTCTGTGGCTTGTGCGTGCTTAAAATCGGCCGCTCGACGAAATAGGTGAGGACCGTCGCGATCCCGAGCGAGAGCGCCCAACCGCCCGCGATGAAGGTAAATTTCCAACGCGGATCGCCGTGCGGATCGCCGTTGCGGCTCGGGATCGCATCGTGTTTCCAGAGCCAAATCATCACGAGCGTATGCCATAGGTAGACGTTATAGGAAATGAGCGAGAAGAAGATTGCGATTGGGTTGGCGACGAGCGTACGCCAGAAGCGGACGGCGAAGCACGACGCGAAGATCAGCGTACTCGTCGTGAGTGCGAAGAGCGTGCGGTTGAGCAAGATCCATTTCTCGCGACCGCCGATATCGTATTGAATTGCGTTCGCCGACTTCAGGAGCGCGAACGCTCCGAGCGCTGCCACGATCGCGACGACGGTCGCGACCGGCCGCGCACGAGCGAGAAACACATCGTTATCGCGGAGCCGTGAAACGCCGTACGCACACAGCATCCCACTCGCGAAAATATCCGCGAATGCCGGCAGCTGCCGATTGACGGGCTCCACGAGTAAACAACAGGTTGCGGCACCGTAACGATACGCGAGCGCGAGCGCCACCATTACCGCGGCGACGAGGAAGGGCCGGCGCACGAAGATCCAGGCTAGCGCCGGAAAGACGAGATAGAACTGCGCTTCGATCGCGAGACTCCAGAAAACGGAATTCGCCGTTCCGAAATTATCGGAGAAGAAGTTCTGAACCAGGAGCGCGTGCTCGACGAGTGCGGGTCCGAGTGCGACGTTGACGTGCAACGACCGTACCGAGATCGCCGTGAAGATGAGTGCGATTACGTACGACGGCGCGATCTTTAAAAAGCGGCGGATTGCGAACGTCCGAAGCGGGGTGGGCGTGCCTCCGCGAAAATGCCGTTCGACGATCGGAAAGAACAAGACGAAGCCGCTAATCGCAAAGAATAATTCGACGCCGAGATAGCCCGTGCGCGCGAAGACGTCGAGGGGAATCGTGACGCCGAAGAGGCGTGCGTCGGGCGTGTACCACGAGAAGAGCCACGTGTGATAAACGAGCACGAGCACGATTGCAAGACCCCGAAATCCGTCGAGAACTTCGGTTCCGTCGCGCGCGTGTTTCCGAAGGACATCACGCGTCGTTAACGGCGCCATAAACCGCCGACGACGTCGCTCGGCGATACGACAGGGCCTTCGAACCAGGGTGATAGCCCGCGATATCGGGTTCTGCTGCTCGCCTTCGTGGAGCGGCACTCGCGCGAACGTACGTTACGTGAGGCGCGTTCAATTGGTGTGGAACGCACCGACCTCATCGCGCAATCTGCTCCGAGCATTAAGAGCTCCTTAACCTGTCGTTAAACTATGCTTAGGGTCGGACTGCGAGCATCGCTATCGACATCGCCGTCTCCATCTTCTTTTAAATCCCAGGAGGGTCTCCCATGCTCCGGACCGCTCGACTCGCGGCCATTCTTGCCTGCGCGGCGCTTCTCGCGCCGAGCGTCGCCTTCGCCGACGTCTCGATCTCCGCAGCCGGTTCGACGGCGCTCCAGCCGCTCGTCCAGGCAGCGGCCGAAGCGTACCAGGCTCGTAATCCCGACCTGAAGATCAGCATCACGGGCGGCGGCTCGCGGACCGGTCTCGCGCTCGTATCTTCGGGTTCGGCTGACATCGGCAACTCCGACATCCTGGCGTCGAAAGAACAGACCGAGCCCTCCAGCGATGGTAAAAAGCCTGGCCTCGTCGATCATAAAGTATGTGCGGTTGGATTCGCACTCGTCGTTCATCCCGACAATGGCGTGAAGGGCCTCACCAAGGCGCAGATCCAAGATATTTTCTCCGGTAAGGTGAAAAACTGGAAAGATGTCGGCGGCAAAGATCTCGCGATCATCGTGATCAACCGTCCCGCAAGCTCCGGCACGCGCGCCGTTTTCGTGAAGACGGTCATGGGCAAGGCCGACCTTTCTCGCGATACGCTCGTCGAAGACGCCACGGGTACCGTCGTTCAAAAAGTGACGCAAACCGCCGGCACGATTTCGTACGCGTCGTTTTCAGGCACGCACGGCAAAGCTGGAATCAACGAACTCGCAATCGACGGCATCGCGCCAACGGAAGAGAACATCGAGAACGGCAAATACCCGTTCTGGTCCTACGAGCACATGTATACGAACGGCCCGCCGAGCAAGGACGTCTCGCGTTTCCTCGCGTTCGTCCAGAGCAACAGCTCGCTCGTGCGCAAGCTCGGGTACATCCTCACGCGCAACATCCAGAAACCCGAAAACGACCGCTAATGGTCTAGGAAAGCGGACGGAACGGTTGAATAGCCGGTCGGTCCGCTTCTGTCCGAGAGGAACGATTCCAGCATGGTCGGCGTTCGCGCCAACAAAGCGCATCGCGATGAGCGATTCGCGCTTACCGCCCTTATGGCGTGTAGCGGCATCTTCGTCGTCGCAATCGCACTCATTCTCGGCTTTCTCGCCTTCAGCGGAACGCGGCTCTTCTTTTACGATCACGTCTCGCCATTCGAATTTTTGTTTTCGACGAATTGGGATGGCCTCGGGGGGCACTTCGGTGCCGCACCATTTATCGTCGGTTCGCTTATCGCGACGGGATTTGCGATTCTCGTCGGCGGGCCGCTAGGCGTGGCGATCGGCGTGTTCTTTTCCGAACTCGCGCCGAAGCGCGTTGCCGACGCCATGAAGCCCGCAATCGAGGTGCTCGTCGGTATTCCTTCGGTGGTTTACGGTTGGCTCGGCCTAACCGTGCTCGTGCCGTTGATCGGTTCGATCTTTCACACCGGCGGCGACGGCCTACTCGCTGCGGGCATCGTCCTTTCGATCATGATCTTACCGACGGTGATTTCGCTTTCGGAAGACGCGCTTCGCGTCGTTCCGAACTCGATGCGCGAAGGCTCGGCTGCCCTCGGTGCGACGCGCTGGGAAACGATCTCGCGCGTGCTCATCCCATCTGCCAAGAGCGGACTTGCCGTCGCCGTCATCCTCGGTATCGCGCGCGCGATCGGTGAGACCCTCGCGATCCAACTCGTTCTCGGAAACGCGCCCGTCTTGGTAACGTCGCTCCTGCGACCGGCTTCGGCGCTCCCTTCGGAGATCGTGATGGATATGGGCGACGCACCCGACGGGACGCCCTTCCAACACGCGCTCTTCTCGATGGCATTCCTCTTGCTCCTCATCGCGATGGGCTTGATCGTCCTCATTCGATTCGCCCTCCGGAAGCGGACGTAAATGGCGCGGGCCGTCGCGAGCGTCGTGCCGCCCGATAAACTCGCGAGCACCAACGCGCGTTCGCGGCGCGTCGTCGACCGGATCGCAACGGGCAGTCTGTGGACGGCGGCGGGATTGGTCGTCGCACTCTTGGCGCTCTTTATCGGGTATCTGTTCTACAAGGGCGCTTCGGTGATCTCGTGGCACTTTCTCGTCGGTTACCCCTCGTCTGCGAACGCCGGCGGTGGGATCGGGCCCGAGATCTTTAACTCATTTTATATTCTCATCCTAACCCTCATTTTTACGTTGCCGATCGCCGTGTGTGCCGGGATGTATCTCCAAGAATATGCGGGGCCGGGGCGCTTCCGCGACCTCGTGCAGTTCAGTGCCGAATCGCTCGCGACCGTCCCCTCGATCGTGATGGGCCTCTTTGGCCTCTTGATCTTCGTTCAGACATTCCACTGGCATTTCACCGCGCTCGGCGGCGCGCTGACGCTGACGTTACTCAATCTCCCGGCGATGATGCGCGTCACGCAAGAGTCGCTTTCGGGCGTGCCTGGGACGTATCGCGAGGCGTCGATGGCGCTGGGAGCGACACGTTGGCAAACGGTCGTCAAGGTGATCTTGCCGAGTGCGATCGGGCCGCTCACCACGGGCGTCGTTCTCGTCTCCGGTCGCATCTTCGGCGAGACGGCCGCGCTCATCTACACGGCAGGCGCATCCGTTTCGTTCGGAAAGAGTGCGTACGATTTAAATCCGTTCCATACCGCCGAAACGCTCGCGGTCCATCTCTATTCAACGCATCGGGAAGCGCTCGTTCCCGACGCCGATGCGATCGGGAACGGCTCGGCTCTCGTGTTACTCGTGATGGTCCTGCTCTTCAACGTCGTAGCGCGCGTTGTCGGACGTCAGCTTACGATTCGCTTCACTGGGAAGGCCTAATGATTCAAGCACCGGATGCGACGTCGCTGCGCGATAAGATGAACGTCGTCGATCTCGATGTGTTTTACGGCAGTTTCCAAGCGATCAAAAAGGGCAATCTCAACGTCCCCGACCATCGCGTGATGGCGCTCATCGGGCCGTCGGGATGTGGTAAGTCGACGTTCATTCGCGCGCTCAATCGGATGCACGATCTCACGCCGGGCGCACGCGTCGAGGGTACCGTCACGCTCGACGGCACGGACATCTACGCACCGAATATCGATCCCGTAACCGTCCGTCATCGCATCGGGATGGTTTTTCAACGCCCCAATCCGTTTCCAAAATCGATCTTCGAAAACGTCGTCTATGGCCCGAAAATCCACGGCGAAAAAAATCCGAAGCGCTTGCTCGAAATCGCCGAAAAGAGTCTGCGCGCGGCGGCACTCTGGGACGAAGTCAAGGATCGCCTCAATCGTTCGGCACTCGACCTTTCCGGCGGTCAACAACAGCGGCTCTGCATCGCGCGCGTGCTCGCCGTCGAACCCGAAGTGATCCTCATGGACGAGCCCGCATCCGCCCTCGATCCGATCGCGACATCGAAGATCGAAGATCTCATCGGCGAGCTCAAGAAAAAATATACGGTCGTGATCGTGACGCACTCGATGCAGCAAGCCGCACGCATCTCCGATTTTACGACGTTCTTTCTTTTGGGCGAACTCATCGAGGTCGGCACGACGTCGGATATCTTCACGCGGCCCAAAGACAAACGGACCGAAGATTACATTACGGGGCGCTATGGCTAAGCGGGGCGCTTCGGCTAGCCGCCGATCAATGCACCCGTTCCGAAGCGAGGCGGTCGGCTCAAGCGCCGCTCGAGATCGGTCTTCACTTTGCGCCACTCGCCCGTGATGATGCTATAGACGGCGCTATCGCGTTCGAAGCCGTTGATTGCACGCGCACGATGCGATCGTAGCGTCCCCTCATAGACGGCACCGATCCGGACGAGCGCCGCGCGCGAACGACCATTTTGCGCGTCGGTGTAGAACGCGACGCGCAAGACCTCGCGCACTTCGAAGGCTTCGCGTAGGAGCAGATATTTCGCCTCGGTATTGGCGGGTGTGCGCTGGCGTTCGGGCGCGAGCCACGTCCAGCCGATTTCGAGTGCACGTTCGCTCGGCTTCATATCGAGGTAGCGCGTCGACCCGATCGCGTTGCCGCTTGCGTTGTCGATGATCGCGAAGGGTTCTTCGCGGCCCGACTCGGCATTCGCGCGTGCGTTTTCGATCCAACGTTCGACGTCTGCCTCACTCGTAAACCCGCGCAGGGGCATATACCGCCAAATCTCCGGCCGCGCGGCCGCGGCGAAGAGATCGCGGGCGTGGGCCGCTTCGAGTGGTGCGAGACTCACGAATCGACCTTCGATCATCTTTGCGCTCTTTCTCCGCGTTCGCCCACGGCCTTTTTCAGCGGGCGATGTATCGTTAGGCCAAGGGAACGCCCGACTGGAACACGGCACGAAGTCGCGATGCGAACGCATTGTCCGTTCTGCGCGCTCGGCTGCGCGATGCGGCTCGAGTCGACGCCGACCGGGTATCGCGCGCGCGGTGATGCGGAGTTCGACGTGAACGCGGGCGATCTGTGCACGAAGGGCTTCGCCTCAGCCGAGACGCTCGACGATCCCGGCAACGTGGGACGAAGCGCTCGATGCGGCGGCGCAGGGTTTTCGCGCCGTGCGCGCGTCGCGCGGGCCGGATGCGGTCGCCGCTTTCGGAAGCGGGGCGCTGACGAACGAGGCCGCGTATGCGTTCGGGAAATTCGCGCGGTTGGCGCTCGGTGGCGATCGCGGCCTACCGTTTCCTCTTACCTGGCTCGGCGAAGCCGATATGCTCTTGGTCGCGGGCGGGAACCCGCGCGAAACGATGCCCCCCTCGAACGCTACCTCGTACGGCAACGCGCGCGCGGCATCAGCATCGTCGTCGACCCGCGCGTGACCGGAACCGGTTACGGGACGTGTCGTGCGGACCTCGCCTCCATCGTGATGGCGGCCGGTGCCACGCCATCGGCGTCAAAGACTTCACCACAAGATCGAACGTAAAGGAGACTGATTTCCACATGACACGAATTAGCTTATTCGTCGCCCTCGCTTCGCTCGTCGCCACGGCGACGGTCGCTTCGGCCGACGAGATCGCTTACGCGGGACCTGCCGGCTGGTCGCACGTCGACGTCGGGGCGCCTTCCGATGCGAAGCACGCCTTCGCCCAGTGGCACATTGCGGGTGATATCTCGACGGTGACCTATATCGCCGACGGTACGACAGCCTATGTCGATGCGCTCGCCAACATCCACAAGAACTTTAGCGATAACGGCATCAAAGCCAAGATCGATAAGGACGTTGCGTGTCGCGGCGGAGCGGGGCACGTCATCGAGTTCGTCGCGGGGCCCGAGGGGAAGAAAGTCGTGATCAATCGCATGCTCGTGCCGTCTGGCGATGGCATCGTGACGATTACGTACGCGCGCGCCGACGGGTCAATGTTCGATCGCGACGTCGAAAAATCGGAAGCGACTTTCTGCGGGGCGACGTCCTAGGTCGTCGTTACGCCCCGATCGCGAAGATTGCGCCCCGCGTTTCTCGACGTCATGAGCTTTTCCGTCGGTCGCGAAGACGTGGGACCGGCTGGATTTGCGGCTTCGTGCCGGACGTCGGCTTCGCACGTGGCTCGACGACGATCGGCTCGAGATTTACGAGAAGCCGCTCGTCGAAGGGAACGCCCAGCTCTTCACAGCGCTTCAGGAAATGCGGGCGGCTGGCCGAGACTTGGAACGCCCCCACGACCGCGCCATCGTCGTCTATACCCCGCGGCTGATACCGGATAATTTCCTCGACGACGACTTGGTCGTCGTCTATACCGACGACTTCGTTGATGCTCACCACCTTGCGGCTCCCGTCGCGCATGCGGTCGATCTGGACGATGATGTCGATCGCGCTCGCGATCTGTTCGCGAATCGCTCGAATCGGAAGGTCGAAGCCCGCCATGAGCACGAGCGTTTCGAGCCGCGCGACCGCGTCGCGGGCGGTATTGGCATGGAGCGTGGTGAGCGAGCCGTCGTGACCGGAGTTCATTGCCTGGAGCATGTCGAGCGCTTCGCCTCCGCGGCACTCGCCAATGACGATTCGATCGGGCCGCATGCGCAGCGCGTTCTTCACGAGGTCGCGAATGGAAACTTCACCGCGGCCTTCGATGTTCGCCGCGCGCGACTCGAGGCTGACGACATTGTCTTGGCTTAGGCTCAGTTCGGCTGAATCTTCGATCGTAACGATGCGTTCGTCGGCCGGGATGAACTTCGAAAGCACGTTGAGGAAGGTCGTTTTCCCGGAGCCCGTGCCGCCGCTGATGATGATATTGTGCCGGGAAGAAACGAGCGCTTCGAGCACGGCGACGGCTTCGCTCGGCAGCGACCCCAGGCTAACGAGATCTTCAGCGGTCAGACGCCGCACTCCAAAACGGCGAATCGTCAGCGTCGCGCCGCGAATCGCGAGCGGTTCGATAATTGCGTTGACGCGCGAGCCATCCGGCAGGCGCGCATCGACCATCGGCGACGATTCGTCGATCCTGCGGCCGAGCGGCGCCACGATCCGTTCGATGACGACGCGCAGCTGGCGGTCACTCTGAAAGATCCGATGCGAGCGCGTGATTTTACCGGCACGCTCGATGAAAATTTTGTTCGGCCCGTTGACCATGATTTCGGAGACCGCAGGGTCGCGCATGAGATCTTCGAGCGGCCCGAGGCCGAGCTGCTCGTCGAGGATTTCTCTCTTGATTTCCGCGCGATCCTCGAGCGTCAGGTCGGCGGCGTCGTCGCGCGACGTCACGAGTTTGTCGATGAGGTTGTCGATCGTGGTCCGTAGCTCGGCCATCTTCTCACCATCGGAGTGGCTCGCGCTCGCGGCGACGAGATCGACGCGAGACATCATTTGGTCGTTGATCTCACGACGGATACGATCGCGCTTCTGCTTCCGTGCTTCGGTTTGATCTTGAGCCGCTCTCGCGATCGAGAGCGGATTCTCACCGGTCGCGATCGCGAGCGCGCTCAGATCGCTCTTGCGACGCAAGCGGGTCGCGAAATCCGTAGCCGCGAATCGCGCGAGGGACGGCAAGCGCATAAATGGCATCTCGGCGGGCGTGTCGATCATACGCCGCGCGAGCGCGTTGATGATGCGGTCGTACGCCCGGCGATCGTTATGTCGCGGTACTTCGGCGACGATCGGGAGGCCGATCAGCTTCCCGAGCTCGCGCGCTGTAATCGTCTGGCGTTTGTCGCGGTCGTTGGTTACGAGCCACAGACGATCGAGCGGGAATCCGAATCTCGTGAGATCGCGAATCGTCGTGCGAGCCGCCGAACCGCCGAGTAATTCGGGTTCTGCGACGACGACGATGCGCATTCCGCGGCGCACGAAGGGCACGACGTAGTGTTCGAGTGGTCGTGGGACATCGATGAGGACGATCCCGTCGATCTCGCCGAGGCTCGCGGCGACCCCGTCGAGCTCGATCGGTCGCAGCGCCGCCACGTCCTCGTATTTCGAGACAATTTCAACGACGTCGATTTCGTCGATGGTCGCCATGGCATGGATCGTCTCGATCCGAGCTGCATCGAGCCGCCGGGTGCCACCGAGCAGTTCGCCAACCGCGCGACGCCCGGAAAGGTCGGCATCGACGATTGCGGCTCGTTTCCCGGCCTGGCGGATTGCTTTTGCGAGATCGACGCACAAAGTTGTAGCGCCGCTGCCGCCCTTCGCGCCTACGACGAGGTAAAAGTGCGCGTTCATCCGCTAGAAATTCCAAGATCCGTAAGCATGAGGATCGCTCCGTCTCGAATGCCGAAGGCTATTTGTCCTTCGTCGGCTCGAAGCGGCGAACGGATTAGGGCCAACGTGAGCTTGGATGAGTTTTTGCTCCGTGACTCGTTCTGTCCGTGCCGGCCGAGCGGTCCACTTCCTCGGTCAGAGTCTGCACGAAAGTGCGATCGATGCCGAGGTCCGGCGGTAGCCGGCGGCCGACGCCAACGCCGAGGTCGAGTTGCTCGCCGACGTGTCGAGTGTGAGGCACCCGCCAACCGGGCATCGAGCGCCGAGACTGATGAAGGCGGTCTCACGGCCGACACCCGATCGTACCGAAACGATCCAGCTACGGATGCGCGCGCGCTCTGAGAAGACGAGTTGCTGCGTGGTCCGGTCGGCGAACCCACGCGAGCGCAGCGCGAACGAAAGTCCGGCAACGTTCGGAATTCCCAACGCTGCGCTACCGAAGTACCCGACACGGCGATTTCCGTCCGAAAATTGTGTTGCGTACGCCGATCCGTCGAGCCTGACGAGCGCGTTGGGACGTCCGGTCACGTCGAATACGAACGCGTTTGGAATGGAGTCTATTGGCCAAGTCCAACTGCGTTTCGATGGCGCTCTGGATCAGCGAGGCGACGAAGCGCAACGCGTCGATCGGTTGGCAGGCGACGCTCGCAGAGACGAACGAGGGATGCCACGCCCCGTTGCGCGACGTCGGCGGCGAGCGAAAGCGTGGCGCATCGCTCGGCTTCGCGGCGCACGTCGCCCCGTAGACATCCGCATTCTGCGCCTTGGAGATGGCACCTGAAAGCGCGAGTCGGCGCGCGCGGTAGCTGAGCACGTCACCCGAGGGCAAGGGCTGCCGCAGCAGCAGCGTCGTCTCGTTTGCCGTCTGGCCGTCGCTATCGTGCGCGAAACTCTGCGTGAGGCCGTGGCGGAGCCCGCCATCGCGTGACGGATCGTTTCGGCGAACGCCGCGGGATCGCGAATGTCGCAACTCCATCCGAGCTCGAACTCGGCGATCATTCGTTTGCTGAAGCCGTGAGCATTCGCAAGAACAGGTCGGCCGACGGCGATCGCGGAGAGAAGGTTCGCCGAGAGTTCGTCCATCGGGTACTACGTGACCGCCACATCCGCTGCCGAAAACGCGAACTCGACGTCCTCGGAGGAAAGGTGGCGATCGATCGATATAATGCGCCCGCTCGCCAAGAGATCCGCGAAAGCAGATCGCACGAGAGCCCGGTGTGGTTCGTAGAGCGAACCCGCGATAAGAAGACGATCGTTCGCGGCGAGATCCGCTGACCGAAATGACGCGAGCAGCTCCGGGATGGCTTTGCGGCCATCGGTGTTTCCGACGAAGACGAGGTAGCGACCATCCCGTGGGATCCCGAGGGCCGCGCGTGCGGCCTAGCGATCCAGTGCGCGTGGGCGCTCGCGGGATGCGGGAGGAGCCGGTGCGTGCCGCGCGCGTACGAACCCTGGCTTTGGATCGCTTCCAGCAGCATCGGATTGACGACGATCTTTTCCGACCACGGCGAAAGCCGTCGCGTCATGCGATGGATCCCGTCACGCAGCGATCTCGCACCCATGTACACGCCCCGTATGCCCGTGATGCACGATCCCGATCGAATCGACGCGCGCGAGTGCCGCGCCGAGACCCGGAACGCTGCAACGTCGTGCGAGGATCGACGCGCCGTAATCGGCGTAGACGGAGATGACGTAATCCGAACGGATGCGTGCGATCGCCGATAGGAGTGCTTGCGACATCGCGATTGCAGCCGCGAATCGATTCCGAAAGGGCAAGTCGATCACGTCGAATTTCCCCGGTGGTCTGGGACGACGGTACCGACGCGCTCTCGGGCGCTCGCATGCGCGTCGTTCCGTCATTTGTGTTCTGGAGATCGGTGAAGTGCACGTCAAACGCGCCCTCGACGGGGGTGCCGAGGCCGTCTGCTTCGCGCGCTGGGCGCGAACGTTCGCACTCGCGAAGGCCGTCATTACGTCGCTAACGCTTGACTAATGACGCGTAAACTTCAAAGACAATACCGAGCGATATCTCTGAAAGCGAGTTTCCTGGTTCGAACGCGGGTTCGCCGCGATTGCCATGGCCGTAAACCCCATACTTGAGCGGTCTGATTAATATCGGGAAGCTCAGTTTTGTGAGAGTGTCGGGACTTCCTTATCGCCTACTGTATCCCCGAGTGTTAAGCGATCTTGCCTTATCCGTGACAAAAATGTTACGACCTGACGCCGCACCGCCTACGGCATCGTCTCGATGACCGCCCCAGCCCGCGTTGCCCCCTCGATATCCGAAAAGAGAAACGTCATCGTGCATGTTCCGGAGTGCCGGATCGCTGCAGGGTGACGAAGCGGGGCTTTAGTCGCGGTGCTTCGATCCCGTCGGTACTCTTGACCGTTTTTTTTCCGCACGTCGATAGACGTCGCAGATAATCGGTAACATCGTTCGGTTATAAACGAATACGAGCGCATCGCGACCACGTCCGGGTACCATCCAACCTTCATCAGATTCAATGGTGCGATGCGGCGCGCTTACGTTCGAAATTTATCGTCGGCGACGCACGTAGGTTCGGGTAAACACATCAACAAACAAATTGCGATGGCCTTAGACAGATTTAATTTGGGTATTTTTACGCGAGGTACCGTCCAGATTGTGGCAAGCGCGTTCCTGGTCGGGATCATGGTATTGGCGCGGCCGGCCGAGAGCGGTCCAAACCGCCCGACGTTGCGTGTTGCGGTCGGCACGACGCCGAACAGCCTCAATCCGCTCACGCTAACGCAGAGTAGCGAGGTGCTCATCACATCCATGATTTTCGACGGATTGGTGAGCGCGACGCTCGATGGAAAGATCGTGCCCGTACTCGCAGCGGTCGTTCCGACATCGGCCAACGGCGGCATCAGCCGCGACGGTCGAACGATCACCTATAAGCTGCGCCGCGGCATCAAGTGGCACGACGGCACGCCGTTCTCCAGCCGCGACGTTATTTTCACGCAACGTGCGGCGCTCAATCCCAACAACAATATTCCGTCGCGCGATCCGTACCGCTCGGTGTCGAGGATCGATGCGCCCGATGATGCGACGGTCGTCGTGCATCTCGCGAAGCCGTATGCGCCATTCGTTGTTGAGTGGTTCGCCGACGGCGGAATTCTGCCGGCGCATCTTCTCGTGTCGCACCCGAACATCAACGATCTGCCCTTCAACGCGGCGCCGATCGGAACGGGCGCATTCGTCTTCGATCACTGGGACCGCGGGCGCGAGATCGTGCTCCGCGCGAATGATGCGTACGTGCTCGGCAAGCCGAAGATCGGACGCATCGTCATCCAATTGATGGCCGACGATACATCGCGTGGCGTGGCGCTGCGCACCGGCGAAACCGATTGGGCGTTCGGAGCTTCGGAAACGATGGCTCGTCAGTTTACCGGCAACGGCCCCGTCCGACCCGTCCTGATCGACCTGAACCGTACGAACGGATTACAAATGCAGACGCGACGCCCGCCACTCGACGACGTGCGCGTGCGTCGGGCGATCGCACTCGCACTGGATCGGCGGACGATGGTGGCAAAAATAAGCGGTGCCTTCGCCGATCCTGCGACGGCCAATATCGGACCGGCGCTGTGGGCATACGATCCACATATCAAACCGCTGCCGTACGACCAGGCGCAGAGTCGCGCGTTGCTCGAAGCCGCAGGCTGGAAACTCGGCGCGAACGGGCTTCGGGAACGGAGCGGAAAACCGCTGACGCTTCAGCTGACCTATGCGGCCGGCAGCCGAATTTTTGAAGCGTACGGGGTGCAGATTCAGGCATCGCTCCATGCGGTCGGCATCGATGTGGCGATTAAGGCGCAGCAGCCAAACGTCCTCTACGCTCCGGCCGCACAGCATGGCGTGCTGATGAGCGGTGATTTCGATATGGTCTATCTTGGGTTTACAAGTTCGTCCGATCCGAATACCCGCAAGGCCTTTGGGTGCGCGGCAATTCCTCCGGGCGGGTTTAACGTCAGCCGCTGGTGCGAC
>JANOMT010000011.1:0-5024 GCA_031420415.1 Vulcanimicrobiota bacterium
CATTCGTTGCTGGCCGTCGTCTTCGCGGGTCTCTTGCTCGGAACGTCGTGGGCTGCGGTCGTGCCGGTGGCGCTAGGGCTGCTCTTCGAGCACAGTTCGAGCCGGACGCGCGGTGCTGCGATGGGAGCGTACACGCTCGCCTTCAGCGCCGGTGCGGCGACCGGTGCGACCGTTGCCACCCTTGCGACGCTCGCGGGCGGCGGATATACGATCGCGATGACCTTGTGCGCCGTGGGGCCACTTGCGGTGTTGCCGTACGTTTTGCGGTCCCGGCGAAGCGCGCGGGTACTGCGAGGGCTTCGCGAGGTCGCGACGCCCTCTTAAGCCGCGAGCGTGACGCGCCGATATAAGACGTAATGGGAGTCCGATCGATTAGCGGCGTGCCTCGCGACGGAGCGATTCGAGTTCGTAGCGAAGCTCTAGCGGTCTCGACGATCGTCTTGATCACGCTCGCCATCGTGCCGTCGTTCTACGGCTCGTACGCCTTTGACGATTCGTTTATTGGATACACAATCGCAAAAAATCTCGCGAGCGGGCAGGGGTTCTTCTTTAATCCGGGCGTCGGCGTGTTGACGACTTCGGCACCGCTCGCGCCTCTCGTCTATTCCGTTTTGAGCTTTTTCTTAAAACGCGACATCGTCGATATCGCACAGGTCATCGCCCTTTGCGCTTATTTTGCGCTGGGCCCGTTATCGTACTTCCTCTTCCGCAGCTTCAGTTCGAGACTCGGCTCGCTGCTGGCAGCGATTTCACTCATCGCATCACCGTTTGTCGTGATGCTGTGGTCGCACGAGTCCCTCTTATGTTTGGTTGCAGCGATCGCCGCGGCCAATTGCATTATTCGCGGACGGATCGTTTCGGGCGCGTTTCTATTTGCGCTCGCGACGCTCTTACGCCAAGAAGCGCTCATTTTTATGGTGCTTTCCGCGGTCGGATTATGGCGAATTCGCGGGATACGGCCGGCAATTACATTTACAAGTGTCGCAGTGGCGCCCTTTTTATGCTGGAGCGCGTATGCGATCGTGACGTTCGGTACGGTTTTTTCGAGTACCATGGCTGTAAAAATCGCTATGGGAGAAAACGGCCACTTCGAGCCATTTCTACTCGGTCTAGCGAACTATATGTCGTATTGTTTCTGGCTCGAAGCTCCGACTTTTTGGGGGGCAATCATTATTTTTGGAATGCTCGCCCTTAGCCTCATCGCCCGCTTACTTGAAAAGAAGCCGTTACCGCGCATCGCAAGTACGATCGTCATCGGATCGCTCATAACGTGTTCTATCTACGTCGCAGTTCGCAGCGCGTTTTTCGCTTGGTTTTGCATCCCCGTAGCGCTCGTCATCGCCGTTATCGTCGCATTGCCGTGGTCTACGCGAAACGGCACCGAGGCCTTCTCGGCGCGAATAAAGTCGAATCTACAGATCGGTGTGAGCGTGAGTGTCATCGCGCTCCACTTCCTATTTCTCTTCCACTTGACATCGGGTAGTTTTGCGGATGAATCGCTCGTTGGCATTTTCCCCGGTGCACAATTTCGAGACAGCGGTTTTGTCGCACTCGGAAAATTCTTCGATCGTACGCTCGCGGCGAACGATTCCATCCTCTATCCCGAGCCGGGCCAGCTTCGGTACTACAGCAATCGGACGCTCATCGATAGTCAGGGTCTCACGCATCCCGGGGTCGTCGGATACTATCGTACCGGACATCCCGAATTAACGATTGAGCGATATCGCCCAACGGTCATCCTCGAAGATGCGCATATAAAATACGCGCACCCATCGTGGTTCGACCGTGCGTATGAGGATCGCGTCGGACCGCTTCGATTTGCGAATAAGACGACCCGTTCGGTTTTTCGGATATTTTTACTTAAGAATAATTCGGCGATTCCAAAAATTAAAAACGAATGATAAAAATGCAGCGTTTTCCCTCGAGCGTGGTTTAAGGAATCACCAAAATGGTCCGATATAGTAAAGATGGGGGCGATTGCGATAATCGGGTGCATCATGTGGCTCTGGGAGCGTTTGGCGCTTCGATATAAGAGCCGCTTTTTTAAGGCCGCACGCGCATACGCCCCAAGAAAAGGTGCGATAACGGTAGCGCTCGCCGCGCTCCCGTTGTTGTTGCTCGCTCAGATCGTGTTGCTCCATCTACAAACGAAATACGATACGCCTCCAACGGGCACGTGGGCGACATCTCTGCCGATCGCAATTTTCGATGGTGATCACGGCAGCTCGGCGCACCACGGCTTGTTCTCGGTTTTGGGGTTTGCGATCGGCGCGTCTGAATCGGCGCTGCTGGGACTTATCATTCTTGCGGTTAGTCGCGGCACGCGCTTATCGAAACCGGCGCTGATCCTTGCAGTCGCACTTTCTGCGATCATATCTTGTGTCGCGCCCGATTTATCGACTTCCGATCCATACGAGTATGTGGCAACGGGAATCCTTGGTTTTGGGGCTTATGCGCCTCCGAATGGAGCACTGGCAGGCACGATCTACGGTCCGATCTCGAAGTTCATTCCACTCGGGGGCGTTATTTACGGGCCTCTTTGGGTGATCGTAGACGTCGTCCAGACGTGGTTCGGTTCATCCGTCGTAGAAAAAATCTACGCTCTCCGTCTGTGGAACGTGGGCTTGATTCTCGGCCTCGTCCAAATCATGCGGGCGAGTCGCTTGACACCAGCCGTCATTCTTTCCGTCATTCTCAACCCCGCATTGTGGTTCTATTCAGTCGTCAATCCGCACGCCGATATCCAAGGCTTGGTCCTCCTCGCGACGGCTTTTTATTTCGCTAGGAACGTCAAGATCGTGCCCGCGATCCTTGCGCTGACTGCGGCCGGGCTTATCAAATTACCGTTCGTGATCATCGGCGGTGCTATCCTGATGCCGATCAAGAGTCCGCCGAAGCGCGTCGCCATGTGGGTTGTTGCAATTGGTGCCGTCGCCGCGATTTCGTTTGTGATTCCAGGGCACGCATACGCGGTCGATCTCGTAAAATTTGCTGCGTTTAAAACGCAGAGTCACGTGATGTCGAAGTGGGTATTCTTCGTACCGATCGTCGCGCTCGCGATGCTCGCACTCGTCCTATCCGGAAAGCGAGCTGGTGGAATCTCGCTCTTCTTTAGCCAAGCCGGACCGATCGCTGCCCCTTGGTATCTCTATTGGGGTGCTGCTTACGCAATCGCTAGCGGCTTTGGTGAAGTCTACATGGTATCGCTGCCAATGCTCGCGACACTTAGCGACGATATGTTCGAATTGTTTTTCCTCGTGAAGGTCCTCATCGTCATGCTTGTCGCAGCTGTTTTCTTCGATCAAATACCGCTTCGCTTCCGGGGTACGCCGGCGACGGCTATGCAAAAATGATCGTAGGGGCCCAATTTTCGTTTTGTAGCTGTGTAGGCAAATTTCCGTAGTCACAATCTTGGGTAAACCGCGCTATGGCATCAATTTACTTTTGGTGCCGGTCTATTGCGTGATCACGATCGTTCTTCTCGGCCATAGTGGATATAACGCCGACAGCGGTGTCTATTTCAAATCCGGTCTTCCGTTGCTCGGAGGACATGGGCCGAGTCGATACCTCGGAAACGACACGCTGACTCCCGGCCTTCCTTGGATATCGCAAGAGTGGCTTATCGGAATCCTCGTCGCCTACACCGGCATCGATACGCCGAACTTCACTTTCGTTAAATTATTGTTCGCGCTCGCGGCATGCGGTGCGCTCGGCATATACGCTTGCGATCTGGAGCGTCGCGGTGTCGGTCGATCCCTTATCGTCCTATCAGTCGTTCTACTTGCAAGTGCGATGCCGATCGGGCTGCGCGCATATGTTCTGAGCTATCCGATTGCCATTGCGGTCGCGATGCTTCTGAAGCGGCACGATAATTACCGATGGTTCGTGCTTCCATTGGCCTTCGTTTGGGTCAACGTGCATGGAAGCTTTCTCATGGCGCCCGTCCTTTGCGCACTCGCCGTCTTCGAATCTTGGTTTTCCGGAAAGACACGCAACCGCCGTGACCTTTCGCTGATCTTTCTCGCCGTCGCTGGAATCGTGCTCTTCCTCAACCCCTTCGGTTGGCGATTAGACGAATATGCGCTTCGTAGTCTCGTGCCGACGTTACTCCGCGTTCAGTACATCGACGAGTGGTATCCTATCGATCTCCTACGCGAATACCCACATGGCGTTGACGGCGTTCTAATTTTTATTGTCCTGGCAATCTTCGCGGCTCGAGATTTCAAAATGTCGATGATTGGTGGATGGTTGCTCTTCGCGCTTACGCTCGCTTTAGCGCTCCACTCGGTCCGCCATACGCCGTATTTTTATCTGCTCGGCACACCGGTCATTCTCAAAATCGTGTCTACCCGGTGGCGTCAATCGAAACTGGGGGCCGCAGTTGACGGCTGGCTGAAACCGTCGATCGCGCTTTCGGTAAGTTTGACCGCCACGATTTCCCTGACGCTCCTTGCGAGTGGGATCATATCGACGCGTGCGAACAGCGCCGAGCACGATCGGCTTATCGTAGAAGCGCAACCGATCATCGCAAAGCTTCCGGACATAACATCTCAGCGGCACGTCCGACTCGTGTGCACGGAACTTCGTCAGTGTGCGCAAGCCATGTGGTTACGGGGCGGCATTCCACACATGCTCGATAGTCGCTCGGATCCGTTTCCGCCACAGGAATGGGACGACTTCATGGACTTGCGCTCGGGCAAGCGCGGATGGGAAGATATCCTCAGAAAGTGGAATTTGACGGACGTTTTATGTACGGATGAAGTACCACTCTGCGCGAATATGCGAAAGCTTAAAACCTATCACGTTCTCACGTCTTCGCCGGACGGTCGCGTCGTGATGTTCGAGCGCGAATCTCCATCGATTTAAAGCGACGACGCCCTTACATCTTGTAGCTGTGCAGCCCCGAAACCCAAATATTGACGCCCAGATAACAGAAGATGATCGTCACGAATCCCAGCACCGACATCCACGCCGAGCGGACGCCGCGCCAAGAATTACGCGTGTGAAGGTGCATGTACATCGCG
>JANOMT010000012.1:0-208027 GCA_031420415.1 Vulcanimicrobiota bacterium
TGACCTTGACGTTGCCCCGGTAAACCGGGCCATTTGAAATCGTGGGTTTCCCCGGCCGAGAGGCCAAAAAGGAAGCTCATATGCGCAAGTCTCGCTTCACCGAGACGCAGATCGTCTCGATCCTCCGAGAACATGACTCCGGCTCGACGTTCGTTGAGCTCGGCCGCAAGCACGGCATCCATCCGAACACGGTCGCAACGAGGGCCTTGCAAGAGTTTGGATTGAGTCAACGCGCAGCGTGTCGTATTACTCGTTGCGCCAGATCGGTTGCGCAGTAGACGCCGACGCGTTTCGATAACCCGATTCTCGTCGAACGACTCAAAGATATAGCAATGGAGCGGCGACGTTTCGGCTATCGCCGGTTGACGATCATGCTTCGTCGCGAAGGTTTTATCGTCAATCATAAACGCGTGTATCGGATCTACGACGCGACCGGACTTCAAGTACGCGCTCGAAAGAAGCGCGGCGTACGGCACGTTCGCGGCAACGTCATCCAACTGGTTACGAAACCGAACGAGCGCTGGTCGCTGGACTTCGTTTCAGACACGCTAAGCACCGGGCGAAGATTTCGAGCGCTGACGATCGTCGACGATTTCTCTCGAGAATGTATTGCAATCGAAGTCGACTTTTCTTTGACCGGCGCACGCGTTGCGACCGTACTTACGCGAAGTGCAATTGCGCGCGGAGCTTGCGAGTTTACTTGCGACAAGATGCTCGAATGGTCGGCTCTGACTCGAGTCTCGCAGCACTTTATCGATTTGGGAAAACCTACGCAGAACGGCAGTGTCGAGAGCTTCAACGGTCGGCTCCGCGACGAACTCCTCAACGAACATGCATTCCCAACGATCTTCCATGCGCGTCGCGCAATCGAGGAATGGCGACGTGATTACAACGCGTCCCGACCGCACACTTCACTCAATGGCTTGACGCCAAACGAGTTCATCGAGCAATATTCAAACATCCCTAACTCACGGTTATCAGTGGCCTCTTGATTGGGGCAACGTCAGGGGCTTCCAGCGCATACCTCCGGATGCGACTCTTGGAGATGCAGCCGTAATCGTTTTGCGTCCTGACGTCAGACCATTCGCCGAATCGTCTTTCGTTTCCAAACGAACTTATAATATGCGAGCTGCATGAGGAGACCCGCGATATACGCGGCGGGATAGCCGTACCAGACGCCATCGAGGCCGATGCGCCCCATCAAGACATACGCGACGGGAACCTCGACGGCCCAAATGGAGAGAATCGAGAGCAGCGTCGGCCAGACGACGAAGCCGCTCGCAACCATCACGGCCGAAATGATGCGCGCGTTGCCGAAAATCGCGTAACTCCAGAGCGTGATCGTGAGGAGATGATGCGCGATTGCGACCGTCGCCGGTACGGTGATGAAGAGCGAGATCACCTGACTCGAGAGCAGATACACGACGATCGCGAGCACGCCTTCGATCGCGTAATTGAGCGCGACCGCAGAGCGCACGATCGGTCCCAGACGTTCGTTTCGCTCGGCGCCGATCGACTGCGCAGCGAAGATCGAAGTGGCGATGCCGATACTGATCGCGGGAAATTGCACGTAGCTGACGATCTGATTCACGGCGCCGTACGCCGCGAGCGCCGCCGAACCGAAATGATTGACGAATGCGAGCACGGCGATCTCCGAGAGCGAGACCATCGTGAGATTGACGCTCGTCGGGATGCCGATCTTCGCAATCGTTAGCGCGAGTGCCGGGCGAATGCGTAGATTCGCGATCATCGCGCGATCCAGCGCGAGCGGGTTCTTGGTCCGCGCCAGGATGACGAGCAAAACCACGAGTGCGAGCGCGGTCGAGACGATATTCCCGAGTGCTGCGCCGTTTGTGCCGAGACCGCGGATTCCGAACGCACCGACGATGAAGAGCGGGGTGAGCGAGAGGGTCATCGTGGTGCTGAAAATGAGGATCAAAAAAGGCGTCTTCGTATCGCCGACGCCGCGCAAGAACGTCGTGTACGTGAGATACACGAAGAGGAGCGGAATCGAAAAAAACGTGTAGCGCGCGTAACTCACGCTGATCGGGAGCACGTCTGCGGGCGTGCCGAGGGCGTGCAAGAGCTGCGGTGAGAAGATGCCACCGAGCGCGCCAACGATTCCACCGATGACCAGCGTGAGCGCGAGCGTCGTGCCTGCAATCTGCTTGACCTTCGCTTCGTCGCGTGCACCGAAGGCTTGACCGATGAGGATGCTGCTCCCGGCGCCGAGCCCGATGAGAAACGAGATGAGGAAGAAGACGAGCGGAAAGATCGCCGAGACCGCCGCGAATGATTTTACGCCGACCAGTCGACCGAGGTAGACCGCGTTCGCGGTTTGCCCGAGCGACTGTAAGACGTTGCTGAGCATGAGCGGGATGAGGAAAATCCCGAGCGATTGCCAGATCGGTCGCGCATCGGAGAGGGCGATCGACGCGCGCGCATTCGGCTTTACGGCAGCGCTCATGCGTTCTCTGCGCGGGGCGTTACGAGAAGCGTGCGCGCGTTGGTATACCACACGAGACCCGGCGGCGCGTTTTGTTGACGCCGAACGTGTTTGCGCTCGGTGTAGTCGACCGAAACTTTCTCCGACCCGCGGGCTTTGGAATGAAAGGCTGCGAGCGATGCGGCGCGTTCCAGTTCGTCCTCCTGGGGTTCGCGCGCGGAGTCGATGCGCAAGACGACGTGCGCACCCGGAGTTTGACGTGCGTGGAACCAGAGATCGTCTGGCCGCGCCACGCGAAACGTGAGATCGGCGTTGCCGACGGGCGACGTGCCGATGTACACGCGCGCATCGTCTCCGAGGCGGACGTCGAGCGGCTTGCGTTTGCGCGCACGTTCCGCGGGTAGCACGCCTTTGCGCCGCTCGATGCGCGCGACCGCGTCACCGATCTCGTCGATCGTATCCGGATCCGAGCGCTCGAGTTCCCACGAGAGTTCGTCGGCGACGCGCGCGTCGGCATCGAGTTCGGCGAGGCGCCGCGCGACGTGTTCGAGCTTGGTCACGGCTTTGCGATAGCGCTTGAAATAGAGTGCCGCATTTGCTTTGGCGTCGAGCTCGGGATCGAGAGCGATCGCATGCGTCGGGTCGGAGGACGGCGCGAACGTCGTCGCGCGCGGTACCACCTCGGTGATATGCGCGTAGAGTGCGTCGCCTGCGGCTCGCAACGCGTCGCGCGAGCTCGCGTCGTCACGTTCGCGTTCGAGCGTACCTCGTTCGATACCGAGCGCCGTCCGGCGTTTCTCGAGCCGACCCCGCAGCGTCTTGCGTCGCGCATCGAATGCCTGCGACGCACGCGCGTGCGTCGCGCCGCCGACGGTTTCGGCCACCAGCGGCAAGAGCGCGGGATGACGCGTCATCGTGAGCGCGCCGAATTGCGCGAGCGGGAAAACGTGACACTGGACGAGCCGAGCGCCGTCGCGATACGCGAAGACATCACCGATGCCGTCGGGCACGCCTTCAGTCGAAGAAAGCACATTGCGCGCGCGCGCGATCGCGCGATCGGCGAGCCCGGCAATCGTCGCGTCGTCGAGCAACGCGACACACTCGGCAACGAGGCTTTCGGCGACGAGTCGCGGCACGAGCGGCACGGCTGCGCGGAGCGCGAGGCTGGCGGTCGCGCGCGCGGATTCGGTATCGTTGTGTGCGAGATCGCGGAATGCATCGACGACGGTCGCCACGTCGGGGGCGCTTGCGGGGAGCGGCGGCGGCTCGTAGGTTTCGCCAACGGTCGTCGCCCGTTTGGCATTATCGCTTCGCGAGAATTCTTTGGCGGCGCTGACGATCGTATCGTCCTTGAGTAAGACGATATTGCCGAAGCGCGGAACGAGTTCGGCGACGAGCCGATAGCCGCTCGTTACGCCGAAGCGCGACCGCGACGAGCATTCGAGTGCGACGAGTCGATCGCCGCGACGCGCACGAATCGCATCGATCCGCAATCCCACGAGCGCGTCGGAAAAGGTCCGCACCCAGCCGGCCGCGCGATCGAGCGTCGCATCGGGTTCCAGGGCGACGATCGGCGTGGGGCCGAAAGCGTCGATCGCCACGATTCCGGCGGCGACGCGTAACCCGAATCGGCCGTCGGCGAGTCGCCCGACGTCTTTGATGCGAGCGCCGCGTAGCGCGCGTTCGAGTTCGGCGCTGAGTCGCCGTATGATGAGCCAATCCGTGAGCACGGTCGTACAGATTGGCTTCGCGTGCGAAAACCGCCTAGCGGAACTTCCGTTGGATCGAGAGCGAAAAGCCGTTGGAGCCGTTCGCCGGTTGCGCCGAGGTGACGCTCTGATTGCTCGACTGCAACGCGGCGTTCGCCGAAAACGTATCGAAGCGATTGCTCGCGGGCTGACTGAAGACCGTGAACTGAATCGCCGTTGCGTCGCTCGGATTCGCGCGCAGGCCGATGCTCTGCCGCGGCGGGTAATTGAACGATTCGGCGAAAACCGCGCTGACGTTTTTAAAGAGTTTTTTCTGCGCGCCGATATCGAAACTGCCGCCGAGCGAATAATTGATCGCGAGATTGCTCAAACCAAAAACACCGCCGAGTTGCGATGACAACGGCTCGAGAATGTTTTGCGTGAGCAACGTGCCGAGTTGGCCTTGGGCGAGCGCGGTGAACGGGTTCTGTCGCACTCCGCCCGACGTCGTTTGAATCCCGCTCACCGCCCCGAGCGCCTGCGCGCCGACGAGCAGGCCCAAAATCTGCTCGCGGGAGTAATTCGGATTCGATGCGAGGGCGACGTCGAGTTGCGTTGCCGGGCCCGTGACGTGGAGACTTACGTCGGTCTGCGGATTGTCGACCGTCGTCGTCGCGATCGCATCGATGTTTGGAATAACCCCGTTGCTCGGATCGAAGATGACCGTGCTCGGATATTGCAGGCGAAACGTTCGGTAAAATCCGATCGTGCCGCCGGTCGAATCGAGTTCGCCGGAAGCGGTCGGGTTCGCGAGCGTGCCGCCGATGCGAACCGAGCCTTGCGCGCCGACATCAGCTGGGCCGCCCAAAACGCGCACGTCGCGTCCCGCAACGACCGTGAGATCGAGCGCGAGTGCGAGCGGTGCCGCCGTCGCGACGTTTTGCGGCGCGTTCGGGTTGAACACGGCCGACAGCGGTACGCGCGTCGATGCTAGCGCCAGCGTGCCCGCGAGCAACGGCAGGCGATCGGGCTTGCGCGTGAGCGCGAGATCGCCGTCGATGCGCCCGCGGAGATACTGCGGTGCATCGATGAGGGCGTTCGCGCTATGCACGTTGAGCGCGTAGGTAAGATCGCGACCGGGCGCGCGTAAACTCGGGACGCTCGCCTCGCCGTCGGCGGTCAGCGTACCACCGCCGATGCTAGCGCTCGCGTCGTGCAAGCGCGCCGACGATCCCGCGAAGGTGAGCTCGGCGCGCGCGCGTTCGAGCTTCGAGCGGAACTGTGGCCCGACGAACGTGCCGTCGGCGAGTGCGAGCGTTCCGAGCAACGCAGGATTTGCAATCGAACCGCCGATCTCGACGACGCCATCGAGGCTCCCGGCGGCCGTCGTATCCTTCGGTAAGAAGGCCCCGAATTGACCGAGGCCGATCTTTTCCGCCGCAAGGCTCAGCTCGATCGGGGCCGATGCGGGACCGACCGTGAGGCCGCCGCGACCGCGCACGATCGGCGCGAAGCCCGTCGCAATGAGTCGGCCATCGGCAAAATTCACGGCGGCTTGCGCGACGGAGAGACGCGAGGGTTCGAGTGCCGCATCGAGATGCGCGCTCGGTAACGTGTAGGTGTGGTAGCGGAGGTTCGTGCCATCGACCAGTGCGCGAGCGAGCGGGCGCGCGAAGCTCCCCGAGACATCGATCGTCGTCGCGAGACTGCCAGAGGCATCGAGCATTTTACCGGTGATCGTTTTGGAGAGCGCCCCGAAATCCGGCGTCGTCGCGGCGAAGCGCACATCGAGCGGATCGCTCGGATGCAAGCCGGCCGTGCCATGCGCGTCGATTTGGAGATGATCGATCTCCACGCGCGCGGCGTCGAGCGAGACCCGACCGCGTACGCCGTGAAGTGCGAGCGTGGCACTTCGAACGGCGACGCGTCCGACGAGTCCGTCTACGAGCGCGGCATGCGCATCGAGCGTGATTTCCGGAAAACGGCCACGCGCACGCAAGTCGCTATCGACCCGACCGAGGAGTGGTACTTGAATGCCCACGGCGGGAAGCCAGAGCCCCAGATCGACGCCGCGTGCGTGCGTGACGAGATTGACGTTCGTACGATGGAGCGCGTCGCGCAACGGTTCGCGCGTCGCGAGTCCGAGCGTCCCACTCGTTGAGAGCGTGCCGCCCACGCCACCGAGAGCCGCGTCGAGTGTGACGGTGCTCGCGCGCGTCGACCAGTCCGCGCGCGCCGTGCCCAAATCGAAGCGTCGAACGCGGGCGTGGTTCAGTCGCACGCGGCCATCCGTGGCCAAGGCTTGCGCGAGATCGCGCGCCGAGAACGCGATGCTCCCGGTCCCGCCGAGCGTATCGCCGCGGTCGAAGTAATCGTTGAAATCTGCGAGATCGATGCGCGGTGCGTGTATTGCGACGCTCTGCGCGCCCGCGCTCGCGCCCGTCGTCGCGTCGAAACCGAGCGTCGACGAACCGACGGTGACCCGGCCGCCCGTCGCACGAAAATTCGCAAGGGTGCCCGCTATCGCGACGCTCGCGCGCCGAAAACTTAAGCCATTGAGCGATCCTTCGGGAATGGCGATGCGGCCCGATATCGCGGGCTGCGAACCCGAACCCGCAACGTGCAAATCGGCATCGAGCGAGCCTTCGGGATACGACAGCGCCACGCCCGAGGCCGCTGCGACATCGGCAACTTCGGCCTGACGGACACGCGTATCGAAGGCGTACGTGGGCGCGCCGCTCGCGCGCAAGCCCGCAACGCGACCATCGAGCGAGCCGACGGTCGCGCCCGCGAGCACGAGACCATCGCGAACCACGAGCGTGTCGCCCGCGTATGCAAGCGATGCGTTCGCATCGATATCGCGCAGGCCGCGCACGTGCCCGGGAACGGGGAGATCTCGGGCGGAAATGCCGCCCGTCAGGAGCGGTGCCGCGAGCGTTCCGGCGAGATCGGCTAGCGCCGTCACGCTTCCCGCGCGTACGGGTAGGCCGAGTTCGCGAAACGCCGCAAGATCGATGTCGCGCGCGGAGACGGCGAGCGATCCACCGGTGCCGAAACTACCGCGCGCGACGACGTCGTGTCCCGCGATCGTCGCACGCGCGGCGTAGACATCGTAGGCCGAGCCACGGACGCCGATCGTCGCGGAAAGCGCCTGCACCGCAACGCCGCCGATACTCGCATGTGCGAAGCGTGCATCGTCGACGGCGACTAGCGCGTCACGCGAACTCGATGCGAGCACGGAGACGGGGATGTCGGCCGTACCGCGCACGCGCGAGCGCTGCCCGCTCGCGCCCGCGAGCGCCGCGAGTGACCCGCGATAGCGACCGTCGAGCGCGATGCGGCCGTCGTCTCCAACATGCGCGCGCGCCGCGAATTCATCGACGTGCGCGCCGAAAAGATCGGCGTTCTCGAGCCGTGCATCGCCGCCGGCGACGAATCGCCCACTCGTAAATGCCGTGGCGACGTTCGCATCGAGCGTTCCCCGAATGGGCGGAAACGCGACCCCCGCACGCGCGGTGGAAAACGCGAATCGCGACGCGTGGATATACGCGGCGCCGCTGCGGAAACCGGGAGCATCGAGCGTTGCGAAGGCGAGGAGCGAGCTTGCACCAGGCCCGGCGATCGCGAGCGGGCCGATCGTGCCGACGCCGCGCCCGTCGAGCGCGAACGAGCCGCTCAAGTGCTGCGTTGCAGAATCGCCCGCGATCGAACCGCTCGCGGTGAGCCGCGTCTCGATCCCGCGCACGACGGCCGTGCCGCCGAGCTGCATCTCGGGCGCGATGATGCTCGCATATGGTACGGTCGCCGCGGGTCCCGCGAAACTCGCGACGAGATCGAGATCGGCGTGATTCTTCACCGAAAGGATGCGACCGCGTGCGCCGACATCGAAACCATCGTAACGCGCGGAACTCCGAACGATCGCGGTTTCCGGGCCGGCGAGGGCGACGAGGCCGCTCGGATCGTCGAGTGCGATCCGATCGTAGATTAAATGCCGCGACTGAAAACTCGCGAGCGTCTGCGGTGCCGTCGCGTCGCCCTCGACGAAGAGCTTGAATGCGAGCGCGCCGCTCAGCGGCACATGCTTCGCGCCGTCGGCAAGCGAGAGCAACTTCGTAAGATCGCCTGCACCCGTGATACCCAACCGGAGGGTCGGATGCGCGAGATCGTAAATCGCGCCCGCGATGCGCACGGGGACGCCCGCGATCGATCCATCGATCTGCGGGATCGCGAGGCCCGAATCGTAGATGCGTAGGTTTCCACGTCCATCACGGAGTGGCTTTGCGAGACCGTTGAGATACGGCTGAAAGTGATCGATCCGCGCCGTCACCGAAACGTGGCGCACGATCGTTCCGCCGCGATCCTGCAGGCCGTACACGCGCGCATCGATACCGTGTAGCGTGCCGCCCGCGAAGTGCAACGCGGTCGAGTTGACCGCATAGTCCAACAACGGCGCGAGCGCGAGCGACGGTGCCGTAACGTGCGAGAGTTCGTACCCGCGAGCGGGATCGAAGCGGCCGCGCCCCTCGATGGGAAAGCGACCGCCGTCTTCCACGAGCGTTGTCGAGAAGACGAATCGCGAAAGCGCGTGTGGGTCGACGTTCGCATCGATCTGGAGTGCGCCGAGTGCGAAGCGGCGGCTGTGTCGGAAGATGCGTGTGTCGTCGAGGAAGCCGATGGAGCCGTCGCGCACGACGACGTGAATCTGTGGCAGCACGAATGGAGCGCTCGTCGCGCCCGGCTTCGGGCGTGGCAGATTGACGTTGTAGCTGCCGTCGCGATGGTGGACGATCGTGAGCTTGGGCCGGTCGATCTCGATGCCCGAGATCCCGTAGAAATGCGGCCCGCGGCCGAGCGTGCGCGTGTCGTAGGCGATATCGAGCGTCTGCGCGGTGAGGACGGGTTCACCGCCGAGCGAACTGACATCGGGATGCGAGATCACGACGTGCCCGCCGCGAATCCGCAAATCGTCATACCGTACGTTGTAACCGGCAAGGCGAGCGGCGGCGCCGATCCCGGTTGCGATGAGCGGCCCATGCGCGAGCGCAAGGACGAGCACGACGATACCGACCGCTCCACTAGCGACAAGGAGCCGTAACGGCCAAACCTTCAAAAAAAACCGTCTCCGGACACGTGCCCCGGTGCGGGCCCGTGATGTTGGAATACGTGTACCCCGACGCTCGCAACCTAAGCGTAAGAGGCTAGAGCCGTCCGATTCGTGAATCTTGCGGTTTCACCATTTCACGAGGAGAGCGTTTGGCGTCCCCGGGACCCGGTCTGTTATTCGTCGTTTCGGGTCCTTCGGGAGCTGGAAAAGACACCGTCGTCGATACGCTGCGCGCGCGCCTGCCGCGTCTGCGTTACTCGGTGTCGGCGACGACGCGAGCGCCACGCGACGGCGAACGCGACGGCGAGGCGTATTTCTTCTACGACCGTGCGACGTTCGAGAAGAAGATGGCCGACCGAGCATTCCTCGAGACACGAGAATACAACGGCAATCTCTACGGTACGCCTCGGTCGTTCATCGATGCGACACTTGCCGAGGGCTACGACGTGATCCTCAAGCCCGAAGTCAACGGGGCCCTCGCGATCCGGCGCTCGTACGAAAGCGCGGTCCTCATCTTTCTCCTTCCCGATAAATTCTCTCTCCTGCCCATGCGTCTTGCGGCCAGACGCACCGAATCCAGTGACGAAATCGCCGCACGTCTGGCGATCGCGCACGACGAACTCAAGCAAATTCGCAACTTCGATTACGTGATCATCAACGAGCAAGCGCCACCGGACCGTCGCGATCATCTCGCGGCGGTCGACGATCTCGAAGCGATCGTGCGCGCGGAACGCTTCCGCATCCATCATTACAACGACGACACTTTCAGAAACGTGGAAAACGCATGAGCAAAACGGTATTCGGCGACCTCGACGGCCTCCTCACGCACGTCGATTCGAAATTCACCCTCGTGAACGTGGTGACCAAGCGCGCGAAGCAACTCAACAACGGCGCGCCCGCCCTTACCGACGACGCGAACCCGAATAAGCCCGTTTCGACGGCTTTCGCCGAAGTCGAACTTGGCAAGATTCCCTACACACGCGTTAAGGACGGCATCAAGTAGCGCAACAAAACTCGCCTCCGAAACGATAGAGCGATATGTGTGGCATCGTTGGGTACGTCGGATTCCGCGACAGCGTCGGAATCATCATGGATTCGCTCCAACGTCTGGAATATCGGGGCTATGATAGCGCCGGCATCGCCGTCATCGACGGTGCCGGAGCGCTCACGGGCTCGAAAGCTGAGGGGAAACTCGGCCGCCTCGCCGAGCGCCTCGTTACGGAGCCGCTCCATGGGATGACCGGACTCGGGCACACGCGCTGGGCCACGCACGGTCGGCCCTCCGACGCCAACGCTCACCCGCACATGGATTGCTCGGGTAAATTTGCGGTGATCCACAATGGGATCATCGAAAACTATTCGGTTCTTCGCGAGAAGCTGATTGCCGAAGGCCACACGTTTCGCAGCGAGACCGATACCGAAGTTCTCGCGCACCTCATCGAGAGCAACGACGCGGGCGATCTCATCGAAGCCGTGCGTACGACGCTACGGCAGGTGACGGGCGCCTACGCGCTCGGCGTGATCTCGCAGGCAACACCCGGGCAACTCGTTTTCGCACGCAGCGGCGCGAGCCCGCTCGTCGTCGGCATCGGTGACGGCGAGATGTTCGTCGCCTCGGATACGCCCGCAATTTTGAAGTATACGCGCAAGCAAATCATCTTACGCGAACATGAGATGGTCGTCATCACGAAGGACGGCTACGCGCTCACCGATTTCGACGGCCACCCGATCGAACGTGAAGTCACGCAGATTATGTGGGATGCGAGTTCGGCCGAAAAAGACGGCTTCAAGCATTTCATGCTCAAGGAGATGTTCGTCCAGCCGAGCGTCGTGAAGGAGACTCTCGCCGGACGCATCGACGAATCGGGCGATTCGCAACTCGCAGCCGAACTCAAGATGAACGAGTATCTGTTGCGTGCGATTACGAAGATTTCGATCACGGGCTGCGGCACGGCGTACCACGCGGGCATGGTCGGCATGTATCTCTTGCGCGCGCTGTGCAAGCTACCCGTCGAAATGGAACTCGCGAGCGAATTCCGTTACGGCGATCGCAAACTCGACCCGCGGACGCTGACGATCGCGATGTCGCAATCGGGCGAGACGGCGGATACCGTCGAAGCGGTCAAGATCGCCAAGGCCGCAGGCTCGCCCGTGCTCGGTATCTGCAACGTGCTCGGCTCGCACCTCACGCGCCTCGCCGACGGCGTACTCTACACGCGTGGCGGGCCCGAGATCGGCGTCGCCGCAACCAAGACGTACGTTTCGCAGACGATCGCGATGGTGCTCTTCGCGCTCTACCTCGCGCGCGTGCGCGAGAGCGAGCCGATCGAACGTCTCCGCGAGATCGCGGAATCGACGAAACTGCTTCCGGTCTCGATCGATTTATGTCTGAACCAATCCGACGAGATCCGCAAAGTCGCAAAGAAACTTAAAAAAGCGCGCAGCGTCATGTTCATCGGTCGCTACGTGAACTTTCCGACCGCTCTCGAAGGCGCGCTCAAACTCAAAGAGATCTCGTACATCCACGCCGAGGGCTACGCGGCAGGCGAACTCAAACACGGCCCGATCGCGCTGCTCGATAACAAAGTTCCCGTGGTCGCGATCGTTACTGACGGGCGCGTGCGCGAGAAGATGCTCTCCAATCTCGCCGAGGCCAAGGCGCGTGAAGCGATCACGGTCGTCGTCGCAAATTATGGCGACAAGGAAGCAGCCGCGCTCGCCGACCACATTTTCTGGGTACCCAAGGTCGACGAGCTGCTCTCGCCGATCGTCAATATCGTCCCGCTCCAACTCTTGGCGTATCACATCGCCGATATCGAGGGTAAGGACGTCGACCAACCGCGTAATCTCGCGAAGACCGTCACGGTCGAATAAGGCCGGGTTACGGGAATTCGCGCGCGAAACGGGGTAGGTCGCTCGCGATGACGACTACGCCCCTCTCGCGCGCCGATGGCCGCGCTTTCGACGCGCTCCGCACGGTTACGATCGAAACGAATCCGCTCAAATACGCCGAGGGCAGCGCGCTGATCTCCGTCGGGCATACGCGCGTCCTCTGTGCGGCAACGATCGAAGATCGTGTGCCGCCATGGCTACGCGGCCAAGGGAAGGGCTGGGTCACCGCCGAGTACGCGATGCTCCCGCGCGCAACGCACGATCGCACGCAGCGCGAATCGAGCAAGGGGAAAATCGGCGGTCGCACGCACGAAATCCAGCGCCTGATCGGCCGCGCGCTACGTGCCGTCACCGATCTCAAGGCGCTGGGCGAACGAAGCATCGTCGTCGATTGCGACGTGTTGCAGGCCGACGGCGGGACACGCACTGCCGCGATCACGGGCGCATACGTCGCGCTCGCACTCGCACTGCGCCGCGATTTTACCTACGGCTCGGCGAAATGGCCGCTCACGAATGCCGTCGCGGCGGTAAGCGTCGGCTTCGTCGACGGCGTCGGCCACCTCGATCTTCAATATACCGAGGACAGCCGCGCCGAAGTCGATATGAATGTCGCGATGACGGATGCGGGCGCATTCGTCGAAGTGCAGGGGACGGCCGAGGGCGCGGCTTTCGATCGTGGCCAACTCGATGCGATGCTGGCGCTTGCCGAGGGCGGGATCACCTCGCTCTTCGCGATGCAGCGTGCGGCGCTCGAGGCCGTACGTGTCGCTTGATCGCAGAGCGCTCGAGGCGCTCGTCGGCGACGTCTCGCGCTTCTATATTCGCGAACGCAAGATGCGCCACGCGCACGATGTGATGACGGCGCGACTCGAGAAAAACGAAGCCGTGAGCGATCGCGACGCGGTCGCGTATCTCGGAATCGTGCGGGCGTATTTCGGCGGCTTCGAACGTGAAGCGCGAAGCAATCTCGCGGATCTCGACCGTCGTCTCGCGCGCGTCGGTCAACTCCAATACAATCTCACCGCCGAGCGCGGGGTCACCGCGAAACGCGTCGAAATCACGCAAGGCGTTCTCGCGCGCATCGCGGAATGCGACGCGCGATGAAAGTCTTCGAAGATGTCGGTCGCACGACCGTCGGATTCTTCGAATATGCAGGCGGCGCGGCATCGCTCGTTGCGGAATCTGCGAGCTACACGGCTTCGTTGCGCATTCGCGTAAACGAGACGTTCTCGCAAGCATTCTTACTCGGCGTCCAGTCGACGCCGATCGTGCTCTTGACATCGCTCTTTACGGGCATGGTTATCTCGCTCGAATCGGCAAATCAAGCGCGCCAATACGGCGTGACCGATCTCGTCGGCGGTGCCGTCGCCTACGTCTCATCCCGCGAACTCGGCCCGATGCTCACGGCCGTCGTCGTCGCCGGTCGCGCGGGGGCTGCGATCGCAGCAGAACTCGGATCGATGGTCGTCACGGAGCAAATCGAAGCCCTCGAAGCGCTCGGCCTCTCACCCGTGCGGATGCTCGTCGTGCCGCGCCTCCTTGCGATGATCGCGATGCTCCCGATCCTCGTGATCTTCGCCGATATCATCTCGATTCTCGGTGGGATGTATCTTGCGAAGACGGTCGCCAATATTAGCTACGGCCAATTTTTCGATTCCGCGCGCGTCTACAGCCAATTCCCAGACTATCTCAAAGGGATGCTCAAAGCCGTCGTATTTGCGATCATCATCGTCATCGTCGGCTGTTACCAAGGGTTTGGCGTCCGAGGCGGCGCCGCGGGTGTCGGCCGGGCTACCACGGGCGCCGTCGTCACCTCGATCATTCTCATCTTCATCTCGAACTTCGTCATGTCGATCTTGCTCTTCGGTTACGGCGCCGGAAAATGACTGCCAAGAATTACGCGCGTATCGAAAATGCGACGCTGCGGTACGGCGATAAGTACGTCTTGAAGAATTGTTCGCTCGAGATCAAAGAGCGCGCGATCACGTGCTTGATCGGCCTTTCCGGTGCTGGAAAATCGACGATCTTACGTTTGCTCAATGGCTTGCGGATGCCGAGTGAAGGCAAGGTCTACATCGGTGACGTCGATCTCTCGAGCTTGAGCAAACGCGAACTTATCGATTTCCGGCGCAAAGTCGGCTTTTCGTTTCAGTTTGCAGCGCTCTTCGATAGTCTCACCATCGGCGAGAATATCGCGTTGCCGCTCCGCGAACATACGAAGATGAACGCGTCCGAGATCGAAAAACTCGTCGCCGATACGCTCGAGAGCGTGGGGCTCGCGAATGCGAGCGCGAGCATGCCATCCGAGCTTTCCGGCGGCATGCTCAAGCGCGCCGGGTTCGCCCGTGCGGTCGTCACGAATCCCAAACTCGTGCTTTATGACGAACCGACGACCGGCCTCGATCCGATCATCACGCACGTGCTCACCGATACGATCAAACGCTTGCGGGAACAACTCGATGGAACCGCCGTCGTGGTCTCGCACGATCTCGATAGTATTTTCACGATGGCCGATTACGTCGCAATGCTTTTCGAGGGAGCCATCATCGCCTACGGGACCGTCGAGGAAATCAAGTCGTCGCCGAACCCGATCGTCCAGCAATTCTTGCAGGGGAGTGAGGTCGGGCCGATTCCGCTCTAGCGGCATCGCGCGCGACCTGTTGTAACGTATGTCGAAACAAGCCCTAGTCGGACTCTTCACCATTCTCGGTCTCGCGGCCGTCTTCGCGGTGTTCTACATTCTCGGCGATATCGGGACGCGCTCGAGCGGCTACAAGATCGCCGCGCACTTCACGGGTGCCTCCGGCTTGCGCACGGCAGCCGGCGTTTTCCTCAGCGGCGTGCCGATCGGTGCGGTCGATAGGATCGACCTGCTCCCCGACTACACGACCGAGGTCGTGATGGCGATCAAACCCGGATATGAAATCCCAGTCGGCTCGAAGTTTCTGATTCAGGCACCGCTCACGGGCGAACCCTCGATCCTCATCCAGCCACCCAAGGGTGTCGATGCCCGCGTTCAAACGCTCCCGCACGAAATCGCCCCGATCGCCCAACAGCCGCGTGGCGTGAACCCCGCCTCGATCTCCGATCTTCTCGAACAGGGCCAAGGCGAAGTCCGTCGGCTCGACACGATTCTCGCAACCTTGCAGAAGACCGAACCCGAACTCCTCGCCGAGCTCAAATCGACGCTCGTCAACGCAAACGACCTCACGACCAACGCCAATCGCTCGCTCACGACGCTGACGGGTAAAGTTCAGACATTAACCGATTCGTTGCAGAAGAATCTTACCGTCGCGAGCAATAACGTCGTCGATCTCACGGGCTCGCTCAACGACGTCGTCAAGCGCGACTCGGGCCAAGTCGACGCGCTGCTCGCGCAGCTCTCGTCGACCTCGAAATCCTTCGGCCAGACCGTCGATTCGTTGCGCGACGTGGCAACGAATCCGCAAGTAAAGCAGAACCTCATCAACACGACGCGCGACTTCGCGGCGACCGCAAAGACGTTCTCGGACTTGACGAACGATTTCCGTCAGGTCACGGGGAACACGCAGACGCAAACGCAGTTGCGCGATACCGTCGCGCAACTCGATGCGACCGCGCAAAAAGTCGATTCGCTCGTCGGATCGCTCGGCGGCACCTCGAACGTCTACGGCGTCGACAAAGACGCGACGCCCCCACCCGCGGCGCCGACCGCCGACCCGGGCGCGGTGCCCACGTCGAAGCCTCTCTTCAAATCGCCGCGTTCCTCATCGAGTTCGACGGTCTCACCGAGTACGACGGTCGACGCAAGCGCTCCGCAGAACGCTTCGACGGGTGCGGGTCGTGCCAAGACTGTCGCGACCAATGCAAAACTCGCGGTGCTCAAAGCCAAACTCGGCACCTTTACGAAAGATCTCGTCGAGTTGCAGATTCGCGTGAGCGAGCTCTCGCCGCAACGCCCCGGAAGCATCAACCGTAACGTCTCGCCGCTGCTCACGTCCGATCGCGGACCGCAATCGGATTTTAATCTCTTGATCTTGCCACGCGGCACGACGGGCCTCGAACTCGGCGTCAACGATATCGGGTCGGAACGTACCGGAACGGCAAATGCGATGTTGCTCAGCCGCAGCGGCAGTTTCACGTACGGCGGCGGGATCGAATATTCGCGTTTGGGTGTTACGGCGAGTATCGCGCGCGGTGCGCTCGGCCTCGAAGCGCGGGCGTACGATCTGCGCCATCCGACCCTCGATTCATACATCAACTTTGTGGCTAACCGTAAAGTGAAGATCTTCGGCGGAGAACGCGATATCACGCACGCCCAGCGTCGCAGCGTCCTCGGGCTGCAGTTTTCTTTTTAGGCGGTGATTCCGCTGCGCGTTTTGGGACGCGATCCCATCTTCCCCGTCGCGGTGTATGCGATCGTCGCGATCAATATCGCGGTCTTCATCCAGGAACTCGGCAGCCCGGGTGTGGGGGCGCGAGAAGCGTTCATCAACGCCTACGCGCTTATTCCGTTCGACCTCACGCACGGCATCCAGCTCGATACGCCCGCACCGCCGACGTTGTCGACTCTCGTCACCGCGCAATTCTTGCACGGAAGCGTGTTGCATATTTTTTTCAACATGCTTTTCTTACTCGTCTTCGGACCGGAGATCGAGTTCGTGCTCGGTCACGTCCGGTTCGTCGCGGTCTACGTGACGTGCGGAATTTTAGGCGGCCTTGCGGAGGTCGCGATGATGCCGGGTAGTCACGTTCCCGGCATCGGCGCATCGGGAGCGATCGCGGGTATCCTCGGTGCGTTCTTGTTGCGCTTTCCGACGCGCGATGTCCAAACGATCGTCCCCATCGGCTGCTTTCCGATTTTCCTACGGCTTCCGGCTTTTCTCGTGATCGGCTTGTGGGCGATCGTGCAATTCATCCACGGCTTCGGGTCGCTCTCGGATCGCGTCCTCTCCGAGCAAGGTGGCGGTACCGCGTACTTCGCGCACATCGGCGGCTTTTTGGCCGGCATCTTTCTCATCGCGTTCGCGCCTGGGGCGGGATCACCGCGCCGCGGGCGGTATCGGTATTACTTTTGAGGCTCTATGACCGCTGACGTACGAACGCGCATCGCGATTCTCGGGGCAGGTGCGATGGGCACGCTCTTCGCCTATTACCTCGCCGAGCGGAGCGACGTGACGCTCGTCGACGTTCGCGGGGACGTCGTCGAGACGATCACTTCGAATGGCGGCGTCTCGGTCGACGATCTTCCCGTGCGGCGCGTCGTCGCGACGCGCGATCCCGCGCGAGCGTTCGCGACCGATTTTCTTTTCGTTTTCGTGAAGGCGCCCAACACGCTCAGCGCCGTGCGACCGTTTGCCGGACAACTCAATCCCGCCACGCCGATCGTGTCGTTGCAGAACGGACTCGGCAACGAGGAAGCGATCAAGACCGCCCTCGGCGGTACCGTCGCGCTCGTCATCGGCATCACCAACGAAGCGGGTCTCGCGATCGGTCACGGGCGTTCGCGACGGCAGGGGATCGGTACGACGGTCGTCGGTTCTGCAGGCGCGTCGACGGCGACGGTGCGATCGGTCCAGGGCCTCATCGCGCGGACGGGCCTCGATTGCGCGATCGCCTACGATATTCGGCCGCATCAATGGGGGAAGTTGCTCGCGAACGCGACGATCAACCCGATTTCCGCACTTGCCGACGCACGCAATGGCATCGTTGCAAGCGATCCCAATGCCGCCGAACTCGGGCGTCTCGTCGCGAACGAGAGCGCGGCCGTGGCACGGGCGCTACGCATCAACCTTCCATTCGGCGACCCGTGGGAATACGTGCGCGGTATTCTCGCAAATGCTCCCGATAGCCGCAATTCCATGACGGTCGATCTCGGCGCGCATCTCAAGACGGAGATCGATCACGTCAACGGAGCGATCGTTGCCGCCGGACGGCGTCTGGGTATTGCCACGCCGTATAACGACGCGCTCTTGCGATTGGTACGTGCGAAAGAGAACGCCCCGCGCGAGTGACCGCTCGGACTACTCGCGTATCGTCGTCGGTTTGACGAGTGCGAGCAGGGTGTCGATGAGCGTCTCGACGTCGTCGCTCGCAATGAGGTTTTTGCGATCTTCGGGATTCACGAAACCACGCGCGACCGCGTCGTCGCAAAACGCGATGAGCGAATCGTAGTAGCCCTCGACGTTGACGATACCCGAAGGTTTCTGGTGATAGCCGAGTTGGCGCCACGTGACGACTTCAAAGATCTCTTCGAGCGTCCCGAAACCACCGGGCAGCGTGATGAACGCATCGGAAAGCGCCGCCATCATGGCCTTGCGCTCGTGCATCGAGCCCACGACGTGCAATTCCGAGAGATGACGATGGGCGACTTCACGCTCGGCGAGCATCTCGGGAATAATCCCGATGACTTCGCCGCCGGCCGCTATTGCAGCGTCGGCAACCGTGCCCATCAGCCCGACGCGACCGCCGCCATAGACGATGCCGATACCACGATGCGCGAGCGACCGCGCGACGGCGATCGCGGTATCACGATAAGCCGGCCGATCGCCGTCGTTCGAGCCGCAGAAGATGCAGACGCGCACTAGGCGTCACACAAGGCGAGCTTGGATCGCGTTCGAATAGCGCACACGACGTGAAGCATTCGCCATTGCTCGCCATATCGCTCGCGTCCGCCGCCGCTTGGGCCCTCTTGCTTGCGGCCCGCGGCAACTTCTGGAACGCGCCCGTCGACGCACACGACGGGCCGACGGAACCCTTTCGCTTGCGGGTCCCGCGCGTGGAAGCGATCGTGCCCGCGCGCGATGAGGTCGAAACGATTGGGACGGCGATCGGGTCGCTCGTCGCACAGCGCTACGCCGATCTCAACGTCACGCTCGTCGACGACGGCAGCACCGATGGCACGGGCGCCGTCGCGCAAGCCTCCGCGTTCGGCTCGACGAAGCGCGACCGCCTCACCGTCATACGCGCGCGAGCGCTCGAAAAGCCGTGGACGGGGAAACTCAACGCCCTCGAAACCGGGGTACGGCACGCGCTCGCCAAACGCGGTGCCCCCGCGTATTGGCTCTTCACCGATGCCGATATCGCGCACGATTTCACGAACGTTGCGGCGCTCGTTGCGAAAGCCGAGCGCGACGACCTCGATCTCGTTTCGCTGATGGCGCGCTTGCGATGCGAGAGTGCGTGGGAAGCGCTCCTGGTGCCGGCATTCGTTTTCTTTTTCCAAAAACTCTATCCATTCGCGTGGTCGAACGAACCGACGCGCACGACGGCCGCAGCCGCAGGTGGATGTATGCTCATCTCGCACGCCGCGCTCGTTCGCATCGGCGGCTTGCCGTGCGTTGCGGGCCGGTTAATCGACGATTGTTCGCTCGCGGCCGAAGTGAAGAAACGTGGCGGGAAGACGTGGCTCGGGCTGACCGATCGCACGACGAGCATCAGGCCGTACGCCGGATTACCGCCGCTCTGGGCGATGGTGAAACGCACGGCATTCACGCAACTCGCGCACTCCTATCCCCTCGTTGCGATCTCCGTTGCGGGATTGACCTTTCTCTATCTCGTCCCGCCGGTCGCGACGGCCATCGGTATCGCACGCGGCGATGACGGGCTCATCCTCGCGGGCGCGGCGGGGTGGGGCGCGATGGCGTTCGCGTATCTACCGACGCTACGTCTCTATCGCCGCGCGCCGCACGAGTCGCTCGCCCTTCCCGCCGCGGCCGCCCTCTACATGGCCATGACCGTCGATTCCGCAATCGCGCACGCACGTCGTCGTGGTGGCGCCTGGAAGGGCCGCACGTACGATACGCTCGGCGAAGTCACGCAGGCGTCGCCCGCAACGTAAGGCTCAGCCCCACGTAAACCGTCTGCGGCTTCGATGATGTTGGCAACGTCGTCGTCGCTTTTGGTACGATCGTCGGGACGGCGTTCGAGAAGGGGCACGGCGAGATCGAACTCCTCTTGATCGGAGTGCCGTCGGACCACCAAGTAGCCACGATATGCCGATGCCATCGCAGCGGTATGCCGCTCCCAGCGTTGCGTGCTCCCTTCGACATCGGTGAAGAGCAACGTCGCAGTCGACTCCGGTGCCGTTGCGCTTTCCGACGCGGGCGACATCACGCCGGGCTCGGCCATGCGCGGCATCGGGTCCTCCGAGGATAGACCGTGCACGCGTCACGTCGCATGGCAAAAACGATTCTCGCCGCCGAAAGGAGGAGCTTATGCGGAGGACGTTCTTAGGTCAAGCGGCGACGAGTGCGCCGATCATCGCTTCAAGTGCCGCGAGCGCGAGCGTGCCGTTGCGCGCGAGACGCGCACCCGCGATCGGGCGGCGGAGCATTGCGAGTGCGAGCGCGAAGCTGTCGAGGCCGCCCGATCCATCGAGGGCCATGTGGAGGTCGGGGAGATCATCGCTTGCGGCATCACTTCCCACGCGTGCGACTGCCACGGCGACGCCCGCACGTTGGAGATACCGCACGAGCGGCAAACTCTCCATATCGACCGCTTGCGCGTCGTAGCGCCGGCCGAGATCGAGTTTTTCGAAACCCGACGTCACGACGTCGGTAACGCCGAGTGCGCGAATACCCGATTGCACGTACCCGAGAGTGCGCACGATATCGCTCGCAAACGCCCGATCGATCGTCATGGTGGCGTCGGTTGCCGAGACGATCTCGCCATAGACGAGCGTCTCGCCTACTGCAAACGCAGGCGAGAGGAGGCCGCAGAGCCCGACCACGAGCGCGCGACCCATCGTCGGTCCCGCGAGGGCATCGTGCACGGCGAGCGTCGCCGCGAGCGGGCCGATGCCCGTTGCGACGACCCGATGCGGTGCGTTCGCTCGTCCGAGCGCGCGTCGCACCGCACGTTCTTCGGGGCCGCGCGGAACGAAGAGCGTGTCGATCACTTCGCCCCCAGTCAGTTCTTGCCCATCACCGTGGTGATCGAACGCCAGATGTTGCCGACCTTCATCGAGTCGTCGGCGGCCGTCGGTTCGAAGCCGCAATGGACCATGCAGTCCGCGCACTTCGCATTACCGCTCTTGTGACCATAGAGCGACCAATCGGTGTCGTCGATGAGCTCGCGATAGGATTTGGCGTAATGGCCGTCTTGCATGAGATAGCACGGACGCTGCCAACCGAAGAGGCTATAGGACGGCATACCCCACGGCGTGCAGTCATAGTCTTTTTTACCCATGAGAAAGTCGAGAAAGAGCGGACTCGCGTTAAAGTTCCACTTTTTCTCTTTATCCGCGTACGGTTGGAAGATCTCTTTAAAGAGCGCCTTGGTCTGTGCCGCATGGAGAAAGTGCTGTTGATCCGGCGCCTTCTCGTAGGGATAACCGGGCGAGATCATCATACCGTCGACGCCGAGTTCGTCGGTCGCGAAATCGAAGAAGGCTTGGACGTCGGCGGCTTTGGCGTCGTTGAAGATCGTCGTATTCGTCGTGACGCGGAAGCCACGCGCTTTCGCAGCTTTGATCGCGCTGACCGCGACGTCGAAAACCCCGTCGCGCGCGACGGCTTTATCGTGCGCGGGTTTGAGTCCGTCGAGGTGGACCGAGAACGAAAGATATTCCGATGGCACGAACTTATCGAGGCTCGCTTCGAGCTTGATCGCATTGGTACAGAGGTAGACGAATTTCTTGCGCGCGATGATGCCTTCGACGATCTCTTGAATCTGCGGATGGAGCAGGGGCTCGCCTCCGGGAATCGCGACGACGGGTGCGCCGCATTCGTCGACTGCAGCGAAGCACTCGGCGGGCGTGAGATGGCGGCGCAGAACCTCGACGGGATGCTGGATTTTTCCGCAACCCGAACAGGCCAGATTGCACCGGAAAAGCGGCTCGAGCATCAGCGTCAGGGGGAATTTCTTGCGGCCCTTCAGCTTTTGTGCGATTACGTAGCCGCCGATTTTGGCCGCTTGTTTGAGCGTCACTGCCATGGTGTGTGTTTCTCTGCTCCGTTTTGAAAGTCGCCGGAAAACCAGTCGATCGCCGCGCGGATCGCCCCGTCGATCGGTCTGGGGTCGTAGCCCAATTGACTTCTCGCCTTCGACGAATCGTAGGACATCGACTCCCGACTCATCCGTACGCCATCGATCGGAATCGTCGGCGTGTGGCCGAACTGCGGGAGGAGAATTTCGTCGACGTAAGCGGCCGCGAGCGGAATCCAAATCGGAAGCACGTAGCGCGGAGCCGGTCGCCCGACGATCGCGCCGACGCGCTGCAGCAGGGTCCGCAAGGGAAGGTTTTCACCGCCCAAGATATACCGTTCGCCGCTCGTCCCACGCTCGAACGCTTGCAGGTGTCCACGCGCCACATCGACGACGTCGACCCAGTTGAGCGTGGTTTCCGGGATCGCTGCGGGCATTTTGCCGGTAAGGAAGCGCACGAAAATCCCACCCGTCGGCGTGGGCTTGCGATCCCAGGCGCCGATCGGCGTCGTCGGATTGACGATCACGATGTCTTGGCCCGCGTTCGCGGCGGCGAGCGCTTCGCGTTCCGCAAGGTATTTCGAGAGTTTGTAGGCCCCGATGAGCTTTTCGGGCGGGCTTTGATGGCGTTCGTCGGCGATCGCGCCGTGCTTCACGCCGATCGCGGCAACGGAGCTCGTATACACCGTGCGTCCGACGCCCGCGCGACGTGCGGCCGCGAGAAGTGCGCGCGTGCCCGCGACGTTGCTCGCCATGAGTTCGTCGCGATCGCGGCGGAAGAGCGTGTAATGCGCGGCAACGTGAAAGACCGCATCGACGGCACCGATCTTCGTCGCGAGATCGTCGTCCGAAAGGCTGCCCTCGATACGCTCGCAGTCGAGGCCGTCGAGATTACGCGTATCGCTGCCCGGGCGGGCGAGCGCACGAACGTGCCACCCGTCGGCGAGGAGCGTCCGCGCGAGATTTCCACCGACGAATCCGGTACCACCGGTGAGAAAAGCCGTGCGACTCACGCCCTTCCCTTCCCGCGACGCACGAAATCGTCGACGAGCGTGTAGGCGACGGGCACGACGACGAGCGTCAACAGCGTCGAGGTGATGAGGCCACCGATGATCGCTACGGCCATCGGCGCGCGCAGTTCGGCGCCGGCACCGAAACCGAGCGCGATCGGGAGCATCCCTAAAATCGTGGCCGCAGTCGTCATCACGATCGGTCGCAGACGTTGCGCCCCGGCTTCGGCGATCGCGGCTTCGCGCGAGATCCCGAGCGCACGTACGTTCTTAATCCGATCGACGAGCAAGATTGCGTTTTTGTTGACGAGGCCGAAGAGAAAGATGACGGCCATGAGCGAGATGATCCCGAAATCGGCGCGCGTCACCCAGAGCGCGAAGAGCGCGCCGACGATCGAGAGCGGAAGCGCAACGACGATCGCGATCGGATCGACGATGCTGCGAAAGAGCGCGCCGAGCACGATAACGATCGCCACGACCGAGAGCCCGAGCGCGATGCCGAAGTCGCGAAAAGTCGTGCTCGCATCGGCAGAGCCGCCACCGAACGTGAGCGCGACGGAACGCGGTACGAGTTTGTGAGCGAGGGCGATCACGCGATCGTTCGCGTCGCCGATCGGGAGGTTCGCGACGAGGTCGCTCGTGATGCCGATGGCCCGTTTCTCACCCAGATGTTCGATCCCGGAGAACGGCGTGCCATCGGAGAGTCCGGTCGCACCCACATCGACGAATCCCGGCGTTTTTTTCAAGCGGTGTTCGAAGGTGCGGCCGACGCGACGCAGGGTTTCGAGATCGTCGCCGACGAGTGCGAATTGCAACGCTTTGGCCGTATCGCTACCGACGAAGGGCACGTCGGCAACGGTCGTCACGACGCCGTCGATCGCGGGCAGATGCGCGCGAATCGCATTCTCGACCTCGATCGTCTTCGCGTGGCGATCGGGTGCGAGGTGAACGTCGATCGTACCGATGTTGCTCGCATTCGCACGAGCGCCGATCGTCGTATACGTGTGCGTCACATCGCGGTTCGCCCGAACGATCGCCTCGATCTGGCGAGCGACGGCTTGCGAATCGGCGAGACTCGTGCCGAGCGGCGCCGTAAAATTGACACGGAATTCACCACGATCGAGATGCGGGATAAATCCTTTGGGAATGAATGGAATGAGCGAAACGCCCGCTGCGAGCGCGGCGAAGGCGATACCGACGACGGCGCGTCGGTGGTGCAGCGACCACGCGAGGATCTGCCGGTAGCGCGCGCCGGATTCGCGCTCGCGTTCGTGAATGCGCCGCGTCGCCGGCCGCGCTCGCAGCCAGATGGCCGCGAGCGTGGGCGAGAGCGTCCGTGCGGCCAAGAGTGAGAAGAGGATCGCCGCCGAAGCCGTGATGCCGAAGGCACGGAAAAATTGACCGAGCGTACCCGACATCAGCCCGATCGGTAAGAAGACGGCGACGATCGTGAGTGATGCGGCGACGAGCGTGAGACCGATCTCTTTATTCGCGGAAACCGCGGCAATGCGTGGCGATTCGCCCGCTTCGAGATGACGCACGATATTTTCAACCATAACGATCGCATCATCGACGATGACGCCGACGACGAGTGCGAGGGCGAGAAGCGTGATCGTTTCGAGCCGGAAATGAAAGAGCCACATCACGCACGCCGTGCCGAGCAACGAAACGGGAATCACGATGGCAGAGATCGTCGTCGCGCGCACGTCACGCAAGAACGGCCAGATGACGACGATTGCGAGCACGACTGCCAGGCCGAGCGCTTCTTGCGTGGCCTGCGTGGCTTCGCGTATATACGTCGCTTGCTCCGTCGTTCGCACGATATGGATCTGCGGTCGCGCGGCATCGAGATCGCGAACGGCTGCCTCCGCGGCATCGGCAACCTCGAGCGTGTTGGCATCGGCACGTTTGACGATCGCGATCGCGACGGCAGGAAGGCCGTCGAAGCGATACGCGGACGCGTGCGCGCCCGTCGATTGACCGCCGATGACGTCGGCGCGTAAGACGCCTGGAATCGCGCGCAAGCGCGGCGCGATCGCACGCTCGGCAACTCGAGCGAGATCGCGCAAGGGCGTGTTCGCTTGCGTGATCGCGTACGTTGCTACCGGCGTTTCGTTGAGGTTGAGTGTGGAGATCGTCGTTTTCGTGCCGCGGTCGAGAGGCACGGTTTCGAGCGCCGATTCGACTTGCGCACGACGCGTTTCTAGCGGCGCGCTCACGTCGAAAGCGAGATCGATCACGGCGAATTGTGGATACGTGAGCGAGTGAATCCGCGTTATGCCAGGGAGCGCGCCGAGCACGTGCTCGAGCGGCGTCGTGAGGCTGCGTTCGCTCGCTGCGACATCGATCTGGTTCGTCGTCGCCGACACGATGACGACGGGAAACGTGATATCGGGGAAGAGCGCGAGTTTGAGATTGAAGAACGCGACCGTACCAACGATGGAAAGCACGATCCAGAAGATGATCGTCACCCGGGGGAAGACGACCGAGATCTCGGAGATGCTGCCGAGGCGCCTTAGGGTTTGGCCGGTCCGAGATTGAAGCGCGACCGGCTGGTCTTCGAGACGAGCCACCGGGTCCACGTGTTACTGATCGTCGATAGCGACCCTGCGAAGATGAGCGAGCGGACTTCATCGCGCGTGATCTTCACGCCGCCGCCAGATTGCAGCATCGCCGACGATTTTTCGATCTCGCGCAACGTCGCGACGGCGAAGAGCACCGGAAGCAGGCAGAAGAGGCGGATTTGCAGCGCGAATTTCGGGATATCGGTGATGTAGGCAAGCGACGCACGCAGATCGTCTTTTGCGAGGGCGACCAGGGCCACGAGCGCTTCGCGATTGGCCGGACGTAGCGTGCCGTCCAAGAGCATCTTGTGGCTCGAGCCGTGCGCGCGAAAAAGTTCTTCGGGGACGAATGCGGCGTTCTCGTGCTCGATGTCCCACGCGATATCTTTCAGGATGTTGATCGTCTGAAGCGCTTCACCGAAGGCTTCGCAATTCGCGAGGAGGCGACCGTATTCGCGCTTTCCTACGAGCTTCGAACTCGCAAACCAAAGATCGGTGAGGAGATGGCCGACGGTGCCGGCCACGTAGTAACAATAACGCCGATATTCCGGCATGGTCTGGATGCGAATGCCCTCGGGATAGCGACCAACGAATTCGCTCATGCCGATCGTCATCTCGCGCGTCCATCGTTCGACGATCGCAGCAGAGGCGAGCGGCAGGCCATCGAGCAGCACGAAGACGCGTTTCGTACCCCGCAAAAGCTCGAGATAATTCTCGTCTGCGGAAATATCGGATGCTTCGGTTGCAAAAGTTTCGGCATTGGCACGATCGTCGAAACACGTCAGAAATCTCGCGAGCAACTCTTGGCGGCGAGCCGCTGTCGCCGTGCCGTCATCTTCGATCGTGTCGGCGATCCGGCATAAAAGATAGCCGACGAGGACGGCGCGTTTGAGGTCGCCCGGCAACACCGAGATACCGATGGCAAACGTGCGCGAGACGCGACCGATGATTCCACGCGCGAATGCGAGCGCCGTCGCTTGAGTCTCGGGCGCGGATGGATTTGCGGGAGCTACGGTCGTCGACATACTTCGGTCTCGCGGTTCCTTCAAGCGTACGTGGTTCGTCGAGTATGCGTGTCATGGTGACGGTTCGATCGCCGCTCCCACGCGCAGGACTGCGACCGGTTCGCGGCACAGTCGCGCGTATGCGACCCACTTTCGAGCTTCTCTCGAGATTCTGCAGAAATTCGCAACCCCATCTCTGGCGGTTCGCTCGATGAAGCGCGCGACGGCATTTGTGACGCGGAATGTTCTCTGCGTTTTCCCGCACTACTCGCCTTCGTTCGGAACGTTCGAGCACGCGTATCCCTTCGTCGGGGTCAAGGCGTTCATGCCGCCGCAAGGCATCCTCGTTATTGCGAATTACATGCCGGAAAACTGGCACGTGCGCTTCGTCGATGAGAACGTTCATCGCGCCACGGCTGCCGATTTCGCGTGGGCGGACGCCGTCTTCGTGAGTGGGATGCACATTCAAAAACCGCAGATCAACGAGATCAACCGCCGCGCGCATCTCTACGGCACGGTCACCGTGCTCGGAGGACCATCGGTCTCGGGTTGTCCCGAGTATTATCCCGATTTCGATTACCTTCATGTCGGTGAACTCGGCGATGCGACAGACGCCCTCGTCTCGCGCCTCGAAAAGACGACCGCGCGACCGCGCGCGCAAATGCGCTTTGAAACCGTGGAGCGTCACCCGCTCGGCGATTTCCCGATTCCCGCTTACGATAAGATCGACGTCTCGCAATATTTTCTCGGCAGCGTGCAATTTTCGAGCGGTTGTCCGTATCGCTGCGAATTTTGCGATATCCCGGAACTCTACGGTAATAACCCACGCCTCAAGACGCCCGAAAAGATCGTCGCCGAACTCGACGCGATTCTCGCGAATGGCGGCGAGCGCGCGATCTATTTCGTCGACGACAACTTCGTCGGTAATCGTAGAGCTGCGAAAGAGTTGTTGCCGCATCTCATCGCCTGGCAAAAGCGAAACGGCTTCGCCGTGCAGCTCGCGTGCGAAGCGACGCTCAATATCGCGAAATCACCCGACTTACTCGCGATGATGCGCGAGGCATATTTCTGCACGATTTTCTGCGGCATCGAGACGCCCGACCCCGTTGCGCTCAAGGCGATGAATAAGAGTCATAACGATCACATGCCGATCATGGAAGCGATCGGAATCATCCACAGCTTCGGCATGGAAGTCGTCTCGGGCATCATCATGGGCCTCGACAGCGATACGGCCGATACCGCGGATAAGATCCTCGAGTTTGTCGAAGTCTCGAACATCCCGTTGCTCACGATCAACCTTCTGCAGGCGCTGCCACGCACGCCGCTCTACCGGCGCCTCGAAGCCGAAGGCCGACTCGTCGACGAGCCCGGTCGCGAGTCGAACGTCGATTTTAAAATCCCGTACGACGAGATGGTCGCGATGTGGAGACGCACGTTTACCGCCGCGTATACGCCCGAATCGCTCTACCGACGTTTCGAGTACCATATCGATCACGTCTTTCCAAACCGCATAACGCCGCCCAATAGCAAGCAGCGCGTCAACGCTCGCAACATCCGCACGGCGCTGCGTATTTTCGGGAATCTCCTCGTGCGCGTTGGTTTACTCGGCGATTACCGCAACGTTTTCTGGCGGATGGCGAAGAAAACGCTAGCGTCCGGAAATGTCGAAGCCATGTTTCACATCGGCATGGTCAGTCACCATCTCATTACCTTCGCTCGCGAAGCTGCGGCCGGGAGCCGAAGCGCCTCGTTTTACAATCAAGATACACGCGAAGACGAGCGATCGAAACTCGAGCGCATCGCCTAGCGCCTTAAAATTCCCGGTAAGGCAAAAACTTCGAGTCGAGCGTGATGATCGCGCGTTCGCCCTTGCGTTCGACGTGGATTTTGAGATCGATCGCGCTCAGGATTCCATCGCCGAAGGTCTCGAACGTCCACTCGCGGATCGCGTCGCCATAAACGTCGACGAGTTCGTGGAGACGATAGACCAAGGGATCCGAGTTACGAATCGGCGGCGTCGTCATCGGCGCGAGCGACGATTCATCGATGCCGAGAGCCTCGGCGAGTTTCTTCGCCGTCTCGTTCGTGAGCGTCGCCTGACCGGAAAGCACGGCGCCGACGTAAATCGGACTCTTGCCGATCGCCTCGGCGAGAGCGTTGAGGCTCAGGCCGCGTTCGCGACGGCGAGCGCGTAAATCTTCGAGCAGTTCGTCGAGCAAGACGGCCGTCGGCGTCGTCGTAATTTGGGTGTTCATCAGATTCCGTTTCTTGCGCGGGGTGCGGCGTTCCGGCTGCGTGCGGTCGTATCACCCGGTCCGCGCATCATCGTGCAACGTTCCCAAAGATCCAGCGCTCCGAGCGGTTCGTCGAGCAACAAGACGCGGGACGGACCGTGCGCATCGGCTACGTTATCGTAATCGCAGAAGGAGGCACGGGCATTGTACAAGTACCGCACGCATCGATCGAACGCTTAACAAGATGTCGACGCTACCGATCGTCGCGTTTATCGCGTGGGTGCGCGCTATCGTACGTCTTGCGCATATGTTCGACGGAGACGTTCGTGTAGATCTGCGTCGTCGCGAGACTCTCGTGACCAAGTAATTCTTTGATCGTCATGAGATCGGCGCCGTTTTCGAGGAGATGCGTCGCGAAGGAATGTCGCAAGACGTGCGGTGAGGCGTGAAGTCGAATCCCGCTGAGCCTTTCGAAATTTTTCACGATCTCCCAAATCGCACGAGCGCCAAGTCGCGTGCCGCGCCTACCCACGAAAAACGCGTCATCGGATGTTTGTGGCCGATGGCCGAGATATTTTTCCATCGCGTCGGCAGCGGACTCGTTCATGAGTACCGTCCGCTGTTTGTTGCCCTTGCCAATGACGCGCATCATGCGCCGCTTGGTATCGACGTCGTAGACGTTGAGGCTCGCGACCTCGGCGCGCCGGATTCCACTCGCGTAGAGAACCTCCATGATCGCGCGATCGCGGAAACGTTGGAACTCGGTTTGACCCGCCGGCTGCGGCGCGCCGATCAACCGGCTCACCTCGTCTTCATTCAGGACGACCGGCAAACGCTTGGGGAGCTTCGGCGCGTCGACGCCGACCGTCGGATCGTCCTCTCGACGCCCCTCGACGACGAGATAGCGAAAATACCGTCGGAGCGCTACGAGTTTTCGCCGGATCGCCGCGGGTTGGTAGCGCAGTTCGCTTGCGAGCTGCAGCACGAACGCTTTGATGTCCGCGCGCTGAGCCCCGACCACATCCCGGCCGAGAAATTTCGCGAAGAATTCGATATCGCGCGCGTACGCCTCGCACGTCCTCGCGCCGCGCCCCGCAGCGAAATGCAATTCGGTCACAAACGCGCGAACGATCGGATCTTCGGGCAGATAGAGCGTTTGATCCCGCGTCGCCCGGCCGCGCCGTTCGGGTGGTTTTGCCGCCATCTCTCCGAGCTTCTCCACCGGCTTTCAACATCCTAGAATCATAGTTTCATGATGTAGAAGTTGCGCACAGGTTTGGCAGATGAATCCGCCCGATTCGCCGATCGATTACGCGGACTTCGGCGGCCGATCTTTGGCGGTCGTTCCGTAATCGCGGCCAGCGAGCGTCGTATCGAGGCTGGGACCAAACGCTTTTGCAACGATCCGCCGCGAGGCGGATGCGATCGGCTCGAGGCGAGCGACGTACCGCATCCAAGCGAGGCCCAAGAGTTGTGCGCCGATGAGACTGGCGCGTAATTTAGGCATCCCGCGCGTGGCGTCGATGCGCGCGATTGCGGGCGCGATGAAATCTCGTTCGAGAAGCGCGTCGATCGCGGCTGCGGCGCTCGAATCGGATGCCGACGCGCGCAGTAAGGCCGGTAACGTGTCGCCTTCGGCTGCGATATCCCAGCGCTCGAGAAACACGCGAACGAGCGCTTCGCCCGATGGCAAATCGCCCTTCGGTGGTACCACATTCCGGAATTGCGCGATTTCGGAAAGTTCGATTGCGGCCTCGAAGAGCGCGCGTTTCGTTCCGAAGTAATGGTGTATCAGCGCGGCATCAACACCGGCGGTCGAGGCGATTTCTCGCATCGTTACACCGCCATATCCGCGCTCGGCGAAGGCGCGCGCGGCAGCTCGTTTGATCGCAAGCGCCGTCACGGGAACTCCCGGACGACGCCCACGCTTGCTCTTCTTAACGCTCGATTTGGGCACGGCTACTAAATTCATCAGCGGATGAATTCATCCCATCGAGGGCGTGAATCGCCTACATCACGATATTCGCGCAGGCGACATACGTGGCGACGTCCTTCGTTGATTTATGGACGTTGACGGCATAGGGCTGGCCTGTAACCAAGGCGATCGTCGCGCCCGGAATCGTCGATTGCGATTGGCCGTCAGCGATCGTCGTTAGCGGGTAGGCGGGCTTGGCATCGAGCTTCGCACAGGTGCCCTTATGAATGTGGGCCGGTTGTGCCAGCGTCATTTCGTTGACGCGAACGTGCACGATGAGGCCGAGCGGACCGTCGAGCATCGTCACCGTTCCGGTCTCACCGGAGGCATTTTGTGCGACGAGGTGGACTTGCAAAGGCTTCGCTGCGGAGGCGGGCGCGATTGCGGCACTCGCAGTTATGCCGAGCGCGCAGGCGAACGCCAGGGCCGATATCGGGATCTTCATCGATGCTCATTTCTAGAATACAAGTTGGATGGCGGCTTAGACCAATCTCTCTTCTTCTAAGAATCGGAGCGTGGGCAAACGGTTCCTTTCTTCGCAAATTCGCGTTTGCCATAGAATTCATCGTGTGATGAATTCATGAATTAAAGCGTAAAGATTGAGAAATCGGTACCATTCGGCTCGCGAAGGATCTCGAGAACACGGCAAAGAGACCGTCGTAATTTAGTGACGGATCTCTCGTTCGACTACTTCACGGGACGCGCGGGCCGGTTGCAGGCGCGACGCAAACCGATGCGACCGTTACGAACGGTGCGCTAGGACCGCTTTCGCGGAAGAGCACCTACGAAACGTATGTTACGTTTACGCTGAACCCGGCTGCCTCCGCACGCGCGAGCACGGCGAGCACATTTTCGATTTCATCATCGATGAGCGAGATCTCGCGCGCGGTAATGCCGACGGGTTGCGCGTTCTCCCAGAGAACGCGGCGCGCGGTTTCGAGGGCGTTCCGCAAACGTTCGGGCGTCGCTTCCAAGACGGGCCAGTCTTCGTACGTCGCCGCGGGCACGACCCGCCAGCCGTTTCCCGAGTATTCATCTTCGTCGACGAACGCGTTGGGGATGGCGCTCAAGACATCGATCGCCGCCGCATCGGCGGGGCGAAGCGTGAGCCCGACATCCGAGAGCCGCACGATATAGCGGAAGAACGCGGTGCTCCCGACGCTATACGCTCCCGCCGGAGACCCCACGTTGACATGAACCATTCGCTTGCGAACTTTCGAGTGCCGATGCACCCTACCTTTCCACGATCTCCAGGATGTCGGAGATCGCGACGACGACGAGCGTCTCCGGCGGCGTGTCGAGGGCGAACATGACCATCATCGCCGCTTCCGGAATCGATCCCTGGGCGACGTGACCAGTCAGCTCGCCATTCGGCGTGCGGAGCGTGACCTGGCGCGCCTCGAGCGCGCGGAGTTGGGCGACGGAGATCGGGTCTGCGTTCAACGAATTCTCATCCTACGGCGATTATCCGGGCGTGCTAGCCGGGGCGAGTTGTTCGACGTACGCGCCCCGCGTCGCGATGCCCAAATGGAAGACGTCGCTATCGATGCCTTCGCGCGCGAAGGCAGCCGTCATCGCTTTCCCAATCGCTTCCGATTCACCCGAAACGAACGCGATGACGCTCGGACCGGCCCCGGAGAGCGCGATTGCGAGTAAACCCGGCATCGTGAAGCCGAGCATCTCGGAAAATCCGGGAACGAGCGGCGCGCGATACGGTTGGTGAATACGATCGCCAACCGCAATGCGCAGCGCGTGGAGATCCCCCGTCGCGAGTGACGCCGCGAGCAGAGCGACACGTTGCAGATTGAAGACGACATCGCGACGTTCGTACGTTGCGGGCAAGAGCGCGCGCGCGGCCGCAGTCGGCAAGACGATCCGCGGCGTAACCACGACGGCCGCGAGCCCGGCCGGCGGATCGAAGCGCAGATACGCGGGGTCTTCTCCTTCCGGCATCGCCGCAACGACGACGCCCCCGAGCAACGCCGGAAGCGCGTTATCGGGATGGCCCTCAAGTTCGGCTGCATAACGCGCGAGCGTGCGTTCCGAGGGGCTCTCGGCTGCGAGCTCGGCGCCGATCACGATGCCGAGCACGGCACCGGCCGCGCTCGCGCCCAAACCTTTGCCGAGCGGAATATCATTCGCGATCTGTACGGAGACGTTGGGCCTCACGCCACCGAGCACGCGATCCATGCCGCGGATGATCTCGTTTTCGAATCCCGCATTGGTCGGCACGTACGTGCCGGCTTTGAACGAGATCGAAAATTCGACGGCGGATTGAATCGTCGCGCGACTCCACAGATCGAGTGCGAGCCCGATGGCATCGAAGCCCGGTCCGAGATTGGCACTCGTTGCGGGCACGCAGACGCGAAAGGGTGGTTTACTCGACACGGACGGCCGTCACTTCAGCGATGAGATCGCGCAAGAGCGCATCGGTCGGCGTTTGTCGGATACGATTGGCGAAGGGAGCAGCCGATTCGTGGTACGTCGTCGCATACGCGCCATCTTTGAGGACGTGTCCCGTCAGCACGAGCACCGCATCTTCGTCGCGCCCAATAATGCCGCGATCGCGCAGGATCCGTAGACCTGCGAGCGATGCGGCGGAAGCGGGCTCGCAACCGATGCCGTCGCGACCGATAACGGCGCGGGCATCGGCGATTTCATCATCGCTCACGTCGATGACGGTGCCGTGCGACGCGCGCACTTCCGCGAGCGCTTTTCGCCACGATGCGGGCGCGCCGATTTTGATGGCGGTTGCCGTCGTACGTGCGTGAACGGGCACCATCTCGCCACCATCGCGAAAAAGTTTCGCGAAGGGTGCCGCTCCCGCAGCTTGCACGACGGCGATGCGCGGGAGGCGGTCGATGAGTCCGAGCGCGAGCGCCTCACGAAACCCTTTCCCGAACGCGCTCGTATTGCCGAGATTGCCGCCGGGTAAGACGAGCCAATCGGGAACGCGCCAACCGCGGGCCTGTAAGAGTGCGAAAGCCGCACATTTTTGGCCCTCGATACGATAGGGGTTCACGCTATTGACGATCGCGATGCGCGTTGGATCGAGACCGCGCACCACTTCGAGCGCACGATCGAAATCGCCGTCGATCGCGGCAACGGTCGCACCGTAGTCGAGCGTCTGCGCGACCTTCGATGCGCTGATGCCGACTGCGGGAACCAGCACGAGGCCCGCAATGCCCGCACGCGCGCAATACGCCGACATGGCGGCTGCGGTATTGCCCGTACTCGCGCAGATCGCAACGCGCGCGCCCGACGATTTGGCGTGCGAGATTGCGGCGGTCATGCCGGCATCTTTGAACGAAGCGGTCGGATTCATGCCGAGATGCACGTACGATGCGTTCGTTGCATCCGCGTAGCTGCCGCCGAGGCACGCGCCATAAACGGGAAGCGCGTTCTCGCGCAACGTCACGACCTGTTCGCGAGCGATGTCCGGCAAGAGTTCGCGAAAGCGCCACACCCCGCTCGTATCGAGCGGGTCGTTGGAGAGACGACGCTCGTCGAAGGTCGCACGGAGAGCGCGGCCATCGAAGCGCTCGGGATCGATCGTGAATGCGAGTAAGCCGTTACACGATGAGCAAAAGATTTGCCCGCTCGTAGCTACGGCGCCGCACTCGCTACAGGCGAGGTGCATCGCGGTAACGTTCCGCTCGTGGACGAATTGCGCCTCGCATCGTCCCGTCGGTGCGTTTCGCGGAACGAAATACTCGCGAACTCGCGATGGCATTACCGTGCCTTTTTGTCGTCTACCGGAATCTCAAAAAGGCTCGCGTCGGCGGTGCCGAGCGCCTTTATATTGCCCTCGCGGCGGCATCATCTCGGTGACGGTTTCGGGATGACGCACGGATTTGGGCAACGGGCAATACGCATGCGCGATCGGGTAATCGGAAAAAAACGCGGTTTACGCGACGCCCGCCATCCCCGACTGTTTCGCGGGAGCGAGCACCTTCGTCGTCGAGGTCATCGACGTCACGGCGGTGCCGGGCATCACGCGGGGCGCTTTCGAGGGCATGCAGCAATAGGTCATTTTAGTGAGATCGAGCGCGATGCGTTGGTGCTGCGCGCATTTGAGAATCGTCGCGGTGTCGTTCTGCACGGCGTAAATTCGTTCGTAACCATTGTAATACGCGTTGCGGAGTAAGGTTCCGTTCGTGAAACGTGCGAAGCCGGCTAACATTCCCTCGAACATGCCACCACCCATCCGACTCGCCATCGCATCGCCCGCGTCGGCCGCGGCATTTGCCGATCGACGGTGGCGTGCCGCTGACGATGACTTTGACGATTTCGTCGTACGCGATGTTGGGATTGGCGGCCCCGGCATCGCCTTGGCAAGCGACTACGGGGCGAGCGTGCTGCAGAAAGCGAGACGACGCATGCGCATGAAGCTCGAGCGGTCTGGCGTCGATCGAGAGAACGTCGCCTCGTGCGACAACGAACACCAAGCCGCGCGCTTCCCGAACGAATTTCGGACGCTCTTCGGACGCTCGACATGCACGATGATTGGATTCCGCGCAACGTTGAGGCGAAAGAGAAAAGAGAGACGTACATGAACATCACGACTCGCGCCAAAGAGATCACGCTTCATCCCGGACTCGCATGGCCCGCGATTGCGAGCGAGCCGAGCACGGTGGCCTCCACATACGCGGGCTACGTCGCTCCGCTTGCGGCAATTGGGCCCGTGGCTCTCTTCGTCGGCCTATCGATCATCGGCATCGGAATTCCGTTTGTCGGTACCTACCGTATGCCCGCGGTACAAGGTATCGTCCAAGCGGTCTTAACGTTCGTTGCGGTACTCGCCGGACTTTTTCTTTTTGCGCTCATCGCAAATATTCTGTCGCCTTCATTCGGCGGTCGCAAAGATGTCGTAGCAGCCGTCAAACTCGTCGGTTATTCCATGACGCCGGCTCTTCTCGCAGGCGTTCTCTACATTTTCCCGCCGCTCGCTATTTTGAGCATTTTCGCTAGCTTATATGGGTTGTATCTTTTTTACCGGGGCGCGCCGATTCTCATGAATCTCGCAGCGGATAAAGTGGTCCCGTACACGCTCGTCACGATTGCTTGCACGATCGTCGCTGGAGTCGTGCTCCAAGTAACGCTCGCGTTAACCCTTGGAGTCGCCGGTCTGAGAGCTGGTGCCCTCGGCTTCGGATCGCCTGGGCCCGTCTCGTCGCAAGCTGATAGTGAGAGCCAGGGTAAGGCCGTCATCGCAAATATCATGGGTCAGGCGATGGGTGGAAAACCCGGCGACTCGGAAGCTGCTCAGAAAATGGTCGACGGTGCGACGCAGGCCGCGAAACAAGCGGAAACGGCGGAGAAATCCGGCGACAGCGCGGGGCAAATGGCAGCGGGCATCGGAATGCTCAAATCGATCGCATCCGGCGGCTCCGAAAACGTGCATCCGATCCCGCGAGAAGAGCTCAACGCGTTGTTGCCCGATACGGTCGTGGGCTTATCACGTGCCTCTGGCGATAGCAGAACGAGTACCGCCTTCGGCATGTCGGCTTCGTCTGCGACGGCATCCTACGGGGACGCGTCGGGTTCCGGGGGCCACCTCGAACTGGACGTGATGGATTTCGGCGGAGCGAAAGGTTTGGGGATGATCGCGCGCATCGGCACGAATAACGTACCAGAGGAAGAAACCAAAGCGGGCTACACGAAAAAAGTCGAAATCGACGGCCGCCCCGTGCACGTTTCGTGGGAAAACGCCGCCAAACGAGCGGAACTTCTGGAAATGATCGACGACCGTGTCGCAGTCGGCGTTACGAGTACGGGAGTTGATGTCGATACGGCAATGAAGGCGCTCGCTTCAATCGATGTCGGTCGCTTTGAGGCCCTGGAAAAAATACGTCGATAGGCCCACACCTACCCGACGCGCGTGATTGCGCCGTCGGCGGCCGATGAAACCAGCGCCGCATACTTCGCGAAGACACCCGTCGTGTAATGCGGCTTCGGCGCTTTCCACGTTGCGAGCCGTGCGGTCATTTCGCCCGCCGACACCTCGGTATCGAGGCGGCGATTGTCGATGTCGATCACGACGAAGTCGCCGTCGCAGAGAGCGGCGAGCGGGCCGCCCATCGCGGCTTCCGGCGCGGCGTGACCGATCATGAGCCCGCGCGTACCGCCGGAAAACCGTCCGTCGGTGACCAGAGCGACCGTTTCGCCGAGCCCCGCACCCACGATCGCGCCCGTGATGCCGAGCATCTCGCGCATACCCGGCCCACCGCGCGGACCTTCATAGCGAATAATGACCACGTCTCCCGCGACGATCAGACCCGCTTCGATGGCGTGCATCGCCGCTTCTTCGCGGTCGAAGAGGCGGGCTGGACCGCGATGGTACCGCCGTTCGTGGCCCGCCATCTTCACGACCGCGCCTTCGGGTGCGAGATTGCCGCGTAGGACGACGATCCCGCCCGTCGGCTTGAACGGTTTGTCGGCCGTCGTAATGACCACCTGACCCGGCGTCTCGACGGCGTTTGCCACTTCTTCTCCGAGCGTGCGCCCGGAAACCGTTTGGGTACCAGCGTGCACGAGATTGGCCGCGACCATATTTTTTGCGATGAGCTGGATGCCGCCGGCCCGATCGACGTCGAGCGCCACATAACGGCCGCCCGGACGAAGATCGGCGATGATCGGCGTGCGGCGGCTGATCGTATCGAAATCATCGATCTCGAGCGGCACGCCTGCTTCGCGCGCGAGGGCGAGGAGGTGGAGCACGCTATTGGTCGAGCCACCCGTTCCCGCCGCCGCCGCGATCGCGTTCTCGAATGCTTCGCGAGTTAAAAGATCGCGCGGCCGTACGCCGCGGCGCAAGAGATCCATAACGAGGACGCCCGCTTCGTATCCCTTCCGCTCCTTGCGCGGATCGCTCGCACCAGGCGATGCGCTCCCGATCGGCGAGAGGCCCATGAATTCCATGATCATCGCCATCGTATTTGCGGTGTACTGGCCACCACAGGCACCGGCACCCGGGCACGCGGCATTTTCGATCGCGGTCAACCGTGCATCGTCGATCTTGCCTGCGGCGTGTGCGCCGATCGCTTCGTAGACGTCGACGATCGTAAGATCTTCGCCGTCGAGCTTACCGGGCCCGATGGAACCTCCGTAGAGGATGAGCGCGGGAACGTTGAGCCGGACGAGTGCCATCGCGGCCCCGGGCGTTGTCTTATCGCACGCCGTGAGTGCGACGATTGCATCGAACATATGGCCGCGGCCGACGAGCTCGATCGAGTCGGCGATCACTTCGCGCGAGACGAGCGAGGCCTTCATGCCCTCGGTACCCATCGTGATGCCGTCGGAGATCGCGATCGTGTTGAATTCCATCGGCGTGCCGCCGGCGTCGCGAATCCCGCGCTTGACGTGTTCGGCGAGGCCACGCAAATTCCAATTACACGGCATCGTCTCGGTCCACGTGTTCGCGATGCCGACGATCGGCTTTCCGAGGTCTTCGTCGGAAAAACCGACGGCTTTGAACATCGCGCGCGCACCCGCTCGATCGCGGCCGTTGGTGATCGTCGCGCTGTTGGCTTTGATGTCGTATCCCACGCCGCCGCTTACGGCGCGGCGAAGCAACGGTCCTCGGCGTCCAGACCGCAGGAGCTAGAGGCCGATCAACCGTGCTTTGTCGGCGAGTGCCGCATCGATCGTCGGATAGACCGAGAAGACGTCGAGCAGACCCGTAATCCTCAACAACCGTAAAATCTGACCTTCTTGGGCGACCAGTCGCACCGATCCGCCGTGTTCGGCCGCGCGCTTGTGGGCGCCGATCAACGCGCCGAGGCCCGTCGAATCGAGGAATTCGAGATGCGTGAGATCGACGACGATCTCGTGGTTGTCGCGGTCGGCCGCTTCCATCAAGCCGGCACGTAGCGTCGGCGAGGTTGCGATATCGAGGCTCCCACCGAGCCCGAAGAGTTGAACGCGACCGTCGGCTGCGGCCGTGACGTCGATGCTGAGCGAATCTTGTGACATGCTACCCTTCGTATTCGCGCCACTCGGAGATCGTTCCGTCCGAAAACGTCACGAACGCACAACCCGGTCGCTCGCGCCACGACGTTCCGGTATCGGCGATGGCGAAGCGATAGCGCACAGCCGCGCGATTGTCCTCCACGACGATGTCGTCGACGAAAAATTCGAAACGCGGACCGTCGCGAAAGAAGCGCGTAAAGTGTGCGACAATCGCATCGCGCCCGACGAGAGGCTCCCGTCCGGCTTCACGATAGGTGCCTTCGGGCGCAAAATGCGCGCCCGATCGTAACGCATCGCCCACCTTCCAAGAATCGAAGAGGCGCGTAAGCGCTTCGTGGTGAGTCATCGCTCTTCGCTACGCAGTGTGCTTGACGAAGCCTTTTTAGTATCGATTCGCGTTATGAAAGAACTTTGCTGGGGCGGCTGGATTCGAACCAACGAATGGAGGCTTCAAAGGCCCCTGCCTTACCGCTTGGCGACGCCCCAATGAAGTCGCGACCAGCCTCGTACGACGGGACTGCGTGCGTTACCTCGGCGTAATGCGTGCGATCGGTGAACGAGCGTGTTCGGCTTCGAGCGAGCTCCTCGTACACGGACAGACGCACGGGGCCCGGTTCGCGGTCCCGGGTACGGTGCTCGTACATCCGCTCGCCGTATGCGAAGCGACCGGATGACGGCAAGCCGTGCAAATTTGGACATCCTCGATTTTCGCGTACCCCATCGGAATCGTTTCGATCGGCTCGCCGCTACGCGATCGCCGCCGTACAGAACTTACAGCGGCGCGCCGCCGCCGGAATATCGCTACAACATTCCGGGCATACCTTGAGGATGGGCGCGTCTGGCGCCGCAGGAGCGAACCGAGCAGTGACATGATTCATCGGGACGACCACCACGAAATAGATCGCCGCTGCCACGAGAACGAAGCCGATCACGGCGTTGACAAAATCGCCGTACAAGAATGCGCTCCCGTTTATCGTGAAGACGAGCGCTGAAAAGTCCGGCTTCCCGAAAATCGCCGCGATGAGGGGCGTGATGAAATCTTTCACCAGTGCCGTCACGACCGCCCCGAAAGCCGCGCCGATGACGACGGCAACCGCGAGGTCGATGACGTTGCCGCGGAAGAGAAACCGGCGGAAGCCGTCGATCATAGAATGGATCCGTTCGTTTTTGACCTAGAGTCTCGCGAGGCGCTTGGCGCCGAGGTAACGCGAGCGCCAATAATTGTCGCCGAGGCGGCTAACCATTACGCCGTGGCTCGAACTGTGGACGAAGCGACCGTTGCCGAGATAGATGCCGACGTGTGAAGGGCCAGGTTCGTACGTTTGAAAAAACACGAGGTCGCCCGTCGCCATCCCGCCGCTCGTCGGATGACCGGCGTAGAACTGCGCGTCGGCCAAGCGCGGAATCGTTATGCCGAGCATCGCGAAGACGTGCTGAGTGTATCCCGAGCAGTCGAAACCCGACGGCGACGTGCCGCCGAAAACGTACGGCGTGCCGATAAACCGCATGGCACTCCGGGTGAGACTCATCGCAATCGACGACGTCCGGCTGATGATCCCGCGTGCGAAGCGGTGCATCGTGTCCGAATGCTTCATTGCAAGCGTCATCTGCGGGGATTCGGTTATCCCCGTGGCCTTGCTATTCGATGTCCACATCGCGAGGTCGGCGGTCGCGCTCGGCATCACCGACATCGTCTCCATCGCACGAAGCTCGGCTCGCGCCTGGATCGAAACGCTGAAGGGCTCTGCGAGATTCGAGGTGGCCTCGTCGCCACGCCGATCCATACCGACCTGTGAGGCCGTTGCGACGATCGGGGCCGATACATGAGGCTTGGCGACTGCGATCCCGCTTGCGAGACCGACAAATCCAACGGCGAACAACGCCGTTCCAAAGGAACGAATCATGTTTCTCTTTCGACGCCTACGAGGTTAGTTGACGGGTTCGGGCCGAGAGTTTGCCCGTGCGCCGACCGGCGCATTCACCCCACCTTGGAAGTCCCCCGCTTCGAGTTTTGCTCGAATTTGGCGATTTTGGCGTAGTGGAAAGGAAATTTCCGAATGATCTCACCCGGTCGATGCCCGACTTCTGTAAAGAGAGTCGAGCAATCCCCGGGGCCGCTTTAGCTGCGAAGTTAACGTGTCCTGCGTACCATCGGCAAGAAAAGAGGCTTGTTTAACGGGTTTTTAGCGCTGCGTGGTCACGGACGGGCACGAATGTGGTCGGAGCGTAGACTTTTTCGAGAAGATCGGGCGTATTTGCTTCACGGATGAGATGCGGAAAGCGCTCCCCATCACGCGCGGTCACGAGGACCGTGCGAAAGAAATCGTCGTTGCTCACGATGAGCGCGAGCGGCGCATCGGTCCCCGCGTGGGCGCGCATCGCGGCATGGAACGTCTCCGGCGAAAATTTTCGGCCGTCGACGGCGACGATACGCATCCCGGGCGCGAGGCCCGCCGCGAATGCTTGGGAGTCGACGCGAATATCGCGGATGACGCTGCTCGAATCTCCGTCGGTCGAGATCGCGAGACCCAGAGAGTACATCGCGTCGAGCTCCTTGCGTTCCGTCTCCGACGCTTTGAAGAACTCCGAAGCCTTATCGGTGTAAACGAGCTTGTATCCGCCGCCCTCGATCCCGCCGAGGGGCGCCCGCGGTTGCGCTGTCGCCACACGCTTCTCGAAGAACCCCGCCCAATCGTACGGCGCAATCTTATTTAACATCGCAATAACCGCAGCTTCGTCATAGGTGTTGAAGCGCGGAACCTCCGCCGAGGTTCCGCCGGCGAAGAGTTTGCAAAAATCATCGAGCGAGCGCGCGCCGTTCGTGAGCTTGCGAATCGTCACGTCGGCCTCGAGCCAGATGAGGTTTCCCTCGGTGTAGAAATCGCCGGCACTGCGCCGCAGCGCGTGGAACGGCCCCGGCGCCTGATAGAGGAAATACGCGCCGTCGGCCGTGTCGCGCAGCGGTCGTGTCGCGCGACCGTTCTCGTTGTCCATCGCGGCCGCGGCGATCGCGAGCTCGTCGAGTTGATCCTCGAAACTCGTGAGCCGTGCGCGCGTCGTGAGCTTCTCGCCAAGGAACTGGTTGAGGCCCTCGTACACCCAAAGCAAATCAGTTTTCTCGGGCGCCTGATAGTCCGGTACCGAAAGATCGGCCGGGCGGCGGTATTTCCCGTTCCACGAGTGCGAAAATTCGTGCGGTAAGAGATCGGCTGAGACGCGGAAACCCGCCTCATCCATCACGAATTTTTCCGACGCGCGGTTATCGCTCGATTCGTGGTGCTCGATTCCATTGAATTCGACGCGATCGGAGAGCGCGAGCAAAAAGTGATACGTGCGATAATGGCGACCACCGTAGAGCGCCGGTCCTTCGGCGACGAGATGCTTCATTCCGGTGAGGAATTTCGGCGAAACGTCGATCGAGGCGGCACTGTCTCCCGCAACGTCGAGGGTGTGGTTGGCGTCGAGCACGATCGAACGCTCGTGCGCACCCGCGATGATCGGCGAATCGACGACGGTGTAGAGCGAGGCGGGTGCGAACGTCACGACGTCTCCCGCAAGCGCGGCGACGGGGAGTGCCGTGCCCATCGTCCATCCGGTAGGCAGTTTGAGCGAGGCACGCACGGGTGTCTCCGTGGCGATGGCACCCTGCGGATAGACGACGAAATTACTGTACTCGATGACCGCGAGTTGCGCCGTGCTGATCGCCTCGTTTTGGCCGTTGTGCGAGGGCGCCGTCACGATATCGAAGGCGACGTCGAGACTCGTCGCAGTCGCGGGGAGCGTCGTTACGATCGTGTACGGATCGACGAGATCGCGTCGCCACGCGAGCGACGATCCGCCCGCGCTCACGCGCATGTTCGCAACCGCTTCGACGGGCCCGACAGGCCCATGATACCCCGGGATCCATTTCGGATAGACGAACGCGAAAGCGCCGGGATGCGCGGGCATCGTGACCGTGACGTGGTAAATTTTTTGTGCGGCCTGCGTCGCGTCCACCGCCACGACGATGGGGTTCGTCGTTTCCGCAAGAGCCGGACGCGCATCGAGCATCGAGAAAACAGAAAGCGCCGCGCTTAGCGCGACGCAAAATATGCGACCAATCATGGGGAGCTATTGCGCCGCAGCGCGTACCATGTCCGCTAGATCGTTTGCGAGGCGACCGATGCGCGCGTGATCGTCGCCCTCGATCATCACGCGAATGAGCGGTTCCGTTCCCGACGGTCGCACGAGGAGCCGTCCGCCCTCGCCGAGCTCGGACTCCACGCGCGCGATCGCCGCGCGGATATCGTCACGATCGAGAACCTCTTTGCGCGGCGTACGAACGTTGACGAGGATTTGCGGCGCGACGTGCAGCGTGCTCGCGAGATCGCGTAGCGTGCGCCGTTCGCGCGCGACGATTGCGAAGAGCGCCACGGCCGTCCCCGGGCCGTCACCCGTCGTGTTACGATCGAGATCGATGATGTGGCCCGATTGCTCGCCGCCGAAGGTCATGCCGCTCATGCGCAGGTGTTCGAGCACGTAACGATCGCCGACGGCCGCGCGAACGAGGGCGATCCCTTCGGCGCGCAGCGCGCGTTCGAGACCAATATTACTCATGACGGTCCCGACGACCGTATCGCCCACGAGCTTCCCGTGCTTCTTCTTATCGACTGCGAGGACCAGCATGACGCGATCGCCGTCGACGATCTCGCCCGTCTCATCGACGAAGAGCGCGCGATCGGCATCGCCGTCGAATCCGACGCCGAGGACGTGCGCCTGCGGTCGTTGCGCCGCGATCTCGCGGACGGTTCGCACGAGCGTCGAGAGATCGGTCGAACCGCACGCGACGTTGATGCGCGATCCGTCGTCTTCGGCGTGGAGCGCGATGACGGTCGCGCCGAGTCGTTCGAGCGCGCGCGGTCCCACGCGATACGCGGCGCCATACGCCGCGTCGACGACGATCGTCAGTGACGAAAGATCTTCGCCGCCTTCGACGAGCGTCGCGAAATAACGATCGACGAGTCCGAGTGCCGTGCGCGCGATGCCGATGTCGATACCACTCGCCCGCGGAAGCGATGGATCGTCGAGCGCTTCTTCGATCGCGTGCTCTTGCGCGTCGCTGAGTTTGAAGCCGTCGGGGCCGAAAAATTTGATCCCGTTATCGGCAACCGGGTTGTGCGAAGCGCTGATCATAACGCCTGCGGCGGCATCGGCGAGTGCGGTGATTCGCGCGACGCCAGGCGTCGGCACGACCCCAACCGAGAGCGCATCGCGTCCCGTCGATGCGATTCCCGCCACGACCGCAGCTTCGAGCATCGTGCCTGAAAGACGCGTGTCGCGACCGACGATGATGGGTTTATTCGGATCGCCGCCCGAGGTGAGGATCGCAGCACCCGCACGTCCGATCGCAAAGGCGAGTTCCGGCGTTAAATCGACGTTCGCGACTCCGCGTACGCCGTCGGTTCCGAAGATGCGTCCCATATTTAGTGTTGGCGCCCCGCCGCCACGAACGTGGCCGTAACGCGTAGGAGATTGGGAGCGACGGCAACGTTGCCGATCTCCACGCCGCGATCGTCGGTCGCGATCGGTCGCAACATCGAATCGAACGTCACAGGGGCAGTCGGAAGCGGCACGTCGACACGCACGTTTGCGACACGCCGCAGATCGCTCGTGGAGGCGCGGAGCGTCACCGCAAGCGGAGAGACGCCGACACGGCCGACGACGACACCGCGCCGCGCGTCACCGACATAGTGCACGGTTACCGGAACCGTGCGCGCCTCGATCCTCTCGATCGAGAGCGTCACCGATGCCGGCGAAAGCGATTTTATCTCGAGTTTGGGTGCGATCACGTCAACCGGCACATTATAGACGCCAGGCTCGCGACCTTCGAGATTGAGCACCGCGCGCAACATCTCGGGCCGCAGCGGCGCGCCCGCACGGGGAACGTCGACGGCGACCACGGCTTCACGCTCGGAGAACCGCGCGATCTCGTCGACGCGCAGGCCCGTCGTCGCGATCGGCACCGTGACTTGCTGCACGAAACGCGCCGCGATAACGGGATTTGGTGTGAGGCGGAGATACGTCCAGCCGAGCACCGCGATCGCAAGCGATAAGAGCTTCAGCGGTAAATTATTGCGAAGACGATCAAGCACGAGGATTGATGAAATCTCCGCCCGACGGACCGGTCGGGGCGGCCGCGTTGCGACGGCGGCGACCGAACCGCACGCGCGCCGACAAGATTTCGGGGCGTACGCTCTTCGACGCACGACAGCATGCCAACAACACCGCACGCAAGCGTGCCTCGTCGCCGAGTTCGCGCGAGAGTTTCCCCATGCGCGCGATCGAGATCATGCCCGTCTGTTCCGAAATGACGAGAACGACGGCGTCGGTCTGTTCGGAGAGACCGATTGCCGCACGATGTCGCGTACCGAGATGGCTCTCGGTCAACACGTTTTCCGAAAGCGGCAGAAAACAGCCCGCCGCTTCGACGAGCATACCTTTGACGATCGCCGCGCCGTCGTGGAGCGGTGACTGCGGTGTGAAGATCGCGACGAGCAATCCCACCGAAAGCTTCGCATCGAGCCGAGTCCCGCTCTCGACGTATTCGCGCAGACCCGTCGCGCCTTGGATCACGACGAGCGCGCCGACGCGATTGCGCGAGAGGGCAATCGCTGCGGCTGCGAGTGCGGAAACCGCTTCTTCGAGCGCGTGCGCATCGCCCTCGGCTTCGCGCCGCGTGATCATTCCGCCGCGCCCAAGTTGCTCGAGCAGTCGCCGCAATTCGGGCTGGAAGACGATCGGCAACGTGACCGCCGTTCCGACGAGCGCGAATTGCAAGATCGTCGCGAGAACCAAGAGGTGGAAGACGTTCGCGAGCCCGAGCACGCCCGCGAGCACCGCGATTCCGAACAAGATCGGAACGGCACGCGTCCCGCGGATGAGCAAGAGCGCGTAATAGACGAAGAGCGCCGTTGCGATGATATCGATCGCATCGCTGAGGCCGAAGGTAAGGGTCGGAATCGGAATCGCAAGTTTCTCGATCATCTCGCTCCGCCTGCCAGGAGCGGTTCGAGAAAGGTCTCGATAATGCGCGACGCATCGAGCGTCGGTTCGCGCAGTGCCGCTCCCGCGAACGCGGCGAGCGTCGCATCGGAAAAAGGAACGAGTGCCTCGATGCGCCGCAAAGCCGTGCCGCCCGTCTCCACATCGATGAGAGCGAGGGCCACGAGTGGCGCGGTCTGCGTCGCGTCGATCTCGATCGTGACGGCGCCGCCGGCTTCCGCGCGCGCGTCTCGAACGCCCGCCGGGCATCCGGCTCCGGCAAATGCATCGAGCAACCCACGCGAGCGGTCGGCGAATCGTGGTGTGACGCGTAAAACCACGAGCGCCGGTTCGTCGACGCGAGCATTCGCACCGCGATCGATCGCCGCGATGTCGGCTTCGGGGGCGAGTTCGGCGCTCGCATAGGTTCGGTGCGTGCTCGCATTCCAGGATGTCACGGTCGCACCGAGCGAACCTAAGAAACGCGTGATGTCATCGCGCTCGCACATCGCGAGCACACGATCGAATGTTACGCTTGCGAACCGTTTCACGATGGAATCCTTGCGAACCTGAGGCTTTCGAATCTTTACACGCCCGAGCACGCGAGTCATGCGCGACGACGCACCCGGCCGATCTGCGCGCGTCGTGAGCGTGGGACGCAATGCCGCCTGGATTTGTTTCGAGGATGAAGACGTCGTTCGGCTCGCCCAGCTGCGCAAGGGCCTCGAACGTCTCGCACTCGTGCCGGGCGATCTCGTCGCGGCATCGCGGCTCGAGGACGAACGCGTGATCGTCGAACGCCGCGAACCGCGCACTTTCGCGCTCGAACGTACGACGGCGGGCGGACGCACGAAAACGATGGCGGCGAATATCGACGGTATCGCGATCGTCGCGGCGCTCGCACGACCGGTGTTTCATCTCGCGATGATCGACGAACTGATCGCTTTCGCGGAGATCCACGATATCGTCGCGCGGCTCATCCTTACAAAGGCCGACATCGCTGACGACATCGACGTGCCCGCGCTCGTCCACACCTATGCGTCGCTCGGTTACGTCACGTTACTCGCGAATCCAAAAGAGGGCCTCGGCATGGATGCCGTCGAGGCGACGCTCGCGGGCCATCGCACGCTACTCATCGGTCAATCGGGCGTCGGCAAGAGTTCGCTCTTCGGGGCGCTCGGCGGCACGGCAGACGTTGGCGAAGTCTCGAAGATCGGCCGCGGCAAACAAACGACGACGACGGGTCGCCTCCATCGTTTTGCCGACGGATTCCTCATCGATAGCCCGGGCGTCGGCGAGTTCGAACTGCACGAGATCACGCCCGCAGAACTGACGATGGGCTTTCGCGAATTCGCCGCGTTGCCGGGCTCGTGTCGCTTCACCGACTGCGTCCACCGCGACGAGCCCGGCTGCCGCATCGCGGCCGGCGTCGCGGAGGGCGCGATCGCCACGACGCGGTACCGAAGTTACCGGACCATTCTCGATCGCACGACCGACCGCGGCACGACCGGCTAACCGACGCCCGCCACTCGCGAATAACGTCTTCGCAGGAACTTCTTACAGACAGCCGATCATCGTTCGATGGTGAAGCATATCCGTTTCCGGCCCGACGTGCGGTTCTTCGGTTTCCTCGGTGCGCTAGCGATCTTAATACCCGGGATGTTTTCCGCGCCGAAACCGACCGCCGCAATGCCCCCGTTCGCACAAGCGCTCGGCTTGCAATGTAGTGCGTGTCATACCACCGTCCCGTCCCTCAATGCGTACGGACGGTACCTTCAACGAACCGGATATTCAGCGCTCGATCGGAAGACGCTCGCGAGAGCACTCCCGGTTTGGATCGGCGAGAGCGCCAACTTCGATACGTCGGCCGGTGCCGGGACGGGAACGCCGCGATTCTCATTCGGCAATCTCGCGCTCCACGCCGTCGGATACGCGGCGCCCGATTTCACGTATCACGCCCAGCAATTCATTACGGCTTTCGATCAACCCGGCGGCGTCGACACCTTGTGGCTGACATATAATAACCTCCTCCACCACGACGGCCATCTTTTCGTCGGGAAAATCCTCAGTGCCGCGCCGTCGCCATACAGCCAGAATGCAGATCTGGACGGGCCGGCGGCATCTGCGACGCTCGTCGGCGAACACGATTGGAACGCGACCTACGGGAATCGCTGGGGCACGCGCCTCGCCTACGTTCACGACGCCCTCGACGCCGAGGCCGGCTATTATCTCGCGAGTTCCGATCTCAATGGCGCGACGGATTTCAGCGCCGGCGACAAGACGTTTCAATGGAAACTCGCGTACGCAATACCGACTAAGCCCTATGAAGTCGGGGCGTTCGGAAGTTACGGATCGACGCCGGTTTCGACGAACTCCGGCATCGATCGCTACCGCTCGAGCGCGGTCTACGTTCAGGTCGATCCAGGGCAGTACGGACGACCCGGGCTTCTCGCAATTTACCAGGCACAATTCGATGATAATCCGGGCGCTGGTCCGGCCGGTACGCCGCTCGGGCCGACGAAGAGTCGAGGCGCGAGTTTCGAAGTCTATCAACCACTTTTCCGCAACGGCGTCATGGTGAGCCTCCGCCACGATTTCAACGATAGCGGTGCCGGCGGTCCGGTCACAAACGGAAACGCGGTCAATGTGGCCTTCAACGTGCCACACGTCCAGTATCTTCACGGCTATGTAGAAATGAACGTCGGCGCGAATTCGGCGCTGAGCGGCGCTTCGAGCGGACCGACGTTCAAAGGCATGCTGTGGCTCACGATTCCGATCAGCAAGCTCCGTGCTACGCCCGCCACGAACGTCGCGAACACGACGCCGCCGGCGACGCTAGCGGCCACTGCTGCAACAGCCTCGCCGTCGACCGTCGCTCCGGTTCCTGGAGCGTCGACGCTTCCGTCGAAGCCGACCCTCGCAACGTCGGCCGTAGCATCGACCGCGCCTGCCGTCGATGTCGCGGCGATCGCCGCGGGAAAGACGGCTTTCGCCGCAAATTGCGCGTCATGCCACGGAGCAAATGGAGCCGGTGGCGTCGGGCCGAATCTGCACGGCATCGCGACACGTCAGTCCCTTGCAACGACGATCGCTCGCATCGAAAAACCAGGCGGCATGATGCCGAAGCTCTACCCTTCGCCGCTTTCGGCGACGAACGTCGAGCAGATCGCCGCATATATTCGCACGACGTTCCGATAGTGTCGCAGCCGAAACGTCTAGCGAACGCGCGTGATGCTCCCGGCGCCGGGCGGTCGCGCGCCGTCCTCAACGATGGCGACGAGCGTTTCGAAGCCGCGCCACACGTAGGGGAGCATCGGTTGTAGGTTCCAGCCCAGCGCCGCAAAGCCGTCGACGTGCGTGCCGCCCGCGACGAGCGTCGGCCAGTACCGGTCGCCGCATCCCGCCGCGCACACGGCACGGACGTAGGCCTCGAAGTTGTGATGGGGCGTCACGAAGACGTCGGCGTCGCCCGCGAAACCGATGAGCGGTTTCTCGATCCTCCCTGAATGCGCGAACGCGGCAACGTTCTCGCTCGCCGCAGCCGACGGACGGTATGCGGCGCGGGCGGCGAGTGAATCGAGGGCGCCAGCTTTGGGATCGAGCAGCCGCGCGAATGCAAACGTCGTAAGGTCCGCATAGAACGGCGGCAAACCCGAGTAGTACGCGTCCCAAAGCGACCGCAGACGCGGCGCATCTCGAAGGCGGTCGGGCGGATAGCCCGCAGCGACGATTGCTTCGTGCGCGTCGCGATCGGTGAAGCCACTTTCCAGATAGGGCGCCATTGCGGCGAGAAACGGCGGCAGATCGCGCAAGATGTTGTGCTCGGGATGCCAGTAGACGCTCGCCCATTCCAAGCCGCCGTCGACGAGATCGGGCTCGCGTTCGAGCAACGCGCGGACCTGGCCGCCGCCGATCGAGAGTCCGACTGCATAGGTACGCGTCGGCCCCCGGCCCGTCGTTTCGTGCACGACGTCGCGTGTGGCGCGCACGACCTCCGGGAGATCGGCGTGCCACCCGGCCACGGGAACGGCGACGGGGTCGAGCGCGCCAAAGCGAATTGCAGTCTCGCCCGGCGCCGACTCGCCGAAGGCGAACGGCACGCGATACGCGTGCGCAGGGTCGGGCGTCCGATCCCACGGTTCGACAATCGCGTTGTACGGAATCCCTTTGTTGCTCGAGGCGAAAGCATACCCGCGTGCGAGGAACCATTCCCCAAAGGTAAGGTCGTTTGCGTGTTCGCTCCGCGTCGCGGGCGTTCCGCAAACGACGAGATTCCCGTTCCACGCATCGGGGATCCGCACGAAGAAGCGTTGGCCCGGTCGGAGCGATCCCCGCAGGAGCCGACCCGGCACGGGCGCGAGGGCGGGCGATGCGTACCCGACGGGCACGAGCGCCCGTGCGTCGCCCGCAGGGTCGTAGCCGGGGAAGACGTCGGGAAGGGGCGCGAAACCGAATCGCAGGTCGGGGACGATCATCGTGCTTTACGCTCCGGGATGGCTGTGATATACTGCCGCGCGTGCCTTCCCGCTCGCCGGAAAGGCTGATTTCCGTCCCAACTGGAGACCTCGTTGCCGAATATTAAAGCCGCTATCAAGTGGGTCAAGCAGTCGCAAAAGCGCGAATTGCGGAACCGCGACGTCAAAACCCGCCTCAAGACGCTCTTCAAAAAAGCGCGCGTCGGCGGCGAAATGGCCGTGGCACCCTCCGTTGAGAGCCAACTCGACAAGGCCGCCCAGAAGGGCATCATTCATCCGAATAAGGCCGCTCGTAAGAAGTCGCGCCTCATCAAAGCGATAAAGGCCACCGCCGTGGTCAAGGCCGCAGCGGCAGCCGCCGGTCCCGCGACCGTTCGTACCGCCAAGAAGAAAAGCGGCGCGAAAAAATAATCGCGCGTTAGGCTTTTTCCATCACGTAAGTACCTGGTGCGGGGACGAGCACCGGGTACTTTTCGTTTCCGAGCGACGTGGGTGCGGGGACCCGTTTCGCGGAGCGTTTCGAGAGCCACGCCATCCAATCGGGCCACCACGAACCTTTATGCGCGTCGGCGCCGGCAAACCACTCGTCGGGTTTCGCGGGGTTGGTATCGTTGCTCCAGTACTGCCCCTTCCCGCTCGCGGGGGGATTGATCACGCCCGCGATGTGGCCCGAGTGGCCGAGTCGAAAGCGCGTCTGGCCTGAGAAGATCTGCGTCATCTTGTAAACGGAGCGCCACGGTGCGATATGATCTTCGATCGGCGCGACGGAGTAAACGTCGTTGCGGATATCGTGCAGATCGAGCTTCATGCCGAGCGCCGAAATCTCGCCTTTCACGAGGGCGTCCTTACCGTACATATTTTCGAGGTAGAACGCGTGCATCGCGCCGGGCATGCTCGTCGCATCGCTATTCCAGTAAAGGAGATCGAATGCCGGCGCGTCCTTTCCGAGAAGATAACGATTGACCGCGACGTTCCAGATGAGATCGTTCGCACGAAGCATGCTAAACGTATCCGCCATGCTGATCGCCGGGAAGAGCCCCGCACCTTCACCCGAAGCGCTAGCCTTCGGCGGGGGTGGCAAGAAATTGCGGAGTTCGCCCGATTCCGAAAAATCGACCTGTGCCGCAAAGAGCGTGACCGCGTTGACGAGCGAGGGATCCGTCTTCGCGAGGTACGCCAGTTCCATCGACGTGAGCGTCCCGCCGATGCAGTAACCGATTTGATTTACCGATGAACTACCGGTGATCGCGCGCGCGACTTCGCCCGCGGCGAGCGGCCCGAGCCGCAGATAATCATCGAAACCGAAATGTCCGAGCGTGGCGTCCGGGTTACGCCAAGAAATCACGAAGGTTTGGATACCGTTGTCCACGGCATATTTAATGAGGCTATTTTTCGGCTGTAAATCGAGGATATAATATTTATTGATCCACGGCGGCACGATGAGGAGCGGCATCGCGTGAACGTCGGGCGTGGTCGGCGCGTACTGGATCAGTTCGATGAGTTCGTTACGGAAGATGACCGCACCGGGCGATGTCGCGACATTGACGCCGACGGTGAACGCCGTTTTGTCGACGAGGGATACCCGACCGTCGTTCTCGCTCATATCCGCGAGTGCGTTCGCAACTCCGCGTTGCAGATTCTTACCACCCGTCCGCACCGTCTCTTCGATGACGGCGGGATTGAGCAAGGCAAAATTCGTCGGGCTCATCGCGTCGCAGAACTGCTTCGCGAAGAACTTCACGCGCGTCCGTGTTTCGACGTCGACGTCCGGCGCACGATCGATGCCGTCGAGCACGGCTTGTGTGGCGAGCAGATACCCCTGTTTGAGTGAATCGAAGAGCGGATTTTCCGTCCACGCCGCGTGTTTCCAGCGATTGTCGCCGGGCGCGGGATCGATCACGGCGGGTGGGGGTGTTTGCGGCGAAGCGGCGCTCGAGAGCGTTCGCGTCGCGAGCGTCAACCACGCCTTTGCGAATTGCGTTTGCGTTTCGAGCACGGCTTGCGGTGCACCGAGCAACGAGCGCCACACGTCGATTGCGGCGGCGTTGATCCCGAGCGGGTCCATCGCCCCTGAGAGGGCCTTTGGATCGGGCTTCTCGTCACCATTCTTCATGGGCGAACACGTTCAAGCGCGCGCTCGTCGCGCACCTGCGCGCGCCCTACGGATCGACGTTGATCGCGATGCGCACGCCACGGTCGCCCGCTGCGATCTTCGGTAACGCTTCGCGCAGATAGCGTCGTACGTGCTCGAGCGACGCGCCTTTGATCGCGAGACGATAACGCCACTCATCGTTCACGAGCACGATCGGATAGGGCGCGGGGCCTAAAACATCGGCATCGCCGAGGCTGCGAAGAAGTTCGCCATAGCGCATCGCCGCCGCAATCGTCGCCGATTCGTTCCGTCCAATAATTCCCACGTAGATGAGTTCTGCGAGTGGCGGATAGCCGAGTTCCGCACGTGCGGTGAGTTCGTCCGTCGCGAAGCCATCGTAATCGTGACGGGCGGCCGCGACGATCGCGGGATGCCCGGGCGAATACGTCTGCACGATGGCTTCGCCCGGCCGCGTGCGTCCGCTGCGTCCCGCGACTTGGACGAGCAGATCGAAGGTCCGTTCGGCCGCACGAAAATCGGGTGCGTGCAGACCGATGTCGGCCGCCACGACGCCGACGAGCGTGACGGTCGGAAAGTCCAGTCCTTTTGCAACCATCTGCGTGCCGACGAGGACGTCACCGCTCGCGCCGAACTCATCGAGCAAGCGCGCGTGATCGCCGACACGTGTCGTCGTATCGCTATCCATTCGAACGATTTTCGCGTTCGGAAAGAGCGCGAGCGTCGCTTCGACGACCTTCTGCGTGCCGACGCCGAATTCACGAATGGGTCCACTCGCACACGACGGACACGTCGTTGGAATCGCGCGCTGCGCATCGCAGAGGTGACAGCGCAAGAGCGATTCCGTACGATGCACCGTCAGCGACGAACTGCAACGCGAACAACTCGGCACCACGCCGCACGCGCGACATAACATGAAGCTCGACGAGCCGCGGCGGTTCACGAAGAGCACGCTCTTCTCTCCCGCTTCGAGACGCGCGCCGAGTGCGGCGACGAGGGCCGTGCTAAAAATACGGCGATTACCGCGCTCGAATTCGGCGGCGAGATCCACGACGTGCACGGTGGGAAGCGCGCTCGCAGTCGCGCGGCGTTCCAGGCGCACGTGTGCGATCGTACCCGCGCGCGCAGCGGCGTATGCTTCGAGCGGCGGCGTCGCGCTGCCGAGGACGAGCGTACCCGCGGCGAGTCGCACGCGCTCGCGCGCCACGGCGACGGCATCGTAGCGCGGGACGGAGTCCTGTTTGTAGCTGCGTTCGTGCGCTTCGTCGACGACGATGAGCCGGACGTCCGGAAGCGGCGCGAAGACGGCACTGCGCGCGCCGACCACGACGTCGATTTCGCCGCGCGACGCCGCATGCCAGCTCTCGAAGCGTTCGCGTTCGGAGAGGCCGGAGTGTAGGACCGCAACGCGATCGCCGAAAACGCCTTCGAAACGACGCGCGGTCTGCGGCGTGAGCGATATCTCGGGCACGAGCACGATCGCGCGCCCACCACGCGCGATCGTCTCGGCGATCGCACGGAGATACACGAACGTTTTGCCGCTGCCCGTTACACCTTGGACCAGAACCTCGGCGAAGGCTCGCTTCGCGACGCGCGCGACGATCGTATCGATCGCGCGCGCTTGTTCTTGCGTCGCGACGAACGCTTGCGTTTCGTGCGGTCCGCGCGCGCGCGCGATGGTCGCGACTTCGCTCGTTTCGACGAGCGCACCGGCTTTGATCGCGCGCGCGACGATCGCGTGCGCGAAACCCGCCAAAAGCGCGTCACGTCTGCGCAGCGCCCCACATTCGACGACGAGCGCGACGAGCGCGCGCACGCGCGGTCCCGTTACCGCCACGCCCGTCGCGGCGAGCATTTTCTCACGCACGAAGGCGATCCGCGAAGGAACGAACGTCCGCTCGCGCACGACCGCACCGCCGCGTTGCAACACCACGAGCGCGTCCAGAAGCGTGCGGCGGTCGCCCGCGCGCCGCGCCTCGGGATGGCGCAGCAACGTCTCGAGCGTGAAGCCGGCGACGAAGTCTCCGGCGACGAGTCGCACGAGTCGCGGCGGCACGGTGGGAAATGCGTCGACCGTCGGCGGCAGGGCGACGACGAAACGATCGACGACACGCGGAATCGCCGCTGCAAACGTGAGCGGCCCGAGCGCTTCGCCGAGAGAGCAGCAATAGCGTTCGGCAATCCAGCGCGCGAGAGCGAGGCCGTTCGCATCGAATGCACGTGCGACGTCGATGCGCGCGACGATCGGCCTCACGCCGGTCGTACCCGCGCGATCGCGCGGCGATGAGATGACGAATCCGTAGAGTTCGCGCGGCCCGAGCGGCACGCGCACGACGTCGCCGATTTCGACACGCATTTCGGCCGGTACGGCGTACGTGAGCGGTCGTTCGAGGCGTGCGGTTTTATGCTGGACGAAGACGTCGACGTACGTCACGGTGATGGGCGCGGTTTTAGCGAAGTTCGGCGGCACCGGGCGATGCATTGACGCGCGCGAGTACCGAACGCACCGTTTTGAGCGGCACCACGATACCGAACTCGACGTCTCCGATCGTCCGCGGTAGGACGAAGCGTACCTTACCCGCGCGCGTTTTCTTATCGTTGGTCATCGCAGCCAGAAGCGCGTCGTGATCGGTCGTCGGTGATACAAGCGGTAAGCGCAAGAGTGCGAGTAACGCGAGGACGCGCAGATGCTCGTCGCCCGAGAACCGCCCCGTGCGCAACGCGAGCAGCCCTGCGGCACGCAAGCCGATACTCACCGCGTCGCCGTGCGAGACGCGAAAGTTCGTTACTTTTTCGATCGCGTGACCGAACGTGTGGCCGAGATTGAGGACCTCACGTGCCCCCGCTTCGAATTTGTCGTCGCTGACGACCATCGCTTTGATGCGTAATGAATCTGCGACGACTGTTTCCCAGGGCCACTTGCGCAACGGATGCGGCGCGAGCACTTCGAGGCTTGCGAAGACCTCGTCGCCCTCGATGATCCCGTGCTTGACGACCTCTCCGAGCCCTTCGCGGAGTTGTTTTTCGGGCAGCGTTTCGAGCGAGTCGATATCGCAGAAAACGGCAAGCGGGTCGCGGAACGCGCCCGCGAGATTCTTTCCCGCAGGCAGATCGACGCCCGTCTTGCCACCGATCGACGCATCGACCATCGCGACGAGTGAGGTCGCGACGTTGACGAATGGCACGCCGCGCATATACGTCGCCGCGACGAATCCGAAGAGGTCACCCGCTACGCCACCACCGACGCAGACGAGCGTCGTCGTACGATCGGCACCCGCGGCTGCAAGTTCGGCGTAGACGCGTTCGACGGTGCGCAGCGTCTTGCGCCGTTCGCCGAGCGCGAACGCGAGCACCGTCGTGTTCTTGCCGATCGTTTTGGCAATCGCGTTCGCGCGTGCCGCAACGTTGCGATCGCAGAGGACGATCGTGCGCCCGGATCCGCGCTCGCGCAAAAATTTCGCGACCGCACGAGCGGTATCGTGGTCGATCGTGATGGGATAGCCGAGGCTGTCGATACGGGTCATTGCGTGCGTCCATTCGACGCGGATCCGAGCGTACTTGCGCCCGGCGTGCGCGCTGAAATTTCATCCACGATCCGCCGCGCGTAGGCGAGTTTCGATGTTTGCGGTGAACGCACGATGAGATCGGCTTCGCGATAGAGCGGCTCGCGCGCATCGAGGAGTTCTCGCACGCGTTCGATTGTGGGCTCGGCACCAACGAGCGGCCGCACCGTTCGCGATCGGCGCAATCGGTAGACGAGCGTTTCTACGGGCACGTCGAGATAGACGCGAAACGCACGCGCGGCTAAGAGCGCGCGCGTCGGTTCGTAGGTGATCGCGCCGCCACCGAGTGCGATCACCGCGAGCGGTCCGTCGAGCGCCTCGCAAACGGCCGCGCATTCCGCCGCCCGGAAACCGGCTTCGCCGACGCGTGCGAAGAGCGTCGCGATCGCGCCTTCGCGTGCGATGATGAGGTCGTCGGTATCGACGAAGGGAAGCCCAAGTTCGCGTGCGAGATGGCGGCCAACGGTCGTTTTTCCCGCGGCCATGAAGCCCACGAGCGCGACGTGTTTGATTAGACCGTCGATGGTTCGAACAGCCGCGCCGCAGCCGCCACGGCACGTTCCATATTTTCACGCGTTTCCTCGATCGAATCGCCACCGTATTTTTCGAGAATCGGGGCGACGAGGGCGAGGCGCACCATCGCTTCGCCGACGATCGAGGCGGCCGGCACGACGCAAACGTCGCTACGCACGATGCTCGCCGGCGCAACGGTGGTCTCGTGCAGATTGACCGATGGCAACGCCTTCATAAGGGTCGGAATTGGCTTCACCGTCACGCGCAAGATAAGGTCTTGGCCGTTGGAGATGCCGCCTTCGATACCGCCCGCGCGATTGGAACCGCGCGCGACGTTCTTCTCACTATCGAGCGTGAACGTATCGTGGGCGCGCGAACCCGGAAGCGAAGCGATGTCGCGCCCGGCCCCGACTTCTACCGCCTTGACCGTCTGCATCGCCATGAGCGCGCCTGCAAGAACGCCGTCGAGCCGCGTATCGGGTTGCCGGTTCGAGCCGATGCCGACGGGCATCCCCGTCACGCGGACGGTGAAGGTGCCGCCGAGGGTATCGCCTGCGGCTTTGGCCGCGTCGATGTGCGCGATCATCTTCTGCGCCGTTGCGGGATCGGGGCAGCGCACGTCGCTCGCGTTCGTCGCTTCGGTATCGACGACGTCGATCTCGGGAGCGATGATCTCACCGATCTGCGAGACGTACGCGGTGGTACGGATGCCGAGTGTTTCGAGGAATTGGGCGCAAATCGCGCCGAGGGCGACGCGCATCGCCGTTTCGCGCGCACTCGCGCGCTCGAGCACGTTGCGTAGGTCGCGCTGACGATACTTCATCGCGCCCGCGTAATCGGTGTGCCCGGGCCGGGGATTGGTGAGCATTTTTCCGCCGCCGGTGAGCGGATCCATGAGGGCGCGGACATTCTCGAAATCTTTGTTACGCACGAGGATCGCGATCGGCGAACCGAGTGTCTCCCCACCGCGCAGGCCCGCAAGAAATTCGACCTCATCGGTCTCGATCTTCATGCGTCCGCCGCGGCCGTAACCGCCTTGTCGCGCCCGAAGCGTCGCGTTGATCTGCTCGACGTCGAGTTTGAGGTGCGCGGGAAGGCCGTCGAGGATGCCGACGAGCGAAGGGCCATGCGATTCGCCTGCGGTGAGGTACCGGAACATTCTTTACGATTTCGCCGCGGATGAGTCGATGTCCGCGAACGCGCCAGGCCCACACCATCTCGTCTCCGTAGGCCCGTCAGCAACATGGAGTACGAACGCTCGATCACGCTCGCGCAAGACATCGAGGCCGTCTTCGCATATATCGTCGATGAAACGAAACTCGTGCGGTGGCGCGAAGGGCTGCGCGAATCCAAACGCCTGACACCGGGCGACGATCTCGACGGCGCGCGATATGCCGAGACGATCGAAACCCCCCTTGGCGTTCGAACGCTCACCGTCGCACTCGAAGCGCGGCCACCATTCGCACTCGCTTTTCGCGTCGTCGACGGCCCCATTCGCCCCAAAGGAACGCTCGCGCTTCGCACGATTGCGGCGGGGACCGAACTGACGTATCACGTCGACTACACGCCGATGCTCCCGATTGCGACGCCGCTCGACCTCGTGATCTTCGCATCCTTGACGGTGGCCGTGGATAAGAGTCTTGCGAAACTCGCCGCGTTCATCGGCTCGTAGCCGCCGGAGTTCGCGCGGGCGAGGCGAACGGCCAGCATCATGCAGCGTGCAACCGTGCGGATTGACGCCGTCGCAATCGAAACGCGCGCCGCCGATCTCGGCCGTCGGTCGCTCAAGGGGGAGACGAAAACCGCGGCGATCGATCTCGCGATCGCTTGCATGGACCTCACCACGCTCGAAGGTCGCGACACGCCTGCGACCGTTCGCGATCTTTGCGCGCGCGGGAAAGCGCCCGCACCGGGTGCGCCGCCGGTCGCGGCTGTCTGCGTCTATCCCCGTCTCGTGCGCGCGGCGACCGAGGCGTTGCGCGATTCGAGCGTTCGCGTCGCCTCCGTCGCGACGGCGTTTCCCAGCGGCCAATCCTCTCTCGACATAAAGCTCCGCGAAACGCACGACGCATTAGCAGACGGTGCACGCGAGATCGATATGGTGATCGATCGCGGCGCCCTGCTTGCCGGCCGCGAGGACGATGTCGCGCACGAAATCGCACGCGTTCGCGCCGCATGCGGCGATGCGACGCTCAAAGTCATTCTCGAAGTCGGCGAACTCGGCTCGTATGCGATGATGCGTCGCGCGTGCGATCTCGCGCTCGCGAGCGGTGCCGATTTCCTAAAAACGGCGACGGGAAAGATCGGCGTTTCTTCAACGCCCGCAATCGCACTCGTACTCTGTGATGCCATCGCCGAACACTCGCGACGCACCGGTCGCGACGTCGGCATCAAGTTCGCGGGTGGGATTCGCACCACCAAAAACGCTTTCGTCTATCTCGCAATCGTCAACGAAACACTCGGCGATGCGTGGCTGCGACCGGAGCGTTTGCGCATCGGGGCGTCGGCGCTGCTCGACGATCTGCTCTTGCAGCGCACCAAACTGCGGACGGGCGCCTATGGCGATCCCGCTCGCGCAGCGGTTGCCGTTTGAGCTTCACGTACGCGCCCGCCCTCGAATCGATTGCCGATATCGACCTGCGCGAGCGCTACGGGCTTTTCATCGGCGGCGCGTGGGTCGCACCGAGCGACGGCACCTATCTCGCGTGCGAGAACCCGGCGACGGAATTGCCGCTCGCGCTCGTCGCGCGCGCCTCGCCGACCGATGTCGAACGCGCCGTGCGCGCGGCACGCCGTGGGTACGACAAATACTGGCGCAAACTCAAAGCGCCGGAGCGAGCGAAATATCTCTTTCGCATCGCGCGCGCAGTCGACGAACGGACGCGCGCGATCGCCGTCCGTGAATCGCTCTCGAGCGGTATGCCGATCCGCTTCGCTCGTAACCGTGTTTGCGCGACGGCTTCGGCGCACGCGTTCTACGCCGCAGGTTGGGCCGACAAACTCGCGTGGGCGGTACGCGGTCACGAACGCGCCCACGCGGTCGGCGTCGTCGGCGCGATGGTGCCGGGATACGCAGCGTTTTCCGCAACACTCGCATTCGTCGCACCGGCACTCGCGTGCGGCAATACGGTGGTGTTCGTTCCCGATGCGCTCGCACCGCTCGGAGCGTTCTCACTCGCGCAGATCTGCGCGGATGTCGATCTGCCGCCGGGCGTTTTCAATGTGATCACGGGCGATGCGACGGTGGGTGCGAGTCTCGTCGATCATCCCGACGTCGATCTGCTCGCGCGCGCGGGCACGATCGCCGAAGGTGCGGCGCTGCGCCGAAGCGTTGCCGGTCGACGCACGCGCGTCCATCTCACGCTCGACGGCGTTTCCACGATCGTGGTCTACGACGACGCGCCACTCGATGCCGCAATTGAAAATATCGTCGCTGCGATGTCGCTTGGCGGATCGCGCGCGAACTTCGCGGGCGTCCGCATCTTGGCAGCCGAGAGTATCGCAGCCGAAATCCTCGACCGCGTGAAGGTGCGACTCGTGACGCTGCGCCACGGCGATCCGCTCGATAAAAATACCGATGTCGGCGCCCTCCCGTCGCGCGCGCACCGCGACGCGCTGGTCGGGCTCGCGGCGGCGGCTTCGGCCGAGGGGGCGTCGATCCTCGCCGCGCCGTGGAGCGCGCCCGAGCGCGGGTACTGGCATCCCGCGAGCCTCGTCATCGACCTTCCGGCGAGCTTCGATGCTTCGCCCCTCGATCGACCGGGGCTCGCGACGTTCGGCACGTTCCGTACCCCAAGCGAAGCGCTCGAACGTGCGAATGCCGCATACGGGGCGCTCGCCGCGAGCGTTTGGACCTCGAGTGGGTCGCTCGGACTCTACACCGCGCAACGCTTGGAGGCGGGCGCGGTTTGGTGCAATACGTTCGACCGCGTCGATGCGAGCTCGCCCTTCGGCGGGACCGGCGAAGCGGGTTTTGGACGCTCGGGCGGGCTCGCGGGACTACGCGCGTTTCTCGAGATGTAACCCTCATACTGACGAGCCGCCACCGGGTAGAGGTACGCCGTGCAACTTACTGAGCCCAGCACTATCGACCGCGCCGCCCTGCGGATGTGGTACCTGACGAACCGCAATCGAACCGCAGAAATCTTCGCGATACCCGAGCCTGAGGCATATTTCGATCGCCCGATCGGCCTGCGCAATCCAATCGCGTTTTACGATGGGCATATTCCGAATTTCACCTATCTCAAGCTCAATCGCGAGGGTCTCGGCGCACCCGCGATCGACCCGGCTTTCGAAAAGCTCTTCGAGCGCGGCATCGATCCCGAAAGCGAACGCGAAGCCGCGGCGCTCGGTGACACAGCGTGGCCCGACCGTCAACGCATCGCCGCTTACGGCGCCGCAATCGACGCCGCCGTCTTACAGGCGTTCGCGAAAGCCGATCTTACCGATGCCTCCGCATCACCCTCGCTCGTGCGTGCGGAAGCCGTTTACAATATTCTCGAGCACGAAGAGATGCATCACGAGACGTTGCTCTACATGCTTCACCGCTTGCCATTCGAGCGCAAACGCTCGCGCGGTCGTACCGGATCGTTCGTCGAATGTGCGCCGCTCGCGACCGGGCGCGTAACGATTCCCGCGGGAACCGCGACGCTCGGCGCTCGGCGCGACGCGATTCGTTTTGGCTGGGATAATGAATTCGACGAACATCACATCGAGGTCGGCGCCTTCGAAATCGACGTGAACGATGTGACGAACGGCGAATGGCTCGAATTCGTGCGAGTGGGTGGCCCCGTACCCTCGTTTTGGATCGCGCGCGAAGACGGGTTCCGCCTACTCGGGATGTTCGAAGAGATGCCGCTCCCGCTGACGTGGCCCGTCTATGTCACGCAGGCGCAAGCGAGCGCCTACGCGGCGTGGAAAGGTGTGCGTTTGCCGACGGAGCCCGAGTACCATCGTGCGGCTTACGGCACGCCCGATGGCGTCGAGCGCGAGCATCCGTGGGGCGATCTAGCGCCGTCGTCGGAGTTTGGCAATTTCGATTTCAAACGGTTCGATCCCGAACCCGTCGGGCAATATGCGGCGGGCGCGAGCGCTTTCGGAGTCTACGATCTCGTCGGAAACGGCTGGGAGTGGACCTCGACCCTTTGGGGTCCGTTCGCCGGCTTTTCACCGATGGTGACGTATCCGATCTATTCGAATAGTTTCTTCGACGGCCAACACTACGTCATCAAAGGCGCGTCACCCGTGACGAGTCGCAATCTCATCCGACGGTCGTTGCGCAACTGGTTCCGGCCGGAATATCCGTATCTCTACGCGACGTTTCGAACGGTTCGCAGCTAAACGACATCGGTCTCTAGCCGACGGCCGAAGCGAACATCCACGCCATGCGGTGTTGCAGCTCGTCATCGAGCGCACCCAGAAACGCTTCGGTCGTCATCCACGGTTGCTCGGGACCGATAAGGGTCGCGAGATCTTTCGTCATCTTGCCCTGCTCGACGGTATCGATGCAAACGCGTTCGAGCGTCTGCGCGAAACGCACGACGTCGGGTGTATCGTCGAGCTTTCCGCGATGTGCGAGCCCGCGCGTCCAGGCAAAAATCGAGGCGATCGGATTTGTCGACGTCGGCTTGCCTTGCTGGTGCAGGCGATAATGTCGCGTGACCGTTCCATGCGCGGCTTCGGCTTCGATCGTCTTGCCGTCGGGCGTCATGAGGACCGAAGTCATCAACCCGAGCGATCCGTAGCCTTGCGCGACGGTATCGGACTGCACGTCGCCGTCGTAATTCTTACACGCCCAGACGTATTTGCCCGACCACTTGAGGCACGATGCCACCATATCGTCGATGAGACGATGCTCGTAGGTAAGCGCGAGTGCTTCGAATCGCACGCGGAACTCCGCATCGAACACGGTCTGGAAGATCTGCATGAAGCGGCCGTCGTACGTCTTAAGAATCGTGTTTTTCGTCGAAAGATAGACGGGCCACTTGCGTTGTAAGCCGTAATTGAAACAGGCGCGTGCGAAGCCTTCGATCGATTCATCGAGGTTGTACATCGACATCGCGACGCCGGGCTTTTCGAACGTAAAGACGTCACGCGTGACGGGAGCTCCGCCATCGGCGGGCGCGAACGTCATCGTCAATTTGCCGGGGCCAGGGATGCTGAGTTCGCTCGCACGATATTGATCGCCGAAGGCGTGGCGACCGATGACGATCGGATCGGTCCACCCCGGCACCAGGCGCGGGACGTTGCGACAGATGATCGGCTCGCGAAAGACGGTGCCGTCGAGTTCGTTACGGATCGTGCCGTTCGGCGAGCGCCACATCGATTTGAGGTGAAACTCCGTTACGCGCGCTTCGTCGGGTGTGATCGTCGCACACTTCACACCGACGCCGTATTCGCGAATCGCGCGCGCGGCTTCGACGGTGACGGTATCGTCTGTCGCGTCGCGATGTTCGATGCCGAGATCGAAATATTTGAGATCGATATCGAGGTATGGCAAGATCAGCCGCTCGCGAATCATGTGCCAGATGACGCGGGTCATCTCATCACCGTCGAGTTCGACGATCGGGTGCGCGACCTTGATTTTTTCCATCGTTGGCAACAGCGTTACGCCGCCGGAAGTCGAAGTCTTTTGGTAATCCGGTAGCGATAAAGATTGGACGGGTCATGGTCGATTCATGGGTGGTTCCCGCACGAGGACGGATCGTCAGCCTCTTGCCGAGCGCGACGGAAATCGTGTATGCGCTCGGCCTCGCCGAGCGTCTCGTCGGCGTGACGCACGAATGCGACTTCCCTCCAGAGGCGCGCGAGAAGCCTCGTCTTACGGCGAGCACCATCCCGCACGCGGCGGATGCAAGCGAGGTCGATCGCCACGTCCGCGAGAGCTTACATGCGGGATCGAGCCTTTATTCGCTCGATCGGACGCTCCTCGAAATCATTGCACCGGACCTTATCATCACGCAGGAGTTATGCACGGTCTGCGCCGTGTCATACGAAATCGTCGACGCTGCGGCCAAGGGTTTGCGCGGCGACCCGCGCGTCATCTCTCTCGAACCCGCATCGCTCGAAGACGTCTACGCAAACGTCACCACGATCGGCGCGCTCACCGCTTCGCAAGCCGAAGCCACCCGTTTCGTGACGTCGCTACGCGAGCGAGCCGAACGTTTGCGCGTGGCCGTCTCCGGAAAATCGCGACCGCGAACGCTGGTCTTGGAATGGACCGATCCGCCGTACAACGCGGGCCACTGGACGCCGGGTCTCGTCGACCTCGCGGGCGGCGAACCGCTCCTCGCCACACCGGGTGCGTACTCGCAGACGATCACGTGGGATGCAATCGTCGCCTCGGATCCCGATGTCGTCATCGTCGCGCCGTGCGGGTTCGATCTCGCAGCGACGCTGCGTGCGATCGACGATCTCGCAGCGCGCGAACCCGCGTGGAAAGCTTTGCGGGCCGTGCGCGAGCGACGCGCATACGCAATCGATGGGAACGCATTCGTCAATCGACCGGGGCCGCGGCTCGTCGACACAGCCGAGCTCTTCGCGACCGCCATCCACGGCGAGCCGATCGGCGCGGCGGCCGAAGACCCGGGCGCGATTCGACGCCTCTAGCGAACGGCGTCTTCGGCGGAGACGAAGTCGGGATTGGTAGCCTTAAATCGCTCGTGCGATTCGGTGATCGATCGACGAGCCGCAGCAGCATCTTGCCAACCATGCGTGCTCGTCTTCTTCCCTTCGAGCGTTTTGTACGTTTCGAAAAAATGCGAGATCGTTCGCAACGTGTGCGGGAAAATCTGCGTCGCCGTGTGCACGCCGTTATACGCGGGCTCGCTGACGGGAACGCAGAGGACCTTATCGTCGGGTTCGTCGTTATCGATCATCTTGAGCAGACCGATCGGACGCACGACCATCAGACAGCCGGGAAACGTACGCTGCACGACGAGCACGAGCACGTCGAGCGGGTCGCCGTCTTCGGCGAGCGTTTGCGGAACGAAGCCGTAATCACCGGGATAGTACACGGGTGAGTGGAGGGCACGATCGAGGCGAAAGACGTTGAGTTTTTTGTCGTACTCGTACTTATTACGCGAGCCTTCCGGAATCTCGATGATGACGTTCATCTCTTCGGGTGACATCTCACCGATGGGAAGATGCAGGTAATTCGTAGCGGATATATCGGACACGGTGCCAGGCTTACTCGTTATTCGCCCCGCGAGCCTGCCCGGCAACGACGGCGAGCACGACGATCTCGACGACAACGATGATAAACCCGTAGGCATCGCCGACGAGCCCGCCGCCCAGCCGCCGCGCGATCGAACGACCGAGCGCGAGCGAGAGCGCGAGCGCAACGGGCACGATTGCGACGTCGAGCGGCTCGATTGCGAAGGCCGCAATGACGAGAGCGATGATGACCGTCGCAAGTGGAACGATTGCCGGTCGCGACACGAACGCGAGGGCGACCGCACCGCCGCGCGCGTACGGAAAGACGAAAGCGTTGGGAACGGCAGCCGCGCGCGCGAGAGCGCCCGCGAAGGCGAGGATTGCGGGATAGCGCGCGGGCGCAATCGCCGCGAGTGACGCGTACCAGATCGTGCCCGCAACGAACATCCCGGCGACGGCGAATGTGCCGTGACGTGGATCTTTGAGGATCTCGAGTCGCCGTTCGGGTGAGACGGTCGCGATAAAAGCATCGCAGCCATCGAGAAATCCGTCGACGTGAATGGCACCCGTGAGCACGATGACGGCACCGAGCGCGAGAGCGGCTGCGAGTGCGTGCGGCAGGACGAACGAAACCCCGTACCCGAGCAATCCCGCGAGCGCGCCGACGACGGCCCCGACGAGCGGCAACGCAACGAGCGTCGTGGCATCGGGCGCCGGGCCCGCAGCGAAACGACCGACGGGTAAGATGGAAAAATACCCAAACGCCGAGCCGATCGTCGCGACGATACGGCTTACGACGGCAAGGCCTCCGACACACCCGCTTCTGCGAAGGTCTTCATCTCGCAGATCATGCGCGAAGCCGCATCGACGAGCGGCAACGCGAGGGCCGCGCCACTCCCTTCGCCCAGGCGCAATTCGAGATCGAAGAGCGGCACGCACCCGAGCGCGCGGAGGGCGATCGCATGACCGGGTTCTTGCGATTGATGCGAAGCAATACAATATCCGATCGCATCCGGTGCGATCGCTTTTACCAGAAGTGCGGCCGCGGCCACGATGTAGCCGTCGAGCACGACGGGAACACGATACGCGGCGGCCGCGAGGATCGATCCCGCGAGGCCGACGATCTCGAAGCCGCCGACGCCGGCGGCGATACGTCGCCAATCGGCACCCGCGAGACGCCCGGCGGCCTCCGCCACAACGCGGCGCTTGACGCCCAGACGCTCGTCGTCGATTCCCGTGCCGCGACCCGTCACGGTCTTCGGATTCGCACCACTAAAAAGCGAGACGATGACCGCCGCACTCGTCGTGTTGCCGATGCCCATCTCGCCGAGCGCGATGACGTCGTACGGGCCTCGCGCGAGCAGCGCTTCGAAAGCAGCGACGCCCGCGTCGAGTGCCCGATCGACGTCGCTCGGCGTCATCGCGTCGCCGCGTGCGAAATTGCGCGTTCCGCGCCCGATGCAAAGGTCGATGAGCGCGGCATCGGGTTCGAGCGGGACGCGCACACCGAAATTCGCGACGACGACATCCGCACCGACGGCGCGCGCGAATGCGTTGATCGCTGCGTGACCGCGCACGAACGCGCCGACCATTTGCGGCGTGACCTCCGCGGGATACGCGCTCACGCCTTCATCGGTTACGCCGTGATCGCCCGCGCCGATGAGGATCGCTTTGCGCGCATGGGGCCGAGTGACGACGGCGCCCGCGATCGCGCAAAGGGTGACGGCGAGATCTTCGATGCGACCGAGCGAACCCGGCGGTTTCGTGAGCGCGTCGATGCGCGTCCGTGCGGCCGTTGCCGCACCACGATCGATCGGCACGATACGCGCGATAGCTTCTCGGGCTGTCACGCGAGCACGTCGGCAGAAACTTCGCTAACGGGTGGTGCGTAATTGAGTTGAACGAGCGTTCCACCCGAAGGCCCGATCCGTAACCGTGTCACGGTCGCGGGCGAGAATTTTACACCGAGCGCTGCGGCTTCGCTCTCACCGAGTGCGACGCGCAAGAGCGCGTGCAAAACGCCCGCATGCGTGACGATGAGCGCGTGCGTTCCGTCGGGAACGCGTGCTGCGAGCGCGTCGAGCGCGGCTTCGACGCGCGCACAGACCTCATCGAACGATTCGCCGCCTTCAGGGGTAGAAAACCGCGGCGAAGCGCCGTGTACCTCGCCGACTTCGGGATAACGTTCGACGATCTGCGACCACGTAAGACCCTCCCACGCGCCGAAGCGCATCTCGCGCCAAGCCGCATCGCATTCGATGGAAAGCGACCGCGAACCGAGTACGATTCGCGCAGTTTCCGTCGCGCGAACGAGATCGCTTGCGATCGCGAGGTTGAAATGGTCGCTCGTGAATGCCGTCGCGAGATGCGCCGCTTGCGCGCGGCCGAACTCGTCGAGGGGGACGTCGGTCTGTCCCTGAAAACGACCGTCTGCATTCCATGCGGTGCGGCCGTGTCGCACGACCGCAAGCTCGATCTCGCGTGACACGCGATGTCCCTGATTTGCCATGGCCCGCGCTTGCCGCGAAGCGACCGAGCGGTCCTGCGCGGGCGCGGCACGCGAGCTACTTTTGCAAGAACGGCTTGCCTTCGTGCGCCACGAGCAGATCGTGCATGTCGTTCGCATGCTCTTCTTCTGTTACGAGAATGCTCTCGAGCATCACGCGCGTCGTCGGATCTTGTGCCGAAAAGTAACGGATGAGTTCGCGATAATGCTCGACGGCGATTCGCTCGGCGATGTAGTTTTCTTTGATCATCTCAACGAGGTTGCCGGCCGTGCCGTATTCCGATGCGGAGCGCGTGAGCAGACCCTCGGGATTGAGGTTCGGCACGCCGCCGAGTTGGTTGATCCGATCGGCGACGAGCATCATATGACCGCGCTCTTCATCCGCATGCTGCGCGAATTCGGCTTTGACGCCTTCGCTGCTAATGCCCGTTGCCGCAATCGCGTGCATCGTGTAGCGTAAGACACAGACGATTTCGGTTGCGAGGACGTTCTGCAAGATATCGATCGCCTGTTGCGCATCGCCGCCGTAGCTACTCGTAATATTACCGCTCTCGAGATGGGCTTTCGCACGCCGGCGCAATTCGGTCACGTCGGTGAGGAATGGTTGGGCGGTGAGTTCGTCGCTTGCAGTCATGCTCATGAGGCGATCATGCCCGTTTTTCGGCCGAAACAACCACCGCACGATCCGGCACGACGATATACCCCGATTCGAGATCGCCGTAGATGCGTGTATGCGGCGCAGCCGTTCCCCAACGCCAGAGATACGACGCCACATACGCGCACGAAATGCCGTCGAGCAGATCGTCCCATTTTTTGTACCCGCGGCTCTCGACGGTGACGGGAATACCAGGCCCGAGATGAAGCGGTGGATCGGCATCGGCGAGGCCGGCGAGCGCGGCGCGATAACTCGCCCACGCGTCGAGAACGAGCGGCCACGGACGCGATTTCTTTTTGTACCGAAAGATCGACGTCCGGTCGAAGAGCCGCACGTGCGCGGGGTGTGGGAAGACTTCGAAGGCGAAGCGCCCGTGCGGTTGCGGGCCGAGATCGAGCCGTTCGCAAAACCCGTCGTGCGCGAGCGTATCGAGGATGCGACGCGCGCGGCCGCCGTCCGGAAAGCGCTTCAGGTTCGCGGGATGCGGCCCCGCATGATATTTACGAAAATCCGCCGCGAGCTCGCGTTCGCACGGCCGAATGCCCGTGGGATTGCGAACGATCGTCGGCATATCGACTCCGATGATGGTCGTCGACGCGAGGTGCGCGCGCACCCACGCGACGATCGCACCGTCGTCGCGCAGATCGGCGCGTGCATCGATCACGTTTCCCGCCGCATCGAGCGCGGCGACGCCGGAAGGATTTCGATCCGACCACGCCAGATCGAGGCCGAGAAAGGTTCGATCACTTGGGGTCACAGGGCGGCCTTCGCGAGTCGACGTAGTTGCTCCCGATGTCGAAGAGTCGCGAGCCCATCCGGCTCGACGTGCGCAAGGCCTACGCGTTGTTTATCAACGGGGTTTTCGTTCGCTCGGAATCGGGTGCGAGCGATGCCGTCGGTGCGGAGACGGACGAGCCCGCGACCGTCGCGCGGGCCACGCGCAAAGATATGCGCGACGCCGTCGTCGCCGCGCGGAGCGCGTTTGGTATCTGGTCGGCGCTGGCGCCGATGCAACGCGGCCTCGCACTCTATCACCTCGCCGAGCTCCTCGACGCGCGGCGCGCGGAGTTCGTCGAACGGCTACGCGTCGGAGCGCGACTCGATGCATCCGATGCTCTGCGCGAGACCACGGCAGCCGTCGATCGTGTGCTCTGGTACGCCGGTTGGTGCGATAAATATGCGACGATCGTTTCGTCACGCGATCCCGTCGCCGGGCCGTTTTTGACCCTCACCGCACCGCGACCGCTCGGAGTGATCGGGTCGCTTGCTCCCGACGAGCCGTCGCTTTTGGGCCTCGTTTCGGCAATCGTGCCCGCGCTCGTGTCGGGCAATACCGTCGTCGCAATCGCAAGTGAGAGCGATCCGCGCACGGCGATCGTTTTTGCCGAGTGTTTGGCGACGTGCGATATGCCGCCGGGAACGGCGAATATTCTCACCGGGCGACGGATCGAAATCGCACCGCACCTCGCGCGACATCGCGACGTCGACGCGTTGAATGCCTACGGACTCGATACGCCTTTCGAAGCCGAACTCGAGCGCCTCGCTGCAGCCGATCTCAAACGCACGCATTTCTCGCAGGCGACCTCGCACGCCGATTTCTTCGCGAGCGAAGCGCAAGATCTCGCGCACGTGGTCGCGTTCGTGACCGACAAAACGATCTGGCATCCCACCGCGATATGAGCACGCACACGGAAGCAGGCGATCGCGAAGCGATCGTCGTTTATGCAGCGCTGCTGTGGCAGCGCGGACTCGTCGCGGGCAATAGCGGCAACATCAGCATGCGTCTCGACGACGGGACGCTGCTCGTCACGCCGACGGGTATCTCGCTGCGCGCGCTCGCGCCGCACGAGATCGTGCGCACCGATGCGCGCGGGCTCGCGCTCGCGGGCGAGGGTCGGCCGACGAGTGAAGTACCGCTCCACGTCGCGGCATACGCGGTGCGACCCGAGATTCGCTGCGTCGTCCACACGCATCCGACGTATTGCGTGGCGTGGTCGAAGACGGGCGCGCTCTTCCCGCGCGACACCGTCGGCGCGATCGAGTCGCTCGGTTCGATCGCGTGGACGCGCTACGCACGTTCGGGGACGACCGAACTCGCCGAGATCTGCTCGCACGCCTTCGCACGACCCGTCGATACGATCGTGATGGAGCGCCACGGCCTCTCGTCGGTCGGTCTCGATCTCGAAACGGCGTTCGTACGGACCGATCTCGCGGAGCAAACCGCGCGCATCGAATACGCGGCCTTCGCCTTACGCGCGGCGAACGATCGTGCGATGAGCGATTCACGCCTGCCCCTGCCCTACGACGAACTGCATGCGGCTGCGACCGATGACGCCGCGCGGGCCGCGCTTGCGGATTTCCAGGGCGAATACGGTAGCGCGACGCCGAACTCCGTGACGCTTCACGCGCACGCGGAGCGCGTTCGTGGATTCGCGGCCGTCGCGGGGCCCTTCGAACGCTGGTGGCTCGACCCGCGCGTCCAGGCGTTCGTCTCCGAGCTCAACGCGACGGGACTCTAGTGCGCGCGAAGGCGGGAGCGCCTCGGGAACGAACGGACGCCCTCGGCCAAAGCGACCTGTGGAGAGATGGCAGAGTGGTCGAATGCATTCGCTTGGAAAGCGAACAGACTGTCAAAGGTCTCGGGAGTTCGAATCTCCCTCTCTCCTCCACGGCCACACTACGGCGCGAAGACTCGACGGCTGGGGGCGGGATCACGATGTTCATCATCGCGGCATTTCTGATGCTCGTGATGGTACCGGCATCGGCGAACTCGAGCGGCACGATTACAGGGCGGATTGTCGCGATCGATACGCATGCGGGAATCGGTGATGCGGTCGTCACGGTCCTCGTGCGCTCCGGCGATCGGTTCATCAGCGTGATCCCCGATCGACGCACGCATAGCGACGGGTCGTTTTCCGCACTCGGCATCAGTGAGGCGGACGTCGTCGTGTCGATTACCGCGAAAGGCTTCGAGCCGCTTACGTGTCGCTATCGTCTCTCACCCGGCGGCCTGCTTCATGGGGATTTCGCGCTCAAGCAAGCGCGACGCGAAATCCCCTCGTCGTCCGCCGACGCGGACGCGGCGTGCCCGAGGGCACCAAGTGATGGCGGGCATACAGAAACCGTGTACGACGTGCGTTAAAAGGCGCCGGTATCGAAGGAGCCACGACCATCGTGCTTCCTCACGGAGCCGCGCGAAAGTAATCGAACGCTGCGCGGGCGCTCGCCGCGAGCATCGCCGCTCCATCGGCAACGTCATCGCGACCGATCGCTTTCCCGAGCGTCGCGCGAACGGCGTAATTCGCATCGACGATAATCGGCGTCTGCCGGAGCGCGCGTGCAAGCGTCGCATCGCCGATCGCGACGCCGGGTGAGAGCGTGCTAAATGCGGCATCGTATGCGTTCGCATCACTCTCCTCGGAAGTCCAAGCGCGCGCTGCGAGATCGCGCGCGATCGCGTCGGCTTTGGATTTCGTGCGATTCCAAATCGTCACGATCGCGCCGGCGTCGGCGAGCGCCGCGACCGCCGCGCGTGCCGTGGGACCAGCGCCGAGCACGAGCACGCGGCGACCCGTCATATGGACGAGACCGGCCGACACAAGCGCACCGAGTGTTCCGATACCATCGGTGTTGTACCCACGGATCGTCGGCCCGAGGAGGAGCGTATTGACCGCGCCGGTCACGCGCGCGATCGGGTCGCGTACGTCCGCACGCGCGAACGCTTCTTCTTTCAGAGGCGTCGTGACGTTAAGGCCGGTGTAACCCGCAGCGCGCAATTCTTCGATCGCGCGCGCGCAATCGCCCAAGGGAACGCGAATGGCTTCGTACGTTCCCGCGATACCCGCGGCATCGAGGAAGCCACGATGCAACTCGGGGCTCGCGCTATGTTCGACCGGATCTCCGATCACCGCAAGCTTTAGCACCGAAGCGATCCGCCTAATCGACGAATTCGGCGAGGGATGCGATGACACGCGTCGGCTTCGCGCCCATCGTTTCGGCCGGCATCTGTCCGCGATTGCACCAGTACACGCGGAATCCGAACTCGGCCGCGCCGGTCGCATCCCAGCCGTTGGCTGAGACGAACGCGATGCGCTCGGGCATCATCGTAAATTGCTCGCAAACCAGATCGTAGACCGACGGATGCGGTTTGAAGCGGCGGACCGTATCGACTGAGAGTACGGCGTCGAAATATTTCGCGATATTCGCATTCTCGATCGTCGTCGCGATCGAGCGCGGTGTGCCGTTGGAGAGGATCGCAATCTTTGCGCCGCGCGAACGTAGCGCGACCAACGCGGGAACGACGTCGGCATACGCGGGCAAGAGCGACCAGGCAGCGATCGCAGCCGACCGTTCGGCCGTGCTCGGCGCGTGGTCGTTCGACGCTGCTACATAGTCGAACGCCATCATCGTGATCGTGTCGAAATCGATATAGCGGTCCATCAACGTCGCCGCAAACGTATACGAAACTTGTTTCGCGCGCCACGCGAGGACGAACGACTCGGGTTGGGGCGCAAACGACGCGCAACTCGCGCCGAGGGACGTGTAATCGACGAGCGTGCCGTAGAGGTCGAAGACGTACGCATCGAACGAGTCGATCACGAGGGTTTCCTTCCGAGTAGGATACGTTCGAGAAAGCGCAGCACGCGCGTTCCGAGCCAATCTTTTGCGACGATCGGTTCGGTGAGAATGGCGTGCAGTCCCAAAAATTTGGCACCGAGGACATCGGTGAAGAGTTGATCGCCGACCACGACGGTTTCGCGACGCTCGGTGCCCAGAAGCCGCAGCGCTGCGAGAAAGCCGCGCGGCAACGGTTTGAGCGCGCTCGAAATTCCGGGCACGCCGAGTTCCGCGCTCACGCGGCCGACGCGACCGGTGAAATTATTCGATACCAAACAAATGCGAAAGCCGCGGTCACGCGCGCGCGCGATCCAGTCGCGATCCACATCGGCGAGGTGCTCTTGGCCGTAGCCGACGAGCGTGTTGTCGAGATCGACGATGATGCCGCGGAAGCCACGCGCGGAGAGATCTTCGAGGGAGACGCCGGAAAGTCGTGGCGCGAAGCCGTCGGGTCGAAACACGCCAGGACCCGTTGCGCGCGTTCTCCCCGCTATCCTCGGGAACACCCACAGGTCGTCCACCGAAACGCGCCATCGCTCACGGTCGCTCCACATCTTTTGCCGGTTGTCCACCGGGAGTGCACCGTCTACTCGCAAGGAGTGAGCCCCAATATCTTGTATCTCGAGCATCTCTGGTGTACTATATGGTGTACCGAGCGTCGCAAATATCTGTTTTTATCGAACAGGTGTTCGATCGCTGTCCCGCCAAATAGTCTGATCCGATGGAGGTCCCTTCGATGCCCAATCACTCTGCCATCTCTGGCGCCGCGCTTCCGAACGGCCTGAAAGAGCCGGCATTCGACGCGAATGCGACGCGCGTGCTCAAAGAGCGCTATTTCGCGAAAAAAGCCGACGGTACGGTCGAAAACCCCGTTGAATTTGTATGGCGCGTCGCCTCAGCCGTCGCGCAGCCCGAACGTGCGTACGCAGCCAAAGCTGGCCGCGATGCCGATGCCGTGGTCGATGGTGTGAGCCACGCCTTCTACGACATGATGGCGCAACGCGATTTTCTCCCCAATACGCCGTGTCTCGTCAACGCCGGTCGGCCGCTCTCGATGCTTTCCGCGTGTTTCGTGCTGCCGGTGCCCGATTCGATCGAAGGCATTTTCTACAATCTTAAAGCGATGGCGCTGATCCAGAAGGCTGGCGGCGGCACGGGCTTTGCATTCTCCGAACTCCGCCATCAGGGCGCGGGCGTCGATTCGACGGGTAAGGATGCCTCGGGTCCCGTCTCGTTCATGAAGGTCTTCAACGCGGCGACCGACTCGATCAAGCAAGGCGGGGTTCGTCGTGGCGCCAACATGGGCGTCCTCAAGGTCGACCATCCCGATATCTTCCACTTCATGAGTTGCAAGAAAGATCTCGACGCCGAGAATCGTGCACTTTGGAATCGCATGAGCGATACCGGCCGCTACACCGATGCGCAGCTCTCGCACATGAAACAAGAGCTGCTCCAGACCCAGATCAATAATTTCAATATCTCGGTCGGCGTGACCGACGCATTCATGAAGGCCGTCAAGGCCGATGGCGATTTCGACCTGCGCGATCCGCGCTCGAAAGCCGTCGTACGCACGGTCAAAGCACGCGAGATCTGGGATGCGATCATCGATGGCGCATGGCAGAACGGCGAACCCGGCATCCTCTTCCTCGATCATCCCGACGTCAACCCGTTACCCGGTCTCGGACCGATCCACGCGACCAATCCGTGCGGCGAGCAATTCTTGCACGGCTACGATTCGTGCAATCTCGGTTCGATCAATGTCGGCCACTTTTATAACGAGCGCACGAAGGATGTCGACTGGGAGCGTCTCGCGCAGACGAGCGCGCTCGCGCTTCGCTTCCTCGATAACGTCATCGACGCGAACATCTATCCGATCGACGAGATCAAAGAGATGGTCACGGGTAATCGTCGCGTCGGCCTCGGCATCATGGGTTTTGCCGAACTCCTCATCAAACTCGAGATGGCCTACGGTTCGCCTGAAGCCGTCGTCTTCGCCGGAAAATTGATGGCGTTTATTCAGGAACGCGCGATCGAAACGAGTGAGACGCTCGCTCGCGAACGCGGCGATTTCCCGAACAAGCATCTTTCGATTTGGGCGAACGATCCCAAGCCGCGTCGCAACGCCGCACTCCTTTCGATCGCGCCGACCGGAACGATCTCGATGATCGCGGGCTGTGCGTTCGGATGCGAACCATTCTTCGGAATGGCGTACACGAAGCACGTGATGAAAGACAGCGAAGGCCGCCCGCAACATCTGTACTACGTGATCCCACTTTTCGAGGAGATCGCCACGCGCGAGGGCTTCTTCTCGCAAGCACTCTTGGGTAGAATCGAAGAGAACCGCGGTTCGGTCAAGGGTCTCGCCGAAGTACCGCTGCATTGGCAGAACGTCTTCACCGCATCGTGCGACGTCACGGTCGATCAGCACATCGACATGCTCGCCGCGTTCCAAAAGAATACGTGCAACGCCGTCTCAAAGACGATTAACGCACCCAACGACGACACGAAAGAAAACGTGTCGCGAGCGATCTTCCGCGCTTACGAAGTGGGCTGCAAGGGCTTCACGTATTATCGTGACGGTTCGCGCACCGAGCAAGTCGTTACGTTCTCGAAAGACAACGATCTCGCCGGAGGCAACCGCGACATCACGGCAGCACCGCCCGCGCACGCGAGTGCGCCGGCGCAATCCGAAGTCGACATCTCGGCGCTCTTAGCCAAAGCTAACGCCCTCCTCGAGGTACACTAGCACCATGGACGAAGCCACCGTCAGAGCGACCCTTTCGGGTCTCATCGCCAAAATCGAAGCACTCCAGAGTGAGAATGCGGAGTTGCGCGCGACAAATGTTGCGTGTGCCGCGACGGTTGGCAAACTCGTCACGAAAGTCGAGAATCTTCAGGCGCAGACGCGCGAGATGCGCGTCGCGACGCCCGTTGCAAAGACGGTTGATTATCGCAAGCGTCCACCCGTGATGCAGGGGCGGACCGTTCAGTCGAACGTCGGCTGCGGTCCGCTCTACATCACCCTCAACGAAGACGAGAGCGGTCGTCCGTTCGAAGTCTTCTTCAAACTTGGGAAAAGCGGCTCGTGCCAGCAATCGTACCTCGAGGCACTCGGTGTCGCGATGTCGGTCGGCCTGCGGTACGGTGCCGATCCACAAAAGTTCATCGAAAAATTCGAAGGCATGCGTTGCCCCAATCCTAAGATGCGTAACGCTGAAGGTCCGACGACGCTCTCATGCGCCGACGGCATTTCACAGGGTCTCGCAAAGGCGCTCGCCCTCGCATTGCCGATCGCCGATCTCAACCCGCGTGGCGAAGCCGACGTGGTCGCGGTCGCCGAACCCAGGGTTCGGTATTCGCCCGAAGACCAAGCCGAGATCGAAGCGAATGCAAAATCGATCGATCTCATCGGCCACGTTCCGGCGACGAACGGTAACGGCCATTCCAACGGTGGCTCCCAGATGCAATCGCTCAAGACAATGACGGAGCTTCCGTCACCGACCGTTCGTAAAGCGATGGCGACGGGCGTCGGCATGTGTCCGAAATGTGCGGGTAATCTCATCTCGCAAGGTGGCTGCATTCAGTGCTTGCAGCAATGCGGCTATGTCGGGAAGTGTTCGTAGCACTGCTTGTTATTCGTCGTCGCTGTTACAACAGTTACATCAGACATAAATATTAATATGTAAGGACGCGAGGCCGGATCCTCCGGGTCCTCGTGTTTTCTTCTTTGTCTTTGACGCAGTCTCCAATAACAAATTCCGAACTTCGTCAGAACCTCTCTGCTCATAGACAACGCCAGCCACGGAGTCACACCGCACGTGTTGCCGATAGAGTGCACGAATAATCGCCCAGGTCCGACTCGTAGATCCCCTCATCATGGGCCAGACCGACGTTTCATATCACAACGCGCATCATGAGAGCCCAAAAATGGATTGCATGTCGGCGACGTGCGTGGCATCCAAAAAATCAGCATCGCTGGGCCGATCGCGACGAACCTGTGGTTGCTCAAATATCGGCTAACCTACTTCACGATGACCGGCATCGCGAGCGTGTCGTTCATCGCGCTCCAGCGCCGACAAACGAGAGTGACCTACGCGCTCGACGAGCAACTCGCCGAAACCATCGAATTTCTCACGTCAGCTTCCCCAAAGACCGCGCGGTAAATCTCACCCCAGATGAACGATGCGGTCTTTAGCGAGACGGCCGATACCTCGATTTCATCCAACGCGAAAAGCCCACGATCTTCGTCTCGGATTGCTTACGAGGATATTTGTACGACGCATCGTGCTACGCGACGCGATGACCGCGCTCGACGAACGACCACTGGCATGACGAGCATCGGCGGCCGAAGGTATTCGCAAACCGATTGCTTGCGGATGGCCGAGAGAAACAACGAGCGTCACACCTTGAGGTATCGCACGTGCCCCTCGATTCACCGGCGACTCGCGCTTCTCGGCGACTCATCCACGCGAGCCATGCCGACGTGGCGACGATCATCGAATTTCATCATCTCGCGCATGTGGTGGGCACGATGGGAATACCCACGCGCCGACAAGTTATATCGCGTTTCGACGACCCCGATACGACGACGTATCTCATCGAGCGCGATCGATCGCTTCTTCGAAACCGACGCCCTGCACCGCGCGTATCTCGAGGTGCGCGCTTCCAACGAGATCGCGCGCCGTCTCTACGAACGAGCGCACTTCGTTCTGGAGGGAACGTGGCGCGACGGATTCCGCGACCACGACGGATCGTTCCACGATCTCTGCGCGTATGGCTTGTTGAAATCGGAATACGACGACGGCGTCGCGCATTCGGCTCGCTAAACGCGCGTTCCGAACAGCATACCGATCCCGGCCGTAACGGCCATCGCAAGCGCACCCCAAAACGTGACGCGTACGGCGGCCATCCAGATCGCCGCACCACCGACTTTCGCACCGACCACGCCGAGCAACGCGAGAAAGACGAGCGACGCAACCGCGACGGCGATCACGATCGACTTGTCCGGTGTCACGATTGCGACGCCGAGCGGTAAGATCGCGCCGACGGCAAACGCTGCGGCCGATGCGAGTGCAGCTTGAATCGGACGCGCGGCCGTCGCATCGGAAATTCCGAGTTCGTCTCGTGAGTGCGCAGCAAGCGCGTCGTGCGCCATCAGCTGCTGCGCGACTTGGAGGGCGAGTGCGCGATCGAGTCCGCGCTTAACGTAGACGCCCGCAAGTTCTCGCGTTTCGCCTTCGAAATCTTTCTCGAGTTCCGCACGTTCGCGTGCGAGATCGGCGCGCTCGGAGTCGGCCTGCGAACTCACCGAGACATACTCGCCCGCCGACATCGACATCGCGCCTGCGACGAGTCCGGAGACGCCTGCGACGAGCACGCTTGCATGCGTGGCGTGCGCGCTCGCTACTCCGATGATCAAACTCGACGTCGAAAGCACACCGTCGTTAGCCCCGAGGACTGCAGCGCGCAACCACCCAAGGCGACCGGTAACGTGCTCTTCTTGCGATCTCGAACGTGCGGCAATCATCGCCTCACGTTACCCGGTTTGAGCGGCGGGTAACAGGGCGAGTCGACGAGATTGCGACCGACGCGTCGATCACGCCGCCGGGCGACGGCCGATCATCGTCATCGCCTTCATCGTCATGACGACGTCGCCGTGTTGGTTCACGAGTTCCATTGCGTTTGTGAGCACGCCACGATCCGGCTTGCTCGTCGACGGTTTCGCAAGCGTCGTCGTTCCGAAGAGCGTGAGCGAATCTCCCGGCCGGACGGGCTTCTTCCACCGGATCTCATCGACACCGGGCGACCCGAGGCTTGCCGAATCGAGCAGAAACCCATCGCAGATGAGGCGCATCGCGATCGAGCACGTGTGCCATCCGCTCGCGATAATGCCGCCGAAGAATGACGCTTCGGCCGCCGCTTTATCGACGTGAAAGACTTGCGGATCGAAGTCGCGCGCGAAGCGCATAATCTCGTCTTCGGTAACAATACGCATTCCGAATTCGCGGCGCTCGCCGATCGGAAAATCTTCGAAATACAGCATCCCGCTACGTCTTCGCCGCGGCGGCGCCAGGCGCCGCATCGATGCCAAGAATCGCAAGGTCGTCGCTCCCGTGACCCCCAGCGATGAGCGAGTCCATGCGCGCGACGATCGCGGGAAGCGCGTACAAAGTGCGACCACCGGTGGCCGCAGTCTCGGTCATGAGACGCGCATCTTTGCGTGCCATCGTGAGCTCGAAACGTGGCGCGAAATCACCGTCGGCCATCATCTTCCCACGAAGTTCGATCGCTGCCGTCGGTTTGAAGTGTTCGAAGAGTTCGACTGTTTCACGAGCGCTCAAACCGGCGCCGCCCGCCGTCGCGAATGCATCGGCGAGACCCGCTGCGATGAAAAATAACATCTCGTTCCCGGCAAGCTTGAGTGCCGCAGCTTTTTCCGCACGCTCTCCGACGTACCAGAGATGGCCCGTCATCTTTTCGAGATCGGCGCGTACGCGATCGTACATCGCCTGCGTTCCCGCAACCATCATCATGCCCGTAGCGTCTCGCGCAGCCGAAGGTCCCATAAACACCGGTGCGTGTACGAAGCCGATGCCGCGTTCGTGCATGCGCGCGAAACGCGCGATCGTCGGATGAGGCGCGACCGTCGTGTGATCGACGACGATCGTCCCCGGCTCGATCCCATCTACGATCGCATCGAGCATCGCATCGACCGATGCATCGTCGTTGAGCATGAAGTGAATCCGTTGCGCGCCACGTAGCGCTTCGCGCGGATCTTCAACTGCGTGTGCTCCGAAGCTCTCGAGCGCCTTCGCTTTCGCGAACGTACGATTCCACGTCGTAACCGATTCGCCACGCTTGCAGAGCGCTTCGACGAAGCCCGAGCCCATAAGTCCTGTGCCATACCACGCGATGTGTGCCATATCGTACGATTTCGCGCATGCAACGCGACGTCCCGGTCGCAGCGCGATTACGTGCGAGGTTGCGATTCGATGAGGACGGGCGTCCGTCGCGGACGCGGAATGCCGGTGACGGTCGGTCGCGGCATCGACACGGACGTCGGCGCGAACGTCGGCACGGTGCCGGGCTCGGGTGGCTGATACGGCATGGGCGAGAACGGAGCGATCGCCTCCGGCACGATGGAGACGAAGAGCGTGTGCGCTCGGGCGTCGTACGCGACGCTCCCGCCGAGCGCGCGAGCGAGCGACGCGAGCGGGATTCTCGCATCGTCGAATGGGACACACGGGGCGATGGAATACGCCCGATCGTCTCCCGGCGACACGCTCTTCTCGCGAGCGAGCCGCACGACGAGTTCGCGCGCGCCACGCGCGATGCGAATTTCGGCTCCCCCTGCGATGCAATCGATGCGCTCGGCGAGATCGCGCACGAATGGGTCGATGGGTACCATCGTCACACCGCGCACGATCGTCGCGGGTCTCGACGCGTCGATTCGGCGACCGTTAAGCACGACGGTAACGATCGCGTCGGCAACGACATCCGCGATCACGCGTGGGTCTCGCGCGTAATGCGCACGTTTGCCGTCTTCAAAGCTGCGGGATATCGCTTCGGTGCCGACGGGTGCGCGTTTTTCGCGCAGGCACTGGCGTTTAACGCCGTCTTCGCCGTCTTTCCGATCGTCATCCTCACGGTCGCCGCGCTCGCATCGATCTTCGGCGGCAAGGCGGGCGAGGCCGATACGCGGGCACTCATCGCGAGCCTCGCACCCGGCATCCAAGATGTGCTGTACGAAAATATCAGCCAGATCGTCGCGTTTCGCGGACTCTCCGGCGCGATTGCCGTCGTCGCGCTCTTATGGTCGGGCAAGAATCTCTTCCAAGGCCTCGCCTACGCGCTCAACCGCGCGCTCGGCGTGCCCGATGGCCGCCCGCTCGTCGCCGATATTTTGGTCGCGCTCGTCATGCTTCCCATCATCGGCACCCTCTTCATCGTCGCGACGATCGTGCCGCTCGGTATCACGTTCGTCGTGACCTACGGCGGGTTCCGTCACGCGGAGATCCTCACCCAGGTCGTCGGCTACGCAACGGGCGTCATCTTGATCTTCGTCATTACCGTCGTGCTCTACACGTACTTGCCGAATAGAAAAGTCAAACCGGGTTTCGCGATTCCCGGAGCCATCTTCGTGACCGTCGCCTGGGAGATCGCCCAAGTCGCATTCGCACTCTACACATCACACGTGGATTTTCGCCACGTTTACGGCGCACTTGCCGCGCTCGCGCTCCTTCTCGTCTGGTTCTATTACATGGCTTCGATTTTTCTTTTCGGTGCGCAGTTGAGCGCGCAGTGGGCCGAGCAACATTCGTGAGACTCTTGTTGTGGTTCGCGATTTTCGCATGCGCGCTTCCCTTATTCGGCGCCGGATTCGGGGCACCGGGCGTCGTCGTCTATCCAATTACGAGCATGGGCGGAAACGATCCATCGAGCGGCGGCAACATCGCCCTCCTCATCGCGACGAAGCTCACCGAACTCGGCGGCATCACGGTAAAGCCGTCGACACCGGGCACGCCGCGCGCGCACTATCTCGATACGGCGCTCGCGCTCGGCGCGGACTACTATGTGACGGGTTTTCTATCACCGGTCGGACTCGACAATTCGCTGATCACGCAAGTCGTTTCGACCCAGAGCGGAAGCGTCGTGTTTAGCGCGACGACCAGCGTCCATACCTACGCCGACGCAATCGCGCAAGCCGACGTCATTCGCATGGCAATCCTCCGCCACGCCGACCGCGGACTTGCGGCTTTCGACGCACCGCCGATCGCGCCGAGCACGTCGCCGCCTCCGCTTGCAAAGAACGGTAACGTGAACCTAACGAAGGCTCTGCGCAAACGAGCAAAACCTGCCTCGACGGCCATCACGCCCGCGCTCGCGCCAACCGAAGCGCCCATGTCGGCATCGGCCGCAAACGCGACAACGGGCCCGACATCGGCGACCGCGACGCGCGTGCAGACCTTACTTTTTGCTGCGAGCGGCCCGCTCGACGAGCCGAGGCGGCGCCTCGCAACGGCGGCGCTCGAACGCGCACTGGGTCGCCTTGGCGTCGCGACCACAACGCTCGGCATCGCGCAGGAAGGCTACGAAGGCCGCGCGCGTGAGCTCTGCCGGGCACGACCCGGAACGACGTTGCTTTTGGGATCGCGGCTCGAGCTTGAAATCGCGCGCGCGCGTGCGCTCCGGACGAAACTCGATATCATCGCGTACGATTGCGCGAGCCACATCGTCGGTCGCGCCCACGGGACCGGCTATGCGACGCGCGCCGAAGGTCTCGCGATCGCTATCGATCGAGCTGCCTCCGCCGCGAGCGCGCTCGTCGTCAAAAGACTTTTGCCCTAGACGCCGTCGCGTCGCGCGAGCGATCAGCCATCGAGTAAGCCTTCGGGTAACTCAGTCGCAATCGTTCGCTCGGTACGATCGATGTGTTTAATAAAGGCCTTTACCATTGGTACGAGCGCACGTTGGGTCCCCACCACCAGACAATCCTGTGCGGGAAAATGCTGCACTGCAACCACGATTCCGATCTCGAGCCCCGTCGCATCGACGAGCCGCATCCCGACGAGTTCGGCGTCGAGAAACTCTCCGGGGGCGAGTTTGATCTCACCCGCTACGCCGAAGAGTTCTCCCCCTACGATCTCGCGCGCGCTCTCGGGTGTGATGATCCCTTCGAATGCCAGCAAAAGCCGCTCGTGATGGCGCCGCACGCTCGCGCAGCGCAATTCACGAGCGCCGGGACCCGAGCCCATCGCGACGACCTTGCCGGCCGCGAATGCGTGCTCACCAAGCGCCGTCGGCAAAAATTTTATCTCGCCGCGAACGCCAAAGACGCCCGTGAGTTTGCCGAGGGAAACGCGCCTGGCTGTGTTCACGATCGTCGACGGACCTGCGGATTTGGGAGCTGCTGCGCTAGGATGGTTCCGCAGCGTCGTCGTGCGCTGCCGTATGCGGAGGCGCGATCGGCGCATCGAGTTCGTCGTCGTCTTCTTCATCGCCATCGACGATGTCGACCGTGACGCGACCCTCGGCTCCGGCACGTACGATCGTGCGCAGGGCCTGGGCGACACGACCGCCGCGGCCGATGACTTTGCCGAGGTCGTCGGGATCGACCTCGAGTTCGAGCACGGCTCCGCGCTGATCGGGATGTAGCTCGACGTAGACCGCATCGGGCTTGCTCACGAGTTTCTTCGCCAGAAACGTGAGCAACTCAACCGCGCGTGGATGCGCGATTTCGTCGGGCAACGGATCGCGTTTGACGGGCTCGCGACGCCGGAACGGGCGATGATCCGCACCGGGTGCACCCGGAATCGGCGGTGTCAGGGGGCCGTTGCCACCTTCGCGACCACCGCGTCGGCGTATCGGGCGCTCGTCTTCGGGCTCGATCTCATCGATGATCGTCTCGCCCGTCGAAATCGTGCGCGCGCCGAGCGTGGACGTGCGTTCTTCGTCTTCGGCAACTTCGTCGCCGAAAAGGCCGAACTCGTCGTCGAAGGCGCTCATCGTTTAGCTCGCGCTCTTATCGGATTTCGGCTTGCGTTTGACCTCGGAGATCGGGCCGCGTTCGACGAGACCTTTGGCCGCGAGGAGACGTCGCACGGGATCCGAGGGTTGAGCGCCCTTGGCCAGCCACGTTTTGACTTTCTCTTCGTCGATGACGATCGTCTTGGGTTCCGTACGCGGATTGTAGTGGCCGAGGATCTCGATGAAGCGACCATCGCGCGGCGCGCGGGCATCGGTAACGACGAAGCGATACGTCGGCTGTTTCTTCGCGCCCATGCGGCGCAGGCGGATTTTGACCATGGTATTCTGTCGTGCTCTCTTTGAGGCTGCGGGTGTGCCCCAAGCGGAAGCGCTCGGGGAAATCTGAACGGCGTTAACGGCCGCCGAGGCCGGGAATGCTCGGCATTTTCGGACGTTTACCGCCGCCGAGCTGTTTCATCATCGCTTTGGACTGCTCGAAGTTCTTCACCAGCTTGTTCACGTCGGAGACGTGCGTTCCGCTTCCGAGGGCAATACGGCGGCGTCGGGACGCATTGAGAATATCGGGACGGCGACGCTCCAGGCGCGACATCGAGCAGATGATCGCTTCCACGCGACCGATATCTTTCTCGTCGATTTCAAAGTCTTTAGGCAACGCTTTCGACATGCCCGGGATCATTTTGAGAATGTCCGTCATCGAGCCCATCTTACGCACGGTGCGCAGTTGGTTGAGAAAATCGTCGAGCGTAAATTCGTTCTTGCGAAATTTTGCTTCGAGGTCTTTCGCCTGCTCGACACTATAGAGATTCTGCGTCTTCTCGATGAGCGTGAGCACGTCGCCCATACCGAGGATCCGTGATGCCAGGCGATCGGGATAGAACGGCTCCATCGCCGAGAGTTTTTCCCCGACGCCAACAAATTTGATCGGTGCGCCGGTGATTTTATAGATCGATAGCGCTGCGCCGCCGCGCGCGTCACCATCCATCTTCGTGAGGATGATGCCCGTGATGCCGAGGCGTTCGTTGAAAACTTTTGCGACGGCGGTCGCCTCTTGGCCGGTCATCGCATCGGCGACGAAGAGAATCTCGGTCGGTTTGACCGCGGCCTTCATCTTCTCGAGTTCGCCCATGAGCGTATCGTCGATCTGCAGACGACCCGCGGTATCGACGATGACCGTCGGAATGCCGAGCCGCTTCGCCTCGGCGACGCCGTTCCGCGCGATGGCGACGGGATCGTTCGATTCTTCGGCATAGACGGGCAGATCGATTTGCTTGCCCAGCGTCTGCAACTGCGCGATCGCGGCCGGACGATAGACGTCGGCTGCGACGAGCAAGGTGCGGCGACCCTGCTCTTTGAGACGCAGCGCGAGCTTGCCTGAGTGCGTCGTTTTTCCCGAGCCTTGCAGACCGACCATCATGTAAACGGTTGGCGGCGCGTCGGCGAATTGCAATCGCGCTTGCGCGCCGCCCATGAGCGTCACGAGTTCGTCGTGCACGATCTTGATGACCGATTGTCCCGGCGTCAGCGACGCGAGCACCTCGGCACCGACGGCCCGCTCTTTGATCGCAGCGACGAATTCCTTCGCGACGGACAAATTGACGTCGGCCTCGAGGAGCGCGATGCGAACTTCGCGCGCCACATCGTTGACGTCGGATTCCGTGAGCGTGCCGCGACTTCCAAGACGTTGGAAGATCGCGCCGAGACGTTCGCCGAGTGCTTCGAGCAAGTTTAGGCCTTCGGCGGAGTCGCGTCGATCTTGGACACGGCGTCGCCGACGGTCTTAATCTTTTCCGCTTCTTCGTCGGGAATATCGATATTGAACTCGGTTTCGAACGCCATGACGAGCTCGACGAGATCGAGCGAGTCCGCGCCGAGGTCGTCGGTGATCGATGCTTCCACCGTCACTTCGGCTTCGTCGACGCCGAGCTGTTCTGAAATGATTTTCTTGACCTTATCGAAGGTCGTACCGGTTGCTTCCGCCATGGATCTCCCTTGTGGTGCGCGCCGCTTTTGGCGCGCCGTTACATCAAAAAGCCGCCGTCGACAACGATCGTTTGACCAGTTACGTATCGGGCGGCATCCGAGCATAAAAAAGTGACGACCCCGCTCACGTCTTCGGGGCTTCCCGCTCGCCCGAGCGGGATCGTGGCCAAGTAGTGAGCGCGTGCCTGCTCCGGCATCGATTCGGTCATTGCCGTTTCGATCAGACCCGGCGCGACGGCGTTGACTCTTACGTTCCGCGAGCCCAACTCCTTCGCTACCGACTTCGCGAGCCCGAGCAGGCCTGCTTTCGAAGCCGCATACGCGGCTTGCCCCGCGTTGCCCGCGACGCCGACGATGCTCGAGACGAGGACGATCGACCCGATACGCTGCTTCATCATGGGCTTCGCGACGGCGGTGCAGAGAAAGAATGCCGATTTCAGATTGACGTCGAGCATCCGATCGATATCCGCAGGCTTCGCGCGCATGATGAGGCCGTCGACCGCCTGTCCCGCATTCGCGACAGCGATATCGACGCGACCGAATTCATGCTGCGTCTTTGCAACGAATGCATCGACCGCTGTGGGGTCCGCGACGTCGGAAACGATCGTAAGAATGCGTGCCCCATCGCGTGCGGCTCGCGCTTGCGTCGCCGTTTCTTCGAGTGCTGCGAGATCGCGGCCGACGATCGCGACGTCGGCACCGTGGCGCGCGAGATCCACGGCGATCGCGCGACCGATACCGCGACTCGCGCCCGTCACGAGCGCGGCACGACCGGCGAGATGGCCGCTCACGCAATGCTCCCGGCGGTCACGAGTGCCTGCAATTTTTCCACGCCACGATCGTCGCCCACGTGGATTGTTTTGGGTGCGCCGTCGAGCCTTTTTAGGAGCGGCGCGAGAACGGCCGACCCGCCGAACTCGACGATGAGATCGAGACCCTCGGCAACGAGACGCTCGGCCGTGGCATGCCACAATACTTCATCGGTAATCGAACGCACGAGGTTCGTGCGAATCGTTGCCACATCGTGATAGGGGAGCGCGTCGACGTTGGAGATGACGGCGAACGTCGGCAACGCGATCGTCGCTGCGGCGACGAAGGGCGCGAAACGTTCGCGAGCGGGGATCATCAGTTCGCTGTGCCACGCGCCCGAGACGTTGAGCGGCACGACGCGTTTTGCGCCGAATTCCAGCGCGATCTCTCCCGCGGCGGCAACGGCGTTACGATCGCCGCTGATAACGATCTGCCCAGGTGCGTTGAAATTCGCGAGCACGACGCGTCCGGCGGAACGTGCCCGCGCGACCGCGTCGCGAAGTTTTTCCGGCTCGAGACCGAGAACCGCGGCCATCGCTCCAGGTGCGCGTTCGGCCGCATCCTGCATCGCGAGGCCGCGTTCGGCCACGAGCGCGAGTGCGTCTTCGAACGTGAGCGAACCCGCGAGCGTGAGACTGCAAAATTCGCCGAAGGAATGGCCCGCGCTCGCGATGACACCGAAGGAAGCCCCGAGCGCGCTCGCGAGCGCATAGTTGACGACGTAGATTGCGGGTTGGCTGAACTGGGTCTCGCGGAGCTTCTCTTCGGGACCGTTCCGAACGAGCTCGAGGAGATCGTAGCCCAGCACCGCGCGCGAACGGCGAAAGAGATCGGCTGCCACGGGATATCGTTCCGCGATCGCTCCACCCATACCGACCGCTTGCGATCCCTGTCCGGGAAAGACGACGCCGACGCGCATCACGCGCTCCACCGCCACGCGATCGAGCCCCATGAAAGACCGCCGCCAAAACCGGTAAAGAGAATCAGATCGCCCGGCTTCATGGCATCTTTTTCGATCATCTCCGAGAGCGCGATCGGAATCGTAGCCGACGACGTATTGCCGTATTTTTCGATGTTGATGACGACTTTCTCACGATCGACCTCGAGCCGCTTCGCCGCAGCTTCGATGATCCGCAGATTCGCCTGATGCGGGATCACCCACGAGATATCGTCCGTGGTCAGACCCGCAGTCGCGATCACGTTCTTCGATGTTTCGACCATCTTGTTCACCGCATATTTAAAAATCTCGCGGCCGCTCATGAACATCTTATTTTTGTGCGCATCCATGAGTTCGGGCGTGATCGGATGACGCGAGCCGCCCGCTTCGACACAGAGCATATCGGGATTGCTACCGTCGGAACCGAGTTCGCAGGCGAGAAATGAATCCGATGCCAGCTCGGTCCGCTCCACGATCACCGCGCCCGCACCGTCGCCGAAGAGAATTGCGGTTCCGCGATCGGTCATATTCGTAATGCCGGAAAGCTTCTCGGCTCCGATGACCATCACGCGCGAGAAGAGGCCTGCGCGAATAAAACATGCGGCCGTCGAGAGGGCGTAAATGAACCCGCTACACGCAATCTCGAGATCGAAAGCCGGTTTTCCAACGGCATCGAGATTGGCTGCGACGATACAGGCCGTGGCGGGAAACTGATAGTCCGGGGTGACGGTCGCGACGATAAAGCAGTCGACGTCGCGGCCCTTGAGCCCCGCGCGTTGGAGCGCGTGGTTCGCGGCGATCGTCGCGAGATCGCTCGCGGCTTGATGTGGCTCGGCGTAGCGACGTTCGCGCATGCCCGTTCGCGAGACGATCCACTCATCCGAAGTCTCGAACATCTTTTCAAAATCGGCATTGCGCATCACGCGATCGGGGACGTAATGTCCGACCCCGGTGATCCGGGCACCGAAAGGCCCCGGGACCACCCTACTGGCGGTTATGGCCCGCGTGCTCGTCCTTTATCGCGACGACCTGGCGGCCATCATAAAATCCGCAGTTCATGCAGACGAAGTGCGGACGCTTTGCCTTATGGCACTGCGAGCACTCGACGACGGTAACCGGGGAGAGCTTCCAATTCGCAGCACGGCGGCTGCGCGTTTTGGATCGCGGGGTTTTCCATTTCGGATTTGCCATGAGGTGGTTTTACTCCGGGGGCGTGCAGCGGCAGATCGGGTCGGCTTTGAATCCACATTTCGTGCAGAGTCCGGTGCAATCTTCATGGCACAGGAGCACGATCGGTAGTGCTGAGTCGACGAGTTGCCGTACGAGGTCCTGTAGATCGAGTTCGTCGCCCGCGAGGACGTTGCTCTCGCCGAGTGGGTCATCGTTCTCGCTCGGCGGGTCGAATCGTTCTTCGACGTCCACGGTGAGCGGGAAACGGACGTCGTCGAGGCAGCGGGCACAGGTACCCTCCGCCACGCCGGATATGGTTCCGTGGAGATCGAGCCCGGGACCCGCGCGCCGGATGCGGAGCGAGACGTCGAGCGGAGCATCGAAGCGATAACCGGCGAACTCGTCGAGTTCGATCGCTTCGAGGACCTGGAGTTCGCGACCGGTCTGAAGGACGCCGCCGATGCCGACGTTCGTACGAGGATCCTTCATGTTGGGCGCGATTCCGTATTCTTGGGATTGCTGAACGCCGCACGATGACGCGCCGAAACGAGACACGTGAGGACAACCAACCAATAGTACGGGGTGGGTCAACCCTTGTCAACGCGAGCCGCCGTCGCGACTCCTCTGCTGCATCGTCGTCGACCGGAGGAGGTCCCATTGAACGTTTCATTCGGCTCGCAGATCGAAGCGGCCGCGGCCGCACATCATCTCGACCCAAAGCTCCTCGCAGCAGTCGCCGCTCAAGAGACCGGCGGCCCCGGCACAAACTCGGGCCGAAACATCGTGGGCGATGCTGGCCACGGCCACGGAGTTTTCCAGATCGATGACCGATCCTGGGGCTTCGCGCGGACAGCCGCCGCGATGAATCCGGCCAAGAACGCCATGATGGCGGCGACGATCCTGGAGGAAAATCTTCACCGATACGGAGGCGATCTGCGCGCGGCGCTCTCCGCGTACAACAGTGGTTCGCCTACGGCAGCGGGCACGAAAACGACATGGGGTGACGGCCGCGTTCTCAACTACGCAGACTCCGTCTTGCGACACTACGGTGCGATCGCTCGCAGCGCGCCCCCCGTCACGCGGGCGGGGGCGTTCGACCGGGGGCCTTCTCTCGTCGAGCACGTCCTCGCGTCACTCCACGCGATCCAGACATCGCGCGGGCTCAGCGCAGCGATGCCAAGCGCTTTTGCAGATGATCTGAGAGCGGACTCGGGTGCGATTCGGATGCCTGCCGCCCAGCCCACGCCGCTGAAAACGTGGGCCCAGGTCTCGGCAGCGGGAGCGAAAGAGGGTGAATCTGCCGATCGCATCATGGCCGAGCTCATCGACACAAGCGTCGTCGCAGACGGCGACGACGACTCCTAGTCACCGCAAGCGTCGTGCGTGATTACCATAGCGACTTCTCTCACCTTCAGCTCACACGGATAAGGAAAACGCGAAAATGGGACTCTTCGGCTCGATCATGAACGGCGTCACCGGCGCAGCAACTGGATTCCTCATGGGCGGACCTGTCGGCGCTGCCGCCGCCGGTTTGAACGGTATCGTCAACGGTGGCGGTGCGCCGGGCGGCGGGATCGGGAATATCGCACCAGGGACGGATCCGACGCTCGGCATCTCGCAACTCGCAAATCGTGCATACGAAGGCAACAATCTGTTGATGCAAATCGAGCAGCTGCGCCATCAGAGCGTCCTCCAGGCGCAATCGCAGCAATTCAACGATGTCCAAGACGAAAAATCGGAACAGATGCGAGAGATGAATACGCTTCGGACGGTCGCGATGAAACAGCGCGAAGCCGACGACAAAATCGTTAAGGAATTCATCAAAACGGCCGGCGGCGAATGATCGCGGTCGCCGCCTCGCGCGGCGCCATGGTCGGCGATTTGGTGGCGCTTCACGCGTCTCCGAATCCCACCACGGGTTCCGCCTCGGATTCCATCGCGCTACCCCTCGACGATACCGCCGAGACGAACGATGAAGTGACGGAGCTCGCGCAGACGTTTGCCAAACGCGCGCAAATCATGCTCCTTCGGACACAATCGATCCAGCAAGACTTACAAGTACGGATCGATCGCATGAAAGCCGATTTTAACGCAGCTCAGGAAGAGCGATCGGAACAACTCCGGGAAATGAACGCTTTGCGCGAAATGGCCGTCGAGCAAAGTAAGAAGGACGATGAAATCCTGAAAAAATACATCGGAATGATCTAAAAACTGCGCTCGCACTTGGAATATGCATTGAAGACTCGGACGCTTTCCACGCTTCTCCTCACGGTCGCCGTCGCGCTAGTAACGTTCGCACGGCCTGCCTTGGCTGGCGAGTGTTTCGGAATGATAAATTATGAGTACAGCGGCGGCGAGTGCGTCGATAAAGATGGCGATTCGAGCAAGGCCATGTCTGGTATGTGGGACGACTCGTATCGTCAGCAACAAGGGATGATCGATCGCAGCAAGGCGATATTCTCCGGCCGTGCGGCCGGTCCGACGGGCACGTATCAACGGCGAGCGCGTGTCCCAACGCCAGCAGAGCAGCGCGCCCTCGCGACGACGCTGCTGACCCACATGATGACTCCATCGGACGTCGTCGAGCGCATCGCCGCTGCGCTTCCCGCGAAATCGGTTCGTGATCGGCGCATCGCCGGAAAGTTCTTACGTGAAGCCGTCACCGATTTTGCGATCTTCGGGCCTCGAGCGGGATACGGACGGTTCAACGTCGCGGGAGCTCGCGAATTCTTTTTGACTTCCGCATATTTCGTCTTCGACGGCGATCATGCCGCCGATCGTCTATCGTTGGCGGTGCTCAACAGCGTCGTTACCTCCTCGATGATCATGGCTGGGCGCGTTCCGCAAATGAGCGACATGGACAAACGTCGACTCTACGACGCGTACATCATCTACGGCATCGGCTTGCTTTCCGAATATCACGAGAATCTGCGAAAACACGATCCTCGCGCACTCGCATCGACGCGTGCCTCGGCTCGTCGACTGATCGCAGGCGATATCGGCGTCGATCCCGCGAAAGTACGGATCGATAAACTACCGTGCGTACAAATGCCGATTCCCGTTCTGTCCTGTGACCAAATCGTTCAGTACTACCGCAGCGGCGGCATGAAGAATTAACACGTCCATGATGCGGTACAAGGGGCTGACGGTGAGAAGGCGGAACTGACGACGGCCCTATGTGCACGGGCCATTAGCTCAGTTGGTTAGAGCGCATGCTTGATAAGCATGAGGTCCCTGGTTCGAACCCAGGATGGCCCACCACGGGTCTCGTCGCAGAAAGAGCTCGTCTCCGCGGGCTTTTTTAAATTTATTTTGCGAACGTCGTCCGCTAGCCTTAACGGAGCGCTCTGCGTGCGTCGAGATCGTGTCGACCACCCCCGTTGCCGCGGGCCGGCACGGCTGCCGAAAGCGAGGCGATACCGAGCGCGGCTGCGAGCGAAAGAGTTCCGAAGGGTAGCAAGACGGGAATATCAGACACGCGGCTCGTAAGACGTCGCTGGATTTGGGGACGTAGCTCAGTTGGTAGAGCGCCGCGTTTGCAACGCGGATGTCTGGAGTTCGAGCCTCCACGTCTCCACCAAGTCGAGAGCCGCCTGCCCCGTACAACGGGTGCGGGCGGTTTTTCTTTGCGACGTGCTTGCGCTACGCCCGAGGTCTGCGGCCGCCGCGTGCAACCCGTCGACATCGCCGAAACGACGATGCGCGCCTCCATTCGATTCGCGATCGCGCACGCCCCTGGCTTGTGCGGGTCGGCCCTTTAGACAAGCGCCGATCGTGGGCGGGTGGCCAGGGTTGCGAGCAACGTGCGCACTTTTCTAAGCGTGACGTCGACGCCCGCTCGTTTGGAGACGACCGCGCTCGCACCCGAGATGTAACACGCCGCTTCAAACGTGGGATCGTCCAGTTCGGAAAATGCGATGACCGCGGCATGTTTTGCGACCTGACGAATACGACAGATGGCATTGGGCGCGCCACGCTCGGAAAAATCGACGTCGACGAAGATCGCGGCGGGATCGTGCAAGGCAATATCTTTGCCGTCGACATCATCACTCGTGGCGATGACGTGAAGGCCCACATCGGCGAGTACCCGCGTGAGGTATGGGACGAAGAGGAGTTGTGGTTCGATCAGATATGTGCGCACCATGCTCCTATCGGGTAATCTTAATTGACGAGGCCGTTACGAACGGCATAGACGGCGACGCCCGATCGCGCGGCGACTTTGAGCTTGGCAAGAATGTGGCTGACATGATTCTTCACCGTCTTCTCCGAGAGCGTCAGACGTCGGCCGATCTCGCGATTCGAGAGCCCTTCTGCAATGAGACGCACGATCTCGAATTCGCGACTCGAAAGTTCGCTCACGTCTTGCGTGCGACCCGAGCGACGACGCAAGATCGCACCAGCGATGCGCGGGTCGGCGTAGAACTCACCGCTTGCCACCGAATGGATGATTTCTACGAGCGAAGCCGGCGACGTGTCTTTCGCGATGTAAGCATCGGCTTTGGCCGCGAGCGCACGTTGCATCACGCGTGGCCGATGTTGCGCCGAGAGCGCACAGATGCGACTCTGCGGTGACGAACGCTCGCAGGCGTTGATCGCTTCTTCCATCGAGACGGAGAGTTCGTCGAGATCGACGACGACGATATCGGGACGCAATTCTGCAATTCGCGGATCGGTCGCTTCGGCGACATCGGCCACGACCGTGATTCCGGCATCTTGCCCGAGCACGTGACGAAGCGCCCGCACCACAAGTGGGAGGCGCTCGACGAGGACGACGCGGATCGTTCGAGACGACGCGACCGAATAATGCGGATGTGCTAGCCGCCGCGAGTCGCTGATAACGCTATCGATGGTCCGCCTCCTAAATAGTAATCGTTCCGATCCCGCGCGTCCGGGCGCACGGCATTGAGCACGACGCCGAGCACGTTGATCGCGCCGACGCCGCGTAATTTTGCGAGCGCCGATTGCACCGCGCGAGGCTCCGATTTTTGCGCGGAGATGACGAGCACGGTTCCGTCGGTTTTATTGCCGAGAACGACGCCGTCGACGATCGATCGGAGCGCCGGGCCGTCGATGACGACATAGTCGTACCGTTCCGTCGCGCTTTTGAGCAACCGATCGAATGCAACGCTCTGGAGGAGTGCGACGGGGTTGGGAGCGGAACGCCCGCTCGTGATCACCGAGACGCCCTCGTGCTCGGTCGGCTTGATGACGTCGGCAAAGCGTGCGAGGCCGACGAGAACGTCCGTAACACCCCGCTCGTTTGCGATATTAAACTTCTCATGAATCGTCGGACGTCGCAGGTCGGCATCGACGACGAGCACCCGTGCTTTCATGAGCCCCATGCTGAGTGCCGTATTGACGGCGACCGTCGATTTGCCGTCGCCTTGATCGGGACTCGTGAAGGCGATCGTCCGCGGCGGCGTCTCCGACGAATACCGTAACGAGGCGACGAGTTCGTAGAACGCTTCGACCGAAAGCGGTTTCATCCAGGCTCGATCTTTGGTATCGCGCGCACCGAAGGACGGAATCGTCGCGAGGACGGGCAGTCCCAAGCGTGTTTTGATGTCTTCTTCCGTGCGGAATCGATCGTCGAAATACTCGGCGAGAAAGACCGCTGCGAGCGCGAGTGCGAGACCGACGACGATCCCGAACAGCATATCGAGCGCGGAATTTCGCGTCTGGACGGCGTTGCGAGCGTCGGCGGGCTGCGCGATCGTGACGTCGCCGACCGCCGTCAGCTTTTGAAGATTCGCTTCTTGAAATTTACGTTGCAAAACATCGTAGATATCTTGCTCGGCTTTGGCATTGCGTTGTAATTCGGTAATCCGGCGCGTCGATTCGGGTAAGCGATCGATCGCGGGACGCCCGTCTCGTTGTTGTCGCGCGATCGTCGCGAGTTGCGCTCGTGATGCGGCGAGAGCGGCGTGGAGTTGCACCGCGCGTTGCGAGAGCTGCTCGTAGAGCGGATTCGGTACGGTCTGCGTCCCGCCAAGGATTTGCGGTGGCAACGCACGCAGCGACAGCTGTGCTGCGAGGAGTTGCGCCTTGAGGGCGCTTACCGCGGGATAATCCTCGGTATACTGCGCGCGGGCTGCATTGAGTTGCCACTGCAACGTTGCGACCTGCGACTGCAGTTGTGCCGCAGCAGGATTCGGGACGATATTTTTTTGGCCGACCGACGTGCGCGGCGTTTGCACGAGTTCGGCTTTCACCATCTGGAGACTCGCGGCTGCCTCGCGGCCCTCGAGCTCGGCTTGTTGGCCCTGCGCATCCAAGCCGGCTTGGCTCGCAATGAGGTTCGTCGTCTGCATCGGAACATCGAACATGTTCGATTGCCGTTGGTACGCAGAGAGCGCCGACTGGGCCAGGAGCAAACGCGCCCGCGCTCGAGGAAGCTCGCTTTCGAGAGATTTTATCGAGCCGTCGGCCCGATGCGTCACGATGTCGTATTGGCGTCGCACGAAGACAGCTGCGAAGCCGTTGGCAATTCGCGCGGAGGTCTCGGGATCTGCCCACGTCGCGGTGATTCCGAGAATTGCGGTATCGGGAACCGGCTTCGCACGAACGCTAGATAATAACACCGCGGGCGTCGTCGCGAGATGTAGTTCGTCGACGACTTGCCGCGCGACGGGAAGTTGCTGGATGAGATCGGTATAGGTCTCGAGCGCCCGCACGCCGGTCCCCACGAGCGATGCGTTTCTTGCGGAGCCGTCGGCATTGGAACCGCCGACGATCAACTTCACCTGCGTCGCATATGCATGCGGCTGCAAAACCGTTACGATCGCAACCGCGGCGACGAAAACCGAGAAGACGATGAGAAAGAGCGCGCGCCGGCGTTCGAAAGCTCTCCATAAGGAGCTTACCTTTACGTCGCGTCCGGCTTCGGGTGTGAAATCGACCCCGGCGTAGGACGATTCGTTGGCGAGCGATGCGTTACGGTTGCGACCATTCATCAGCGATAGAGTCCGAAGAGGCGACCGAATCCACCGAGGATGCCCGAGAGCGGTGAGACCGTGTCATGTCTTCCGTGACCCTCTGGGACCAAGACGTAATCGCCCTTCTGCATGACCAGGTCTTTGCTGATATCGCCGTTTTTGTAGACGTCGTACATGTTAATCGTCTGGGTCGTGGCCTTCCCATCGCCGATGTTGTGTCGCACGACGACACGATTGAGATCGGAATTGGAGTTGGGGCTATTGCCGGCGCGTGCGATCGCCATGACGAGTCGATCACCCTGATGCATCACGACATCGCCCGGCTTATCGACGGCACCGAAAACTTGCACGTTGAACGTGATCGGCGACGGAACGTACACCGACATCTGATTCGCAAGCGGCGCATTCCCCGACAGATCGCCTTTTTGGAGTAGATCTTGAAGTGAGACTTCGCGCACATCGTCGCCGACCGAGAGGCGAGCGTTCGGGTAATCGCCATCGACGGGACCGAGGCCGCCGGCCGCCGCGAGCGCATCAATCACCGTACTCTGCGGTTGCAATTGATATTTACCAGGCAGCTTTACATTGCCTAAAACGTAAATGTCGAGCGGACTGACGATCGAGACGGCAAGCGTAACTTTGGGGTGGCGCAGATACTTTTCTAGCGCATGGGCGATTGCGTTTCCGGCTTGCGGCGGGGTGAGTCCGCCGACGCGAACCTGCCCTGCGAGCGGCGTGACGACGGTGCCCCCGGGCAAAACTTTCAGCGCGGGTTGACTGAGCGTCGGCTCGCCGAAAACGGTCAATTCGAGCACATCGCCCGGGCGAATTCGATAGTCGCCACTCGTTGCGCTCGCCCCGGATATGGGCGTCGAAAAGCCCGCAACACAGATAAAAACGGCTACGCCAACGGCGGTGAATTTCCGAAATAGGAATTGTTGCGCTCTAGCAATGGACATACAGACCTCGTAAATCTACGCTCGAAAGGTTCGGCCGATGAGTCCCATTGGGGCCTAACGCATTGGGTCAAACGCCATTTGAGGTTTCTTCCATGGCGGCCATGCGATGGGTTCTTTTATCTTGACGAGATCCTTCACAAACGCGACGGCGAAGAAGCGTTTTTGAAATATGCGATCGAGATCTTGCCCACCGACGATCGTGCGTGCGGCAACGTCTTCGCGCACATACGCCCGCGGATCGTAACCCTCGGACGTGGGTCGAGCGGCTGACGTACCATCGACATGACGCCATCAATGCCGTGAGGCGCTTCGATCACCCTTCGAGATGGGCGACATCGATTCGGGCTCGGTCCGCACGCTGTTGCACTCGAGCCCTCGTGGCCGGAGTCTCGATCGAGCCCGGAGGCGATGAATCATGCCATGGTCTGAAATAGCTTTTACAGAGCAAGCGGGGAAAGCCGAGCATCCCCGGAATCCGGATGTTCCTAGCGGCCGTTCTTACTTCAGATAGGTCGCGAATTTATCGTTTCATCCCGGCTCGCGCCTTCGTTTCGACGCGCTCCGGAAATGCCGCCGCGCATCGGGTATCGCGAGGAAGAGTAATCGAGTGGCTGTCGCTGGACTGCGCGTCGCGGTCATCGAGTCTCAGGTTCTCTTCGCCAAGGCTCTTTGCAGCATCTTCGCCGAGGACGGGGCCTTCACGGTGCTCGGCGACTACCGGACGCCGAACGTCGAGGCGCTAGCGCAGGGGAAGCCCGACCTCATCGTCATCGATCTCGACGGTCAACCCGTCGACGTCGCGCAAACGATCGTCGCTTGCACGACGGCCGCACCGGGAGCGCGCGTCTGCGTACTCTCGATGCATCTTTCACCGGAGATGATGCAACGCTGTCTCGCTCATGGCGCGGAAGCGTACATCGTCAAAGATATTTCACCACCGGAGTTGATTCGCGCGATGAAGACGGTCGCTGAGGGGCAGTCGTACGTCGACCCACGTGTCGCGGGCGGACTCTTACGTCGGCGTAGCCAGAGCGGCGGCAAGCCCGATATCCTCGAACTCTCGGCGCGTGAGTCCGAAGTCATCAAACTCATCGCCGAGGGCCTCGCGAACAAGGAAATCAGTGCGCGTCTCCATCTTTCCGAAAAGACGGTGAAAAATCACGTCTCGCGCATTTTTTCGAAACTCAACATCTCGGCACGGACGCAGGCCGCTGTGCACGCCATTCGCGCCGGCATCGTCTAGCGACGGACCCGCTCGCGTGAGATTCTGGTGGAGGCAAGGAGACTCGAACTCCTGACCCTCACGCTGCCAGCGTGATGCTCTACCAACTGAGCTATGCCCCCAAAAACCCCGGACCGACCGATGCCCATTCGCAGACTTGCGACGTGGACCTCTCGGAATCGCCGGCGTTTACGCGGTGTCCGATCGGTGCCGGAGGACGGCGCGAAGACTCGGCAGCGCCTCGTCCCGAAAGAATCGAACCAGACCCAGTCGAGCCGGCAACGGCTTCTCGCAAGCCGTGATCGGACGCGGTCGCGACGGAAACGGCGAATTTTCCGATACGGAAATGCTACACTCCGACATGCGAAGGTCGCCGGGCAGTCGCGCGTTTTCGAACGTGAGGAAAGTCCGGGCTTCACGGGGCAGCGTGCAGGCTAACGGCCTGTCGGGGTAACCCGAAGGAAAGTGCCACAGAAACAAACCGCCTCGTCTCGAGGCAAGGGTGAAATCGTGAGGTAAGAGCTCACGGCGGCTCGCGGAGACGCGGACGCGGGTAAACCCCACGCGAAGCAAGATCGCTCGATCGTCTCCTCGGAGACCGGACGGCCCGTCCGAACGAGTTCCATCGCACCGAGGCGCTCGGCAACGATCGCCCCAGATAGATGGCTGCCGCCGCGCAAGCGGTACAGAATCCGGCTTATAGGCGGCCTTCGCACCGTCTCTTCTCGGCGCTACGCCGCAACTCCGAGGCGCGCGCGCCGGTCAGAGCTAATATGTACGCGAGCGGCCCATCCGTGGTCGCGACATCTTCTACGGAGAGTATCGGTTGAGCGCTCACTTCAACAATGGCATGACGGTTCAGGAAGCGTTCAAAACGCACGCCGGGGCCCGTCGCGTTTTCGCGAAATTCCATCTTGGCGGTTGCTCGAATTGCGCGATTAGCGAGACGGAAACGATCGAACAGGTTTCCGAAGGTTACGGTATCCCGCTCCCGATGCTCATGGAAGAACTCGATAAGCTCTTCGCGACGGGCAGCCTCGAAGTCGGCGACAAGGTCCGCCTTCCCGACGAAATTCGCGCGAAGATCCCGCAACTGGCGACGGTCCCCGAGACAGGCGAAGTCAAGAGTCTCGAAGCCGGAGCCTATACGGTCGAATTCGGAGACGTGCGCCTTCAGGGTCTTGCCGAAGACTTCATCAAGGTCGACGCGACGGCCGTCCCCGCCTAATTACGACGACGGGTCAATCGGCTTACGCTTGACGAACGTCTCGTCGGTCCCATGCCAGTGTTCGACGGTCGTTTCGCCGGATTTCCAGCAGAGATAGACGGGGCGCCCCGCACGTAAGGCTGGGAAGTCGAGAAGGCCGAGATCGATGTCTTTCATGACACAACCGTACGCTTCGATCCGGTTAATGATGCGCACGATCTCGGCTTTGAGTTCTCCCGCTCGACGCGTCTCGCCGCGCCGTTCGGCCGCGGATGAACCCGCGCGACCACCCGCTTTTCGCAGCTCCGGGTCTTGTTCCAAAAGCTTGATGGCAAGTTCGCGCCGCTTCACCCACAGCTCGTCGATGAGCGGTGCGAGAACGGGGATAAGGGCGTTGGCTTTTTCAGGCGAAAAGAAACTCATGCGCTCGCGCTCCGGCCTCGGTCGATGACCCTCCCCCGTTTCGTGGTCGTCACGGGCCTTTCCGGCGCCGGGAAGAGTCAGGCGATGAAGTCGTTCGAAGACCTCGGTTATACGTGCGTCGACAATCTGCCACCCGCGCTCGCGCGCGACCTCGTGACGCTAGCGAAGAAAGCCGGTATCGCCCGCGTCGCGCTCTCGCTCGACGTTCGCGTTCGCGGTCCGTTCGGCGAGGCGCTTACGGCACTCGAAGATCTCGAAGCGAGCGGCATTTCATACGACCTGCTCTTTCTCGATGCGAGCGACGATGCGATCGTGCGCCGCTATAGCGAGACGCGCCGGCGCCATCCATTCGACGGACCTGGAAGCCTCTCCGATGCCATCGCTCGCGAACGTGAGGCGCTCGCGAGCATTCGCGCGCGCGCGACTCGCGTTTGGGATACGACGCATCTCACGCAAGCGACGCTCAAAAGCCGCGTGCGCGCAGCGTACGCGAACGAAGGACGGCCGCATCGTCTCGCCGTGCATGTCGTCGCGTTCGGTTTTAAATACGGCGTGCCGCTCGATGCCGATCTCGTTTTCGACGTGCGCTTCTTCCTCAATCCAAATTACGTGCCCGAACTTAAAGAGCTCTGCGGCACCGATCGTTTGGTCATGAAATATCTCGAAGCACTTCCCGAAACCGAACCGTTTCTCGATCATCTCTTCGGCATGATCGATTTCCTCATTCCGCTTTACGTCGGTGAAGGCAAGTCGCGGTTGACGATCGCGATCGGGTGTACGGGCGGGCGCCATCGTTCCGTGTATGTGGGCGGCCGCCTCGCCTCGCATCTCGAGGGCCACGACGCGATCGTCGTCGAGCGCACCAATCGCGAGCTCGTTACCGCATGAACGCGGCATGGCGGTTCATGCGTTGGTTCACGCCGGGGCTCGGCGTCAAACGCTGGCTCGTGCTCGCGGTCGTGGGCGCGCTGCTCACCTTCAACGGCGCGACGCGGTGGCTCGTCGCCGAGGGTGCGCATCTCCCGTTCAACGAGTACGTAGATGCGGTCATGGCCGATTTCGGCGTGCCGTTGCACGTCCTCTCGTACGTCTTCGTCGCCCTCGGGCTCGCGATGATCTATCTCGGCATCGGCCTCTTCATTCGCTCCATCGTCGTCGCGATCGCGCCCAAGGGCCGGGAAGATATCGTCGACGCGCTCCTCGATCGGCGCTTGCGCACGGGCTATAAAATCGTCGCGATCGGCGGCGGCACCGGGCTCTCGACGCTCTTGCGCGGCCTCAAACGCTCGACGACGAACCTCACCGCCGTCGTCACCGTCAGCGACGACGGTGGCAGCTCCGGACGCTTGCAGAAAGAGCTCGGCATCTTACCGCCGGGCGATATCCGCAATTGTCTCGTCGCCCTCGCCGACGACGAAGCGCTCGTGACCGATCTCTTTCAATACCGCTTCAGCGAGGGCGAAGGGCTCACGGGTCACTCGTTCGGTAATCTCTTTCTCGCCGCGATGACGGGCATTACGGGCAATTTCGATAAAGCGGTAAAAGAATCGAGTCGCGTCCTCAACATCAAGGGCCGGGTCTTACCCGCGACGCTCGAGACCGTACGGCTCTGCGCGACGCTCGCCGATGGAACGGTCGTCCGCGGCGAGACGAACATCTCGAAATCGCACGAACCGATCGTGCGTCTCTCGCTCGAGCCTGCAGGCGCGCGACCCCCATCCGAAGTGCTCGAAGCGATCGAAACGGCAGACGCCATCGTGCTCGGCCCCGGCAGTCTCTACACCTCGATCCTTCCGAATTTTTTAGTCGACGGAATCGCGCAGGCCGTCGCACGCTCGGGTGCGCTCAAAGTCTATGTTTGCAACGTGATGACGCAACCGGGTGAGACCGACGCGTTCACTGCCTCCGCCCACGTGCGCGCGCTCTTGGAACAGACCGAACGCAGCATTTGCGACACGGTCGTCATCAATGAAGAACCGCTCCGACGTCTCCTCGAAGCCTATGCGGTAGAAGGCCAGATTCCCGTCAAACCCGATCGCGCCGAGATCGAGGCGATGGGTTTGCGTGTGATCGGCGCGAACGTCGTAAGCGAGACTTCGACCGTGCGCCACGACCCCGCGCGACTCGCCGACGTCATCCTCAAACTCATCGACGAACACGTCGCGCAACGGTCGTCATTCGTGCGCCCGATCGCAACGGTTCAATCCGCACCTACGACTCCAACCGCCGAAGTCGAAGCGGCACGCTAACTAAGGCTCACTCTCGAGCAAGAGGCGAGCGATTCGGCGCGCGGCGCGTTCGAGTAACATCGGTGCGTCTGAAAACGCGCGCTCGACGGCGAGCGGTCCATCGGCGATCGGGACGGCGACGATGCCACGCTCGGCGAGGCTCGCTTCGGCATCTGCCGTCACGCGTCCACCAAACGCGACGACGCGCGCGCCCGCGTCGCGCGCGATCGACGCGACGCCGAGGACCGTCTTTCCGCCGAGGGTTTGCGCGTCGATCGATCCTTCACCGGTAAAGCAGATCGCCGCTCCACGCATCGCGCCGTGCAGATCGCGCATCTCGGCAACGAGCGCGACGCCGGGTGCGATACGCGCGTTCGCAAACGCCGCAAACGCAAATCCGAGACCGCCGGCCGCACCCGCACCGGCGAGGTCGCGACGATCGAATCCGAGCGTCGCCGCGGAGATATCGGCGAACCGCGTCAATGCCGCATCGAGCGCGCGGACGTCACCCGGCGTCGCGCCTTTTTGCGGCCCGAAGACGACGCTCGCTCCGCGCGGCCCCACGAGTGGATGATCGACGTCGGCTGCGACTGCGATCGTTACGTCGCGCAGCCGCGCGTCGAGATGCTCGAGATCGATACGCGCCAAGCGCGCGAGCTCTGCGCCGCCGGGTGCGAGTTCGCAATCGTGGTCATCGAGCAGACGAGCGCCGAGCGCCGCGAGCATGCCCGCACCGCCGTCGCTCGTCGCGCTGCCGCCGAGAGCGACGACGATGTCGCGAGCACCCGCATCGAGTGCGGCGACGACGAGTTGGCCCGTGCCGTAGGTGGACGCGCGCATCGGATCGCGCCGTGCCGTATCGACGAGCGCGAGGCCCGACGCGCTCGCCATCTCGACGATCGCCCGCGTCCCATCGAATGCAAAGACCGCTCGAACGGGGTCGCCCAGTGGCCCGCGCACGTCACGGACCATTGCTCGCCACGTCGGAAGGGCGAGAAAGGCATCGACCGTGCCTTCGCCGCCATCGGCCATCGGCACGATCCGTAACTCGCATGTCGGCGCGATGGGGCGGATCCCGCGCGCGATCGCATCGGCGGCTTCGATCGCGGTGAGACTGCCTTTGAACTTGTCGGGCGCGATGACGATCGCACCCCTGCGACGATCAGCGATGGGTCAAAATGATCGTGATCGTGCGCGCTTCGCCCGGCATCAGGGGCGGCGGGTTATCGACGGCTCCGGGACTGATGAAGCCGGTCGGCGCCGTCACGTTGTAATCCCACAAACCCGTCGGGACGTTGACGATCCGAAAATTCCCCGACGCGTCGGTCGTCGCCGCGAGCACGACGTTGACGGTGACGGTCGCATTAGCGATCCCGGCACCAGTCGCGGCATCGGTTACGCGACCGGAGACGGTCGCATAATTTCCGGCCGGGGGAATTGCGGGTCCGCAGCTCGCGAGTGCGGTTGCGAGGAGGGCTGCGATGAATCCGAGGCGTGGAAGTGCCATCACGACTCGCTTTTACGTTACGCGGCGACGACGCCTTCTTCGGAATCTTGGCGGTCGAGGCTAGCCGATTTATCGCCCGTGAGCCAGGCGTTTGCCGCATCGCGGTGCGACGCATCGACGCGCGTTTGCAACCACGCGAGAATCGTTTCGTCGGTGCGATGTTCGCGCACGGCGAAATCGAACTCGCTTACCGTAAGACCCCAACGTTCGAAGACGCCCTTATCCATCGGGCACGGATAGATATAGTCGTGAAGCGTGTTATCCGCGGCGGCTCGCGCTTTATCGAAGGCACGCAAAATCCACATGTATTCGCCGAGCGTATCGCGCCCGCGACGCGGAAAATCGGTCCCATTGCGAAGGTCGGTTGCCATCATCGTCTCCAGATTTCGGTGCGTTCTGTGTCGTAAGACTCACACGATGCCGCGATGGATGCTTCCTCGGCTGCCGAAATTCGAGCGACGCACTTCGAGACGCCTCCTCGTCGCGAGGGTTCGCGCCGTTGGGTCAGCGACGCACGCGCGGGTAGACGACGACCGAAAGCGTCGAAAGTGCGGCTTCCACATCGCGATCTTCGAAATCACCATAGCGGCCGATGAATGCAACGTCGATCGAGCGCGCGAGATCGTAGATCACGTAGTCGTACCGTCGCAACTGGTGTCCCGCCGGGCCCGATGGTTGGCTCACCTTGATCGCATAGCCGGGCATCCCGTTACCGAGAACGATCTTCGTTTTGCGATCGACAAACGTGCCGTCGGCCGTACTGCGTAACTCGGATTCTTTCGAAACTTCCAGGCCTTCGAGCGTCCCGCTGTAAGGCTCGATCGAAATGACGATCGTGCGCGCGTCGTTGCGGTCGCCGTGATAGGTGAAGACGGCAGCGGGGACTTTAGCGCTCGGATCGTTCGATGCATCGACGAGTGGGATGCGCTTCCATCCGTCGGGTGCGCGAAAGTGCATGCCCGGATCGTCGTAGGCAAGGGGATCGACCGTCGGTGCCGGAGCGGGCGTCGGAACGGCGGGCGTTACCGGCGCGGGCGATGCGAGCGCTGCGACGAGCGATGCGAGCGCGACGGATGCGAAAAGGTCGGGCACTTAACGAGTCTCCAAAACGTGAGCGAGAGCGGGCAGCGACTCGGCATACCGATAGCCGACGTTGCGATGATCGTCGTCGAATTCATCGTGCCGAACCTCGAGTCCGAACGCGCGGACGCGGCCTGCGAAGATGCGCGCACCCGTGTCGAGTCCGTACTCGTCGCGACGCCCGCAGTCGAGATAACGTAAACGCAAGCGCGCGAGTTCGTCGCGCTTGGTCAAGCACATTTCGGCTGGATCGAAAGCGAGCCAACGAGCGAAGACGTCCTCGCGCAATTCGCCCGTTGCGAGATCGAAGGGCATCTCGAATGCAAATGCTTCGCGCGCGAGCGGCGAATACGCGGCGCCCTGGCCGAGCATCATGATCGCCGTCATCTCCGCATGCGAGCGTTTGGGCTTCGCTTCGAATGCCGCGACGAAACGCTCCATGCTGCCGCCGTGGGCCTCGAGGACGCGCTGCGTTGCCGCGAACTCACCGATGTACGCGCCGCGAAAGTTCGCATCGCCGCTGTGCGACGCGAAGGCGGCGAAGATGCCGGGATGCACCATCGTCAGATAGAGCGCGCCGAAGCCTCCCGAAGATTTGCCCAGTACCGCGCGGCCGTCTTCGCGAGCGACGGTCGGATAGGTGGCATCGATGTGCGCGACGACGTCGCGCACGACGTAGGTCGCATAGTCGCCGTTGTGGATCGAGTCGACGTACTGCGAACCGCCCAATCGCGTGTTGCCATCGACGATCGCAAGCAGAACGGGCGGCATCGTACCGCGCGCGATGAGGCGATCCGCCCATTGGACGACATTGGTTTCCCAGGGCCTCGCGGCGACGAGCGCCGCGACATCGCCCGTGTAGCCGTGGAGAACGTAGAGGACGGGGTACCGCTTGGATCCGGATGGATCGAAACCGGGCGGCGTGTAGATGGCGAGGGGTCGCACCGACGGATCGCCGAGCGCATTCCCGGCGAGAGCCGGCGAATCGATGAAGTCGATATGTACGTCGCCTTCGAGGCGCAACAGTCGTCCGAGATCGCTCGTAGCCACGCATGTGCGCATTAGCGGACACAGGACGACGCTCCCGCGCCGCGATACAACGGCGATGATGATTCGCGGTCTCGGTCTGCGCGGCGCGGTCGCGATCAACGCGATCACGATGATCGGCATCGGGCCGCTCATCACGATCCCGCTCGTCATCGCAACGCTACACGGGAGTAGCGCGTACGTGGCGTGGATCGTGGGCGCGCTCGTCGCGGCTTGCGACGGGCTCGCGTTCGCCGAACTCGGCTCGCTCTTTCCCGCATCGGGTGGAACGTATGTCTTCTTACGCGAGGCTTTCGGGCGCGATACGTTCGGCCGGATGCTCGCGTTTCTCTTCGCGTGGCAGATCGTGCTCTCGGGGCCGCTCTTGCTCGCGAGCGGCTATATCGGCTTCGCACATTACGCGGGCTACCTCTATGCGCCACTCGGCAGCGACGCGCATCTCCAAGGCATGGTCGCCGCAGCGGTCGGCATTCTCACGCTCGTGTTGCTCTATCGTCGCATCGATGTGATTGGAGCGATTGGCGTGGGCCTCGCGGGTGTCGCAATCGCAACCCTCGGGGCCGTCATCGTCGCGGCCTTCGCGCATGCGAACTTCAAGCAATCCCTCGCAGCCGACCCACATGTCGGATTCGGCGCGGCGCTCGCGGCCGGCCTCGGCCCGGCGTTGGTCATCACGCTCTACGATTATTACGGTTACGGACAATCGTGCACGGTCGGCGGCGAAGTCATCGCGCCCGCGAGGGTGCTACCGCGCTCGGTTCTCATCGCGATCGCGCTCGTCGCCGCGCTTTATGTCGCGCTCCAATTTGGCGTGCTCGGCGTGGTACCGTGGACCGAACTCGTTCCCAAGACACCGGGCGGCGCGATCCCCGACGCCGCGAACTACGTGGCCTCGATCGTCGTCGAGCGCGTTTGGGGCAGCACGCCCGCGCGTATCGTCACGCTCGCAATCCTCGCGACCGCGTTCGCATCGACGTTCGGAAATCTCCTCGGCTATTCGCGCATCCCTTATGCCGCAGCACTCGACGGTGTCTTCTTGCGCTCGTTCGCAACGCTCGACGAACGCGGGAAATTTCCACGCGTCTCGCTCCTCGCGATCGGCCTCCTCGCGCTGCCCGCATGCTTTCTCTCACTCGGCGACGTGATCAACGCGCTAACGGCCGGCCTCGTGATCGTGCAGAGCCTCGCGCAACTCGTCGCGCTCGCACTCTTGCGCCGCCGCGGCGTTCGCGCACCCTACCGGATGTGGCTCTATCCGTTGCCCGCGATCGTCGCGTTCGTCGGATGGGTCTACATCTTTTTCTCGTCGGGTACGAACGCAATACTCTTCGGCCTCGTCTCGCTCGGCGTCGGCGTCGTCGTCTTTTTATGGAACGCGCGGCGCAGCGCACAGTGGCCGTTCGTTCGCAACGCGACCGCGATCGCGTTCGCATTGGCCGTCATTGCGGGAACGAACGTTGTAGCGATGGCGGAGAATGCATCGACCGCACCGACTTGGGGCCACGCTGCAATCGTCGATCGCGACGACGAGGCGACGTTCACGGTCGACGGCAAGCCGTTTTTCGTCTACGGTGCGGCGTTTTTTTACGAGCGACTGCCGCGCGAGCAGTGGCGCCCCGCGATGCTCGCGCTGCGCAATCTCGGCATCAACACCCTCGATCTCTACGTGCCGTGGAATTGGCACGAGCTCAGCTCCGGCGACTTCGACTTCGACGGCCGCACGAGCCCTCGGCGCGATCTACACGAAGTCTTGCGACTCGCACGGGTGCTCGACTTTCAGATCTTGCTCCGGCCGGGACCCGTCGTGCGCAACGAATGGCGCAACGGTGGTTATCCCGCGTGGCTCCTCGCACGTGCCGAATACGCGATGCCGCTGCACGATATTCTCGAAGGTCGCTATCCCGCTACCGCGACGTTGCAGAACGCGCATTCCGACGATGCAGCGGCGGAGTGGATGCGCAACGCCACACACATGACCTACGCGACGCGTTGGTTGCGACGCGTGATGGCTGAGTGCGCACCCGTCGCCGACCGCGTTCTCGCCGTCGCCCTCGACGACGATCAGGGCGCCTACATCAACAACCAAACCTATCCCGCACCCAATCTCGTGCGTTTTCTCGAATCGCTGCAAACCGTCGTGCGCGATGCGACGGCCCCGAACGTCTTGACGTTTATCAATACGTACCAGATGAAAGTAACGGCGTCGTCGCCCGTCTGGGCGATGGGCAACTGGTATCAGAGCGATGCGTACGCGATCGGCGAACACGATCGCGCGCAACTCGAATTTTCAACCGCGCTCTTGCACACGCGCCCGGATCAGCCGCTGATGGCGAGTGAATTTCAAGCGGGCTGGCTCGCCGGGCCGGGCGATACCCGGCCGAGGCCGGCAGATCCGAGCAATACCGAACTTGCGATGACGTCGATGCTCGGCCTCGGCGTCCGCGGTATCGTGAATTTTCCCGCACAGGATACGCTCGCGCCCGCAGGCTGGGAAGCGCCGTTTTCCAATGGGTTTTACGCTTGGGACGCCGCACTCACACTCGATGGGACGCGCGCGGCGCGAGCGGAACCGACAGCGCGGATCGGTGCCCTCGTGCGCGCACTCGGTCCCGAACTTGCAGCCGCACGTCCGCAGATCGACGTGGCGATCGCGTATCTCGGTGCGAGTTTCGAGATCGCCGATCTTACGAACGCGCGCTACGGCGATATCGAAGAGCGCACGATCGATGCGCAGCGCGTGTGCCGCGATGCGAGTCTCGCGTGCACGCTCGTCGATCCGCACGCGCTCGATGCGCGCGCGCTCGCGCGCTATCACGTCCTCGTGCTTCCGGTCGGTTCGGCGACGCCGGCCTATTCGGCCGATGTCGCAACGAAGCTCGCAGCGTTTCGCGCGCGCGGTGGCGTCGTCGTCTCAGGCTCATCCGACGCGACCGCACTCCCACGTGCGATGCGCCAGGCACATCGGAGCGCCGTCGTCGAGAATATTCCCGGGGCGAGCTTCGCTCGCGACGCTAGCGGCCGCTTCGATGGCTTCATTATGGTGCCGAATTACAGCGCCTCAGCGCTCGTCGTCTCGGCAGGCTCCGTGCTGACGTCGCGCGGTCGGGTCACGTTGCCCCGCTTCATCGTCCCCGCGCGTCGCGGGCTGATCGCGCCGATCGGCGTACGTCTCCGAGCGACCGATGTGGTCGGCATCGCGACCGAACGCGCCGTTCGCGCCGCCTGCGAACCCTTCTTCGCCCGCGGTACCCGTACGTCGACGCTGACCTACGACGAAAACACACGAGACGTCGCGTGTACGAACGTCGCAGCAACGTCGCGATCCGTAAACGCGACGACGCCTTTCGTGCCGATCCGCAGCGACGCGGCCTTACCGATGACCGAATCATTTATAACCGTAGCATCGGGCACGCTCTCCTACGCGCGCGACGTCTTCGCGGATGGCGGTGCCGCAATCGTGCTCGATAACGGACTCGTCCGCATCGTCGTCGCGCCCGATGCCGGCGCACGAGCGTTCGTTTTCGAGGACGACGCGACGGGGCGCAACGTCTTTACCTCCGTCGGCGCGTTACGCGACGATGTCGCGATCGAACCGCCGATCTCGACGACCGATCGCATCGCCAAATACACGCATCAATTTCCCGCAGGGACGTTCAATCGGACCTACACCGTCTCGGCTCTGCGCGGCGGACCCGAGGCTGCGACCGCCTCCTTCACCTACGATGCACCCGACGTTATCCCGAACGGAGCACGATTCACCCGAACGCTCGCGCTCCATCGTGGCGCGCGTTCCTTCGACGCGATCGTCCGCGCCGAGATCGGCACGCTCGAGCAGCTACCGCTTCAACGCGGCGTTTCGGTGACGTCACTTGGCGTCGGCGACGGAAGCGAGATGTCGACGCGGCGCATTTTGCTTCCCGATCCCATCGCGTTCGCACCCGACACGACGCTTCGCGTGGAACGCGGGAACGCACTCGGCTTCTACGATACCGCGACGCACGAACTCGCAACGATCGCGTGGCGAGCGAGCGACATCGAAGAGGCCGCGATCGTGACGCAGCGATATTCGATCGTCGCGCGCATCCGGCTCGCTCCGAGCGCCGCCGCACGCGCGGGTGCGCATCTGCGCTTCGGTTACGAGCACGCAGATTCGATCGAGGCGGCGCGCGCAATCGTCGGTTCCGCAAGTGCCGACTCGCCGTAAGCAAGGGCCGCGTATGTGTCGCGCGAATAGCGTGAGAAACTGCGGGGAAGTGGCGGAACGGTCTACGCGATCGCCTCAAAAGCGATTGAGCTTACGCTCTTGTGGGTTCGAATCCCACCTTCCCTAGACCGCGCTTACGAGCGCGTTTTGCCCGTCACGATCACTTCGCCCAGGCGCCAAAGGGATGTCGGCGTCGTGAGCACGACGGTGATTTTCGAGAAGGCATTTGCCGAATCGCGCCGTGCGGCTTGCGCGCGATAGATGAGTCCGGGCGCACGCCCGATACTCTGCGAAGCGCGCTCGACCTTCGTCATCGCGCGGTCGACATATCCCTTGATGGGGAGATCGACATAGCCGTCGACACGCACCTTGAGCGGATCGGCGATGTTCTTGAGGCGCAGAGCCCCGAACGCGAGCAACGCGATCCCAGCGACGAGCCCGATTCCAAAAATGATGAGATCGAGGTGCGGAATCGGGCTCACGCCGCCGCGTCTCCACCTTTTGCCGAGGACGATTCGCTTTTGGTTTCGCTCTTCGCTTCGCTTTTGGTTTCGCTCTTGGCTTCGCTTTTGCGCGAGTCGGTCACGTAGAAACCCGAGCCCTTGAAAACGATGCCCGCAGGATTGAAAAGGCGCTTGAGATCCGCGCTCCCACATTTGGGACACGACTCGTTCGCCGTCTCTTTAAACCCGTGCTTGATATCGGTGACGGTACCACACGCGGCACATTGATACTCGTAGATCGGCACCCTTATCTCCTAGAACGGTCGAGGCGAATTCGCAGCCCCGAGTATACTGTGGTTGGCAGTTCGCGTCAACGACTGCTAAAAATCGGCTAGCAGATCGTCTTTGGGCACGTCGCGATATTCCACGAGGCCCTTGAAGTGTAATAACGATTCGTCGAGCGCGCTCTCGAGCCGACGCCGAGCGGTGAGTCGATCGATGAACGCGCCAACGACGCCCCCGTACGCGGGATAATCCACGCGGACGAGGAGTTTCGATCGTTCAGACTTGCGTTCGATGCGAAAATCGATCCGCCGCCGGACCGAGTACGCGCCGACGAGCGACACGATGTGCCCATCGAGGATCTGATCGACCTCGTACAGCTCCTCGGAATCTCCGGGAATCGCGCTTCGCACGGCGATCTCGCTTCCGAGAGCGAGCGGAGCGTGTTCGTCGAGGCGGCGGGCGTTCGTCAGGAACGAAAGCCAAACCGGCCACTTCTCGACTTCGCAGATCAGCGCAAATGCCGCTTCGGGCGAGCTCGCGAGATCTTGCGTGCTACTGAGAGCTTTCGAGGAAACGCGTTCGGCCGATGAAAGAGTTGCCAGCATGGCGAGAGCTTCGTTCCCTACGACTCGATACCTATGGAAAAACCACTAGCAGTTGTGTGGCAGCGGCGTGCCACCACAACAACTAGTGGCCGATTGCGAGCTTAGGCTGCAGACTGTACGAGCACGGGGCGCAGGAGCTCCTTGAGCCGTGCTCGGGCGCGGCTCAGACGCGAGCGGACCGTTCCGATCGAGATGCCGGTCTGTACGGCGATCTCTTCGTACGAGAGGTCGTCAACTTCACGCATCGCTACGACAGCGCGGAACGCTTCCGGGAGCGCGTCGATCGCCTTCGAAAATTCTTCTTGCGTCAGCGCGTTGTAACAAGCGAAGTATGGGTCTTCGCCATCGTGCCGGACGTTCGTTACGTCGATGAGCGCGCTTTGAAGACGCGCGAGCCGTACGTCGGCACGTTTCCGCTTCTTATTGTGGTCGAAGAAGACGTTGACGGTGATGCGATAAAGCCACGTATAGAACGACGACTGCCCGCGGAAGCGATGCAAATTGCGGAAAATGCGCAGAAAAACTTCTTGCGCCAAATCTTCGACGTCGCCCGTCGGAACGTTGAGCTGTGCGAGGATGCGACGGACGTGCTGATCGTAGGATTGCACGAGCTCATCGAACGCCTCGCGGCGGCCCGCACGATACGATTCGATGAGGTTGAGGTCGCGTGCGGCGCGGAGCTGCTGCTCGGGGTTGACCTTTTTGCGGGTGAGAACGGCGGACATCGAAACCCTTTCCAGCGCGTGGCACTGCGTGGATAGGATACTATTCCGATGTCCCGATTCCGGATGTGAGGTCGCCTACGGTGTGGCACCCGGGCCTCCGCGAACGCGCCCCGAGCCGACGCCGCGTGCGAATGCCACCAGGGTCTCGATCCCGTATTCGAGCGCATTTTCGTCGAGTCGAAACTGAGGGCTATGACCCGGATGGATCGATCCCACGGCGTCGTTGCGAATTCCGTGGCGGATCAAGAGGCCGGGTGCGCGCTGTGCGAAGTACGCAAAATCTTCGCCGCCCATCGTCGGCGAGGGTCTCGCGACGGGGATCGCCGAGTTTTCCTCCATATACGTGCGGAATGTTTCAGCGAGCTCGGTATCGTTGATGACGGGAGGATAGCCCCAGAACATTTCGAGGGTGCCCTTTGCGTTGTACGCAGCCGCGACGTTCTCGACGATGCGTCGCGCGCGTCGTTCGAGATCGAGCCGAATCTTGGGATCTTGCGAACGAAACGTCCCGGTCATGTGCACACGATCGGCGATGATATTGTTCCGGTAACCGCCCTCGATCGTGCCGATCGTAACGACGACCGTCGCGAAGGGGTCCGTTTCGCGTGCTGCGATGTTCTGCAGAGCGAGCACGACTGCGGCCGCCGCAGGGATCGCATCCACGGCGTTGTGCGGTGCGGAGCCGTGGCCTCCGCGACCTTCGATCGTCACATGGAATTCGTCGGCTGCGGCGTTGCACGCCCCGGGAATGAAGCCGACCGTTCCCGTCTCGAGCCGCACGTCGACGTGTAGCATCGCAACTGCATCGATGTGCGGATCGTCCATCGCGCCTTCTTCGATCATCGGCAACGCGCCGCCGGGGCCTTCTTCTGCGGGCTGAAAGAGCAAGACCGTCGTGCCGTGGAGATTCTCACGATCGGCATGCAACACGCGCGCCGCACCGAGCAACATCGCCGTATGCGCGTCGTGACCGCAAGCGTGCATCTTGCCAGGAACTTCAGAACTACACGATTCACCGGATTTTTCGGTAAGCGGCAACGCATCCATATCGGCGCGCAAGCCCGCGACTTTTCCTGGCCGCGCGCCGCGCACGATTCCGATGACGCCCGTCTTTGCGATACGGCGATGTTCGATCCCGAGTACGTCGAGTTCGCGCTCGATGATCGCGGCGGTCCGATGTTCTTCGAACCCGAGTTCGGGATGGCGGTGAATTTCGCGACGAATCTCGATGGCGCGGTCGGCTACGTCGGCTGCGATAGGACTCGTCGTCGTCATGCGTCGCGTTTCGCGGTGGCGGAGCGAACTCTTCGCGTTCGCTTTTGCCGCCACACCGTCGCGCCGTGCCGCTACGGGGCGGTCAGGCTCATCGATGCGGGGCCGACACCGTTGACTTGGACGACCGTCTCGCCCTTTGCCATCGCGTAGTGCGGCGTTCCCGACGGAATCGATGCGTACGAACCCGCCGTAAGCGCGATCATCTTTCCGGCGTCGAACGCCGAGCCGACGCCGACGAGGAGCGTGCCGCTGATGACCGTGACGTCCTCGCTGTCACCATGCGTATGCGCGGGGAGCCTCGTCCCATCGGGAATCTTGAGGCGTACCGTATAACGGGCCCCCACCTTAGAGGGATCGCCTGAAAGCACGGCCATTTTCGTGTCCGCGGGATAGGGCTTCGGTGCGGCGCCGAACGTCGCTGCATCGGCCATGACGATCGTCGGCTCGCCGGCCGCCGTGGCAGACGACGCACTCGCTGCGAGCGTACCGACGAAAGATAACATCGCGACGTAGGCGAGGTGTTTCATGAGAGCTCCATCTTCGTAAAAGATGCGATCGCCACGCGACGCCGTCGCGTTTCGATCGCGAGTTGACAGTAGAGCTACCCTACCCCACAATCGTTACGGTCGACATAGACAGTTCGAGATGACAGATCCTGACTGTACTGGCGAAAAGACGAGGCCACTTTTGTCTGCGAGGGTAGTATGCTTGAGATTGCGATCGAAAGAGACGACCAGCGTCCGTTGGTCGACCAAGTCGTCGACGGTATCGCGCGAGCGATCGACGACCGCAGCTTCGTCGGTGGAGCGAAAGTGCCGTCGATTCGTGGCCTTTCGAAAAGCCACGGTCTCAGCCGTTTTACGGTCGTCGAGGCCTACGATCGTTTAGTAGCGATGGGATATCTCCAACCGCGTCGCGGGGCGGGTTTCTTCGCGGTGACCCGCGAGCCGATTTCACGCGAAACGATATCGCAGGGCCCGACGGCGGGGTCGCAACACGCGCAGAACGAGCACCTCGTATGGCTCATTCGGCGCCTACTCAATGCCGACGAGAACCTCTTGCTCGCGGGAGGCCCATGGCTGCCGAATAGTTGGCTCGAAGAAGCAGGCGTGCGTCGGGTCATCGCCGCGATCGCGCGGCATGAGGGTCCCCACGTCGTCGCTTACGGAAACCCGTACGGATATACGCCGCTGCGCGAACATCTCGCCTTGGTCCTCGGCGAGATGGGCATCCGCGCGGATATCTCGCAAATCATTCTGACCGAGAGTACCAGCCACGCCCTCGAACTCATCATTCGCCGACTCCTCGCGCCCGGCGATTGCGCGCTCGTCGATGACCCCGGATATTACAACCTCTTCGGCAATTTGCGGCTCAGCAACGTGCGCATGCTAGCCGTTCCGCGGACCTCCGAGGGACCCGACGTCGAGAGCCTCGAACGCCTCGCCGCCCAGCACCGCCCGAAAGTCTACTTCACACAATCCGTCATGCAAAATCCGACGAACACCGACATGAGCTCGCACGTGAGCTTCAAGGTTCTACAGATCGCCGAACGCTACGGGTTCCGCGTCGTCGAAGACGACATTTTCGCCGATCTCCAGGCAACGCCGACGCCGCGACTCGCCGCGTTCGACCAACTCGAACGTGTCATCTATACGCGCAGTTTCTCGAAGACGCTCTCGGGCAGTCTGCGCATGGGCTTCATCGCGTGCTCGGCCGGTCTCGCGACCGATCTCGCCGACGTCAAGATGCTCACGAGCATCACGAGTTCCCAATTCGTCGAACGCGTCGTTTATGCGATGCTCACCGAAGGGCACTACCGAAAATATCTCACGCGGCTCCAGCAGCGCCTCGATGTAGCGCGTAGCAACCTTTGCAGGACGTTCGAACGAAGCGGCGTCGAAATTTTCGGGAATCCACGGGCGGGAATGTTCGTTTGGGCGCGGTTTCCAAACATCGAGGATTCCGCGCAACTGGCGAAGCGCGCCTCGAGTGAGAGCATCCTGCTCGCGCCGGGCACCATCTTCCGTCCGCATCTCGATGCCTCGCCTTGGATGCGCTTTAACGTCGCCGTTTGCGACGATTCGCGCTTCGAAGATTGGGTGGTACGCACGGCGGCGTCGTCGACAACCGCCGAAGCGGACGCGAACGGGACCGTTCGCACGAGTCCCGTTCGCGGAGTAGCTCTTTAGCTACGGTAACGCAAGAACGCCGGGACTTCGATGTCGTCCATGTTGACGGGCGCGACTTTTTCGAATTTCGGTTCGAACGAGAAGGCCGATGCGGAGGGATCGTACGCGCGGCGCGCACCGAAACCGGCGGCAAGCACCGTGATGCGGACTTTCTCTTTCATCGTGGGATCGATCGAAGCCCCGAAGATGATCTGCGCGTCGGAATCGACGGCACGCGCGATCATTTCGGCAGCCTCGTTGACCTCGTACATCGCAAGATCGGGTCCGCCCGTAATGTTGAAGATCACCCCGCGCGCGCCTTCGATCGTCGTCTCGAGCAGCGGCGATGCGATTGCTTTTTGAGCGGCGTCAGCGGCACGATGCTCGCCCGTGCCTTCGCCGATCCCCATCATCGCCGAACCCGCGTCGCTGAGAATGGTCTTCACGTCGGCAAAATCGAGATTGATGAGGCCGGGCTGCGTGATGAGATCGGTGATCCCTTGAATGCCCTGGCGCAAAACGTCGTCGGCGTAGGAAAACGCCTCTTGGAGCGGCGTGCGCTTCTCGATCATCTGAAGGATACGCTCGTTTGGAATCGTGATCAGCGTATCGACCTTTTGTTCGAGATCGGCGATACCGCGTTCCGCGAGCAGCATACGCTTGCGGCCTTCAAACGAAAACGGCTTCGTGACGACGGCGACGGTTAGCGCACCGGATTCGCGTGCGAGCTCCGCGATGATCGGTGCGGCGCCCGTGCCCGTGCCGCCGCCCATACCGGCCGTGATGAAAACGAGATCGGCGCCGTCGAGGATCATCGCGAGATCTTCGCGCGACTCTTCGGCGGCTTCGCGGCCGGTCTCGGGATTCGAGCCCGCGCCGAGACCGCGCGTCTTGCCGACACCGATGTGCACGGTATTCGACGTCTTCACATTGCGCAGCGCCTGAACGTCGGTATTGACCGCGTAGAAGTCGACATTCGAGAGCCCGGCTTCGATCATCCGGTTGATGGCGTTGCAGCCACCGCCGCCGATGCCGACGACTTTGATCGTGGCGGTTTGTTCGGGATTGTAACGTTTAGATTCGGCCATCGATGCCTCCGCAAAAAGTGAGAGTTGGGCTGCTAGTTCCAGAGGTCGCCGAACCACGCGGCGATGCCACTGAGGGGGCCGCGCGATTTTCCGGCATGCCAGATCGCGCCGTCGCTTTTGGGTCCGAAGAGCACGAGACCGACGGCGGTCGCGAACTCGGGCTGTTTCACGGCGTCGGTCAGTCCACCGACCGCGGTCGGCACGCCGATCCGTGCGGGTAGGCCAAAAAATTCCGAAGCCGCTTGCTCGATACCACGAAGATGTGCGCCGCCACCCGTGATGACGACTTCGGCGAGCATGACGTCGCGCGGCAACGTCGCGAGTTGCGTCTTCGCCATGCGGAAGATTTCGTGCAGTCGCGGCGCGACGATCGCGCGCAGTTGGACGCGCGAGACCGTCATCGTCGTGCGACCATCGAGCGTCTTCACGGGGAAATCGTCCCCCGACGGTTCGTTTATCGCTGAAGCGATCGTGCGTTTGATGATCTCGGCCTCGGCAAACGTCGTCTTGAGGCCGAGGGCGATGTCGTTGGTGAGGCTATTGCCGCCGACGGGAATCGTCGACGTGTGGAGCGCGCCGCCGCCGGAATAGACGGCGAGATCGGTCGTACCGCCACCGATATCGAGTAACACGACGCCGACGTGCTTCTCTTCGGCGAGCAGCGTCGCAGCCGACGATGCGAGCGGTTCGAAGACGATCCCCGCGGGCTCGAGTCCCGCGCGATGCACGCATTTGAGGACGTTCGTGATGAACGTGTTGCCGCCCGTGATGATGTGCGTGTCGACTTCGAGTCGCGCACCGCTCATGCCGATGGGATCGGTGATGCCGTCATGACCGTCCACCGTAAAGTGACGCGGAAGCGTATGGATGATCTGACGATCGTTCCCGACGTTGATCAGCTTGGAGGCTTCGACGACCCGGCGAACGTCGTTGCGTGCGACTTCCCGATCTTCACCCGTAATGGCGACGACGCCACGATTATTTGTGCTCTGCACGTGCTCGCCGGTGACGCCGACGTAAACGTGGCTGATGTGCACGCCCGCCATGCGTTCGGCTTTTTCCGTTGCCGCTTCGATGGAACGGACCGTCTCCTCGAGATCGGTAATCACACCCTTGCGGAGCCCCGAACACGGCGCCTCGCCGACGCCGATGATATCGAGTCCGGCCGAGGACGCCGTCGCCACAACCGCGCAGGTCTTCGTCGTACCGATATCGAGCCCGACGATCGTGGAGCGCATGGCGTTCTTGCTCAAATACCAACCCCGAAAATAAAACTCTCCGAATCGCTTAGATGGTCCGGCATCCCCTACATATTGTGGTCGCCGTTCACAGTTCCTTGTCTATATTGTGTTCATTCGGTGTGTATGACCGTGGAAAAAGTGATCTACCGGTACTCGACGACCGGCGTTGCCGGAGCGCGGAGGTCGACGGCGCGCACCTTCGTCGAACGCGCACCGAGCTGGGCCAGGATCGGACCGATGAGGCGCTGCTTCGTGCCGAGATCGCCTTCGTCGCCGAAACGAATCGTGATGCCATCGTGCAGGGTCGCCTCAAGCGCGCCAAAGCGATCGTGCTTGAGATCGGCAAACCGGTCACCTGCGGCGCCGAGCACGCGCGCGTCTTTTTGCAAGCGCGCGAGCTCGTCGTCATGTGAAAACGTGCCGGGCGTTGTCGAGAGTTCGCTGCGGAGATCGTAGGTGAGCGACATTCCGCGCGCGCACCCCGTCTCGAGAATGCGCAAATCGCGATCGATCGTGACGTCGGTCCCGACGGTATCACGCACGCATGCTTCGGGACGGCGCTCGTCGATTTCGATCCACACGTTTGCGAGCGGTCGCCGATGGATGCGCGCGATCGCAACGTAGGGAATCGCGGCGATGCGTCGCTCGATCGCGCCGCGGTCCTGGAGCCAAATATTGACCGACGGATCGATCGCAGCACGCGCGACGACGTCGCTTTTCGCGACGTGTACGAGCCCCGTCACGGTGAGATCGTGAACGTGAAATGCCGGGAGCGTCGCGAGCCGCCACATCCCGAGAACGACGACGATGCCCGTAACGGCAAAGACGATCCAATACGTTCGCGCGCGGTCGACGAGCGAGCGTTTACGTCGTCGTTGCCGTGGACGATGCAACGATTACGTCTGTGACGCGACGAGTACGTAGCGATCGATCGCCTCCGCAACGCCGTCGTGGTGGACGTCGCCCACGACCGCATCGGCAAGTGCTTTGAGTTCGGCCGGCGCCGACCCCATGGCGATCGCAAATCCGGCGGCTTCGAGGAAGGGGAGATCGTTGTACGAATCGCCGACCGCCATCACGCGATCCATCGGGATGCCGTAGCGCTCGGCGATGATTCTTACCGCCGCGCCCTTGTTGCACGACGGATTGAGCATCTCGACGAATTCGGGATTCGATCGCGTGACGTATGCGCTCGTGCCGAGCTCGCGATTGAGGATGTCGTAGCCGCCCGCCGCGCGCGCGGGGTCGGTGACGAGATTTACTTTGGTACTATCGTGTCCTGCGAAGGCGTCGAGGAGCGACGGGACGACCTGCGCTTCGGTCCCGGACGTGCGTTCGTAGAGTTCCGCATACGCGTTGTATTCTTCGACGAAGAATTTATCGTCGCGATAGAACTGGACGTGAAAGCCGAGGGGTTTGGCGATCTCGTAGATCTTGCGGGCCACGGCGTTGGGAAGGGCGATTTCGCGTTCGAAGACGCCGCTCTGCGCGTCGGCGATCACCGCGCCTTGATAGCAGACGATCGGGCCTTCGAGCCCGAGTTCGAGCACGATCGGCCGCGCGCCGACGTACATGCGACCCGTCACGATCGTGACGCGAATACCCGCTGCGAGCACGCGCTTCACGGCCGCGATGACGGCCGGTCGCACGGCTTCGCGCGGTTCGATCACGGTGCCGTCGAGATCGAGGGCGAGCATGAGCGGTATCAAGATCCTTGCTCCTCGCGCAAGAGCGCGGTACGTGCGTGTGCGGGGAGACCTTCGAAATTTGCAAGTGCGGCGAGCGTCCGCGCATCGGATTGCATGCGCGTCCGACTGTTCTCCACGAGCGACATCGTGCGCACGAAATCGGCCAGATGGAGCCCGGACGAAAAGCGCCCGGCGCCCGATGTCGGAAGGACGTGGTTGCTCCCGGCGATGTAGTCGCCCGCAGCAACGGGCGTATCGTTACCGATGAAAAGAGCGCCCGCGCGTTTGATCTCGGGCACGAGTTCCATCGGATTTTTCGTCTGAATCGAGAGATGCTCGGGCGCGAAACGATCGATCACGTCGAGCACCTCCGCGCGATTCCGCGCGTGTACGAGGAAGGTCCGGCCCTCGAGAACGCGCGAGACGATCTCTCCGCGTCCACACATCGTGGCGAACTCGCCGTCGAGCAGGTCGGCGACCGCTTCGAGCAGCGCACGGTCTTCCGAGACGGCCGCGACGCGCGCGAGCGGATCGTGCTCGGCTTGCGCGATGAGTTCGCCCGCAACGAACTCCGGTCGCGAAGTCGCATCGGCGACGACGAGGACTTCCGAGGGGCCCGCGAGCCCGTCGATGCCGCACATCCCGAAGACTTGGCGTTTGGCTTCGGTGACCCAGACGTTGCCCGGGCCGACGATCTTATCGACTTTTGCGATCGTCGCGGTACCGTACGCGAGTGCCGCGACCGCTTGCGCGCCACCGCACGCATAGAGTTCGTCGACGCCCGTGAGCGCGCAGGCGAAGAGAATCGCGGGGTCGATCGAGCCGTCTTTTTTCGGCGGCGTCGTGACGACGACGCGCGCGACACCCGCGATCTTCGCCGGAACGACCGTCATGAGCACGGAGGACGGGAGCGTGGCCGTGCCGCCCGGCACGTAACAGCCGACCGCACCGAGCGGCCTCACGAGAAGCGCGCTCAGGGTCCCGTCGGGATCGCGATGCGTGATATCGGGTTGGATCTGGCGTTCGTGAAAGGCCGCGACGCGATCGCGCGCGAGTCGCAACCCGGCCGCGATTTCGGCCGGCACGAACGATTCGGCTTCCGCGATGCTCGGGACGCGAACGCGAAGCGTCGCGATCGCGGCGCCGGGGAAATCGAATTTTTGGGTGTAGGCGATTACGGCATCATCGCCGTGCGCGCGCACTTGAGCGAGCATGGCGGCCACCGTCGCTTGCGTCTGGAGATCGGGATCCCACCCGGAGGCGTAGAGTCCGGCGAGGGCCTCTTCGTCGTGCGCGTCGACGATCGCGCGGCCCGTCATCATGCGGGCACCCGCGGATCCAGACGTGCGAGCAACGCCGTAATTGCGTCGTACTTCGCGCGGAAGCGGATGGGATTGACCACGAAGCGCGCGGTCGCGCGGCCGATTTCATTCACCACGACCAAGTCGTGTTCGCGTAGCGTATTTCCCGTCGCGACGAGGTCGACGATGAGATCGGAGAGCCCGACGATCGGCGCGAGTTCGACCGAGCCGTGGAGTTTGATGAGCTGCACGGGAAGGTCGCGTTCGGCGAAAAACGTCTCGGCACTCTTTTCGAATTTGGTCGCCACGCGCAAGAATGTTGGCAACTGCGCACCCTCGTGATACCGATCTTCGCGCCGTGCGGCGACGACGAGCCGACACGCGCCGAATTCGAGATCGGCGAGTTCGCAGACGCTGCGCTCGGTCTCCCAGAGCACATCGGCGCCGACGATCCCGCAATCCGCGGCACCGAATTCGACGTAGGCCGGAACGTCGGTCGGGCGCAGGAAGACGACGCGCGTCCCGTCGCTTGTTTCGACGGTGAGTTTACGGCCGGGATCGAGAGGAACGTCGATGCCCGCGGCACGCAAGCGTGTAGCCGAATCGTCGTAAAGCGCGCCTTTGGGGATGGCGATCGTGAGACCGCCGCTCGGTCCGAGTTTCACGCGGGTACCTCGAGTTCGCGGACGTGACCGTCCGACGCAATGACGACGCGCGGGATATGTTGGCGCCGCGCCTCGGCGAGTAATTCGCTCTCCGTGAGACGCTCGAAGTCGATCCGCACGATCCGCCCGGCCGCTCGTTCACGCGCCGCAACGACATCGGAGCCGCTCACGAGCACGTCGATCGCGGGGGCATCGCCGAATGCGGAGTGGCGACGTTCGAGCGCGATGAGAATGCGTTCGACCGCAAGGGACCAGCCGACGGCACCCGCAGCAAAGCCAAAACTTGGCAGGAGCGCGTCGTACCGCCCGCCGCCGCAGAGCGCGAAACCGACGTCGTTGACGAAGCCTTCGAAAATGAAACCCGTATAATACGTGATGTCGCGTAAGAGCGCGCAATCGACGTCGATACGCGCCGCGAAGCCCAGTTCGTCCGCGCGTGCAAGCAACGTGCGTAACCGCTCGATCCCCGCGAAGCCCGCATCGGTGCGACAGAGCGCCGCCGCACTCGCGAGCACGTTCGCGCGACCGCGCGTCATCGCGAGTTCGACGATCGCATCGACGTCGCGCAAGCTCCCGCTGCCCGCGAGATGTTGGCGCAGCTCCACGATGTTACGTCCCGACATCAACGTCTTGGCACGTGCGACGGCGTGCGGTGCGAGCTCGAGGCCCGCGAGGACGCCGTCGACGATCGCGCCGTGGTTGATATCGAAGTGCGTATCGCCGAGCCCGAGTGCGTCCATCGCTTCGATGGCGGTAAAGAGCGATTCGGCATCGGCGTCGACCGAATCGGGCCCGATGAGTTCGATGCCGGCTGTCGTGAATTCGCGCAGGCGTCCTTCTTGCACGTCTTCGTAGCGATACGCGGGTGCGACGTACGAGAGCCGTAAGGGCAACGGTGCTTCGCGCATGCGCGTCGAGACGAGCCGTGCGACGGGCGTCGTCATCTCCGGCCGCAGCGCGCACTGCGTGCCCGTCTTATCGGCGAAGAGAAAGAGCTTGGTAGCGATCGTCTCACCGAGGCCGGCTTCGAGGGCGTCGAACCGCTCGAAATTCGGCGTCTGCACTTCGTTGTATGCCCAGCGTTCGAAGACGCCGCGCAAGACGTGTTCGACTGCGCGCTTGCGCCGCAATTCCGCGGGCAACCAGTCGCGCGTTCCCGTCGGTAGGCGCATCAGACGGCGGCTTCCCAAACGCGCGACGCGCCGAAGATCGATTCGAGTTCGTTCTTCACGTACAGACTATTGGAGATCCCGCGCGGCATCGTTTCGCGCGCGTCGCCGACGTGCAAGACGATCGGCACGGCGCCCGGCGATTCGTCGAGCAGGCGCGCGAGCGCATCGATTTCGGTGACGGAGAGAGCGGTCACGTGCCAGCCTTTCGGTGCGGGCGCGCTCTCGCGCCGTTCGTAGGGTCGCGCTTCGTTGACGGTAATCGAGCATTCCACCGGCGCGTCGTCGCCGGGCATCGAACCGCGTCGTTCGCGAAAACGGACGCGGCCTTTGAGCGTGACGATCGCATCGGGCATGAAGGTTTGTTGGAGGGCCGCATACTGTTTGGGAAAGACGATGCACTCGACGCTACCGGTCATATCTTCGAGCGTCGCGACGAGCATCTGCTGTTGCGCTTTGGTCATCGTGCGACGCACGCCCGTGAGTATGCCGGCGACGGTGACGAACGCATCGTCTTCCTGATGACGAAGATCTTTGACGGCGACCGCGCCCCCGCGCGCGAGCGCTTCGGCGACGTCGGCGAGTGGGTGGCCCGAGACGAAGATGCCAAGCGTCTCTTTCTCCCACGCGAGCGCTTCGAGCGTGGGCGGTGCGGGGAGCAACCGCAATTGCGGCTTGAGATGATCGTGTACCGATTCGATCTCGCCGAAAAGCGAAAACTGACCTGAGGCACGATCGCGTGCCGAGCGATTGGCGAGTTCGATCGCGGCATCGAGCGCGTCCAGTTTTTGAGCGCGATTTCCGGGCATCGAATCGAGCGCGCCGCATTTGATGAGCGCCTCGAAGACTTTCCGATTGAGCACTTTCGTATCGACGCGCTTCACGAAATCGAAGAGATCGGCGAAGCGACCTTCGTTCTCGCGCGCGTCGAGCATCGCGCGCACCGCGCCCTCGCCGACGCCCTTGATCGCGGCGAGTCCGAAACGAATATCCTCACCGACGACGGTGAAATCCATCCGCGATTCGTTTACATCGGGCGGTAAGACCGCGATGCCGACTTTCTTCGCTTCATCGATATATTCGACGAGTTTCTCCGTCTTATCTCTGACCGAACTCATGAGCGCCGCGAGATATGCGCGTGGGTGGTTCGCTTTGAGATATGCGGTCTGGTACGCGATCCAACCGTACGCGGCCGCGTGTGATTTGTTGAATCCGTATCCCGCGAACGGTTCCACGAAAGCGAAGATCTCCTCAGCGAGTTTCGCCGTGAGTCCCTGACCGACCGCGCCCGTCACGAATTTCTCCCGATACATCGGAATTTTCTCTTTTTGCTTTTTGCCCATGACCTTGCGGAGCTCGTCTGCTTGGCCCATCGTAAAGCCCGCGATATCGCGAGCGATCTGCATTATTTGCTCTTGATACAGGGCGAGCCCGTAGGTTTTTCCGAGACTTGCTTCGAGTTTGGGATGGACGTACGAGACGGCTTGTCGTCCGTGTTTCCGCGCGACGTACGACGGAATGAGTTCCATCGGTCCCGGGCGATAGAGTGCGACGAGGGCGATGATATCGGCGAGTTCCGTCGGTCGCAAATCGCCGACCACGCGACGCATACCATCGGATTCGAGTTGGAAGACCCCCGTCGTTTCGCCGCGCGAGAGCATCTCGTAGGTGCGTGCGTCGTCGTCGGGGATGCGCGCGAGATCGAAGGCCGGGTTTTCGATGCGTTTGATCTGGTCTTCGGCATTCTTCATCACCGTGAGATTACGCAGGCCGAGAAAATCCATCTTGAGAAGGCCGATTTTCTCGACCCAGCTCATGTCGTATTGCGTGTTGATATCGTCGTCACCGAGTTTGATGAGCGGCGTGATATCGACGAGTTTATCTTTCGAGATGACGACGCCCGCGGCGTGCGTGGAGGCGTGACGCGCGAGTCCCTCGATCGATTTCGCCGTATCGAGCAACTGCCGCACTTGCGGGAAGGCGTCGTATTGGCTTTTTAGTTCGGGGATCTGCTCGAGCGCCTTCTCGATCGAGAGCCCAGTCGGACCCGTTGGAATGAGCTTCGCGATGCGATCCACGTCGCCGAGCGGTACCGCAAGCGCGCGACCCGCATCGCGCACGGCCGCACGTGCGGCCATCGTGCCGAACGTGACGATTTGCGCGACGTGATCGGTGCCGTATTTTTCGGTGACGTACGCGATGACTTCGTCGCGCCGTTCGACGCAGAAGTCGGTATCGATATCGGGCATCGAGATGCGATCCGGGTTGAGGAAGCGCTCGAAGATGAGATCGAACTTGATCGGATCGAGATCCGTAATGCGCAAAACGTACGAAACGAGCGATCCGACGGCCGAACCACGGCCCGGACCGACCGGAATGTCGCGATCGCGAGCGTATTTGATGAAGTCCCAAACGATGAGGAAATACGAGGGGAAGCCCATCTTGTTGATGACGCCGAGTTCGTAATCGAGTCGCTCGCGCAAGACGGCATCGTTCGCGGCGCGCTCGACGCCGAAGCGCGTGACGAGCCCAAGTTCGCATAACTCGCGCAGGTAGACTTCGGGCGTGCGATCCACGGCGAAGAGCGGCGCGATCCCGCTCGGGTGTGCCGCTTCTTCAATCGGCACGGGGTAGATCGGGATGTTGAACTGCATTTCGGGGATCCGCATATCGATACGGTCGACGATCGCGAGCGTGTTGTCGCAAGCTTCGGGAACGTCTTTAAAGAGCTCGCGCATTTCCTCGGCGGATTTCACGTAGAATTCATCCGTCATAAACTTCATGCGACTCGTATCTTGCACGGTTTTACCCGTCCCGATACAGAGCAACACGTCGTGAGCCTGCGCGTCGGCTCGATTGAGATAGTGCGAGTCGTTGGTCGCCACGAGCGGTAAATTCATCTCGCGTGCGAGTTTGATGAGGCCGTCGTTGACGATATCTTGCTCGGGAATACCGTGGCGCATGATTTCCACATAGAACCGGTCGCCGAAGATATCGACGAACGATTGTGCGGCCTTCTTCGCGCCCGCGTAATCGTTCTTCAGCAGCGGCTGCGCGCAGAGCGACGACATACAGCCCGAAAGAACGATCAGCCCTTCATGATGTTTCGCAAGCAGATCCATATCGATGCGCGGCTTGTAATAATACCCCTCGAGAAAGCCCTTGGAGATGAGCGCGACGAGGTTGCGGTAGCCGACGATATCGGCTGCGAGCAACGTAACGTGCGCTTCGTCGCGTACGGTGCGATCGAACCGCCCGCGCGGCGCGATGTATGCTTCGCACCCGACGATCGGCACGAGCTTGTGATCGCGCGCCGCGTAATAGAATTCCATCGACCCGAACATCACGCCGTGATCGGTGAGCGCCACACCCGGCGCGCCGTTTTCGGCGGAGCGTTTGCAGAGCTCGTCGACGCGACACGCACCGTCGAGCAGCGAGTACTCGCTGTGTACGTGGAGGTGAACGAAGGAGCTCACGGTTGACGACGACCTCGGGGAAACGGGTGGGCGCTCGGTTTTGCAGACGCCCCGCGCATGCCCCTGCGCTCGCCCTCGGCGGGGACGGCGACGACGGTTGTCGAGTCTAAGAGCCCATGCGTCTTCCTATCATACGACCGATCATCGCGTTCTTCACCCTCATCGCCCTCGCCGGCTCGAGCGCCGCAATAGCTGCGCCGTCGGACATCGATGCCGCGAATATCGATCGGAGCGTCGCGCCGAGTGCCGATTTTTATCGATATGCGGTCGGTGGCTGGCTCTCGCGCAACGGTATTCCGGCCGATCGCACCAGTTGGGGCGCTTTCGACGAGATTCAAAAGACAAACGAAGCGCGGCTGATCGCGATTCTCGAATCTCCCGAGGTCACGGACGCCGCGATCGGAAGCGAAGCACGCAAGATCGGCGATATGTACGGGGCGTGCATGGACGTCGCGGGCGTCGAACTTGCGGGACTCGACGCACTCGCACCGACGTTTCGCGAGATCGCGAGCGCCCGCTCGACGCGCGACCTCACGAAACTTTTCGCGCGTGCAAACTTTAGTGGGAGCGACGCCGATTTCGGGTTCTCGTCGGAGCAAGATCCCGCCGATGCGCGGCGCGTGATCGTGGGTCTCGGGCAAGGCGGCCTCAGCCTTCCCACGCGCGATTACTATCTCTCGAACGCACCGCGATCCAAAGCGATTCGCGCAGCCTTCGTGCGCGAACTCGACCGAACGTTCGCACTGCTCGGCGATGGCGATCCCGCGGCATCCGCCGCGTCCGTGCTCGCCTTCGAAACGCAACTCGCGCGTATCTCGCGCACGCCCGATGCGCTCCGCGATCCGATCGCGAATTACCATCCGATGCCGATCGTTCGCGTGAACGCCCTCGCGCCGCACATCGACTGGAACGCGCTCTTCGTGCAATCCGGCGTGCCGACGCGAGCGCTCGCGCGCATCGATGTCGGTCAACCCGAATTTTTCGCCGGTTTCGATACACTCGTTGCGAGCACGCCGCTCGCGACGTGGAAGGCGTATTTACGCTGGCACGAAGTTTCCACGCACGTCGTCGCACTGCCCAAGGCGTACCGCGACGTCGCATTCGCCTTCAATAAGGAATTCTCGGGTCAGCCCGTGCGCACGCCGCGCAATCGGCAATGTGCGCGACTCGTCGATGGGACGCTCGGCTTCGCACTCGGAAATATCTACGTCGCCAAATACTTCCCGCCATCGGCGAAGGCACGTGCGATCGCGGAGATCGTCGCGATCAAATCGGCGCTTCGCGACGAGATCGAACACGTCGCGTGGATGGGCCCGCAAACCCGCGCAGCCGCCCTCGCGAAACTCGCAAAATTGAGCACGGCCAAAGTCGGCTATCCCGATAAGCCGCGCTCCTACGCGACGCTTGCGATCTCACGCACGGATCTTTTGAGCAACCTCCTCGCGAGCGATCGCCTCGAAACCACTCGGCAGATCGCAAAGGTCGGCAAGCCCGTCGATCGTTCGGAGTGGGGCCTCACGCCGCAGACCGTCAACGCGTACTATAATCCGTCGATGAACGAGATCGTCGTCCCCGCGGGCATCCTCGAAGCGCCGTTTTTCGATGCAAACGCCGACGACGCAACGAATTTCGGCGGCATCGGCGCGGTCATCGGGCACGAACTCACCCACGGTTTCGATGATGAAGGCAGCCAATTCGATGGCGACGGCAATCTCCACGCGATCGTCACCAAAGTCGATTCGGTGAAATTCCACGCTCGTGTCGGCTGCATCGTCGCGCAAGCCGACGCATTCGTCGTGCCGAGCTTGGGCCTCCACCTCAACGGGAAACTCGACGCGGGCGAAGCTGCCGCGGATATCGGCGGCACGACGATTGCCTACCATGCCTTGCACTCCGGCACGAAGCCGGCAACGGGAAGGCCCGCCGCAGGCTTCACGGCAGATCAACGCTTCTTCCTGAATTGGGCCCAGGTTTGGCGCGACAAAACGCGTCCGCAAGCCATGCGCGCGCAGGTGCTCGGTGATCCCCACCCCGTGAGCCTCTACCGCGTCAACGCTACGCTCGCGAACGAACAGGCGTTTTATACCGCCTTCTCCGTCAAGCCCAGCGACGCGATGTACCGCGCGCCCGAGAAACGCTGCTCGGTCTGGTAGCACGAAGCGTCCGACGAAGGTCCTTTGGTCGGCGTCACCGTTGCGATATAGTGACGGAAAGAAGTTTCATGCCGTTTTTTTCCATATTGAGGGGCTCAGGGCTTGATTAAACACGATGTCGTCGTCGTCGGCGGTGGGCTCGCAGGGATGCGTGCCGCGGTGGAAGCCGCGGAAGCCGGAGCCGACGTCGCGATCGTTTCGAAAATGCACCCGGTGCGCAGTCACTCGGGTGCCGCACAAGGCGGCATCAATGCCGCACTGGGAAATCGTGAAGACGACTCCCCGGAGAACCATGCCTTCGATTGCGTGAAGGGCTCCGACTATCTCGGCGATCAAGACTCGATTGAAGCGATGGCCGAAGATGCGCCTCGCCAAATCGTGTGGCTCGAGCATCGTGGTTGCATTTTCTCGCGTCTTCCCGACGGTCGCATCGCGCAGCGTCCCTTCGGCGGTGCCGGTTCGCCGCGCACCTGTTATAGCGCCGACGTCACGGGTCTCGTCATCCTGCACACCCTGTGGGAGCAGCTCGAGCGCTTCAACGTCAAGGTCTACGAAGAGTATTTCGCGACCGCACTCTGCGTCGAAGACGGCATCGGCACGGGCGTCGTTGCGTATAACATGCGTTCGGGCGAACTCGAACTGGTCACCGCGAAGGCGACGATTTTCGCGACGGGCGGCCTCGGTCGCGTGTATGCGAAGACGACCAACGGCTACGCCTCGACGGGCGACGGTATGGCGATCGCCTATCGCGCCGGCATCCCGCTCATGGATATGGAGTTCGTCCAGTTTCATCCGACCAGCCTCAAAGAAAACGGCGTGTTGCTCTCCGAAGCGGCGCGCGGTGAAGGGGCGTACCTCCTCAATAGCGAGGGCGAGCGCTTCATGTTCAAATACGCACCGAATAAGGGCGAACTCGCGTCGCGCGACGTCGTTTCTCGTGCGGAATGGACCGAGATCACCGAAGGCCGCGGCATCGACGGCTGCGTCATGCTCGACCTACGTCACCTCGGCCGCGAAAAGATTCTCGAACGTCTCCCGCAGATCCGCGAACTGGCGCTCGACGCAACGGGCAAAGATGCTATCGACACGCCGATTCCGATTCTGCCCGGCATGCATTACGCGATGGGCGGCATCGAGACCGATAAATTCGGCGCGACGCAGATCCCGGGCGTGTATGCGGCAGGCGAAGTCGCCTGCGTCAGCGTTCACGGCGCAAACCGTCTCGGCGGCAACTCGCTGCTCGAAACGATCGTCTTCGGCGCACGAAGCGCCAAACACGCCGTGCAGTACATCAAGAGCGTCGGCAGCGTCCGTTCGAGCGAGAAAACGCTCGCAAGTGAGAAAGACCGGATTGCGGCGATTCTCGCGCGTACCGGTGGCGAACGTCATTCGGCCGTGCGCAAGCAAATCAACAATCTCATGAGCGACAACGTCTTCATCTTCCGCAACGACGCCGACCTCACGACGGCGACGAATGGTTTGCGTCAGGCACGCGAAGCGGCGGCCTCGATGACGGTGATGGACAAGTCCAAAACGTTCAATACCGATCTCGTCGGCTTACTCGAAACCGAGTTCTTGATGGACGTCGCGCAACCGATCGCCTTCGGTGCGCTCAATCGCACGGAATCGCGCGGCGCGCAATCGCGGACCGACTTCCCCAACCGCGACGACGAACATTGGATGAAGCATACGCTCATGCATTACAAAGGGCAGACGGCCGACCCTGAAGCCGACTACTCGCGCAACGTCACCTACACCAAGTACAAACCCGAAGTGAGATCGTATTAGTCGATGGGTAAAATAACGCTCGACCTCTTCCGTTTCGACGAGACCGTCGACACCGAGCCGCATCGCGAGCGGGTCGATATGGAATTCCCCGAGACGATGACCGTTCTCGACGCACTCGAATATGCCAAGGGCGAGATCGACGGGACGATCTCGTTCCGGCGGTCGTGTCGCTCGGCGATCTGCGGCTCGTGTTCGATGAACATCAACGGCGTCACGGGCCTCGCGTGCAAGACGCCGATCTCGACCGTACTCCGGGCCGACGGATCGATCAAAATCGACCCGATGCCCAATTTCGAACCCATGAAGGACATGGTCGTCCACATGGATCCGTTCTGGGATAAGTACTCGCGTCTCAAGCCATATCTTCAGCCCGCGGATAAAGACGAAGACCACGCGCGCGAGCGTTTGGTCTCGCCCGATGATATGAAAAAGCTCGTCGCCGTTGCGAACTGCGTGATGTGCGCGGTATGTTATTCGCTCTGTCCCGTGGTCAGCGTGGACCCGTCGTTCGCAGGACCGGCCGCAATTTCGTATGCGTATCGCTTCATCGAAGATACGCGCGATTCGAAAAAAGAAGAACGCCTCGCACAGATTAGTGACGATTACCTCTGGCTTTGCGCGCACTGTTACGCGTGTTCGTACTGTCCGAAGCACGTCGATCCGCACGATCGAATCATCGACACGAAACGCGCCTCGATCGAAGCCGGTATGAAAAATGCGCCGGGCCCTCGCCACGCGCTCACGGTCGCGAAGACGATCAAAGCGACGGGCATGCTCGGCGAAAACGAAGTCATCGCGGGGACGATCGGAAAATTCAACATCAGGGGGCTCTTGCGCGTGATGCCGCTCGGTATCCGACTCGCCTCGAAGGGTAAGATTCCACCGCTCTTTATGCACCCCGTCGAGAAAGTTTCGGAAATCCGGACGATTTTCGAATCCATGGAGGTTCCTGTTTCCTAATGTCAGTGATTACCGCTCCCGCGAGCCCGGCAAAGCGTCGTTCGAACTCGGCACAGACCAAACGCTACGGGTTCTTCCCCGGTTGCGTCGCCAAAGAATCGTGTACGGAACTCTTTAACTCGACGATGCTCCTCGCCGACAAGCTCGGCATCGAGCTCGTCGAGCTCACCGCCGCCTCGTGTTGCGGCGCTTCGGTGCTCAACGACCTCAATCGCGATGTCGCGCGCGTCCTCAACGCTCGCACGTACGCGCAGGCAGAAGCGCTCGGCCTCGACGACGTCATCACGATCTGCTCCACGTGCACGGGTCACATGCGCGCCTCGAACAAAGAGCTGCTCGAAGAAGACGGCCGCATGGAACATGCGAACGGAATCCTCGGGAAGTTCGGCGCTTCGTATAAAGGCACGGTTTCGGTACGCCATCTCCTTTGGATGCTCATCGACGACATCGGTCTCGATGAACTTTCGAAGATGGTCGTCAATCCGCTCAACGGCCTCAAGGTCGCCCCGTTTTACGGCTGCCATATCATCCGCCCCGAGTCCGTCAACGGCTGGGAATCGGCGCGGAACCCGCATTCGCTCGAGGACCTCATCACGGCCCTCGGCGGCGAGCCGATCGATTACGCGGGAAAGACGCGATGCTGCGGCTTTCACGTTCAACTCGAAAAAGAGGGCATCGCCGCGAACATGGTCGGCCAGAATATGCGGATGGCCAAGGATCAGGGCGCAGAAGCCGTCTTGACGCCGTGCCCGCTCTGCCACCTCGCACTCGACGGCTACCAAGCCGACTCGGCCGCGCGCTGGGGACGAACGGACTTGCCGACGTTCCATCTCCCGCAACTCGTCGCGCTTGCGCTCGGCGTCGATCCGACGCTTCTCGGCCTCAAGCGTCACGTCGTCTCGCCGGGTTCCGTGCTGCAAGCACACGACCTGGCACCGATGCACGTCGCTTAGGCGCGGACGAACCCAAAGGCACACGAAGAGCCGGCGCACCCGCGTCGGATTTTCGTGTTCCCGACTACAGAAGCGCATCGCTATGGACGATGTTTCCTGATATGGAGCATGCAACGGCCAATCCCCGCACGTTGAGTCTCGGCGACGACGAGGAAGGCGTGGTCTTCGGCATCGAGGATCTTTGCCGCCACACGATGATCTTTGGATCCTCCGGCTCCGGGAAGACGACGCGTGCCTACAACCCGATGCTCCAGAGCATGCTCGGGGAATTGCAGTGCGGTGCGTTCATCATCGCAGCCAAACCCGAAGCCGTTGGTGAAGCCGTCGAGATCGCACGTCGCGCCGGACGCGACGTGCTCGTGGTGGAGCCCGGCAGTGCGATCGGCCTCGATCTTCTCAGCGGCAGCCCCGACGTCGATGCGATGTATTTTCGCGATACCTTCGGTCGCGTGGCCGACGATGCAAAGCAGTGGGTCGATGCGGCGGTAGCGCGCATGAAGAATTCGCTGCGGATGCTCAAGGCGGCGGGATCGCAGTACTATACCTTCGAGCATCTTACCGGCTACTGCTTCGACGAAAAGTTCGCCGCGATGGTACGGATCCAAGCGATGGAACGCTTGCGGTCGCTCGCCCACGATGCCGACGAAGCGTGGACGATTCGCGAATCGATGAGCTATGAAGATACGCGTTACATGCAATTCACCCCCGAAGCGCGACGCGCGGTACAATTCGCCGTTTCGCAGTTACTCGAACCGCTGCGCGACGTGCAGATCTCCAAGACGTTTGCACGCAAGCACAACCTCGTGCAGATGGAGAGCGTCTTCGAAGGTAAAGTCATTATCTTGCACGTGCCGCGCACGAGATTCGAACGCGCCGCGCAAGCGATCTACACGCTCGCCAAACGTCGCTTCTTTACAGCGCTCGAAAACCGGCGCGCGGACGGGTCGCTCAACCAAGATCGGCCGATCGTCTTCGGTATCGATGAATACCAACTCTGTATCTCCGAATCCGACGTTCAGTCACTCGGCATCATTCGTTCGGCGGGATGTATGGTGCTCGGAACGACCCAGGGCGTCTCGTCGCTTTATTCGGTCTTACCGAAGCACCACGTCGACGCAGCCCTCCAGAACTTCACGCAAAAGATCTTCTTCAAAACCGACGACGACGACACGCTCGCGGTCCTCGAACGCGCGACGAAGCACAATGCCAACAAGATCGATACGAGCGAGCTCTTCTCGATGAATCGCGACCAAGCGCTCTGCCATGTCACCGTCGGCGACGATTCCGTCGACGCGATCCTCACGATGAAACCGCTGTTCATCACGCCGGAGTATACCCGCACCACGTTCGCCGCGCACGCGTGAGGACACAACGAGGCGCTCCGTTTCCGAAGCGCCTCGTTGCCCCCTTGCCTCTTGCGGACAAGATTTTGGCACGAACGATCGAATCGCTCAGCGCCTCGAGATTAAAGTAGCAGATTCAACGCCTAGAATCACCGCTTGGATGGTAACGAAATCTTGACGCTCGCCAAGATGGCGCGCACGCGATCCAGCGGTATGGAAAAGAAGGTGAGGTTTCGCGCTCCCGAGAGCGTCTGGGCCGAGAAAAGCGCGTCGTCGATGGCGGCTTCGGTCGCCTCAGCCGTCGCCCCGAACAGTGCGTCCATCGTCTCGTCGTCGTTCACGAGTGAGGTAGAGACGGGAGCTTTCGCTTCGCGTGGATAGATGTGCGTCGTCGAGAAAGCGACGAAGAGGTCGCCGCTCGACGTATGTGAGGTGATCCCGGTCCGCGCGAGGCCGAGCGTCGCGCGTTTGGCGAGTTCGTGGAGTTGACGACCGTCGAGCGGCGCATCGGTCGCGATCGTTACGACGATACTCCCATCCGCCGCGCGGCCGTGCGTCGCGAGCGACGTCGTTTTGGGATAGAGGGGCAACGCGACGTTCGCGAGCGCACGACCCACGGCGACACCATCGATCCGCAATTCGTCGCGCGAGCCCGTGTTTGCATTGACGAGCACGCCGACGGTATAGGCATTTACCGCCGAACTCGTGCGCCGCGACGCGCTACCGATTCCCGCCTTGAAGGCAAACGCGCGCATCCCCGTGCCCGCACCGACATTCCCGCGTTCGATCTCGCCGCCGTGCGCGACGTCGAGTGCACGAACGGCGTCCGCGGGCGCGACGTGCCGTCCGACGATATCGTTGAGTCCTTGATCGTCGCACTCGGCGACGACGGGCAGTGGAACGTCATCGCTGACACCGATTTCCGGATGTTTGGCGATTAACCAATCGATGACGCCATCGTCGACGCGGCCGACGTCGAGCGTGTTCGTAAGTGCGATTGGAACTTCGAGAAAGCCCGATTCGTCGACCCAATGCGCGCCCGTAAGTTCGCCGTTGCCGTTGAGATCGTAGGTCGCGGCCGCAACGCGTTTCGTCCACGGATCGTCGTTTGGCAAGACGACCGTCACGCCCGTGCGCACGGGGCCGATGCCCGGCACGAGCGGCCCTGTCGCCCCCTCGATCTTGGTGACGGAGCCGACGCGAACGCCCGCGACATCCGTGATCGCATCGTAGGCCCCAGGTGGCAACGTACCAATCGTAATCCCGGCCGTCCGTGCTTCCGCCGGAGACGACGCGCGAGGCACGCCCGCAGCGAGGGCGACGATAACCATCAAACCGAGACGGACGATGTGATGACGATCCATTGGCGAGGGTTTCGCCTCGTTTTCCAACGCCCCCGCACGCCCGCACGTGGTACGCGACGCACCGCATCTTCCCAAACCAGTGGCGCACATTCCGTTCGAACCGATCGGCCGAGTCGGGCGTTACGTAAAGATTAATTATTTCTGGTACCTCTTCAAAACGAAACGCGGTGGTTTGGGGTGTTCCCGGCGCCGCCGAATGACTCGACTCGGCCGCTTCGGGCAGGCTCGCCCGCAACGACTTGAGAAAATGTTCGCTCTTCGGAACTGTAGGGAGAGCCGCTATTCTCACGCTGCCCGCAATCGACGGTCGTCTCAAAGACCATCTCGATCAACTCGGACTTGCCGGCTCGACCGCCGTGCACCGTAATCTTTCCGTGGGCGCGCTATATGAGCACGCATTGCGTCGCGGCGAGGGCGAACTCGGCGCCGACGGGCAGTTCGTGGTCGAAACGGGCGAACATACAGGTCGCTCGCCAAAAGATAAGTTCTTCGTCCGCGAGCCCGGTAGCGAAAACCATATCGATTGGGGCGAGACGAACAAAGCCATCGACGCGAAAACCTTCGACGCATTGCTCGCGCGGGTGACGGCATATCTTTCCGAGCGTGAGATCTACTCACTCGATACGTTCGTCGGTGCCGACGAGCGCTATCGGCTTCCCGTTCGCGTCATCACGCAGTACGCATGGCACTCGCTCTTCGCACGCAATCTCTTCATCACACCCGATGTGGCGTCGGCCGATTTCACACCGGAATTTACCGTGATCGATGCAGCGGAATTCGTTGCCGAACCCGAGCGCGATGGAACGCGGAGTGGCACGTTCGTGCTCGTCAACATGGCGCGTAAGATCGTCCTCATCGGCGGCACGCGCTATGCGGGCGAGATCAAAAAATCGGTCTTTACGATCATGAATTACCTGATGCCGCTACGCGACGTGATGCCGATGCACTGCTCGGCAAACGTCGGCCCCGACGGTAATAGCGCGATCTTCTTCGGCCTCTCGGGAACGGGGAAGACGACGCTCTCCGCCGACTCGAATCGCCCGCTCGTCGGCGACGACGAACACGGTTGGTCCGCCGACGGCGTCTTCAATTTCGAAGGCGGTTGCTACGCGAAAGTCATCCGTCTCTCACAAAAAGCAGAGCCTGAAATTTGGGCGGCGTCGCATCGCTTCGGTGCCGTGCTCGAGAACGTCGTCGTCGACGAATCGTCCCGATCGCTCGACCTCGAGAGCGAAGCCAAGACGGAGAATACGCGAGCCGCGTATCCGGTCAACTTCATTTCGAACATCGTGCCGGATCTTCGCGCGGGAAATCCGACGACGATCATCATGCTCACGGCAGATGCATTCGGCGTCCTCCCGCCGATCTCCAAACTCACCCCCGAACAAGCGATGTACCATTTCCTCTCCGGCTATACCGCGAAGGTCGCGGGTACGGAAAAAGGCGTGACGGAGCCGACCGCTACGTTTTCGACCTGTTTCGGCGCGCCGTTCATGGTCCACCATCCGACGGTCTACGCAAAACTGCTCGGCGAGCGCATCGCAAAACACGAGGTCACGTGTTGGCTCGTCAATACGGGTTGGACGGGCGGCGCCTACGGCGTGGGTAAGCGCATGGCGATCGGCCATACGCGCGCCATGGTCAACGCCGCAATCGACGGAACGCTCGCCGGTGCTACGTTCGGAAACGAACCTTTCTTCGGCCTATCGATTCCGACGACGGTTCCCGGCGTTCCAGGCGACGTGCTCGATCCGCGTAACGCCTGGAATGACAAAGCCTCCTACGACGCGCAAGCGAAAAAACTCGCGACGCTCTTCTTCGAGAATTTCAAGAAGTTCGAAGCGCAAGCGAGCGACGGCGTGCGCGCGATCGCGATCGCGCCGTAGCGGCGATCGTTTAGGACCGAAGCGATTGGACGGGCGCGACGCCCGTCTTTTCCGCGACGCGCGCGAGGCTAGCGACCACGACGGGATCGAGTGCGACACCATTGCGGAGTTGTTCGTCGCTTTTCGAGCGTTCGGGATCGCCTGCCACGAGGACCCCTTCCGAGCCTGGCGCCGGGGCGCTGGTGCGAAACGCGGCGAGTTCGCGCGAAACGTCGGCTTTGAATTCTGCGACGTCGCGAAACGCATCGATGCGGATCGCAGCGAAAAAGTGGCTCGTGATCCCGCCGTTGAGCGCGCCCGTGCGCGGGGGCATATCGGGCACGAGCACGCCGCCGCCGAGCACCGCGCAGAGCATTTCGGCGAGGAGCCCGAGGCCAAAACCTTTGTGGCCCCCGTTCTCCGTTCCAAAGCCGCCGAGCGGCAAGACCGCGCCGCCCATGCCGGCATCTGGGTCCGTCGTCATCGCCCCGCTCGCGTCGACGGCCCAACCGGGTATGAGTTTTTTGCCCAGGCGTTTGGCGATCTCGAGCTTTCCGAGCGCGACGGTCGTCGTCGCCATATCGAGCACGAAGGCGTCGCCGTCATTTGCGGGGATCGCATAAGCGAATGGATTCGTGCCGAGCATCAGATCGCGGCCGCCGGTGGGAACGACGAGCCGGCCCGCGTTGGTCGAGGAGATGCCGATGCAGTCGGCTTCCATCGCGAGCATCGCGTAATAGCCGGCGATTCCGTAATGATTGGAGTTGCGCACCGTGGAGACGGCCATGCCGATCTCGCGTGCCTTCTCTATCGTACGACGCATCGTGCGTACCGAAACCGGGTGGCCGAGCCCGTTGCGAGCGTCGATGACGAGTGCCGTCGGCGATTCGCGCACCACCGTGGAGGTCGCTTTGGGATCGACTTGGCCGTCGCGAATCCGGTCCACGTAAAAGCTTTCGAGACGCGCGACGCCGTGCGACTCGATGCCGCGCGTGTCGGAGGTCACCAGCACCTCACCGACGAGCGCGGCATCTTCGACGGAGACATCCATCGCTACGAGCGCGCGTGCGACGAACGCGCGAAGATCCGGAGCTGCGAAACGCGTGCGTACAATCATACCGCCCGCTTCGTAGCGACGCCGGGTGCTCCCGCTCGCTATTGAAACCGCGACCTTGTCGCGCGTTTATTACTCAGCGATGACGCATCTCTTCGAGCCCTTGACCGTACGCGGTGTGACGCTGCCCAACCGAATCGTCGTTTCGCCGATGTGCGAATATTCGAGCGTCGATGGTTTCGCGAGCGACTGGCATCTCGTCCACCTTGGATCGCGCGCCGTCGGTGGTGCGGGGCTCGTGATCACCGAGGCCGCCGCCGTTTCTCCCGAAGGGCGCATCACGGCGGGTGACCTCGGCATCTATACCGACGCGCACGTTCCCGAATTGCGTCGGATCGTCGATTTCATTCACGCAAACGGTGCGGTCGCAGGCATCCAACTCGCGCACGCCGGTCGCAAGGCGAGCTCGGCGCGGCCGTGGGATGGCGGCCGCCGCGTCGCCGCAGCCGATGGCGGATGGGACCCTCTCTCACCGAGTGCGATCGCCTACCACGACGACGACGCGCCGCCGCTTGCGATGAGCGAAACCGATATCGCGCAGGTGGTCGCCGATTTCGCGGCAGCCGCGATACGCGCGGTACGCGCGGGATTCCGCGTCATCGAAATTCACGCAGCGCACGGCTATCTGCTCCATTCATTTTATTCACCGCTCGCGAATACGCGCACCGATGGCTACGGCGGTTCGTTCGCAAACCGGACGCGACTCACGCACGACGTGCTTCGCGCCGTGCGTGCGGCCGTGCCGCACGATGTGGCAGTCTTCGTGCGCATCTCGGCCGTGGATTGGGCACCGGGTGGCTGGACGATCGATGAATCCGTCGCGCTCGCGCGCGATCTCGCGCAGCTCGGGTGCGATCTCGTCGACGTTTCGTCGGGCGGACTCGTCGCGCACCAACAGATCGCGGTCGGACCGAATTATCAGGTCCCCTTCGCCGAAGAGATCCGTCGCGAAGCGCGCGTTGCGACGGGTGCGGTCGGGATGATCACCGAGGCCGAACAAGCCGATGAGATCGTGCGCTCGGGCAAAGCCGATCTCGCGCTGCTCGCACGCGAATTCTTACGCGATCCCTATTGGCCGCTCCATGCCGCAACGAAGCTCGGCATCGACGTTCCATGGCCGAAGCAATACGACCGTGCGAAAACACGTCCGGTGCTCACGCAAACGCGGAGAGACCCGTCAACGCTTGTCCGATGATGAGCGTATGAATCTCGCTCGTACCTTCGTACGTGAGCACCGCTTCGAGATTGTTCATATGGCGCATGATCGGATAGTCGAGCGTGATCCCACTCGCCCCGAGGATCGTGCGCGCTTCGCGCGCGATCGCGAGCGCTTCGCGGACGTTGTTGAGTTTGCCGAACGAAACGTGCGCGGGTGCGAGCCTACCCGCGTCTTTGAGCACGCCGAGATGCGTCGCGAGCAATTGCGCTTTTTGTAATTCGAGCGCCATGTTCGCGAGTTTTTCTTGCGTGAGTTGGAAGCCCGCGATCGGCCTGCCCCATTGCATACGCGTCGTCGCATACGCGAGCGCCGCTTCATAACACGCGCGAGCCGCACCGACGGCCCCCCAGACGATGCCGTAACGCGCTTCGTTCAAACACGAGAGCGGCCCACGCATCCCGCGCACGCCCGGCAACATCGCGCTCGCCGGAACGTAGCACTCCCGCAGGATCAGCTCGCTCGTGACCGACGCGCGCAGCGAGAGCTTACGCGCGATGTCGCATGTGTGAAATCCGGGCGTGTCGGTTGGGATGACGAACCCGCGCACGTCGCTTCCCATCGCCGTCGCGCCGGGCTCCGGATCGAGGTGCGCCCAGACGATCGCGACGTCGGCGATACCACCACTCGTAATCCACGCTTTGGTCCCGTCGATCACGTAGCCATCGCCGCGCGTTCGCGCAGTCGTACGCATGCCCGTGGGCTCGCTGCCGAAATCCCACTCGCTCAAACCAAAACAGCCGATCGCTTCACCGCTCGCAAGTCGTGGAAGCCACGTCGTCTTCTGCACTTCGGAGCCGAACGCGTGAATCGGATACATCGCGAGCGACCCCTGCACCGAAACGAAGCTGCGCAATCCCGAATCGCCCGCTTCGAGTTCGCGGCACGCGATGCCGTATGCGGTCGCGCTCGCGCCCGCACACCCGTAGCCGTCGAGATGCATGCCGAGCACGCCGAGCTTGCCGAGTTCGCGTGGTAACGCGGGTGGGAACGTCCCCGATTCGAACCACTCACCGATCTCAGGGAGGACGCGCGCACGCACGAAATCACGAACGGTATCGCGCACGAGCCGAACGTCGGGATCGAACGCTTCGTCGAGCGCGAGCGGGTCGAGCGGATTGACGTGCGGCTGTGGTGCGAGCGTCTTCATGCGTCGTGAATTCCAGACGAGCGGGCGCGTTTCATGGTCGGATGCACGCTAGCGCTCCATCGTGCGCAATTCGAAGCGGCGGCGAGCCAGTTGCGTGATGCGGTCGGAACCGAGGACGAGCGCGATTGCGACGATTACGTAGGCGAGCAGCTCGCGATCGTGCAAGAGCTGTTGCGCGTTGAAGATTTGTTGACCGAGGCCGCCGGCACCGACGATGCCGAGCGTCGTCGATGCGCGCACGTTCCACTCCCAGCGATATAAGAGATGCGCGCTCATTGCCGCGAACGCTCCCGGCGCGATGCCGGCTGAGACCGCCGCGAGGCCGGTGCTGCCGCTCGCGACGAGCGCTTCTGCAGGCAACGTGTCGACGAGTTCGAGGCTTTCGGCAAAGAGTTTCCCGAGTACGCCTGCCGTATGGATCGCGAGCGCAACGGCGCCGGCTTTTGGCCCGAGCCCGACGAATGCAAGCGCTACGAGTGCGACCGCAATCGGCGGAACGGAACGCGCGACGACGAGGACGATTCGCGCGACGAATGCGGGCAGAATCGACCACGGTCGATACCCCGTGCCGCGCACCCAACCGCTCGCGACGACGCGCGCGACCAGGAGCGCGAGCGGGATCGCCGCGAGCGCGCCAACGAACGTGCCCGCAACGGCGACGCCGATCGTTTCCAGCACACCCCATGCAGCGTTGCCGATCACGGTCGGCGTGAATGCGGGCGGAATCGAGCGCGCGAGATACGTGAGGACGCGCGGAGGTGCCGTGGCGAATGCGTGCCACGGATCGTGCGTCGCGGAGGTGAGCGCCACGATACCGGTAAGCGAGACGACGGCGAAGGCCGCGAGTGCCATCCAGGCAGGCGCCCGCGCGCGCAGGACGCCACTCGTCGAATCGACGACGATCACGAGTACGACGAGCGCGGCGACGTACCACGCGAAAGCGCCGTAGTCGAGTAGGTTGAGACTCGTGATCATCGCCGAACCGAGTCCGCCTGCGCCGACGACGCCCACGATCACGGCTGCACGCATGATGCTTTCGAACGTATAGGCACCGAAGCCGATGAGACCGGGCCACGCGGCGGGGACGAGGCCCACGAGAAAGCTCGCGGTCGCCGTCGCTCCCGTCGCGCGCAGCGCTTCTTCCGGTTCCCGGCGCACCGATTCGAGGATCTCGGCGTAGAGTTTCGCGATCGTCGCCGCACCTGAAAGCCCGAGTGCGAGCGTTCCCGGAACGGCCCCGAATCCGAGTGCGACGACGAAGACGATCGCGAGCACGAGTTCGGGAATCGCGCGCACGAATGCGGCGAGCGCGCGCAACAACGCGCCCGCGCGACCACCACGGGCAATCACGATTGCCGTGGGCGTGCCGAGCAAGATCGCGATCGGCAACGCGCCCGCGGCGATCGCGATCGTTTCGAGTACGGGCGTACGTAGAAAATCGATCGTCGCCCGAACGTCGATCGCGGCGACGAGCGGCACTTACAAACCGCTCGACGCGAGCGGTTCTTCGGGGACCACGACGCCGCCGCCGACCCGAATCGTTCGGTCGAAACGACGTGCGAGTTCGGGTTGGTGTAACGAGCAGAGCAACGTCGCGCCACGCGATTTCGCATCGGCGAGCAACATGTTGACGATCTCGCTCCCGAGCTCGGGATCGAGCGATGCGGCGGGTTCGTCTGCGAGCACGAGTTCGGCGCGCTGCGCGATCGCGCGCGCGATCGCAACACGCTGGCGTTGACCGCCCGAAAGTTCGAATGCAGGCGATGCGATACGATCCGCAAGACCGACGCGTTCGAGCGCCGCGAGCGCCATCTCGCGTTCGGCGGCGCGCGGCGCGAGCACCGCACGAAGGGCTCCCGCCGTGCTCCGGCGCCCGAACGTTCCCGCGATGACGTTCTGCATGACGCTGAGTTGATCGACGAGCCCGTGCGCTTGAAAGACGACGGCGATACGCGCGCGCATGGCGCGTAGCCGAGCTCCGTGTAACGTCGCGAGATCGTTCCCATCGACGAGCACGCGGCCGGACGTCGGCGCGAACGCACCGTAGGACATGCGAAAGATCGTGCTCTTTCCCGCACCACTGGGACCGACGAGCGCCACGCGCTCGCCACGCTCCAGCACGAACGACACCGACGTCAGGACTTTACGCGTGCCGTAGCCGCCCGTAACGTCGTCGAAAATGAGCACGCAGCGTTACGTCGTCGAGCGTTTGACCGCAAGCGGTGCGAAGGATTGGACGACGGGCATCATCTGGACGGAATTGATATTGACGTGCGCCGGGCGCGTCGCGACCCAATGCACGGCATCGGCAACGTCGTCGGCATCGAGCGGCGTCGTATCGGCATAGAGTGCCTCTGCTTTCTCGGCGTTTCCACGAAAACGAATGGTCGAAAATTCGGTTCCGCCGCATAAACCCGGTTGGATATCGGTGACGCGGACGTCGGTTCCGAAGAGATCTGCGCGCAAGTTGAGCGAGAATTGATACACGAACGCTTTGGTCGCGCCGTAGACGTTGCCACCGGGATACGGAAATTGGGCCGCGATCGAACCGAGACTCACGATATGCCCGCGATTACGCTCTACCATGCCCGGTAGGAGCGCGCGCGTACAATACATCAATCCTTTAACGTTCGTGTCGACCATCGCGTCCCATTCATCGAGGTCGGCCTTGTGCGCGGGTTCGAGTCCGAGCGCGAGTCCCGCATTATTGACGAGCACGTCGACGGCTGCAAACTCAGGTGGTAACGACGCAACCGCCGCCTCGACGGCGGCCCGGTCGCGAACGTCGAATTCGAGTGTGTGGGCGCGTTCGCCGAATTCGTTTTTGAGCTTCGCGAGCAATTCGCCGCGGCGGCCGGTAATGACGACGCGCGCGCCATCCTCCGCGAATCGGCGCGCGATCGCGAGACCGAAGCCTGCGGTAGCTCCCGTCACGAAGACGACGCCCGGTGCGAAAGGAGTTTTCCTCATAGCAAATTGAGCTTCTTCGCCGTCTCGCGAATCGAATCGTACTCGTGGTCGCTCACCGTCACGTAGCGCGTCGCGCGCAAGAGCGCGAGCAACTTCGGGTCGTTTGCTTGGAGGAAACCGTGACGGATGCTCGTGATGAGCGAGCTATCGAGATCCTTGCGCACGGCCCACACGTAATCCGTAAAGGGTTTACTCGTGTAAAACACGCGCGCTTTTGCCGGATCGAGGGTTTTGTCGGCGACGAGTTTGCGATAGACGGTTTCGTCGATCGCGCCCGCATCGACCTGACCCGACGCGACGGCAACCGCCGTCGCGGTGTGATTGCCCGTGTAGCGCGTTTTCATCTCGGTATCGGGATTGACGCCGGCTTCGAGCATCTCTTTGACCGGAATGAGATGGCCCGAAGTCGAGTTAACGTCACCGAACGCGAACGTTTTGCCTTTAAGGTCTTTGAGCGAAGTGATGGCGCCGTTCGCGGAGCTCGCGATGAAGAGCGAGTGAAAACGGCGGTCTTCGAGACGTTGCACGAGCGGCCGCACGCCGTAGCGCTCGTTTGCCTTCACGTAGGTCAGCGCGCCGAAGTACGCGAGGTCGACGCCGTCGTTGCCGATCGCTTCGACCGTTGCGGCATAATTGGTCGGGATGATCAAGCGCACGGTACGCCCCGTCGCCCGCTGGAGCATCTCGACGAGAGGCTGCTTCTCTGCGTACGAAGCGGCCGTGGTGGCCACGTCGGGAATGAATGCAACGCGAAGTTCGTCTGCCGCGCTCGCGCGGAGTGGCAGGGCGGCGGCGGCGGCAATGCCGGCTGCGCCGCGCACGAAGAGAGCACGAGAGAAAGACACAAAAACTCCTTGCGCGATGCGCTTGGGAAGGCAGACGTTCGCTTCTGACGCACGGAGGGGTCCGCAAGTTGCGCCCTCCGAAGATCGCGTCGTTTACTGCCGAACCTTACGCGCGTGCCACGCCACGTCGACGAACGACTTCGAACCGATCTGCTCGATGCGATCCTGAACTCGGTCCTCGAGACGGGCCTCGCGGAGCTTTCACTTCGCCCTCTCGCGACAGCCGTTTCGTCGAGTCCGCGAATGTTGATCTACCATTTCGGTAGCAAAGACGGCATCTTACGGGCCGTCTTCGCCGAAGCCGCCCGACGCCAAGCGGTCTTGCTCGACACTTGGTATGCACGCAGTACCGAATACGACACCCCGACGCTGCTCCTGCGCGCTTGGCAGTGGCTCGTCGCACCACGTCACGAGCGGCTCTTACGGCTCCTCTTCGAGGCGCATGGCATCGCACTCCGCGATCGCAAACGCTACGGTTCGTTCTTGCGCGCGAGTACGAGCGATTGGGTATTACCCTTTACCCGGGCGCTGGAATCCCGAGGCTTTCCTACGGAGCGCGCCACCGCCCTCGCGACGCTCCTCGTTGCCATGATGCGCGGACTCCTGCTCGACGTTTTTGCAACGGGCGAACGCGCGCGCGTCGATCGCGCGTTTCGGTCGTTCGTCGCAGCGATCGAGTTCTAGCGTTTGAGAACGCGCTCGAGCTTATCGAAGAGCGCTTCCATCGTGCGCTGGTTGACGTCTTCGAGTCGTCGCCAAAAGAGGCGGCCATCGGTATCGTCGAGCGTCGCATCGATACGATGGCTTAAAATCGTTTTCTTTGGATCGTCGTTCTCGAGATAAAACCCGTGCGTCCCATCGAAGCCATCGTTCTTAAAGCGCCATACGATACGCTCTTCGGGCACGACGTCGTCGAGCACCGCGTGCACGCCGCTATGCCACTCTTCGGTTTTCCCCGGCGCGAGCGGACCAGCACTGCGCATGAACGGTTGCGATGCGAAGGGCCAGATCGCATCCGCCGACGTCCCCATCTCCGCGAGAAGCTGGTAAATGCGGCGGCGGGTACCGCTAAAACTACGTGAATGAACGACTTTGAGCGGGGTAGGCATATGTTCCGTTTCTCGGATATCGGTGAGAATCATCCGCAAAGAGGGAGCGAGTCGGTGCGCGAACGCGCCTATGCGGCCATCGGGCGAAGTTCCGCGTTTTGGCAGGCCGCTATACGTACGAGCCCAGCAGAGATAATAAAAGCGCCCGAGTCACCTCGAGCGCTTCGTCACGCAAGCGAAAATGTTCGCGCGAGGTTAGGCTTTGAGTTCGATATCCACGCCGGCGGGGAGGTCGAGGTGCATCAGCGCGTCCATCGTCTTGGGCGACGCTTGCAAGATATCGATCAGGCGCTTATGCGTGCGCATTTCGAAATGTTCGCGCGACTTCTTATCCACGTGCGGCGACCGATTCACACAGAAGCGGTTGATCTCAGTCGGCAACGGCACGGGGCCACTGACGAACGCACCCGTACGCTTTGCTGTCTCGACGATCCGCTCCGCCGACTGATCGAGGACTTTGTGGTCGTAGGCTTTGAGACGGATGCGAATCTTCTGTTTTGCCATGGTGTCCTAACTTATTTCTTGGCCGCGACGGCGACTTCGATGATCGCGGTAACGACGCCAGCGCCGACGGTGCGACCGCCCTCACGGATGGCGAAACGTAGACCCTCTTCACACGCGATCGGCGTGATCAATTCGACATCGATCGTAATATTATCGCCGGGCATGACCATCTCGACGCCTTCGGGCAATTTGATCGTGCCGGTCACGTCCGTCGTTCGGAAGTAGAACTGCGGACGATAGTTTGCGAAGAACGGCGTGTGACGGCCACCCTCTTCTTTTGAGAGGACGTAGACTTCCGCTTTGAAGTTCGTGTGCGGTTTGATCGAGCCGGGCTTCGCAAGCACTTGGCCGCGCTCGATGTCGGCGCGTTCGATTCCGCGTAACAGGACGCCGATGTTGTCGCCCGCGATGCCCATGTCGAGCAGCTTGCGGAACATCTCGATGCCCGTAACGGTCGTCTTGCGTGCTTTTTCCTGGAGACCGACGATCTCGATTTCTTCGCCGACTTTCACCTGACCGCGCTCGACGCGACCCGTGCCGACCGTGCCGCGGCCCGTGATCGTGAAAACGTCTTCGACGGGCATCAGGAACGGTTTGTCGATCGCGCGTGCTGGGGTCGGAATGTACGAATCGACCGCATCCATCAGCTTGAAGATTGGATCGGCATCGGGATCGCCACGTTTGTTGCTCGAATGGAGCGCCTTCGTTGCCGACCCGCGGATGACGGGGCAATCTTCATCGAAGCCCTGTTTGCCGAGCAGTTCGCGGACTTCCATCTCGACGAGCTCGAGGAGTTCTTCGTCATCGACGAGGTCGACTTTATTGAGGAACACGACGATATACGGGACGCCGACTTGCTTCATGAGCAAGATGTGCTCGCGCGTCTGCGGCATCGGACCGTCGGTGCCGGAGACGACGAGAATCGCGCCGTCCATTTGGGCTGCGCCCGTGATCATATTTTTGATGTAGTCGGCGTGCCCGGGGCAGTCGACGTGCGCGTAGTGACGACTGGCCGTCTCGTACTCTTGGTGCGAGATTGCGATCGTAATACCGCGCTCTTTTTCTTCGGGTGCGTTATCGATATCGTCGACGTTACGCCGCTGAATGTTGGAATTTTCCGTGGCTAAGCAATTGATGATCGCCGCGGTGAGCGTCGTTTTGCCGTGGTCGACGTGACCCGTCGTGCCGATGTTAACGTGCGGTTTGCTGCGATCGAATTTTGCCTTCGCCATGCTGTTCTTTCTTTGAAATCGGGGCGGTGACACCCCCCGAGGGCCCCCTTTCGCCGCGCACGCGGCTCATCTCCACGGGGCGACATCGGGGTAGTGTATATATATTGGTTAAGCGCTGTTGGAACGAGTCCGCTTCGGGCGGCCGAGCTTCGGGACTATTTGCCCTTGTTCTTGGCGATGATCTCTTCTTCGACGGACTTCGGCGCTTTCTCGTAATGCGAGAACTCCATCGTGTAGGTCGCGCGACCTTGCGTTGCGGAACGCATGTCGGTTGCATACCCGAACATCTCCGAGAGCGGAACGTTGGCCGTGATCGTCGAGGCGCCGCCGGTGACTTCTTCGCTCGACTGAATGAGACCGCGACGTTTATTGAGGTCGCCGTTGATCGCGCCGAGATAGTCTTTGGGCGTCGTGACTTCGACTTTCATGATCGGCTCGAGCAAGATCGGACCGGCAGCACGATTGGCTTCTTTGAACGCCATCGAGCCCGCGATTTTGAATGCCATTTCGGAAGAGTCGACGTCGTGATAGCTGCCGTCGAAAATGGTCGCCTTGAAGTCGAGGACGGGGTAGCCCGCGAGAACGCCGTTTTCGGATGCTTCGCGGATGCCTTCTTGAATCGCCTTGGCATATTCTTTGGGGATCGTGCCGCCGACGACCGCCCATGTAAAGACCATGCCCGAGTTCGCCGCGCCGGGTTCGAGGCGCAGCCATACGTCACCGTATTGACCCTTACCGCCGGTCTGCCGGACGAATTTGCCCTGCTTTTCGACGGTCTTGGTGATCGCTTCTTTGTATGCGACCTGCGGCTTACCGACGTTGGCTTCCACCTTGAATTCGCGCTTGAGGCGATCCAGGATGATCTCGAGATGGAGTTCGCCCATGCCGGCGATGATCGTCTGTTGCGTCTCTTCGTCCGTCCGCATCCGGAACGTGGGATCTTCTTGGGCGAGACGCGTGAGCGCGGTGCCGAGCTTATCTTGATCGGCCTTGGTCTTGGGCTCGATCGCCTGCGAGATCACGGGTTCGGGGAACACGATGTTCTCGAGGACGATCGGCTGCTTCTCATCGCACAGGGTGTCGCCCGTACGCGTGTCGCTGAGGCCGACGGCCGCCGCAATATCGCCCGCACCGATGGAGTTGATATCTTCGCGTGAATTCGCGTGCATGCGTAAGATGCGCCCGATACGCTCTTTGCGACCCGTACGTGCGTTGTACACGTACGAACCTTTTTCGAGCGTGCCCGAGTAGACGCGGAAATACGTTAGATTCCCGTATGGATCGGTCGCGATTTTGAACGCGAGTGCGGAAAAGGGCTGATCGTCGTCGGCGACGCGCTGGATCGGCTGGTCCGTCTTGGGATCGATGCCCGTGATCGTCTTGGCTTCGATCGGCGACGGGAGAAACTCGACGACGGCATCGAGCAACGGCTGAACGCCCTTGTTCTTGAACGCCGAACCGCAGAGCATTGGGAGGACGTCGCCCGCGATCGTCGCTTTGCGCAACGCGAGTTTGAGGCGTTCGATCGGCAACTCTTCGCCCGCGAAATACATCTCGAGCAACGCATCATCTTGCTCGGCGATCGCTTCGATGAGCTCGCCGCGCCATTTCTTCGCGACTTCGAGGAGTTCGCCATCGGGCTCTTGGCCGGAATCCATGACCGAGCCGAGGTCGTCGGTGTAGATGATCTTCTTCATCGTGAAGAGATCCACGACGCCGAGGAAATCCGATTCGGCACCGATCGGAATCTGGATCGGCACGGCGCGCGCGCCGAGGCGTTCGCGAATCTTATCGACGCAATTGAAGAAATTCGCGCCCATACGATCCATCTTATTTACGAAGATGATGCGCGGTACTTTGTACTTATTCGCTTGGCGCCAGACGGTCTCGGACTGCGGTTGCACGGCGGCGACCGAATCGAAGAGCGCGACGAGGCCGTCGAGCACGCGGAGGCTCCGTTCGACTTCGACTGTGAAGTCCACGTGGCCAGGCGTGTCGATAATATTGATACGCGTCTCGCGCCACGTGCAGGCCGTTGCGGCCGACGTGATCGTGATACCGCGTTCCTGCTCCTGGACCATCCAGTCCATCGTGGCCGCGCCGTCGTGAACTTCACCGATTTTGTGCGTGCGCCCGGTGTAGTACAGGATGCGTTCGGTAGCGGTCGTTTTGCCCGCGTCGATATGCGCGGCAATACCGATATTGCGCGTGTTCTCAAGGGGATATTCGCGTGCGACTAATGCCATATCAGCTTACCAGCGGTAGTGGGCGAAGGCTTTGTTGGCTTCGGCCATTTTATGAGTATCTTCGCGCTTTTTGACCGAGTTGCCGACGTTATTCGCGGCATCCATGATCTCGTTTGCAAGACGCTCTTCCATCGAATGACCCGGGCGTTTGCGCGCGTATTGAATCAGCCAACGCATCGCCATCGCCTGACGACGATCCGGGCGAACTTCCATTGGGACCTGGTACGTCGCACCGCCGACGCGGCGGGGGCGCACTTCGACGAGCGGCATCGCGTTACCGAGCGCCTGCGTAAAGACGTCCATCGGATCGCGACCGAGCTTTTCGCCAACCATCTCGAGCGCGGCATACGTAATCTTCTCGGCGGTCGATTTCTTCCCGGCGAGCATGACCTTATTGATAAAGCGCGACAGCACTTTGGAATTGAAGCGCGGATCCGGGAGAATCGGCCGTTTGGGAACGGCACCCTTACGTGGCATGCGTTATCCTATTTCTTGCCGGAGCGCTTGGCCCCGTACTTCGAACGAGCTTGTTTGCGATTTGCGACGCCCGAGGTGTCGAGCGTGCCGCGGATGATGTGGTAACGGATGCCCGGGAGATCCTTGACGCGTCCGCCGCGGATCAGAACGACCGAGTGCTCCTGGAGGTTGTGGCCCACGCCCGGAATGTATGCCGTAACTTCTTCGCCGTTGGTCAAGCGTACGCGCGCGACCTTACGGAGCGCCGAATTCGGCTTCTTCGGGGTGATCGTTTTCACTTGGGTGCACACGCCGCGGCGGAACGGATTCCCGCGGACTTCGAACGTGCGCAAAGGAAGATCGGGGTGACCCGGCTTCGGTCCGGTCTGCGCGACGCGCAGGGCGGGGGCCTTGACCTTTTTCTCGATCTTCGCGCGTCCATGACGGACGAGTTGACTGATAGTCGGCACTGACACTCCAAGTAACGGGCGATCCACGAACGGAACGCGCACAAACTCCGCCCCACGCGGTGGGCCGGAACCACCGGAGCTTATCACGCCCGGGTCTCTTGCGTCAACGTGGCAGCTGCAGGTCGGACACGGCCGCACGGGCGCCGCATGCGCGACCGCTTGGCATTATGAGATCGGTTTCGTTCACATTCGGAGACGCGAGATGCTCCGCCATTGCTCGACGATCGGGGTCGTGCGGAGCCCGAGAGGTAACGAACGTCCGCACCGCATGGCCCGCGCGAGACAATCGGCCGGCGATCGTCATCGGCGCTCCGCACCATGGGCTTTGCCGCAGGAGGCCGTTCGAACGCATCGCGGTCAACACGTCAGCATCCGAACACGGGGTAGCGAGCCGAGCCGAACGGCGCCTTACGTTAGAAGCGCGGCTGTTCCGAATCGCGGCGCCAACGGCATCCTGCGAGGTTTGAGGCCTAGCCTGCGATCCCGATTTTCGCGACGGGGCAGGGGCCGAAGCCACGGAAACGCGTCCGCGCGCGATCCGAGACCATTGCTTCGCCGAGTGCGGTGAGACTGTATCGAATTTCAGCGAGGTCGTCGGCGGCGTCGCGTTCGGCATCTCGTGCGGCACGATCACGCGGGTCGGGAATGGACTCGATCGACATGGAGCACCTCGGTTTTGCGGGTGATGTGGGCGAACGTCGCGCCCGATGTTCCTACGATATCGGGGCAGTGTGCCAGCATCGTGTCACTGCCGTCAGGATGACTCGCCCGCGTTCATCGCGATACTCGCGCCATGGCGATTGGTTTTCGGATGCTCCTCGCGCTCGGCGCGGCCACGATCGGTTATGGATGTACGTCGCTCGGAACGACGAGCACGACAGCGGCGCATACGACGGGGGCCGCTTCGGTTCGCGGTGCGATGCCGCAACGCACGCTGCGGGTGGCCGTCTCGAGCTCGCCCAACACGCTCAATCCGCTCTTAGCGACGCAGCAGGTCGAGGTCCAGCTCATTTCGCTCGCTCTCGAGCCGCTCGTTGCGACAGACCCCGAAGGTCAAGACGTCCCCATTCTTGCGGCACGCGTGCCGACGACCGAAAATGGCGATATCGCTCGCGATGGTCGGGCCATTACGTATCATCTCCGGCACGGCGTGCGCTGGCAGGACGGTGCCCCGTTCACGAGCCGCGACGTTGCCTTCTCGTGGCGCGCGATCATGAATCCCAAGACCGCGGTCGCCACGCGCCACGGTTACGATCGCGTCGATCGTGTCGAAACGCCCGATCCCTTTACCGCGATCTTCCGCCTCAAAGGCCCTTTCGCACCCGCCGTGCACACGTTCTTCGCCCATAGCGATTCGCCGATCGAGATCGTTCCCGCACATCTCTTGGAGCGCTACGGCGATCTCAACAAGATTCCGTTCAATTCCAAACCAATCGGTACGGGACCGTATCGTATCGAACGCTGGGTCCGTGGCGAGCGGATCGATTACGTGGCAAACGAACGCTACTATCTCGGCAAGCCCCGAATTCCGAAAATCGTCGTGCATTTCGTTCCCGATGAAAATACGGTCGTAAACCAATTGCGCGCGCACGAACTCGATTGGTTCTTACAAGCGACGCCGAAGACGTATCCCCAACTCCACGCGATCGCCGGGTACGACGTGCGGCTCGTGCGTTTCAACGGTGCCGATTCCATCATCTTCAACACGACGCACGCGCCATTCTCCGACGCGCGTTTACGTCGAGCGGTCGGACTCGCGATCGACAAAGCCAAACTCGTCGACGAGACGACCTACGGCACGACGGTCCCGGCAACCGAGGACATCCCCTCGTTTATGTGGGCTTTCAATCCGCATGCGGGGACCGACAAACGCGATCTCTCGGGCGCGCGAGCGCTCGTCGCGGCGGCGGGCTATCGTATCGGTTCGGACGGCATCGGCGTGCGCGACGACAAACGCCTCGCGATGGGGCTCGCGTTTCGAACCGACAGTATCACCGATCGCAATCGTGGTGTCGTGATCGCGTCGATGTTGCACGATGTGGGCATCGAGGTGCAACTCAAAGGCTATACGACCGCACTTCTCTACGGCCCGTATAGCGAACACGGCATCCTCGCGAATGGCCAATACGACGCGAGCCTCGAAACGTGGTACTCCGGCGTCGATCCCGACGATTCGACGCAACTTCTCTGCAGCGAACGACCGCCGAACGGATACAATTGGTCGCGCTATTGCAATCCTGCCCTCGATGCGGCGGAGCAGGTCGCACTCGCGCACTACGATCTTTCGACGAGGCGCCGCGCGTATGGCGATATCCAACAGATCCTCGCACGCGACGCGCCGTTCGTCTATCTCTGGTGGCCTCGGCAGATCGAAGCGGTCAGTTCGGATCTCGCGCATTTTAGACCCAACGGCATCGTCGAAACCTGGAACGCCTACCAGTGGAGTTTCGGTGCGTAAGCATCTACGGATCGTCGACTCAGAGGGCGCGTTACGCGGCGCTCTCGTCTGCCTCCGGTTCGTAGGCCTGCGCGACGTATCGGGGTGCTAGCGAGGGCTGCGTTCGGTCAACGTTCGCGTCTTGCGGTAGCATGAAGCTCGGCGCGGTAGCGTCGACGGGCGGTAACGTAAGACCCGAACCATCGCCATCTCGTCTATCGACGAGATAGCCGCCGAGATTGACATTCTCGGCGACCGAATTCACGTCGACGCCGCCACCCGTGCCGCGCAGCGTCGTCGCGATCGTTCCGCCACGGCCGTTGCTGTCGTCGATGGTGAGCGAACCGTCGGCGTTTTTGGTCACCGTCTCGCCATCGTTGACGTGGGTCGCCTTGCCGACGGTGAGATCGATCTGATGGCCGAACGCCGAAACATCGTACGAACCATCTTTGTTCATCGCGACGTTCGTGTCACCACCGTTGGTCGTGACGGTCACGCGATCGTTCGTCGTCACGCCATGGGTGCCGGGCAGCGTGACGGTATTCGCAATCCGATAGCCGCCGTCGAACGAATTCGAACCGAGCAAATTATGGTGCGACGTCATGCTATCCCAGCGTCCGTCGATGACCTTGTCACCCGACGTCGTGCCGTTGAAGCTCTCGTGCGGATCGCCGACCGAACTCGCGACGGCATGTCCGAATCGCTGCTCCTGGCCCGCTACGGGCGACGTAGGCTGCTTCGATCCTTGCGCTCCGAAACCGATCATCGATCCCAGTTGCGAGAAGAGCGATGAGATCGATTCGAAAAGTTGCGAGATGATGTCCATAAACTGGGACTCGCCACCGTTTGCACCGGGTGATTGATAACCCATATCTACCCCGGAGCCGTCGTTCGCCGGGAAGGGTGAACGCGAGGTAAAACCGATTTGCCCGAATCCGACGGCGTCGCGGCGTTCGCGATAGGTGGGTGTAAGCGCTGCGGAAAGCGCGCTACCCTGGCGCTCGAAATCGAAGCTGGGAGGCGCGGCCGACAATCCGGTCGTGAGGGGATTGGGAATGATCGCCGACATGCGTGCTGGTCCTTTCACAGGTAGTGCCGGGCGGCCGGAAGGCGCCGGTCGACACCCCTATCGCGACGGAGAGACCTGACGGAAAGAGCTATCCAGCGCGATCGGTACCGAAAGAAGCGCGAGGAGGGCCGAAACGAGCATCACCGTTCGAAAACCATCACCGTATGCGACGGCGATCGCGTCGCTTACGATGCGCCGATCGCTCGCACTCGCGATGCCGCTTGGAACGCGACCCGCAACGATCGTCGCGCGTTCGCGCGCGAGCGTCGCCAACGTTGCGGCCGACATGTGCGTGCGTGCGAGGCGCCGATCGAACGTCGCGGAAAACGTCGCCGCAAGCACGATCCCGAGAGCGGCGATCGCAATGAGCCCAGCCATACGCGAGACCGCATTATTGATACCCGACGCGATGCCCGCGTGCGCGGGTTCCAGCGCGTCCATAACCGTCGTCGTCAGCGGCGCAACCAAGGCCGCGAGTCCGAATCCGAGCACGATCGCTGCCGGAAAAAACGTCGTCCAATACGACCCGCCATGACTCGCGCGGGCGAAGAGCACGAAACCGCAGGCGACGATCGACGCACCCGCTGCGAGCGGTATACGTGCGCCGATGCGCGCGACGAGTGTGCCGGACATAGGTGAAAAAATGCCGAGAATGACGATCATCGGTATGAGCGCGGCACCCGCAAACGACGGCGAATAGTGTTGCACGTTGATGAGATCGAACGGCACGAAAAAGAGACTTCCGCCGAGCGCCGCGTAGAGGAGCAGCGTGTAGGCATTCGCGAGAGCGAATCGGCGTACGCGAAAGAATACCGGCGGAATCATCGGGTGGGATTCGCGCATTTCAAGAACGACGAAGCCCGCGAGTGTAAAAATGCCGATGACGATCGCAGCGAGTGATGGCGCTGTGAGGACGCCGCCCCCAAGCGCGATGAGTCCGTAGACGAGCGCGCCGAGACCGAGAGTCGCGAGCGTTGCGCCCCAGACGTCGACGCGACGCGATGCCGAGTCGGCGCGCGATTCATCGACGCGCAGAACGAGAATCGCGAGCACGAGCGCGGCGAGTGGGATATTGATAATAAATACCCAGCGCCACGAACCGAGCTGCGCGAGCGTTCCTCCGAGCACGGGGCCGAAGGCCGCGGAGATCGCGGATGCACCCGACCACGTTCCGATTGCGCGGCCACGGGCTTCGCCCGAAAAATTCGCGCTGATGAGCGCGAGGCTGCCTGGGGTCGCGAGCGCGCCACCGAGGCCCTGTAGCAAGCGACCCGCGACGAGCCACGCGATCGACGGCGCGAGCGCACAGACGATCGATGCGATCGCGAAAATTGCGATGCCGGTGCCGTAGATTCGTTTACGACCGTAGAGATCGCCGAGCGAGCCACCGATGAGAATGAGCGCCGAGAGGAAGAGCGCATAACTCTCGACGACCCATTGTCCGGCGGCCGCGCTCGCGTGCAGGTCGTGCTGCAAGATCGGGAGCGCGACGTTGACGGCGGTGCCGTCGATAAAACTCATACTCGAACCGATAACGGCCGCGACGAGCGCCCACGTAGCACGCGTGGGCCTACTCAGATCTCCCACTCGTACGGGTTCCAAAAACTCGTGACCGCATGTGCGACCCGGTACTGTCTGAGGTCGCTGTTCTGCACGGAGATGCGGCTTGCGAAATAGAGCGGAATCATCGGCACGTCGCGCGCGAGAACGCGTTGGATCGTTCGATAGGCCGCCGTTCGCTTCGCCCGATCGTTTTCCACGAGCGCAACACGTTCGGCTGCATCGAGCCCGGCGTCACAGAAGCGGTAGACGTTTTGGCCCGCGGGTGGGAACTGATCGCACATGAAGAGCACCGAGTCGTCGGGATCGGTACCGTTGATCCAGGAATAGAAGGCGACGTCGAATTTCGAATTTTGAACGATACCGCCGGCACCCGCCGACGCGAAGAAGAGCGACGTCGGATAGCTCTTGACGACCGCATCGATTCCGACGTCGTGCCAGTCGCGTTGCACGAGAATGTCGACCGCGTTCCCGGTTGCCGATCCCGACGACCCCGCGACGACGAGCGAGAGGCTTCGTCCATCTTTTCGGCGGACGCCGTCGTCACCGAGCTTCCATCCCGCAGCATCGAGGAGAGCGCGAGCGCGCGCGGGATCGTACGAGTGTCGCGCGACGTCGGCTGCATAGGCCCACGAGAGTGCGGGTTGATCGGAGATCGCGGGCGAGTCGACGCCGTGCGTGACGTCGGCGATGATCCGTTTCGTATCGAGCGCGTACCAGAGCGCGCGCCGAACGCGCGCGTCGGTAAGATTTGGCGCTGAAACGTTGAGTGCGAGTTGAGCGTATTCGGTAAACGGTGTCAGGACCACGCGATAGCCGGCAAGCCGCGTGAACTGGACGTAGTTCCGCTGAGTTCCGTGATACTCCAGATCGACTTCGTGCGATTGCAACTGCGTGACGATCGTGTTTTCGTCGGGTACGGGGGAGTACCAGATCTCTTTGAGTTTCGGCGGCCCACGCCAATAGTGCGGGTTCGCGCGAAAGACGATCTTCGACCCGCGCGCCCACTTTTGCACGACGAAGGGGCCCGTACCGACCGGCATACTATTGTATGCGACCCGGTTGATGTCGGGATACGCGGCGAGAAGATGTGCGGGCAAGACCGGATACGGATTTCCCGACGGTGCGAAAAATGTTGCGGTGAACGGCGCGTACACCGTTTTGAGATGGACGGCGATCGTCGACGTATCGCGTTTTTCGATCGAAGCGATATCGTCGTACCCGACGGTGCTGCCGACGTTGTTTCTCTTGTTCATGATCGCGTGCCACGTGAAGATCACGTCGTCGGCACCGAACGACTTTCCATCTTGCCACAACACACCTCGACGCAAATGGTAGACGATCGTCTTCCCATCGCGACTGATGCCGCCATTAGCGAGCGTCGGCATCGCAGTCGCGAGTTCGGGCACGAATTCGTTGCGATCGCTGTAATTGAAAAAATACCCGGCCCATAAAAATGCGAGATCGTAATCGATTTGCTGGTTACCGACGACGGGATTGAGCGTATCGGGTTCCGAGAGATCGGCGATACGCAACAATCCGTGATGCGTCCAGGCGTTGCCCGTCCGCGCGCCCGTACCGGTCGCGATCGACGGGACGTGAGAACATCCGGTCGCGGCAATCGCGACGACGAGCGCGAGGACGAACGCGCGCACTAGAGCTTGACGAGAACTTTGATTGCGGAGCGATCGTCCATTGCGGCGTAACCCGCGGGAACGTCGTCGAGCGTGACCGATTTATCGAACACGGGAGATGCGTCGAGCTTCCCTGCGAGCACGTCGGCCATCAGGTCGGGAATGTACGCACGCACCGGCGCGACGCCACCGCGCAACGCGATGTTCTCACCGAACATCCGCGAGAGATTGAGACCCTTGCTCGAGCCGTACGGGACGCCGACATAGCCGATCGTTCCGCCGGGACGCGCCATGCCGCTCGCCATCGCCATGGAGCTTTCATTGCCGACGCACTCGAGCACGGCTTCGGGGCCGCCCTTGGTCATCTCGAGCGCTTTTGCGATGCCATCTTTATCGCGCTCTTTCACGAAATCCGTCGCACCGAAAAGCTTGGCAATATCGAGACGCGCTTGATGACGGCCGAACGCGATGATGCGCTCCGCACCGAGTCGTTTCGCCGCGAGGATCGCGCAGAGCCCGACCGCACCATCGCCGATCACCGCAACTGTCATACCCTTGGTCACGCCTGCGGAGATCGCGGCATGATGCCCCGTACCGAGAACGTCGGTGAGGGGAAGCAACGCGGTGAGCAGCTTTTCGTCGTTTGCCGCGCTCTCGGGAATCTTAACGAGCGTTCCGTCGGCTTGCGGTGCCCGAACGGCTTCGCCCTGACCGCCGTCGTGTTCGGCACCGCCCCAATAATCGCCATTGACGCACGACGTCTGGACGTTTTTTATGCAAAACTCACACGTGCCATCCGAATAGGCAAAGGGCGCGAGAACCCGATCGCCCTTTTTAACCGTCTTGACCGCCGAGCCGACCTCTTCCACGATGCCCATCCACTCGTGGCCCGTGCGCCAGCCCGGCTTCCACGCCTTCGCTTCGCCGCGATAAAACCAGAGGTCGGATCCGCAGACGCACGCGTGCGTTATGCGAACGATCGCATCGGTGGGCTCGATGATTTTGGGATCGGGAACGGTCTCGACGCGGACGTCGCCCGCCGCGTAATATACGGTTGCTTTCATGCAACCATCTACTGTGATCGCGCGCCAGAAGCCTCGGTTCCTACGGGTCCATTTTGAGGTCGTGTGCGACCTCTTCTTTTTCTGCGGGCGTGATCTGACGTTCTTCGGTGAGGTCGTCTTCCATCGCATCGTCCCCGGCGGCGTGACCCTCCTGTTGCGAACGAGAAGTGGGTAGGCGGTCGTGATCGTTCATCTGCGCAAGCTTACCCGCTATGACGCGGTTTCACCGCATGCCATCGAGGAGACAAATGAACGATGCAGCTGAAAAAAACGGAACCACCCGTCGCTCTCTACGCGGGTATCGTGGGCGCTCTCGCACTCGCGGCAATCGTTCTCGCGACCATCTTCGGGCAAGCGCGCCAAAATGAGACGCCTGCAGCTCACACGACGGCCCATCCCAGCGCGAACACGTCGACGCGTTTGTAAGTAGCGAACCGTCCAACGTTTTTTCGGGACCGGGCGAGAGGTTAGATCGGATCTCTTTCTGGGCATGCTACCGAGCAAGCGTCGTCACGGTGCGAATCTACGACACGCATTTTACCTCTTAACGGTTTGATTGGATAGCATCTCATGACAATTCTCGGCTGGATCATCGTCGGTCTCATCGCAGGCGCGCTTGCCAAAATGGTCGTTCCCGGCGAGGGTCCGGGCGGCGTCATCGGAGACATCGTCGTCGGCATCGTGGGAGCATTTCTCGGCGGCTGGGTCTTTAATTTCTTCGGACATACGGGCTTTAGTGGGTTCAACATCTCTTCAATCATCGTCGCATTCGTAGGCGCCGTCATTCTGTTGTTTATCCTTCGCGCGCTGACGGGTCGACGCGGAGCGGTCTAACCGAGACACACGCGTCGAGTGGCTCCCGGCACCGGGAGTCGCTTTTTTTTTCCTCTCGCGTCCATCGTTATGGAATTCATCGCGCTGGGAACGATCGTTTTGCCACCTATTTCGAATTGGAGACCACATGTCCGATCCGTCGCGTAAGAATGTCGACCTCGATGATCCAGCCGAACTCACGACGCAGGCCGACGACGTACCCGCGCTCTCACATCGTGAAGCGGAAGTCGCCGGCATCGTTCCAGGCATGATCGTCTACGGCGATTCCTCGCTCGATCCCAACGCCGACGATCGCCGAGACCTCAATCACGCCGAACCCGGCGAACACATATAAGGCGGGCCTTCCTTACCGCTCGATTTCCGCGAGGACTCGTGGATACATGAGATCGATCCGCGCGAGCGAGTTCGTCGGATCGATGAGATCGTGATTTGCCGGAAGATCGGTCCACACGATCGTGCGCGTCGATCCGGCACGAAAACGCTCGAGCCGTTCGGCAAAAATACGCACGAGCGCGTTATCGATCGCAGGCTCGCGCGCATTGAGACAGACGACCGTCTCGCCGCTCGAAGCACCGCTGCATCCGCGCGCGACCGCATCGAGTCCAATGTGCAGCATCGCGGCAAGCGCGCGCGTCGCAAAACGTGGATAGGCGTACGGCGGGATCTGGCCGCCGTCGCCCCGTGGATCCCACGGCACGAAAATGTTGGGTATCGTCGCGAGTACGGTTGCGGCAAGACGATCGGCAGGTTCCGGAAACCCGCGCAACCCGAAGAATGGCACGAGCGCAACGTTGCGCGCGATATCGTCACGATGGAATGTCAACCACGAGCCGATCGCCGAGCCGATTGAAAGACCACAGACCACGATGCGATCGCCCAACCCCGCCGCGATGTCGATCGCTTCGTTCGCCGTGGCGAGAACGTCCGCGGGTGCGATTTTTGCGAGTGCCAGTCCGCGCCGGTCGCGCGCGCCGTGACCGGGTAAGCGCGGAATCACGACCGCCGATCCGCGTGCTGCGAGCAACTCGGCGAAGGGAACCCATTGCTGTGGACAATTCGTAAGTCCGTGGAGTAACACGACCGCGAGCGGCGCTCGCGCGTCGCCCGCGAATAATCGCGATCGCCCCGTTTCGGCGATCGAGGCGTCGTCGCGTGCGGCGAGCGCGGCGAATCGCTCGCGCGCTCCCGCGAGATCGCGTTCGGGGCGCGCGGGCGGAACCTTAGCGATCGACAAGGCGCACGAGCGTTGGATAGACCCGATCCGTGAGTGCGGAGCTGCGTTCGGGTTCGATGATATCGTGCGAGGGCGGTAAGCCGTGCAATTGGTGCAACACGATCCCATCCGTGCGATGCGCTTGCCAGCGTCGCGCGAGATCGCGCGCCGCCCCGTTACTCACGGTCGATTCGCTCGCATTGAGAACGATCTGTACGTCGCGCGCGGCGGGGCCGCCAACGCGTGCCGATGCGAGCACCTCGCCCGCAAGTCGCGCTGCCTGCGCGACGGCATGCGTCGCGAAGCGAGGGTAGCCGTGCGCGGGCATCATCCGCTCTCGCACGAGCGGGTTCCACCACCAAAATTGGTTCGGCATCGCGAGCGTCGCACGGGCGGCGCGCGCCGTGAGGGCGTGCGGAATCCAAGCGACGCCGAGGAAGGGCGCGATGCACGTCGCGCGTTCGATTGCGAGATGTTGCCCGATCCATGCCGCGAGGAGCCCACCGACGGAAAATCCGACGACGACGATTGCGTCACCGAGTGTGCGCGCCGTCTCGACGGTCGCAAGTGCGAAGTCGCGCAATTCATCGGCGGTCAGCCCTTCGAGTTCGGTCGTCAACCGATCGGAGAGACCGTGACGCGGTAAGCGAGGAATGAAGACGTTGGACCCGCGCGCGAAGAGCGTATCGCCGAACGCGACGAATTGGCGCGGGCTTGCCGTGAGGCCATGTAGCAAGACGAACGCGCGCGGCGTCGGGTATCCGTGGGTCAAAAGGATCGAATCGTGAGATACGAAATCCGGAGGGCTCGTGATTTCCACTTTCGATGTGTTCGCCATCGTGCAAGGATTGCTTGGCGCGCGAACCTATGGCCGCATGGTCGCAACGCGCGGCGGGTGCGCGGTCGCCGCGACCGATACGATCGCTCCCGGGACCGGCACGGTCGCGGCGATCGTACCCGTCCTCAATGAAAGCGAACGCCTTGGCCCCTGCCTCGAGGGCCTGCTGGCCGCGCCGAGTTCGCTCACGCAGATCGTCGTCGTCGACGGCGGGTCGACCGACGGGACGCAAGCCCTCGTTCGCGGGTATGCCGCACGCGATACCCGCTTTATCCTCGTCGATGCGAGCCCCGTGCCGAGCGACTGGAACGGGAAAGCCTGGAATCTCGCGTGCGGCCTCGCCGCAAGCGATCCCGATGCCACCTGGATCCTTACGATCGATGCCGACGTTCGGCCACGGCCGACGCTCGTCGCATCGCTCCTGGGCCACGCCGCAGCGAACGCCCTCGATGCCTTTAGTGCGGCGCCGCTGCTCGAGCTCTCGGGTGCGCTCGAAGCCATCGTCCACCCGGCATTTCTCGCGACGCTCGTCTATCGCTACGGCTTACCCGGCGCGATCGCTCGCGACGCACGCGACGTTCAGGCGAACGGCCAATGTTTTCTCGCGCGCCGCGAGTTACTCGTGCGCACCGATGCGTTTACCGCCGCTCGCGATTCGCGCTGTGACGACGTAACGATCGCGCGGCATCTCGTGCGCGCGGGCGCGCGGCTCGGATTTTATGAAGGCTCGGCGCTTTCGTCGGTGCGCATGTATTCGAGCGCGAGCGACGCCTGGCGGAATTGGCCGCGGTCATTGCCGTTGCGCGACGCCTCGACGACCTCAGCCGCACTCGTCGATGATCTCGCGACGATCCTGCTCGTGCAAGCTCTCCCACTCGTGCTCGTCCTCATCTCGCTCGCATGCGGAATCGACCGCGATTCGCTCTTTTTCCGGATCAATCTCGGACTCGCTCTCGGGCGACTCGGCGTCCTTGCCGGAACACGCCGCGCATATGGGAACGTCAGACCGACGTACTGGCTTGCAGCGCTTGCCGATCTGCCGTGCGCGATCCGCCTCATCCAAGCTACCTACGCTCGAACCCACACCTGGCGCGGCCGAACGCTCGTCTCCGAAGGAACCCACCCGTGATACGTGTCGCCATTGGATTTCTCGTCCTCCACGCGTGCGCGCTCGCACTCGGGATGTTCGGGCTGCTTTCCGCCGTTCCGAACGTCGCGCAATTCGCGGGCAATCCGTATGCGATCGCGTTCTACTCGTGGGCCATTCAAAATGTTGGAACGGTCGATATTCTCACGGGTGCCTTCGCGATGATCGCCTTCGGCATCGCGAGCGTCGGCACGCGGCGAACCGTCCTCTTCTTCCTCGCCGCCGTCCTGATCTCAGCAACAGCGGAACTCACGGGAACGAAGACGGGATTTCCCTTTGGTGGTTATGAGTATACGGGCTTTCTCGGCTGGCAACTCGCCGGTCGCGTGCCCTACACGGTGCCGCTCTCGTGGTTCTACATGGGCTTCGCGTCGTTCTTACTCGCATCCAAAATCATTCAGCAGACGAACATCAAAAACGAATCGCTTTGGTCCGTCGTACTCGGCGCGTGGTTGCTGATGGCTTGGGATCTCGTGCTCGATCCCGCCATGGCGAGCGACAAGATGACGGTCATGCACTTCTGGATTTGGAAAGAGCACGGCGCCTATTTCGGTATGCCACTGCGTAATCTCGCAGGGTGGCTCGGAACGGGTCTCGCCTTTATCGCCGCGGGTCGCATTATATGGATGCGCTCGTTCGACGCACGAGCCATGGTCGCATGGTTCCCCTTCGCCGTTTACGCGGTCAACGTCGTGTGGGCGATGGCGTTGAGCCTCTCCGTCGGCTTGTGGCCGACGGCGATCGCCGCGATGTTCTTGAGCCTTCTCCCCGCAGCGATCGCGCTTCGCAAACCGACCCGGAGCGCACTCCTCCCCGCGTGAACCGCGTGAACCGCGTGAACCAGTGAACCAGTGAATCCGTTCGCGCTCGGGCCCCGTGCGATCGCGATCTATAACGTCGTGCGGTACATGAACCTCTACGTCGGCGGCGCGAAGTATCTTCCGGCCACGGGGCCCGCGATCGTAGCGGCACGGCACTACCATCACGCGTACGACGGCTCGGCGTTGGTACACGGGCTCGCGCGGCAACCGCATCTCTTCGTCGCGCTCGATTGGACGAACTCGGCATTCGCACGCGAAACGATGGAGCGCGCGTGCCGACTCGCACAGTGGCCCGTCGCGATCCGCAGCGAGCGATTCGCCGATCAGGGAGATGCTGCCGCGAGCGCGTTCGCGCGAAGCGAGACGCGCGCGTATATGCGTCGCGCGATTTCTTACGGCGCCGAACTTTTATGTCGCGGCGAAGTGCTCGGCATCTTTCCCGAAGGCTATCCGACGATCGATCCGGCGGGCTCGCCCAAAACGCGCGACGACGAATATCTGCCGTTTCGCCCGGGCCTCCTCGCGATTGCCGCGCGCGCCGAGCGCGCGGGCGCACCACCGATTCCGATCGTCCCCGCGGGGCTCGCGTACGCGCGTGAGGGCTCGCGCACGCGCGTTACGCTTCGCCTCGGCGCGCCGCTACGCGATGCGACGAAACGACCGCGCGCGGAGGTCCTTGCCGAACTCGAAACCCGCGTCCGCGAGCTTTCCGCACCGTGACGATCTCGCGATCGTGACGCGCGCCGTCCTTCAGGCCGGCCTCTCCTGGAAAGCGATCGATGCACGATGGGAGTCGTTCGTGCGGCTCTTCGAATCGTTCGATCCCGTTCGCGTCGCCGCGGGCGAGCTCTCGACGTACTATTTCGTTTTTCGTGTTGGCGCAGCCGTACCACGCTTCGAGACGTGGGAGACCACGGTCGCAGGCGATCACCCCCGGATGCGCGCGACGATAACGCACGCGCGCGCATCCGGGTATGACGAAACCGTCGCACTGGGCACGGAGGACGCAACGCTGCGCTCCTGAGGTTCGGGCAAAAAGATCATCAGTCGCAAACAAACGATCGCAATCGGAATGAGCGAGGCGCGCCGGTCGGGAGAGAAAGTCCTACCGCCTCCGCGCCGAAAGAAACCGACCTAAGAAGGAGCGTCGCATGAGCGTAACTGCCGAACCCGCTACGTCGGTCCCCCAGCCACTCGCCGTCCCGGTACGGGAGCGCGTGTCGCCCCAGGAGTGGCAAACGCGCGTCGATCTCGCAGCCGCCTATCGCCTCGTGGCGCACTTCGGGTGGGATGATCTGATCTTCACGCATATCTCGGCGCGCATCCCCGGTCCCGAACATCACTTTCTCATCAATCCATTCGGTTTGATGTTCGAAGAGATCACCGCCTCGAGCCTCATCAAAATCGATCTCGACGGCAAAATTCTCGAGCCATCACCGTACGGCGTTAATGCTGCGGGCTTCACCATTCATAGCGCTATTCACGCGGCTCGCGAAGACGCACAATGCGTCTTGCATCTCCACACGATCGCGGGCGTCGGCGTCTCGGCACAAGCCGAAGGTTTGCTTCCGCTCAATCAAACGGCGATGATCGTATGCGGCAGCCTCGGCTATCACGACTACGAGGGCATCGCCCTCGATCTCGCCGAGCGGCCAAGACTCGTCGCCGATCTCGGGACGAATACCGCGATGCTCCTGCGCAATCACGGCACGCTGAGCGTCGGGAAATCGATCCCGTCGGCGTTCTTGACGATGTATTTTCTCGAACGCGCGTGTGCGATGCAGGTCGCATCGCTCGCTGGCGGCGTTGCGTTGACGATGCCGAGCGAGAACGTGCGCGCCGTCGTCGATCGTCAAGCGACGTTCGGTCAAGACATGACCTCGGGACTCGCGTGGGCGCCGCTCCTGCGTCTGCTAGATCGCAAGGATCCGAGCTTCCGCGACTAGCGCGCGAGCTCGAAGGCTACGATCTCATCGGCTTCGCGGTGATTCGTCCAGAAACGCGCGCCGTCGAAAGCGAGTGCGCGTGCCGCGAAGCCGACACGCGCGAGATCTTCGATCTGCGGCGTTCCGTCCCGCGCATCGACGCGCGTAACGTAATACGCTTCGGTCGCCTCATCATCGGTGGTGATGAGGTAAAAACAGCCATCGACGACGACCTGGCCGCAAATTCCGCGCGGGAGTTCGATCGTCGTACCGACCACGCCGCGATCGTCGAGAGAGAGAATCTTTTTGTTGTACCACTGGCTCACGTAGAGCCGTTCGCCGTCGAAGCTCAGTTGCGAACCGGTGTCGTCGGGACATGCGATGCGATCGTTCGTTCCGAAGCCGTGACCCGGAACGAAACGACGGATGAACCGATTATCGTCGGGTGCTTCGCCCGTAAGGACGCGCAACTCGTCGCCGACGACCGTCATGCCCCACGGCGTGCCCGGCGCTTGCGCTTCTTCGCGGACCGTCCACGACACGGGATCGATCGCGTAGAGTCGTTGCGTCTCGCGCGAACCCATCCACAATCTCGTTCCGTCGAAAGCCAGCGACTGCGGTTTGGGCGCGGGTGAGGGAAGCCGATGCGTTTCTTCGATGACGGTCATGCGAACCGCTTCGCATCCTCTGCGCCCGCGCCTCCCGCAGCGATCGGCCACAGCCACGCGGCGCCGCGCACGCCGCTCGAATCGCCGTGCAGCGCGACGCGAATCGGCGTATCGAAAGCATCGGAAAAAACATAGGCCCCCATGCGTGCGGCGACGGCCGGCGCGAGCCCTGGAAGATTGGAGACGCCGCCGCCGAGCACGATCGCGTGCGGATCGAGCACGTTGACTACGCTCGCGAGTGCGCGCGCGAGCCGATCTTCATACCGCGCGAGTGTCGCGGCGGCCGTATCGTCGCCCCCCCGAGCCGCAGCGACGAGATCCGCCGTCGGCGTGCCTCCGTGGCTCAGGTGATCGGCGTGCAATGCCGTTCCCGACACGAACGTTTCGATACACCCCATCTTGCCGCAGTAACACGCGGGACCCGGGCGTTCGTCCGCGCGCGGCCAAGGCAGCGGATTATGGCCCCACTCGCCCGCGATAGCGCTCCTACCGCGCACGACGCGGCCATCGATCACGATGCCGCCACCAGCCCCCGTGCCCAGGATAACGCCAAAAACCGTTGCGGCATCGGCGCCCGCGCCGTCACGAGCTTCGGATAACGCGAAGCAATTTGCATCGTTTTCGACGCGAATCTCGCGCGCGAGCACGGACTCGAGATCGGCGGGAAAGCGTCGACCGATAAGGACCGTACTATTCGCGTTCTTCACGAGCCCCGTCGCAAGCGAGATCGCACCGGGCATGCCGACGCCGACGCTCGCCGTCGTGGCGAGCTCCGTTTCGACGCCGCGAACGAGCGTAGCGATCGCGGCGACGATGCCGTCGTAATCACCGGCGGGCGTCGCGACACGACGGCGTGCCCGAACGGAGCCCGCGTCATCGAGTGCGATGATTTCGATTTTCGTCCCGCCGAGATCGACGCCGATACGCATGCGCGGCACCATGCGCGTTCGTGCTCGCTTTCCCCCGTTCGTCGCACGGCAGGGAGTTGGCTCGCCGTGCGTCGCGCGGCCGGTAATCGGACCGCGGGGGTTTGCGTCACCGCGACGGGGTTGCCATCGAGCCCCGGAGAGCGCCGCAAACGGCATCGCGAGCGACGATGAGTAAGCTCCGTCTTAGTTAGCTCCTAAACGAAGAAGTACCGGACACGCTTCACGCTTCGCGCCACGCGGCGGATCGACGAGTCGATATTTCCTGCCGTCTTTGTAACGCAGCGTCGCGCGCTCTCCGCTCGACCAATCGATGCGATCGGCGGGGCTCGGTGCGCCGACGGCCGTCGGAAACTCGTTTCCGAAGATGACGACCCCCGTCCGGACATAGGCCAGGACGTATGTTCGCGCGACGTTTCCCGGTTCGTACGGTCCTCGGACGTCAACGAGGACCCAATGCTGGTCGGGCGAGAGTCGCGGCCCGCCCTGGCCAAACGCGTCGAAACTGTATCCCGGGCATAGGAGCGCCGTCGAGACGATCGTGCCGTTACTGTCGAAAACGAGCGAACGATCCGTTGCGGAGATACGGATATTCGGCGGTAACGATGCGCCCAGGGATACGCCGAGCGCGAGCGCCGCCGCGATGCGTTTTAGCGATTGACGCCCGCCATGCCGGCGGCGGGATAGCGCGTTCCCGCTGCGGCACCGCGAGGGAAGGCCGCTTCGATCTCGGCTCGATCGGATGCATCGAGGGCGATTTCGAGCGCACGCGCGTTTTCTTCGAGATAGCGAATGCGTTTGGTACCGGGGATCGGCACGACGTCGTCGCCCTGAGCGAGCACCCAGGCGAGTGCGATCTGCGCGGGGGTCGCATTCTTCGCGCGCGCGAGACGAACGACGGTTGCGACCAAGTCGAGATTCTTCGCGAAGTTCTCGCCTTGGAAACGAGGTGCGTTGCGCCGATAGTCGCCCTCGGGGATATCATCGTATGAGGCATACGTGCCCGTTAGGAACCCGCGCCCGAGCGGACTGTACGCGACGAATCCGATCCCAAGCTCGCGCACGGTCGGAAGAATCGCCTCTTCGACGTCGCGCGTCCAAAGCGAATATTCGGTCTGCAAGGCAGCGATCGGATGCACGTCATGTGCGCGTCGGATCGTCGCCGCGCTCGCTTCGGAAAGCCCGAGATACCGCACTTTTCCCGCCGTCACGAGTTCGCTCATCGCGCCGACGGTCTCCTCGATCGGTACCTTCGGATCGACGCGGTGTTGGTAATACAAATCGATCGTTTCGACGCCCAATCGTCGCAAACTTTCCTCGCATGCCGCACGGACATACGCGGGCGATCCATCGACGCCCGCGAACTCACCGTTCGGGCCGCGGACGTTGCCGAATTTCGTTGCGAGCACGACGCGATCGCGTTGGCCCGCGATTGCTCGCCCGACGAGTTCCTCGTTGCGGCCCACGCCGTACATATCGGCGGTATCGAGGAACGAGACGCCGAGTTCGAGCGCGCGATGGATCGTAGCGATCGATTCTGCGTCGTCGGCAGCCCCATAAAATTCTGACATGCCCATGCACCCGAGGCCCATGGCGGAGACGCGTAAACCACTACGTCCGAACTCTCGATCGCGCATATCGTTTTCGCTACCCACTTTCAACACGAATCACTCGAAGGTGCACGATCGCGCGCCGAGTCTTAACCGATCCTGGTCATCGTCGCGCACGATTCGTGCCGATAACGATCGTATGACCGACCACGATATCGCCGCTTTCCTCGCACTTCTGGCCTCCGGGGTCGTCGGCGCGCTCATCACCACCCCCGTTCGTATCGCCATAACCGTCGCCGCCAAACGAACGAGCTCGGACCGCCGCAGATAGCGCTTCCGGCATATGGATCAACGGGTCGGAGCGAGGGCTGCGCGAATGAGCCTCGCCGATGAAAACCTTTGATGGAGCCGTAGCGGTAATCACGGGCGCGGGTTCGGGAATCGGCCGAGCTCTCGCAATCGAACTCGCGACACGCGGATGCGATCTCGCCCTCTCCGACATCGACGATGCGGGCCTCGCGCACACGCTCGACCTCGTCCCCGCCGGTCGTCGCGCAACCGCATCGCACGTCGACGTCGCGAACATCGAGGAAATGACGCGCTTTCGCGACGAGGTCACCCGCGATTTCGGTCGGGCGTCGATTCTGGTCAACAATGCGGGCGTGTCGCTCTACGGCTCGTTCGCAGAAGTCTCGACGAGCGATCTCGAGTGGATCATGGGAATCAATTTTTGGGGTCCTATATACGGCACCAAACTCTTCTTGCCGATGCTTTTGTGCGAAAAAGAAGCCAACGTCGTTACGATTTCGAGCCTTTTCGGCCTCATCGCACCACCGCTCCAAATCGGTTATTGCGCGAGTAAATTTGCGGTACGTGGATTTTCGGAGTCGCTGCGACACGAACTCGCCGCGACGAGCGTGCGTGTGACGGTCGTACATCCCGGTGGTATCAACACGAGCATCGCGCAATCGTCGCGGCTCGGAACGGGCGCCGATGTCGAACGTCATAAGCGCGATACGAAAGCGTTTGCAAAATCGCTCGTCATGCCGCCACCTAAAGCCGCGCGCGCCATCGCCGAAGCAATATTGCGCGACAAATCGCGTCTCGTGCTCGGCATGGACGCCCGCATGGTAGAGATCATCCAACGTTTCTTTCCGGCGCGCTATTTTAACGTCCTCAAACCGATCATGGACCCGAAGAGAAAGTTCGAGCGCAAGGCCGAGACTTCGTAGATGGCGAGCCTGCAGGCGACGCTCTTGCGTGGCGTACTCCGCGTCCTCGTCCGGCGTCAACTCGCCGAAAGCCGGCACGATCTCGGGGTATTCGTTGCAGCGACACGACGCGCGTTCGAACTCGGCGCGTTCGCGCCGATCCGACCGCGCGATATCCGCATCGTCCCCGTCGCTTCGGGCAATGTGCGCGGCGAGTGGCTCATCCGCAACGACGTGACGGTGGGCGAGCGCGCGATGCTCTACGTTCACGGCGGCGGCATGGTCGCGTGCCGCCCGGCGCAGTATCGCACGATTACGACTGCGCTCGCGCGGCAAATCGGGATCCCCGTCTTCGCCGTCGATTATCGTCTCGCGCCCGAACATCCATTTCCCGCAGCACTCGACGACACGCTCGCCGCCTATGACGCAATGCGCGCGCAAGTACCGGCGAAAGGCATCATCATCGCCGGCGACAGCGCAGGCGGAAATCTCGCACTCGCCGCGCTTCTCGCGCTGCGGGTTCGCGACGCCACGCCACGTCCGGTTGCCGGAATCGTTGCGATCTCGCCGTGGACCGATCTCACGGGACTCGGCGCTTCGCTTATCACGAACGAAAAATCCGACGACATCCTCGTCGCGCCGCGTTATCCGGGCGTGAGCCTCGCGCACGCCTATGCGCCCGAAGCGCAGTGGGGCGATCCGCTCGTTTCACCCGTCTTCGGTTCGTACGAAGGGGGCCCACCGTTGCTTGCCTTTGCGAGTGCGAGCGAGATGCTCCTCGATGACGCCCGCGCACTCGTCGCGCGGATCCGCGGGCAGGGCGGAGTCGCGACGCTGATTCAAGAGGCGGGCCTCCCGCACGCGTGGCCGATCTTTCCGCTTCTACCCGAGGCCCACGTCGCGCATCGCACGATTGCAGAATTTGCCGCGCGTTGCTTCGCGGAAGCCTCCTGAAAAATGCTGTGGGACCGAAGGATTACGACAAGTATCCGGTAATGCCAATATCAGGCACTGCAACTTTCCGGCTCAGGCCCGGATTGTAGCGGCTGATTACCGTGACTGCCGCGTCGCAACACGGGAAATCGAACGAGTCATGTCCCGCGGTTTCGGCGCTCCGGCGTTCTTCGATCAGGTACATCGCACGATTCAACAACACGACGCACGGAGTACCAGATGTACCGCGACGAAAAACTAAGCTGCGTTGATTGCAGCGCCCCCTTCTCTTTCACGGCGAGCGAACAAGAGTTCTTCGCCTCGAAGGGTTTCACGAATAAGCCCAGCCGATGCCCCGATTGTCGTGCCGCGCGTAAGGCGCAGCGCGGTGAAGGCGGCGGCGGCGGCAACTACAGCCGCGGTGGCGGCGGTGGTGGCGGCGGCGGCGGAGCGCGCGAGATGTTCGACGCGATCTGCAGCACCTGCGGCAAAACGGCGCAAGTGCCGTTCCAACCGCGTGGCGACAAGCCCGTTTACTGCCGCGATTGCTTCACGCCGCGTCAGTCGTACCGCTAAACTTTAGCTCTACGAGAAAAGAGCCGCTCTTTCGAGAGTGGCTCTTTTTTTGTCCGTCCCAGTCGCGCGACCGAATCGATTACGTCGTCGGGTGCTCGACGAAATCGAGTGCGAGTGAATTGATGCAGTACCGCTGGCCCGTCGGCTCGGGGCCATCTTCGAAGACGTGGCCGAGATGGGATTTACACGCGGCGCAGACGGCTTCCGTGCGGATCATCCCGTGCGAACGATCTTCGACGAGTTCGACATGCGTGGCATCAGCCGGCTCGAAAAAACTCGGCCAGCCGCTACCACTCTCGAACTTCGCTTTCGACGAGAAGAGTTCGACGCCGCACGCGCCACAACGGTACGATCCGTCGGCGTGGTTGCGATCGAGCATCCCGCTAAAGGGCGCTTCGGTCGCGGCTTCGCGTAACACCGCGTAACGCTTGGGATCGAGCTGGATACGCCACTCGGCGTTAGATTTATCGACGCGTTGCATGCAGACTCCGTTAGTGGACGAGGAGCTCTTCGAGCGCCGTTCCGAGCGCCGCGAGCCCTTCATCGAGTTCGGCTTTCGTAATCACGAGCGGCGGCGTGACCATGACGCAATTGTACCGCCCGTACGTGTAGATCCCGAGTTCGCGCAAACGCCGTAAGAGCGCGACGAGTGGCGCCGAGCTCTTGCCTTGCCACGGGACCAAAGGCTCGCGCGTCTCTTTATCGCGCACGAGTTCGATAGCGAAAAAGGCGCCGATGCCGCGTACGTCGCCGATCATCGGCAAACGATCTCGCAACTGCCCGAGTCCTTCGCGAAGCCACGATTCGATCTCACGCGCGCGCGTGAAGAGATTTTCGTTCCGATATGCGGCAATCGCGGCGTTCCCAGCGGCAACGGCGAGCGGGTGGCCGCTGTACGTATGTCCGGCCCCCAGCACATGATCGTCGAAATACTTCGCCAGGGATTCGCGCACCATCACGCCACCGAGCGGCACGTATGCTGACGTAATCCCCTTGGCGAACGTGATGAGGTCGGGATTGACGCCGAAGGTGATACTCGCAAACGCCTCGCCCGTGCGCCCGAAGCCCGTCATAACCTCATCGAAAACCAACATAATGCCGTACCGATCGCAGAGCGCACGCATACCCGCAAGATACCCCTGCGGATAGACGATGACGCCGTTACTCCCGACGACGGGTTCGATAAAGATCGCCGCGACGCTCTCGGGATTTTCGTATTCCAGCACGAGTTGCAAGTGCTCGAGGGCACGCTCGCATTCGGTGGCTGGATCGGAGGTGTTGAAGGGACTGCGATACGGATTGGGTGCGAAAAAATGCACGACGTTCGGCATCGCGGATGGCTCGTTCGGCCAGCGCCGATTCTCTCCCGAAAGCGCTCCCGATCCCGGCGTCGAGCCGTGAAACGAGCGATACGCGGCGAAGACTTTCTGGCGTCCCGTGATGAGACGAGCCATCTTGAGAGCGTCTTCGTTTGCTTGGGCGCCGTTGGTCGTGAAGAACGTACGGCAGCCTTCGTGCCACGGCGAGATCGCCGAAAGCGTCTCGGCAAGTTGCGCGCGACCCGGATTGAAAAGCGCGGGAGATGCGTAGCAGAGCCGCCCCGCTTGCTCGGCAATCGCCGCAACGACGGCCGGATGACCGTGGCCAAGATTGACGGCGACGAGACCGGAAGCGAGATCGAGATAACGCTTGCCGTCGGTGTCATAGATGTACACGCCACTCGCGCGCTCGATCGACGGCATCGATAATCCGCCTTGTGCCGACCAAGGACTCAAGACGTAGGTTGCGTGGCTCATACGTCGCCTTTCGGCATCGTCGACCGGCAACACTTGCACTCATCGCACGCAGCGTTTCGTATCGCGAGAAATCGAGCCGACGCATCGGTTACGAAAGACACCCGCTTTACCGGGACGGGTCGATGCGATCCTCGATGCCGTCGAGCGTGAAGCGCGGCTCGCGGACGCCCGCGAAAAACGCGACGAGATCATCGACCATGCGAGAAACGCCGTGCGCGGCGAGAGCGTATCCGCCGCCGCTCGGGCGATAGGCGGCCGAAACGAAGACCGACCGGCACATATCAAGCCTCGGTCGGTCCAGGAACGTCACGCCGACCGAACCTCCCGCACGTGGGACGACCGAAGCCATCTGACCATCGAGGGACCACGATACCGTTATCCCGTCGTGCGAACAATCGAGATGACGACCGAAGCGTTCGACGAGCGGAGCGAATGCGGACCGAGCTTCGGTGCGAGAGTTCTCCATCACCGAAGCGTAGCGCGTTCTTCTACCCACGACATTCGACAGGTGGCCCGCGAATCGCAGGCTACCTGTCCACATGGTGTTCGCGATTAGCGGGAGAGGTGCTCCGCGATCGTCTTGCCGATGGAATCAGGTGACGCCGACGGATCGGCAAAGGCGAACGACATGCGATCGCCGCCGTCGAAGAGTAACTTCGCCGTTCGCTCGTCGTTGTCGAGCGTCGCCACGACCGTGCTCTGCGGGCTCGCCCACATCGCGGAATCCCAGGAAAGCTCTTCCGTTCGCACGCTATCGCCGAGATGCACGTGTACCTGGACATTTACCGCGTCGATCCATTGATCAAAAGTCATATTCGGGTCTCCACATTTATCCAATTGGATAAAGCCTCGAGAATCGTACTGCGTTCGTCCGGCAGATGCAACGGGTTTGCGGCCAAAATCCGGGGAATCGCATGGCTATGGCTGACGGTACACTTGCAATCTTGGTCGGGGGCGGCCCGGCGCCGGGCATTAATGGCGTTATCGCTTCGGCGACGATCGAAGCCAAGAACGCCGGATTACGCGTCCTCGGGATCTATGATGGTTATCGGCATATCGCGCGTGGCGATCTCTCGCACGTCACCGAGCTTTCGATCGAAGACGTCTCACGCATCCATTTTACGGGGGGATCGCTCTTACGCACATCGCGCACGAACCCCGGTAAAGATGACGCGACACTCGATCGATGTATCGCCTCGCTCGACCAACTCGGAGTCCGATATCTCGTCTGTATCGGCGGCGACGATACGACCTACGGCGCGTCACGGATCGCGGCGAAGACGCGCGGCCGAATCGGGGTCGTCACCGTTCCAAAGACGATCGACAACGATCTCCCTCTGCCCGACAACGCGCCGACATTCGGCTTCGAAACCGCGCGTGCGGTTGGAACGACGATCGTCGAAAACCTCATGGAAGACGCACGGACCTCGTCGCGCTGGTACGTCGCCGTGACGATGGGTCGAAAATCCGGCGCCTTATCGCTCGGTATCTGCAAGGCTGCAGGTGCGACCCTCGCGATTATTCCCGAGGAATTTCCGGACGGCGAGATCGATCTCGCACGCGTCGTCGACACGATCGTGGGATCGATTCTCAAACGTCTCGCAGCGAACCATCCCCACGGCGTTGCGGTCGTAGCCGAAGGGATCGTGGAACGCTTGGGCGCCCGGCACTTTGCCGATCTCCAGAACGTGCCACGCGACGCCTACGGTCACGCGCGTTTGGCCGATATTCCCATCGGTATGGTCTTGCGCGAAGCGGTCGGTAAACGACTCGACGAACTCGGCGTCGAGATGTCGGTCGTTACGAAAGATATCGGCTACGAGTTACGCTGCGCCAAACCCGTGCCGTTCGACGCGGAATATACGCGCACGCTCGGTTACGGGGCCGTCCGCTATCTGCTCGGTGGCGGCAGCGGTGCGCTCGTCGCGCTCTCGGGCGGCCGCGTCGCACCCGTCGTGCTCGAGGATCTCCTCGATCCCACGACGGGGCGCATTCGCGTACGACTCGTCGACGTGACGACCGAATCGTACGAGGTCGCGCGCACGTACATGATTCGGTTGGAGGCAAACGATCTCGTCGAACCACGCCTCTCCGCGCTATCCGCGACGACCACGCTCGCCCCGCACGTCTTCGCCGAGCAATTCGCCGCGAGCCTCGGAATCGCGCGCGCGGACGGATGATATCGCGCACGCGTCTCGCGCTCGCCGCCTGCCTCGCGTTTCCTAGCGGCGCGTTTGGCGCACCCGTCGTCGCCGTGGCGCCGACGACCGTTCCGATGACCATTGCCAACAATCACGTCTACGTCGACGTCACGCTTAATGGTCGAGGACCGTACCATTTCGTTCTCGACAGCGGAGCGCCGTACGGCTTACTCGATCGTGCGGTCGCAACCGAACTCGGACTCGGCATTAAGGCGCGCGAGCCGATCGGCGGCGTCGGCGCACGGTCTTCGCCCGCAGGCGACGCGACCCTGACCTCCGTTGCGATCGGCGGACGCGAACTGCCCGATCGGCGCTTCATCGTCACGCCGCTTCGCGATACCGTCGGTACCGCAGAAGGACGCGTGCTCGACGGCGTGATCGGTAGCGATCTTTTCGAGACGGTCGTGACGACGGTCGATTACGCGCGCGGCGTCGTCGTTCTCGACGACGATTTTACGAGCGCGATGCAGGGCGGCGCACACGCGATACCACTGAAATTTCACGATGGGTTACCGCAGGTCGCCTGTCGCCTCGAACGGGCGCCGGGTCGATGCACGATCGATACCGGTAGTCGGCTCGGCGCGACCATTTTCGCTCCCTTCGTCGCGCGGTATCCGAAGCTCGTTCCCGCGCACGCAAGCGCGATCGGTGTCGACGGCTTCGGACTCGGTGGCCCGGCCTACGGCCGACTCGCGCGGCTCCATTCGCTCGCCTTCGGCGGCTTCGTCTTACGGGATCTCGCGTGCGATTACAGCACGCAGCGCGAGGGCGCGTTCGCCGATCCAGAAACCGCAGCGAACCTCGGCGGCGCGATCCTCCGACGCTTTACCGTCACGTTCGATTATCGCGGGCGACGCCTCGCGTTGCGCGCGAACGCGGCATTCGCCCTGCCCGATCGCATCGATCGCTCCGGACTCTTTCTCATCGCGACGGATACGGGAACGATCGCGGTACTCGACGTTCGTCCCGGTTCGCCCGCAGCGGAAGCCGGGGTACGCGCGGGCGATCTCGTGATCGCCGCCGACGGAACGGATATCGCGGCGAACGATCTGCCGGCGCTGCGCGACGCTCTCGCGCAACCGGATCGCGCACGCACGACGCTGCGTATGACGCGCGCGGGCGATGCACGCGAAGCCGAATTACGCTTGCGCGACCTCATCGAATAAAGCGTCGGTCGCCGTCCGACGCGCGAGGGGCAACGTTGCGACGATTCGCGTGCCGCCATCGATCGGAGATTCGACGCGCACGTCGCGCGCGAGCGTCGCAATGAGGAAGAGCCCGCGGCCGTTTTCGTCGAGCGGATCGAGCGGGACACACGGCCGCACTCCAATCGCCTCGGGCAAGCCCGGTCCGCGATCGCGCACGGTGAGCAACGGGCACGCTGCGGTCCAATCGATCGTAATTTCGACGAGGCCCGGTGCGTGCTCGACCGTGTTTGCAAGAATCTCGCCGAGGATGAGTTCGGCTGAATAAAGTTCGGCGTCGCTCGTGGCGAGGACGGTAAGGAACGTCATCAATTCTTGTCGCGAAATCCGGGCGGTGCGCGCGTCGCTGGAATGAAAACGCCACCGTTTGACGAGCGGCGTCGTACCGTTCGTCGTGACCGCGGTCCTAGGCGGCTTCGAGCACTGCAACACCAGGAGCGCGACATCGCCCGGCGACGGAGTATCGCCCATCACGGCGCGCGCGAGCGCGCGTGCCGGGTGCGGATCGGTCGTGTCGCCGACGAGCGCGTCAACCGCCCGACATAATCGCACTTGCGCCGCGTCGATCTCGCGTGCGAATTCGGTAAGACCGTTGGTATAAAAAACGACGACGGCATCTTTTGCGAGGGTGACGGTCTCGTTGACGGCACTCAAGTCGTCGATCACTCCGAGTGGTGAGGTTTCGGCATACGACAACGCCGAAGCAGCCTCGCACGAAAACGCTACCACCGGCGGCAGATGGCCGGCGAGCGCGTAGGTGAGTTCGAGCGACTGCGGCTCGAGGATCGCGACGATGCACGTGGCGGCGCTCGCATCTTGAAAGCGAACGACGGAATTGACCCGTTCGAGAATCGCTGCGGGATCGGCGAGTTCGAGCGCCGAGAGCAGGATCGATTGCCGCAAGCGTCCGACGCTCGCGGATGCGGCCACCCCGTGCCCCGCAACGTCGCCGCACGAAATGAGAATGCGGCCACTCGGCAGATCGATCGCATCGTACCAATCGCCGCCGACGAACGCTTCCGATTCCGCCGATTCGTAGAGGCCGTCGAAGCGCAAATCGCGGTGTATCGGGAGGTGCTCGAGCGGAAACGATTGCGGGAGCGTCTCGGCGATCGACGTGCTGCGTTCGCTAGCGCGCTTTTGCACCTCGATATCGGTGATCGAGCCGTACCACCGAACGATCTCGTCCGTGTCGTTGCGAAGGGGCTCGCATCGCGCAAGGAACCAGCGATACGTTCCGTCGCGGCCGCGTAAACGGAACTCGAGTTCGAAGCTTTCCCCCGTGTCGATACTTCGCGGCCAAAGCTCCATGACGCGTAAAAAATCATCGGGATGGTGCGCGCTCTGCCAGCCCCAACCCTCGGCTTCGGCCGGCGTTTGCCCGGTATACTCGAACCAACGATCGTTGTACCAATCGATCCAGCCCGTCGCATCGGCAGTCCACACGATCTGCGTATCGGCGTCGCCTTTGCATTGCCGCGCGGCGACGATCTCCTCGATGTCGATCGCGACACCTTGCCACGCGACGATCGCCCCCGATGCATCGCGCGACGCGCATGCGCTGCTACGAAACGTACGATAGCGACCGTTGCCGACGCGCAGGCGAAACTCGTCCTGATACGGATCACCCGACGCGAGCGAAAATTGCAGACGGCGAGCGACGCGGTCTCGGTCGCTCGGGTGGAGTGCGTCTCCGTACCCGAAATCCCGAAGCGAATCGCTCATCCCAATCTCTTCGAACCAGCGGTCGTTGAGAAGATCGATGGCGCCATCGGCATCGAGGCGGTAGGCGAGGACGGGGAATGCGTTTGCGATCGCGAGCCAAGCATCACGGGACATGAAATCGGGAATCATCTGCGGGACCGAAACGACATCCGTGCAGCCCCAGAGAGAATGATCCACGCTGTACTCATCGGACATAAACGCGAAGAAACGGATCACGGATTTTGTAAAGAGATCTATTTTATTGCCGACCCGCCGAGTGATACCACGCACGCCTCATCGTCAAATGAATGTGTCGCGCACGTGGATGACATGCCGACCTAAGATTCGTTCGTCCGAACGCCGATTTTGCAGGTTAGGATGACCACCCACGAGACGCACGATATCGGTTCGACCGGCGAGATCGAAGGGCTCGAGCGTAAAGTCGCCGAGCTTCGCCTCGCGCGCGCGCAACTGCATTCCGAACGGGACGAGCATTTGCGCAACGCCGCGCGCGCTGCAACGGTGCGCGACGGCTTCGCCCAGCTGCACCGCGAACTCGGGCTCCTCGCGGGCGAGCGCGACGGCGCAAGCCAGATCGCCAGACGCGATCGCGATGCCGCCGTCACCGATCTCGAGCGTATCGCGAATGCAACGCGCGAAATCGCAACCGAGGTCGAGACGGTCGCCGCTCATCTCGCCGTGGCCCGCGAGCGACAAGCGAGCCTCGAAAAAGAACGCGTGCTCGCCGAACGTCGAGCGGCCGACGCGGAAGCGGCCGAAACGCTCGCTCGCGACCAAAATGACGAGACACAGCTAGCGGCACGCGATCTTCGGGCGAAACTCGATGCGGTTGCCGCGGAGACCGCACTCGCCGAAGCGCGCTCCGCCCAATTCGTCGATATCGCGCAGAACCTCGACCGGGAACAAGCCAGCGCCGAGACGCGACTCGCGACGATCCGTTCGCGTTATGAAACCACGCGCTTAGAGGCCGATCTCGCACGTATCCGCGGTTTGGAATCCCAACTCGCATCCGAACGCGAAGACCTCGAGCGACGCCTCAGCGATATTACATCGACGATCGAGCGTGACGAACGCGCGACATCGCGGGTGACGGGATCGACTACGACACCCGGCTTCGAACCCCGTGCCCGCAACATCGCCCGCATCACGCTCGCGGAGCGTCTCCAACGCGATTTCGGAGGGGTCGCATGACACCCGGCCGCCCACCCGTGAGCATCCTCTACATTCCCGCGATCGGTCGCGCAGGCATTCGCGAGATCGCAAACGACCTGACCTCGCTCTTCGAACTCGTCGGCGAGGGCCAACTCGATGTCATCGATCTCGGCCCGAGCCTTTCGCTCTTCTGCGACGAATCGCGGAGCGATGTCGAGTACGCGTACAACTTTTCGGTCGGGGAACATCACGTTCACGGCGATGCGTTCGTGGTCCGTCGCAAAGGCACGGACGTCGTCTCGATTCGCGACGAAGATATCGCCGCAATTTTGCGGCCCGCACCGCTGACCGAACCCGCCTAGGCGGGAACGCGCCCGCTCGGGCGTAAAGCGAAAAGTGTCGTGAAATTTCAGATCCGAATTCCACGTTTCGTCACGTCGTCCGTAAGCGCCGCAACGACCGCGCAGGAGCCGATCCTCGACGGACGCGATGTGACGATCCCCAATCGCTGGGCGCTGCCGCCCGACACGGTCGCGCTCGGCGGGCGCCCAGCGGTCTGGTCGATCGTCGAGATCGAAACGCCGAAAATTCCGCTCGGTTTCGCGACGATTCCCGCGCTGCATCATTCATTCGAACAGGATTTTGGCGGCCATCTTTTCGTCATCGTTATCTCGAGTGACGGCCGTCAAGCTAGCCTGATCGAAGCAGGTCCGGTCGATCCCGACGGCTCGGGGGCGCTCGTGCCCTTCCGCTATCCCGAAGGTGATTTCGTGACCGAACACGTCGTGGATTTCGATCCGCTCGTGATCGATCCACCGCACGGCTTCTCGCGGGAATTTTTCGCCGATCTCGTCCGCCGCACGCATAAGGCCTACGACGGAAATCAACGCTACCTCGCCGTCGAAATTCCGTTCTTCCGCATCGGGCGCGATTCGAACTCGTACGCCGTCGGCGTTCTCGCTGCGTGCGGCGTCGATGCGCGCGCGTTGCCGGAGTTGCGATCGACCCTACGCACGGAGTGGACGGGCTATCCCGGTATGGAAGATCCCGTTCATCGCGCGAATTTCGGCGCGTATCTCGGCGCGCCGACGCCGCTCGGGCCCGGGGCGGCCGAGGTCGCGTACCACGACGAGAGCGGCGATATTCGCTACGCGGTGGTCGGGGGTGAGCCATTCGGCAGCGCGACCCTCCCCGACGGAACGGAGATCGATCTCGATCGCTTCGGCTGTAAACTTTTCTCTCCCGACGACGCGCGCGTGCACGGCCTCCCGACCAAGCACACCGATCCACCGGAGCAGATTGCCAAGCGCGTCCGATTCCCGACCGAACCCGAGCCCGGAGGCGCTGAGATCACGCTCGTCGTCGATGGCAAATCGGTGCCGCTCGCCCCGGGTGCCGTCTTCGAGGGTCGCGTCGAATCCCGCAACGACGCGCTCAACATCGCGGCGCTCCGAACGCGCGACGGCTCGAGCGTCGTCTTGCCACTCGCCGAACTCGGCGTCGAGTTACGCGATCCCAAACGCGTCGATACACTCTTACGCGAAGGCAACGACATCCGGCTCGGCTTGCGCAGCGACCGCCATCCACGGCTCGTATCGCGTGGACGTCGGTCGTTGAACGAGCGCATGGGCGTGCGTCGCTTTCACGCACCACAACCGCTCGATATCGCGCGCGCGACGGTAGCGACCGTGCTCGGTCTCGGAATCGTTGCCGGCCTCGGCGCGAGCGTCTACGCGCGCTTCACGCGTCGTTGATCGCATATGACGCGGCGAGACGTTCGTGGCAACGTATGAGGACGTGCGCCGTGACGAGCGCGTCGTCGAGGGCACGGTGTGCGACGAGGCCGCCCTCGCGTTCGATCTCGATCTCGAGATACGCGCGCAGCGTTTGATTCTTGAAATTCGGAGCGTCGGGGAAAACCCGACGCGCGAGTTCGAGCGTACAGACGACGGGATGCACGCGTAGGCGCGGCAGAAATCCGAGATCGAACGACGCGTTATGCGCGACGACGGTCGCGCCCCAACATCGTTCGCCGAGATGCCATTGCGCGAACGCGAAGTTCGGCGCCCCAGCGACATCGCGATCGGTGATGCCGTGAACGCGCGTGGCATACGCCGGGATCGGACGTTCGGGATCGACGAGCGTGCTCCAGGTCTCGAGAATGGCGTCGCCCTCCACAATCACGCACGCCATCTCGACCACGCGATCGACGCGTGGATCGAATCCCGTCGTCTCCACGTCGATGACGGCATATCTCGGACGTTCGCGAGCCAACACCGCGCTAACATGACAGACGAGCGTGCCACCAGTGTGGCGCTCTCGATCGCTACGGACGTGAGATTAGCTCGCCGTCTGTTCGAGACGTTGCGGTTCGAGCGCACGACGTGGAACGGGCACCGCGAGCACATCCACGCGTCCGGGCGCGCCGACGAGCGTTCCGAGTGCGGCGCCGGCGAGTGCACTCCACACGAGCACACCCCCGACGAGACTCCAGTTCCACCACGTTCCCTCGAGGGCGATGGTGAGCGCGAAATACGTCCCGAAATACGCTAGCGGTACGAGGAAGCCGAAGGCTTGAAGGGCGCCGCCGCGCATGGCGCCGCGCGAGCGCGCGATGAGCGTGTCGCCGACGACGCCCGCGACGAAGGCCATTGCGAGGTGGATCGCGAGCATCGGCCGGTCGTTCGTAAGCGCTGCCGCCATCATGCCGTCGCCTAAGACGAGGAACACCGTGAGCGCTCCCGGTGCGAGGCGAAATCGCGAGACCAACCACACCACGAAGATCATTTCGATGAGCGCCTGTAAGAGGACGATCATCACGCCCGTACCCGTCTTATAAAGTTCGATTGCGGTGGCGGTAAAGTAATCGAGCGATCCCGCAAGCGCGGGTGGCGGTGCGTCGATGCGGGCCGCCGATGCGTCGAAGGCGTAACTCGTGCCCAGATGAACGAATTCGAGACAGGCCGCGAGCGCCAGCAGCAACGGCAGCTGTGCGCCGAGGCTGCGCACATCGTCACGCGCACCGAGGGCGGAGCGAATCGGCGCTGCGAGCACGAGCACGACGCCACAGCCGATGATGAGATGCGTCGGGCTCGTGACCGCTTCGATGCGATTCTCGACGCCGAAGAACGTATGCCAAACGAGATCGCCGAGGCCGCCCAAAAAAAAGACGGGGATTCCGATGAGCGCGCGTGCGTAACACGGCGGCAGCGCCCAACCGGTGTAACCGCGCGCGCGATTGCGCAGCGACGTCACCGCGACGACGATCGCACCCGCGAGCATGGCTGCGTAAAACGCGGCGTGGTACGGCGTGAAAAAACTCTCGACGCCGACGTGCAGATGCGCCCAGCTATCCCACAGGAACCCGCCCGCAAGCCACAGGCCGATCAACCCGATCGCAAGATCGAGCTTCGCGCTCCGCGGCGGAAGTACTGACATGATCGGAACCTACCGGGTCGGTGCCGCCGCATCCTATGGGCGCCGCGCTCTCGCGCTCGCGGCCCTCGGAGCGACCGCGTCGCTCGCCTCGGGATGTAGCGGCGAAAAACCACCGTTACCGCCGAACGTCGTCGTTGCGTCGCACGTACCTGCGATATGGCCGACGCCACAGCCACGGGGCAGAAGCGACGATCCAACGATCGTCGCAGCTCGTTTTTCGAGCCTCGATGTACCACTTGGGGACCTGTGGAGCGGCGACGTCGTCGCCTCCACCAACGCACGCAGCGTCGTCCTGCACACCAATCTTTTCGATATCGCCGCCAAGCGCGTCGCCGCCGGCCGTTTTCATTTTGACGTGCGCGTCTACGATCTGCCGGCCTTTCTCGTGCGCCCGTATACCCTCCACGTGGTCGTGCGTAGCGACGCGGGGCGCGAAACGACGATGCTCGTGCCGTTTCGCGTCGGTGGTCGCACCACTCGCGAGATCGAAAAAACTTCGCGCGTTTAATTCCTACGCGCGAGCGGGCAAGATGCTGGCATGACGCTCTTAATCGTGATCCTGCTCTTCGTACTGCTCTTCGGCGGGGGGGGCCATTATTACAATGGCGGACGCTATCGCACCGGCGGATTCAGCGTTGCGGGCCTCTTGGTCCTCGTGCTCGTCGTCTTACTCGTCACCGGTGGTCTACATGTCTAAGGACGAACGCTAAGCGGCACGCGGGACGTTTGCGTTGAATGTCTCCGCGCATGTCCGAACGGTCGATCGTGCCGGCGCGTCTCGCGTCCGCCGTCGCGCTTCTGGCGTGCGTCGTCCTTGCGAGCACGATCGCCTACGCGCGTATCGAAGGCTGGTCGTGGTTCGATTCGTTCTATATGACCGTCGCGACGATCACGACCGTCGGCGGCGAACCGCATCCGCTTTCGATCTCAGGTCGCAAGCTCACCCTCGCCGTCATCATTCTCGGCGTCGCCGCCACGAGCTACACGTTCCTCGCTTTCGCAAGCTATCTGCTCGAAGGGCAACTCGGAATCGAGGTCGGCCGACGACGCCTGCGAAATCGCGTTCGCAGCGTGAAGGATCACTACATACTCTGCGGCTTCGGCCGCGTCGGCCGCGAGATCGCGCGCGAGTTCGTCGCCGAACGTGTGCCCTTCGTCGTGATCGACGTCAATCAAAGCTCGCTCGACGATGCGATTCGTAATGGGTTTCTGGTCGTCTCCGGAAACGCGACGACGCCTGCCGTCTTACGCGAGGCGGGCATCGAGCTCGCGCGTGGATTGATCACCGCAACCGATAAAGACGAAGACAACGTCTACGTGACGCTTTCGGCACGCGTGCTGCGTCCCGATCTCTTCATCGTCGCGCGCGCCAATCGCGATGACTCGCTCGAAAATCTCAAGTTCGCTGGCGCGAATCGCATCATCTCGCCCTATTATATCGGCGGGAAACGGATGGCGAGTCTCGCGATGCGTCCCACGGCCGTCGACTTCATCGATACGATCCTCGAAGCGGGAAATACCGATCTCTTACTTGAGGACCTTACCATTCCGGCGGGATCGCGTTGGCCCGGACAACCGCTCGCGACGCTCGTTGGCGATGCGAACGAGGCGATCGTCCTCGCCCTCAAACGCAAGAATATGATGACGTTCCGGCCGCCCGCAGAGACCGTGCTCCAGGTCGGCGACGAAATCGTCGTTGCAGGTCCCCGGCCGGCGATTCGGGCGCTCGAAGCGCGACTCTAGCCGATCGTGAGCGGGGCGCTTGCGTTCGCGGCGATCGCGGAAGCCGTCGAAGCCGAACGCCTCCGCGTGTTAGCGATCCCGCACGCACGTCTCGCGCGCGAGATAGCGGTGCTCGTGCTCGAAGAGATCCGGGCTTCGTCGCGTCTGGCGGGTGCGACGATCGAACGCGCGGAGTTGCGCGCGCTCTTAGAACGCGGGATCGCCCTCGGCGACCGACAGCTCGCAACGTACGTCACCGCGGCCGACTACGCGAATGCGACGCGCTTCATCGAAGCCTCGGCCGTCGGGCCGCGGCAGGCCTACCTACGACTCGGAGAGATCGTGGAATTACACGCACGCGCCACGCGCAGCAGCCCCGAAGCGCGGCCAGGCGCGTGGCGGACGGTCACGTTCGGCCCCTTTCCCAGCGGGACGGTGCCGCCGCCGCCGTGGCTCGTGCCGCGCGATATCGCCGCATATGTCGACCGCCTCACTGCGGGCCCGCCCGATCGCGCGAGCACGCTGCTCTGGATCGCGACGGCGCACGAACGCTTCGAACGCATCCATCCCTTTACCGCAGGCAACGGTCGGACCGGTCGTTTAGTCATGAACCTTCTCCTACGGCGTTGCGGCTATCCACCCTTCGCGGTACGCGATCGCGATGAGGCCGCATACGCGCGAGCGCTGCAACGCGCCGACATGCGCGACCCGTGGCCGCTCGCGACGCTCGTCGCGCGCAGCGTGCTCGCATCGCTCGCGCGCCTCGCTGCATGTGCTGAGAACGACGACCTCACCGATCTCGGCAGTCTCGCGAGCGGCGCCGAACGCGACGCACTCTATAAGGCGGCGCAGCGCGGGCGACTGCGCACCGTGCGACGCGGCGCATCGGTGCTCACGACCCAAGCGTGGATCGACGAGTACCGCGCGTCGCGCTTCGCCCGCGACACGCCTCCCAATGAAAAGCCCTAGCGGCGCAGTTCCGCCCCGAGCGGCGCGAAGCCCGACGAAGTCGCGGCAATCTGCGGCGCGGCATACGTCGTGCCGAGACGAATCTTACGCGTACGGCGATCGGCGAATCGTACCGTCACTTCGACTTTCTCACCGATTGCATATTCATCGGGATTGGCATCGCTATCGCGAATGGCGCCGATAATTCCAGGTGCGATCTCGACGCGCAGGCCCGCATCTTTGCCGATCTCTTTCGAAACGACGGTGCCTTCGACGACGGCCCCCGGGCGAACGACGTCGGCATGATCGCGCCACGGATCGGGCAAGGCGTTCTTGCGCGAGAGGGCGATTTTTCGTCCGCCCTCGTCGATGCGCAACACGCTCGCTTGAAACCGGTCGCCGACCTTGAGGAGATCTTCGACTTTTTCGATCCGCTCGAAGGCGAGTTCGCTCATCGGCACGAGGCCCTCGACACCACCAATATCGACGAAGGCACCGAAGGGCACGAGTCGCACGACCGTCGCCTCGTGAATCTGGCCGAGCGCGAGCGATCGCAGGAGGTCGGCACGCTTGTTGCGGCGCGCGCCGTCGACGGCTTTACGGTTTGAAACGACGACGCGATGGCGTTTTTGATCGACGTCGACGATCGTCACTTGGAGGCTGGTTTTTACGAGCGACTCGAGCGTCGCGCCCGGTTCGAGTCGCACTTGCGATGCGGGTAAAAATCCCCGGACGCCGCCGATCTCGACGAGCAAACCGCCGTTGGTGAGTGAGGTGATCGTTGCGGTGAAGGCCTCGAGGGTTTGATTGGCCGCGGCAACTTTCTCCCAATGCGCGAGCGCGCGAACCCGGCGCGCTTCGACGGCGGGATCGATGCCGAGAACGCGTGGCTTCGCCGACGTTGCGACGGGGCTGGCGTCGCTCGCCACGGCCGCGTCACGAGCCACCTCCGGCTGCGCGGATGTTCGAGCCGCGGGCGCGATGGTCTCCGGGGGGACCACCGCTTCCGCAGCAACGGATGGCGCGATCGGCTGGAGTGGCTCGACGGCGGGGGCAACTTCGGCGTGTGATTCTTCCATGATACCTTCGCGTGGCTACGCCGCCGCGCAAAGTCCACCTATCGCGCGGTGTGCCAGAGTGCTGGCCCAGGGCCGCCGTACCATGACGTCATGAAGATGATGGACGAACGGCTCGCGTTTATCCGGCAGGCGCCGGAACTCGTGGAGCGCGCCGTGCGCGCAGGCGTGCGCGAGACGGTTGCCGCCAAATGTCTTCACGATCGTACGCTCGCAGTCCGCGATATCGCCAACATCGCCCTCGGCGAACTCGACCGCATCATCGCATGCGAACCGATGCGCCTCGATGCGGTCGGTCGCCACGAACTTACCGATGCGACCGTCCGCGCCGCGACGCGTTTCGCGACGTCGCCACTCGCGCGTCGCCTGCAACGCATTCCCGCCGCCCGCTTCATCGTGGCTCCGCACGATGCCGATATCGCACTCGTCGATCGACACGGGAACGCGCACGTCGTACGCATCGAAGCGTTCGATGGCGACGTGGAGCGCGTCGCCTGGATGCGCGCGCACGTGACGTGCAACGTCGCGTTGCGAGCGCCGAGTTTGCACTTCTTCTCCCTTCGCGATGGAACGCTCCACAGTTTTGGCGCACCGCCGATCGCGCAAACGCTCAGAGCGCCGTCGGTCGTGATGCCCCGCCATGCCGCATGACGATGCGCGGCGCGCCATCGTGCGCGAACCCGCGCGCGTTCGGCAACTCTGGTCGTGCGTCCGGACCGGACGCATGGGATCACGCTCAACGAATGTTGAGCAGCGAGTCTCCACCCGCGGGTTTGGCACCTGCGATTTCGAGCATCGCCGCAATCGAAACTTCGAGCGGAAACGTCGTCCGCGCGAGGAGCATATCGGTATCGAGGCGCCCGTTTCGTACGGTAGGTCCGAACGGCGTCCAAAATGCGCCGTCGGCCGTAACGGTCAGTTCGGCGGGCAGATCGTGTGCGGTTGCGACCACGCCCATCTCGTTCGTAGCTGCGCGCCCACGGTGGACGATCGGCCGCACGACGTGATCGTCGTCGGTGATGCCGAACGAGCGGTGGAGAGCGCAGAGCGCGGCGTCCTCTTCAGCGGTGCGATCGCCACCCGTCGTCGCGATGCGGACGTGGATACCCATCTCGACGAGTTTGGGAATCGCCGTCACGACTTTCTCGAAATTATCTTGCGCGCGCATCTCGTCGTTCTCTTCCGGCGATGCGCTATCGAGCGAGATTTGAAGCGCGATGCGTTTGCCCGCGAGGCGGCGCACGTCTTCGAGTACGCGTCCCGAAAACAAGGTCGCATTCGAAAGCACGAGCACGGGCAGATACGATTCGAGTTCGAGTAAGATCTCAACGATATCGGGGCGCATGAACGGCTCGCCGCCGGTGACACCGAACGACGTGAAGCCTTCGGCTACGGCTCCTGCAGCGATCTTGCTGATGAGGTTGCGGTCGAGCGTACGACGTGCTGCGTCGGGAGCGGACTCGGTGAGGCAATACGTACACGCGAGATTACAATTGTAATTGCTGTAGAGCCAGAGGCGGCCACCAACGAGTCCGTCCACGACGGCGGTTGCGAATGCGGTCATGCGGGTACCAAACCTTCGTTGCGGAGAAATGCGTTCGTCGCAGCGCTCGTCGGGAGGCCGAGAGAGGTCGCGTATTTGTTGAGCATGATGGTAAGCGAGCCTACCGTCACGAGTTCGACGATCTGATACTCTTCGAAATACGGTCGCAGATACGCGACGGCTTCCGCCGGTCGGTCGCACAGGGCATCCGTAAATTCGACGACCGCGCGTTCGCGCGCATCGAATGAGTCGGGAATGGGCCCCTCGAGCCGCAGCGCTACGGTCTCTTCAGAACCCAAACCCGCCTCACGCGCGACGACCGTGTGCGCGTCGACGCAATACCGACAGCCATTCTTGGCCGAGGCGCGCAAGACCACGATCTCCTTGAGCCGTTCGGAGATCGACGAATCCCCAAGCACCGCCCCGAGAAAAGGCAACGCCGCGGTGAGGAACTCCGGTACCTGCGCGAGCGATGCGACGATCGGGCTCACGTCGCCCGATCCGAAATAGGGTTTGGCGGTTAGCGGCGCCGTCTCGGCGGTCATCAGGGTAACGTTCGGCATTATTTTAGCACCGTATCGATTTGACGAGGAGTATGCATGGGCGACGATCTTTCTTCGCGGCGATGGCTCGCCGCGTTACGCATCATGATGGGCGCGATCTTTTTGACGACGTGGTTCGCAAACGTGCAGAAGGGCTTCTACACGTCAGCCGGGCTCGAGCAATTTTTCACGCACGTCTACCCGCAGGCGCATAACCCAATCGTGCCCTACGCGGCATTCATCCAACACGTGCTCCTTCCATCGCGCGCGCTCTTCGCACCGTTCCAGTTCGCCGCCGAGCTCGGCCTCGGCATCGCACTCATCCTCGGCATCTTCACGCCGATCGCCGGAATCGGCGGGGCTTTCCTACTTGCGAACATCTTCCTTGCGACGTACGGGGCCGAGTGGCCGTGGACGTATTTGAGTCTCATCGGTGTCTGCATCGCGGTCGCAGCAACGCGGTCGGGACGCACGTTCGGCGTCGACGCGCTGCTCGTCGGGCGCATCCCGCGCGGCCTACCGATCGTGTGATCGCAACGCGGCGAGCGTTGCGGGCAGATGCAGATCGCCGCGCGCGAGGTCGCCGCGAAGACGATCGAGATCCGGAAGCTCGTCGATGTCGTACGTCACGGGCAGCAACGCGTGCCGCAGGCCGAGCGCGCGGACGCGCTCGAGAGTTTGCGCGAGCACCGCGGGCGTACTCATCGCAACGCCCGCAAAGATATCGTGCGGTTCGCGCATCGCAACGCACCAATAGCCCCCGTCTTCGCAGGGCCCGAGGACGACGTCGGCTTCGTCGAGAGCGGCGAAGCCGCGTGCGATCCACGCGGGATCGACGTGCGGCGAATCGGTCGACATCACGAGCGTCTTTCGCGCACGCGCGTGCTGTTCGACGAAAATGCCATGGAGGCGGTCGTTGAGCGTCGCGCCGCGTTGCGGAAAGAGGCGCGTACCGTAATCTTCGAAGGCGGCATCTTCGGGCGTGAATGCGATCGCAAACGCGTGGAGACCGACGTCGAAGCGCGCGACGATATCGGCAAGAAACGCGCGGTAAAGATCGTAGGCACAACGATCGCCGATGCCGCGCGCGAGCCGCGTCTTCACTTTACCGAGTTCGGGGTGTTTCGCGACCACGACGAGTTCGCAATCGATCATCGGTCGGGCATCCAGCGAGCGTAGAGAAACGTGCGCGTCAGCAAGAAGTACGTGGCTCCGATCGTGCCTTTGACCGTGCCGCTGATCTTCGATTGACCGATGCGTTGCCGATACGAAACGGAGATCTCGGCGACGCGAGCGTCGGAGCGCGCGGCTTTGGCCAGCATTTCGACGGGCCATCCGTAGGTCATCTCGCGCATTGCAAGGCGCCGGTAGAGCTGCGCACGCACCGCCCGAAACGGCCCGAGATCCGTGAGTGCGAGCCCGTAGCGCTTGTTCACCATCGCCGAGACGAGACGGTTGCCGAACCGCGCGTGCCATGGCATCGCGCCGGGCACGAGCCCGCCGCGCAAGCGCGAACCGACGACGAGATCCGCTTCACCGCGCACGATCGGCGCGACGAGGTCGGTCATCTCGCGTGGGTCGTCGGAGAAATCGGCATCGAGGAAGACGACGACATCAGCGCCGCGGTCCAGGGCGTAGGCCGCACCGACGAAACACGCGCGACCGTAGCCGGGGGGACTCGCTTGCAACACCGTCGCGCCCGCGGCACGCGCGCATGCGGCCGTCGCATCGGTCGAGCCGTTGTCGACGACGACGATCTCGAAGGCGAGGTGCGCGGGGATCGCCGCGATCACGGGCTCGATCGATGCTTCTTCATTGAGCGCCGGGATCACGACGACGATCTTCACACGGTCCTTACTTGACGACGATCTTCTGCTTCGGCCAGCGCACGGTCGTATAGCACGCCTCGGATGCACCGAAGATGTAGGCGGTGTACGTGCCCGGCTTCGCACCGCTCGGGATTGCGAGATGGGCGACGTACGTGCCGTCGGGATTCTTGCCGTGATGCGTTCTTCCCACGCCGAATCGCGCGGGATGCGAAAACTCGGGGACGTAGGCGAAGAGTTCGTCGGAGACGCCGACATGATCGTGCGCCTTCCAGGCAGCCGAAACGTCGATCGTCGCGCCGGGCTTTGCCGACGTCGCTTTCCAGACGACGTGATCCACGGTCGGGGCGAACGACGTGTTCGCGAGATGGACGAGGTTGCGTGAATGGTCGTTCGATCCGGCAGCGATCTTCGGGAAGCCGCCGTGATCGTAGATGTACCCGCCTTCGGCGAACGAGAAGACGTCGTGGTTGCCCGTGGGCACGCCCGCGATCGTGTAGTGTCCTGTTGCATCGGCACGCGCGGCGACGTTCGCGCCTTCGTAATCGGCGACGACGACCGCGAAAGGCACGGGCTTCCCGCCCGACGTGATCTGCCCCGTGACGGTTCCGGTCTCGCTGGAGCGCGCGGTTGCGGTGAGAGCGGCGACGAGAATCGCGCAGGTTCCGACGAGTCGATTCATTTGGTCCTTGACCTTTCGTTCGATTCCGCGCGCAGGTGCGCGCGGTCGTTTGCATCCGCGCGCGGATGCGCGCGGTCGATTGCGGTGAGATAGGCGACGAGCGAGGTGACCGTTGCGGGCGAGAACGTCGTGCCGCCGGGAACGGAGGTGGCGATATGATGCGCGAGGTTCGCCTGCGACCGGCGCCCGGCAACGTGGGTGAGATCGGGACCGATGAAGGACGTGGTCGTGGGACGATGACAGACGACGCAGTCGGTCGCGTAAACGTGCTCGCCGCGTGCGACGAGCGTCGCAGGTGGAGTCGTGCCGCATCCCGTGAATGCGACGGCGCTCGCAACGAGCGCAACGATGGCGCGGCGCCGGGCGAACGCGCCGTATGCGAGCACCGCGAAGATCGGTACGTATTCCACGACATGCGCGACGATATCGAGCGGCGATCCCATCGGCACGACCCATGATGCGAGATACGCGAGCGGCGCGAGCACCGTCCATGCGATGAGTGCGAGGGCGAGCGGCCGCATCGTACCGGCGAACGCATCGGGCAGCAGCGGCAGCAGCGCGGCAAACACCGCGACGTACCACGGGTACACGTTGGGTGAGAGTAAGAGATAGGCGATCTCACATCCCAGGACGACCACGATCGCATTCGCACCGCGATAGCGTGCGACGCCTGCGACGACGAGCGCGAGTGCGAAGATCGCGGCCGACCCAAACGTGCCGAGCAGCAGATGCAGCGAATCGTTGAAGTGATACCCGAACGCAAAGGCATGTAGGAATCCGAGTACATCGGAATTCCATAGGACGAACGGCGCGTACGCAACCGCCACGATTGCGGGAACGAGTAAGGCTTTGGGTGCGAACGAGCGGCGCGCGAAGAGCGCGGGGACGAACGCGGCGGGATAGAGTTTTACCAGCACCGCGCCCGCAATCGCAACCGCCGCAAGCGTCGTCTTCTCCGCACGAAATGCGAGGATCGTCGCGAGTAAGAACGCGATCGCCCAACTCTCTTCATGCCCGTTTAGGGCGAACTCGACGATCACGAGTGGGTTCCAGGCGTAGAGCGCGAGTCGCCCGATCGGCAATTTGCACGCGTGCAAGAGCGCTGCGATAAGCGCCATGGAGAACACGTCACCCACGAGCAAGAGCGCTTTGAGCGGTAAGAATTGTGAGGTCGCGAGATGACCGAGCCACGCGCCCAGGGTGTAGAGTGCGAGATCGAAGGGCGGATAGAGCGTCGGAACGTGATTCCAATCGATGTGCGCGTAAAGCGAATCCGCGCCTCGCATCGCCGCGAGTTGCGCGGCATCCGGCGCGACGACGTAGGGATCGATGCCCGCGGCAAGGACACGCCCATCCCAGAGATAGCGATAGAGATCGTTCGATTGCAACGGCGCCGCGGGCAAGAGGGCCAGTCGCGCACCGAGCCCGACGGCGATGATCCACGCGAGCGTGAGCGACCCCGTGCGCTTCCAGAGCGCCATCGCACCTCCGAGGCCGGCGAGCGCGAGTGCGATCTGCAAGCCGACGGTTTGAACCGAGCCACCGGCCGCACTAACGTGCCCGAGAACCGCGGCGACGGCATACACCAGAATCCCACCAAGCGTCGCCGCTACCGCGTCTGCGGTGTTGCCGTCGGCATCGGTGCGAATACGGCCACGACGATCTTCCATGTTTCGCCCTCGTTCTTGAGGGCAAAGCTCCAGGCCCCGTTTTCGACGATCGCACGGCCATGTTCGCGATACCCGATGCGAACGTCGACGACGGCATAGGCGTCATTACCCTCGACCGCACCGCGCGGCGCACGCGCGATCTCGTGCTTCGATCGCGTCGAGCGCCACGCGTGCGGGAGCGATCGCGGCGGCCGAAAGCGGCGCGGCATCGGCCGCGCGCGCGAAATGCACGAGCGCGAGCGATACGACGAGGGCGCATGCGATCTTGAGCTTCATCGGTTGCAAGCGTAGTCGAAACCGGATGTCCGAACGCGTAAGGTATCTTACCTCGGCCGTGAGAATCGTTGCGCGATGCCCAGCCGTTCGGTCTTCCTTCGCGTCCTCGGTGCATTCGGGATCGCGAGCGCGACCGATCTCGCGTCGCTCGCGCAACGGGCTTCGGCAGCGCCCGAATCCATCGTCTATCTCGCGACGTATTCGCACGTCGATCCCGATTGGCTCTGGCCCTATCAAGAGGGCGAACAGCAGGCGCATTCGACCTTCCGTTCGGTCCTCGGCATCCTCGACGAATTTCCCGAATTGCGCTTTTCGATGTCGAGCGCCGTGCATTACAAATGGGTCCGCGAGAGCGATCCCGCGCTCTTCGCGCGGATCACAGCGGCGGTCGCGCGCAAGGCGTGGGAGCCGCTCGGCGGTTGGTGGGTCGAAGCCGACACGAACATTCCCTCCGGCGAATCGCTCATGCGCCAAGCCGTCTACGGCCAGGCTGAATTCGAGAAATCGTTCGGCGTTCGATCGACGATCGGCTTCCTACCCGATAGCTTCGGATCGTCGGCGAACCTGCCGACGATCTTGCGCGCGCAAGGCATGACGGGCTACGTCCTCAAGCGGGGCGATTTTGCCGACGGATCCACACCGCCACCGACACGCTTCACGTGGCAGGGCCTCGGCTCCGAAACGATCGCCGTCTACAAATTACCGCTTTGGAACGGCTCGAACGACGTCCCCGCAAAATTGACCGAACTCGCCGCACTCAAAATTGCGGGCGACGCGCCGCTCGTCGTGTTCGGTCTCGGCGATCACGGCGGAGGGCCGTCGCGCGCAGCGATGCGGTCGATCGAAACGTATCGCAAAACGACCGATGCCGTGACGCTCAAGATGACGCGGATCGACGAATTCTTCGAACGTGCGACGACCGCGCCGCAACACTTTCGCGGCGAACTCGAAGGCGATCTCGTCGGATCGTACGTCAACGCAGGCAACCTCAAACGCGCGCTCGCGATCGCCGAACGTGCGCTCATCGACACCGAGCGTTTCGATGTGATGTGGCATCTGGCTACGGGAAGTGCGGCGCCCCCGCCCGACCTCACGGAATCGTGGCAGACGTTGCTCGCGCGTTGTCATCACGACACCATCTCGGGAACCGCCGCGCAAGAGAGTATGCGTGCCGCACGCGAGGATCTCGACGGCGTGGGACTCGTGGGTCGACGCACCGCGACACGCGTGCTGGAAAAGATCGTCGATCGGATCCCACACACCGATCCGAGTGAGTACGTGGTCGCCGTCTTCAATCCGCTCGAGCACGACGTCGACACGCCCGTCGTGCAGATCGTCGGCGCGGGCTCGTTTTCGCACGATGCCGACGACACGCTCCGCGACATCCCGACCGCGGCGTTCGATGCCGCGGGCATGGCGTTACCGTTGCAGATCGCCGGCGCCGAAGACGGCCTTTTCTCCGGCGGCGTGTATCCGCTCGTTACCCGCGTTCGGGTTCCGGCATTCGGCTACGCGACGGTGTCTTTTCGCAACGTTGCGGGGATCGCGCTCTCGCGCGATGCGCCCGCGTTCTCGCGCGAACTCAAGAACGACAAGATCGCCGTGGTCTTCGATGAGAAGACGGGTCAACCGTCGTCGATCGTCGATGCGCACGGCGATCAATTGCTCGCCGAAGCGGGGAAGCTCGCGGTCTACACCGATCACGGCGACTCGTGGGGGCGCTTCGGCATTCCCGTGCGCGCAGAAGATCTCGCCGGCGTCGCGACCGTCGATGAGATGCGCGTGATGGAACGCGGTCCGTCGCGTAGTGTCTTGCGCGTGTGGCTCTCGTACGGCTCGTCGAAGATTCGTCAGGATTGGTCGCTCTTGCCCGGCGAATCGACGTTGCGCTGCGACCTACACGCACACTGGCAAGAGAATCAAACACGACTCGCTTTTTCACTCGTGCCGAAGTTCGCCTACACGGCGGCGACGTACGACGTGCCCTTCGGTCGCGTCGTCCGCGGTCTCTCCGAATTCGTCAAACCTGCAACGTCGTGGATGAACGTCGGTACGGCCACATCGCTCGCACTCGTCGGAGCGGGGGCGAAAGCGTTTTGGGCCGCAACGAGCGGTATCGGCATCAACCTCTTGCGAACCGGACCATATATCTCGATGAGTGAGAAAGTCGCTTCGTACACCCCCGATCAACTCCAAGATTACGGCGAGGCGCGGGCCGTCTTCGCGATCCATACCGGCGGCTACGATCCGATCGCGCTCTCGCACCAAGCCGAACGGCTCGATCGCTCGTTTCCCGCGATGTGGGTTGGTGTGCACGATGGCGACGAAGCGCGTAGACGCGGCTTCCTCGAAATCGACGCAACGATCGCCCTCGCTTCGCTCCGGCGCGATCTGCAAGCGCCAGGCGCGCTCATCGCACGCACCTACGATCTCACCGGCCGCAAACACCGCGCCGCGTTCGCAATTGCGGGGCATCGCTTCATCGGCGATTACGACGCGTACGGCATTCGCACGCTCCGCATCACCGACGGCAAGGCCACACTCTCGCTCCGCGACTAAGCGATACCGAGCGTCGCTAAAACGCGCGGAATTTTTTCTTTGAGATTGAAAAATCCGCGCGTCGCATACGGCCAAACGGTCGCATCGAACTCGCGACCGATTTCGATGACGCGCATACCGTCGCGGACGAGAAGCGGTGCGAGCGCAGAGATCGCATCGCGCACCGGCCCAACGGGTGCGAACGGAAATGCAACGACGTTCGCATTCTGAGCGCGGGCGCGGGCGAGCACGCTTCGCGAAGCCGCTTCGACGTCGGCTTTGACGGTCGGATCGAGTTCGACGATCGTTCCGTCATCGCCGTGAGGTGCGCGCGCGAGTGCATCGGCGATCGCACCGCGTGCGAAATCGACGACGCCGGATGCGACGGGGTGCGGCGAACGCCCGCGCGCCGCAAGGAGACCGATACTCGCAACGACACCGAGGCCATGAAGCGCGAGCGATTCGATGCCTGCATCTTCGTCGTGAACGATAAAGAGCGTGCGCTCGCCCTGCGGTTTGAGATCGAGTGCGGGCACGCTCCCCGGACCGTACGACGGGCCGAAGATCGCGGATGCCTCTTGGGCAAGATGCGGTCCCGGATCGAGCCGCCCGTTCGTGTAGCGTCGGATATTCTCGCGCGTGGCGAGATAGGTCTTGCCTTTGGTTTGCAAGCCCGCGACCCAGCGCCACGAGAGCGTATTGGACGCCGGATCGCCGCAGAGCAAGTGTCGCATGAAGAAATCGGCACCGAGCTCCCATGGCAATTGGAGCGTGAATATCCAAATACTCGCGAACCACATGCGCGCGTGATTGTGCAAATAGTTCGTCTCGACGAGTTCGCGTGACCACGCATCGAATGCGGCATTGCCGGTCCGGCCTTCGGTCGCCTCGGCCAGGCGACGCGCGAGATCGGCGTCTCTCGCGACCGAGACGTACGCGGCATCGAGATCGCGGCGATAATGCGCCCACACGATCGGCCGCGTTTCGAGCCAGCCTTTCCAATAGGTTCGCCACAAAACTTCTTGGATGAATTTTTCCGCCGCAGCCGCGCTATGGCGCGCGAGAACGGCGCGCAAGACCTCTTCTTCGGTGACGAGTCGCGCGCGCACGTACGGCGAGAGCATCGAGACGTTGCTCCGGTCGCCCGGTCCGCGATCTTCGTTGCGCGTTTCGCGATACGCGCGGCCGGCAAGCGGTACGAATGCGGCGAGACGCGCGAGACCGGCAGAACGAGTTGGTTCGATCATATCGCTAAGGGGGAGCGCCGAACCCAAGCAAAGGTTCCCACGGGGGGTTTACCGGCGCCAGATGCGCAGAATCTCCGCTCGCGCGTCCGCGAGCGATTCGCTCCCCGTGCAGACCGCGTCGTGCAGGCGGTTCTCGTCGCGATCTTTGCGGTACGATTGCACCCGCGGTTGTGGCCAAAGATTGGCGAGATCGTTCCGTCCGCCGAGTTCGAGCGGGATAAGGTGATCGATCACATAGCCGCGCCGAAATCCGCGCCGTAAGCCGTACCGGTTATACACGGCATCGCGGAGGCGGTACGGCACGCGACGATGACGGCGCGCGAACCCGAGCGTGCACACCTCGCCGACCGTCACGCGAGCATCGAACGACCCCGCTAGTGGCACGGACCTTTGGGCACGCGCAGCGTGTGGGGCGGCGAGTGCGAGCACGAAAGCGACGACCGCGAGGACGCGGAGTTTATCCGCGGCGCTCACGAGGTCGGCCGATCGATCTTGCGATGCAACGGGGTCCGAGCAATCTCTTAGCCGAGGCGCGCGCTAGCTGATGCGGTCCAGGCTTTTGGGCGTGATGCCGAATTCGGCGCACTGCGCGAGCACCGCGGAGCGCGAGGTGACGCCGAAAGCCTGGAAGATCTTGCGCGTGTGGTTGTTGATCGTATGGACGCTGCGTTCGAGATCCTCGGCAATCGCGCGCGCGCTCTTCCCACCGAGGAGCGCGCCAAGGACGAGCGTCTCGGCCGGAGTGATCCGTTCGAGGAGTTCGTTTGCGGGCGAGGCTTGCGGAGCAAACCATGCCGACGGCGCGCGTTCGAGGACGGCCTCGAGGGTTTCGTCGTAGATCGGATCGCGAGCCAAACGCATGAGATCGAGGGCGACGAGGGCGGCACGCATGTCGTAGTGCGACTCGCGCCAGAGATCGAACGACGAACGATAACGATCGTAGGCCGCATCGTAGTTGCCGCGGACTTCGGCGACACGACCCTGCGCCATGAGCTCGAAGGCGAGCACGTGGCGATCGCGGGTGAGAGCGTTCGTGCGATTTTCACGCGGCGTGAGCGAATCACACATCGTCATCGCCTTGCGCGCTTCGGCGGGCAGATCGCTCGCTGCTTCGCGTGCGAAATTCGCAAGCGCGAGACGCGCTTCGTTATCTGGTGCGCCCAAGCGCTGCTGGCGCACGATCTCCCAGGCACGCCGCAACTGCAGCATTGCCGTGCGTTCGTCGCCAAGCAGTCGGCTCGCGACTGCGGCGTTGGTCTCGCCCGTCACCGCATAGGCTGCGTTCGGCGCGCAAGAAACGGCGTCGCGCGAGAGCACCCACGCGCGCTCGAGGTCGCCTTCGAGCAGTGCGATCAATCGGAAAGCGGTGATCGTGTTGAAACGGTAGACCGCGAGGCTCGCCGGCCATTCCATCGCTGCGAATTCACGTTGGAGTTTCTTCGCAAGCTTGAGGTCGACGGATTCGCTTGCGACGATGCTCGCTCCGTAGAGCGTCGTAGCCGCAGCGCGGAGATCCGGCGTCTCCGACGCGCGGATCAAGCGAAGGCTCTCGATGAAATACGTGCCTGCTTTGCTGAATCGTTCGCGCTTCAGGGCACACCATCCCAAGAGCGCCGTGTCGGATGCCTTCGTTTTGCCGTAGCCGAGATTGATTGCAAGCAAGGCCTCCGCATCGTCCAACGCGCCACGCGTCCATGCGTCGTGCGCGAGATAGTGCGTCGCGAGACCTGAGGCGACATCGGGTTCGCGTTCGAGGCGCTGACGTACGCGGTCGAAATCGCGATCGGCGAGTGCCGTGCGATTACCCAGACGATGCGCCACGCCGCGCAAGGCGACGGCTTCGAGTTTCCCGGCGGCATCGGGATGGTCGTTTGCGGCACGTTCGGCTGCTGCGAGCAACGCTTCGACGTCATCTTCCGCACGGGCGCAACGCGCTTCGATCAGCGCGAAGGAGCCACGTTGTGCGGCCGTCCGCGCCTCGACGGCGCGCAGGATTAGTTTAGCACCGGTGTAGTCGGCGCGGACGAATGCGGCTTCGGCGAGCCCGACCGGATCGTTCGTTCCCGCAACCGCGCGTTCGCGCCGACGGGACGTCGCTACCGCGCTCATCTCGACCCCATCGACGACGGGGCGTTTAAGGAAATATTCTGACTCGCTCGATTGCTACGGTTCCAAATTATTTGGCAAGACATATCACGATGATATATGAAAATTCTTCGCTTAACTCCTGGTCCTTACAACGCTCGTTCGTCGTACGGCCGACATCTTATGCTCGGATGCACGCGATCGGTTGAATTCTGGGAACGACGTCGTTCACATTAAAGATTTGTTATGCTTTGGTTAGGATAAATTTATTATCCGGCACGTTCTGCATGAAAGAACTTCGCTTTCGTCTCGTTACACGAGAAAGAACTTTCCGCATGAAAAAGGGAGCGGCGCTCTCGCACCGCTCCCTTCCCTCACACGATCGGCTTACAAGTCTTCGGGGTTGATGCCCTTCGGCTTGTACTGTGTCGTTTTTGGAGGTGCAACGACGGCGACGTCACCCTCGTAGTCTCCCTCGTAGTGGACCGTTTGTTCGAGCGGCGGGCGACGATCTTGGAAGCCCGAGACGAGCTTGCTGCCGACCATCGCCGGTTCGGGCTCGAGACCGTATTCGGCCCCATCGAGGAACGGCGTCTTGGGACGACCGTCCTCGTCGAGATCCTGACCTTCCGGTTGGATCGTCACGCCGCGGTAGCGCTGCATGCCGGTACCCGCCGGGATCAGTTTGCCGATGATGACGTTTTCCTTGAGACCGAGCAGCGGATCGTGCTTGCCCTTAATCGCGGCATCGGTGAGGACGCGCGTGGTCTCTTGGAACGACGCCGCCGAGAGGAACGACTCGGTTGCGAGAGACGCCTTGGTGACGCCCAGAAGAACGGGCTTCCCTTCGGCTTGCTTCTTCTTCTCGGATTTCATGCGCTCGTTCTCTTCCGAGAACACGCCCATCTCGATGAGCTGACCCGGCAGCATCCGCGTATCGCCGCCGTCGACGATCTTGACCTTGCGGAGCATGGCGCGAACGACCGTTTCGACGTGCTTGTCGTTGATGTCGACGCCCTGCGAGCGATAGACCTTTTGCACTTCTTGCACGAGGTATTGCTGCAGCGCGTTCTCCCCGCGGTACTCGAGAATCTCGTGCGGGTCGAGCGAACCTTCGTTGAGCGGATCGCCGGGCTCGACGCGCGCGCCGTCTTGGACGAAGCTACGCGTGTTGTACGGCACGTCGAATTCGTGCGCTTCGCCAGCGTCGTCGGTGACGACCATGACGCGCTTGCCCTTCTCTTCCGTAATATGGATCGTTCCGGCAACGGTCGAGATCGTGGCCTTTCCTTTGGGTTTGCGCGCTTCGAAGATCTCTTCGATCCGCGGGAGACCCGTGATGATGTCTTCGGTCGCGACGCCACCCGTGTGGAAAGTCCGCAGCGTGAGTTGCGTTCCCGGTTCGCCGATGGACTGCGCCGCGATGATACCGACGGCCTCGCCGATATCGACGAGCTTCCCTGTGGCGAGATTGCGGCCATAGCACATCGCGCAGACGCCGACGCGAGCCGCGCAGTTGAGGACCGACCGAATTTTCACCGTCTTGATGCCGGCAGCAATGATGGTCGCAGCGACCTCTTCATTGATCTCGGCATCGCGAACGACGAGCTTCTTCTTCGTGTTGGCAGGATCGCGGATGTCTTCTGCCGCCCGACGCCCGATGATACGGTCGTAAAGTGGTTCGATGATTTCCTTGGCCGTGCCGATGTCGTACACCATCATGCCCTGCGCCGTACCGCAATCGTCTTCGCGGACGATCACGTCTTGCGCGACGTCGACGAGACGACGCGTGAGGTAGCCCGAATCTGCCGTGCGGAGCGCGGTATCGGCGAGACCCTTACGCGCGCCGTGCGTCGAGATGAAATACTCGAGGACGGTGAGGCCTTCTTTGAGCGACGCCTTCACAGGAATTTCCAGGATGCGACCGGAGGGATCGGACATGAGTCCGCGCATTCCGCCGAGCTGTTTGACCTGATTGATCGAACCGCGCGCACCCGAGGTCGCCATCATGAAGACGGGATTGAGCGGATTTTGAGCGGCCTGCATGGCGCCGGTGACCTCTTCCGAGGCCTTCGACCAAACGACGATGGTCTTGTTGTACTGCTCTTCTTGGCTCATGAAGCCGGTCGCGACGAACTCGTGGAGCTTGTCGACCTCGGCCTGCGCGTCGTCGAGGATCTTGAACTTCGCGTCGGGGACGACGATGTCTGAGATCGAAACCGTGGTGCCCGATTGCGTTGCGAAGCGGAACCCCAGTGATTTCACGGCATCGAGGAATGCCGCGGTCTCGGCATTACCGTGGCGACGGTAGCACTCGGTAACGAGCTTCTTGAGCGCCGACTTGTCCATCGTGTGGTTACGGAACTTCTCGCCCCACTTCGCAGGGAACGCTTCGTTGAAGATCGCGCGACCGACCGTCGTGCGGATCAGTTCGCCATTCCAACGGACCTTGATCCACTGCTGGAGGCCGATCTTATCGAAGTTATACGCCATGATCGCTTGGCTCGCGTCACCGAAGGCGGTGAGCTTTTCGCTCTCGCCTTCCGGTGCGACCATGCCGCCTGCCGTGACGTTCGAGCCGTGCCCGTGGCTCGCCGTGCCGACGCCCGCATCGTAGGCGCGCTGGCCGATCGATGCGATGAGTGCGTCTTCGGGGATGTCGGCTTTTGCGACACCCTTGTATTCGTCTTTTTGGAACGTGAGGTAATAGAGCCCGAGCACCATGTCTTGCTGCGGAATCGAGACGGGCTGCCCGAACGACGGCTGCAAGATATTGTTGCTCGAGAGCATGAGGATGCGCGCTTCGGCTTGCGCGCCGGCGCTGAGCGGGAGATGGACGGCCATCTGGTCGCCGTCGAAATCGGCGTTGTACGGTGCGCAGACGAGCGGATGCAAGTGGATGGCTTTGCCTTCCACGAGAACGGGCTCGAAAGCCTGAATGCCGAGCCGATGGAGCGTCGGTGCGCGATTGAGCAACACCGGGTGCTCGCGAATCACTTCGTCGAGAACGTCCCAGACTTCCGGACGGACACGTTCGACCATGCGCTTGGCGCTTTTGATGTTGTGCGCTTGCTGACGGTCGACGAGCTTCTTCATCACGAAGGGCTTGAAGAGTTCGAGCGCCATCTCTTTCGGTAGGCCGCACTGGTGCAACTTGAGATTGGGGCCGACGACTATGACCGAACGACCGTAATAGTCGACGCGTTTGCCGAGGAGATTCTGACGGAAGCGACCCTGCTTACCTTTGAGAATATCGCTTAAGGACTTGAGCGGACGGTTGTTCGGACCCGTAACGGGACGGCCACGACGGCCGTTGTCGATGAGCGCATCGACGGCTTCTTGCAACATCCGCTTTTCGTTTTTGATGATGATCTCGGGTGCGGAAAGCTCGAGCAGGCGTTTGAGGCGGTTGTTCCGGTTGATCACGCGACGATAGAGATCGTTGAGGTCCGATGTCGCGAAGCGACCGCCGTCGAGTTGTACCATCGGGCGTAATTCGGGCGCGATCACGGGAACGGCTGAGAGAATCATCCACTCGGGCTTGTTGCCGCTATTGATGAAGGCTTCAACGACTTCGAGGCGCTTGATCGACTTGACGCGTTTCTGGCCCGTCGTTTCTTTGAATTCTTTGCGCAGCTCGGCTTGGAGTTGCGGGAGCTTGAGATCGCGCAGAAGCTCGCGAATCGCCTCTGCGCCCATGCCTGCTTTAAAGCCGTTGCCGAACTTCTCGCGCGACTCGCGATACTTCAGCTCGGTGAGAATTTCGCGTTTGGTTAGCGACGTGTTGCCCGGATCGATGACGATGTAGGCAGCGAAATAGATGACCTTTTCGAGCTGGCGGGGCGACATGTCGAGTAAGATGCCGATGCGCGACGGAACGCCCTTGAAGTACCAGATGTGGGTAACCGGCGTCGCGAGTTCGATATGACCCATGCGCTCGCGACGGACTTTCGCGCGCGTTATTTCAACGCCGCAGCGATCGCAGATCATCCCCTTGAAGCGAATCCGCTTGTATTTACCGCAGTGGCACTCCCAGTCTTTGGTCGGGCCGAAGATCTTCTCGCAAAAGAGCCCGTCGCGCTCGGGCTTAAGCGTGCGATAATTAATCGTCTCCGGCTTCTTGACTTCGCCGAAGGACCAGGCGCGGATCTGCTCGGGGCTGGCGAGCCCGATGCGCATCGCGTCGAAGTTATTTACGTCGAGAAGGTTCAATTTCGTCCTCAGTGCCGCGGCTGACAGTCTCTAGCAAAGGCAAACAAGGACCGACAATCGTCGCTCCCGTTTAAATCCAGCTAAATTCCGCGGGGCATAGGCTAAGATTATACCGCGAAGGGTCAAGGGGGGCAACGTGCGACGTGTGCTGGGACGTTGGGAGCTGGAACAGCTGACAAACCTGTAACCATTCGAAGCTCGGCAACGTCTACTAGATGGAAATCACCTCTATGATAAACGTACGCGCGATACGCGCAACCGACGAAGCCGCCTACCTCGATATCCTGCGTCGCACGACCGACGATGATCGGTACTACCGCTTTTTTCGAGCCGTCGACCACTTCGACCACGCCGATGTTGCCCGTTTCGTCGAGCCAGTACCGAGCATTATCGGGATCATAGCGATCGACGACACGCATGGCCTCGGAGTCGCACACGCCTTTATTTCAGACGGCGCGGCGGAGATCGCACTCGTCGTCGCGGCGGATGCGCAGCGCCGTGGGATCGGTCGTCGCCTCGTCGGGGGCATCCTCGACCAACTTGCGGCTCGGGGTATCGCCACCGTTACGGCGGTCTCGCTTTGGGAAAATCTCGGCTTCGCCGCGCTCGCAAGGTCGTTCGGGATGACCGCAACGCATGCTCCGGGTGACGGTAGCGTCGTTCACTGGAGGCTCGTCTTAACGACCCGGACATCAATCGACCTCGAAGCACACGCTCCGATCACCCCGAAGTCGCCCGCCGCAACGCCCCCTTCGACGGGCGTCGCGGCTTGAGCCGACTCGTTCTTACGTCTTCTCTTGGCGCTTGCTTCGATCGACGATCTCGTCGATGAGACCGTAAGCCTTCGCATCTTCCGCCGTCATGTAGTTGTCGCGTTCGATATCGGCGAGCACTTTTTCGATCGGATGGCCCGTCGTATCGGTGTAGATTTGCGCGACGACCCGACGCATCGCGATGAGATCGCGCGCCTGGATCTCGATATCGGTCGCCTGCCCGCCTATTTTTCCTACGGACGGCTGATGGATCATCACCTTGCTTTTTGCAAGCGCATACCGCTTGCCCTTGGCGCCACCTGTGAGCAAAATCGATGCGGCGGAGGCCGCCATGCCGTTGCAGATCGTCGCGACGTCCGGCTTGATCAGTTGCATCGTATCGTACATTGCGAGACCGGCCGTCGCACTGCCGCCGGGGCTATTGATATAGAGATCGATATCTTTATCCGCATCGGTCTTCTCCAAAAAGAGCATCTGCGCGATCACGAGATTTGCGAGCTCGTCTGAGATCGGTCCGGTGACGAAGATGATGCGCTCTTGCAAGAGCCGTGAGTAAAGATCGTACGAGCGTTCGCCGCGTGCCGTCGTCTCGACCACGGTCGGTATCATGTGTCCCATGCGAGTCCGAGTTTGACACGACCGCGCAACGGCCCGCTCGACTCGCCTGCGACGTCGCACCCGCCGCGCGCGATCTCAACCGAGCACAGACGACACCGCCTCGACGACGGCGGACTTTCCGCGCGCGACGAGACCCGTCGCGGAATCCTTCACACGGTCCGTCAATCGATCGCCGAGCGGACCGAAGTTCTCTCGTTCGAACTCGCTGATCGGAACGATCAAGCCGATGATAAAACCGATCGCAATCGCGCCAAGCCCAAGGGCGAGAGGATGCTTCGACACAAAATTTTCAGTCTTCTTTTTGACCGTGTCGCCAATTGCCTCACCCATCATGCGCGCCCTTCGTCGTCGCGTCGATGCCGCGATGCCGACGCTTTGATGACGCGGGATCCGACGATCCCGAGAATGAGGCCCGACGCGGCGAGCGCGAATGGCCGTTCCCGGCCGAAGCGCTCCGCATCGGTCACCAAGCGATTGCCGTTGGAATCCGTGAGATACGTCCCGACGCGCTCGAGATTGACGACGCCTCGATCGGCAAGGCCGGCGACAGCTCGTCCGAGACCATCGCCACGCAATTCGACGGCTATACGTCGTAAGCTCGCCGCGCTTTGAAGTAGCCGTTCTCCCGCCTCAGTCGAGCTCGTGTCGATTTGGTTGAGGAGTAGAGCTTTGAGACCACCTTGTGAATCCTTCATCGTAAGCTCGGTACCCGGGCTAGCGCACTCGCAAACGCCCGAAAACACGCGTTGGATTGCCTGCTAAAAAATTCTCATTTCTTTTTGTTTTTAACTCTGAGAATTCGGGAATGGCGGGTCGAACGTATCTCATAAACGTTGCGCAAACGCACCACCGATAGGACTGTACACGTGCATCAGACCGCATTTCGTGCGGCCGCAGTAGGAACGAGCATCGCATTCGCGCTCGCCGTTGGCCTCTACACTCTCCGCCCCGCACCCGCATCGGATCACCAAGATTCCCCGCTCACGGTGAGTCGCCCAGGCGTCGATATCTCCGACGTTTACGTCTATCCGAGCCCGCGGAATCCGAAAAACGTCGTCCTCGCAATGGACGTCTCGCCGCTCATCCCCACGGGCATGGCGACGACACGGCAATTCGATCCCGGCGCGATGTACCAATTCCACATCGGAACGGGCGACGATTTCACGACCGATCTCGCGATTCAGTTCAAAGCTTCGGGCACCGGAGCGACACAACAAATCGCGATGTACGGTCCCGCGAAGCCGGTCATCGACGGTTTGCAATCGCGCTTCGGTACGCGAACGGGATCGGTCGCGTACGGTCAGACGACCACGCTTTCCAATGGCATCAAATTCTTTGCCGGGCCGCGCGAAGATCCGTTTTACTTCGATTTGGTGCAGTTTTTGAAAATTGTGCCCGATCGCGATTTTCACAATCAACCGAATCCCGTCGCGCCGAGTGCGACCTGCTTTCACAAAGACGGCGCCTCCGACACGCTCGCAGGCTTCAACGTCCTCCAACTCGCGGTGGAAGTGCCGCGTACGCTGCTTGCCGATCGCACGGGGACCATCGGTCGCATTAACGTCTGGACGACGACATCGCTCCCGGTTGACGATGCCGGGGCACAGCCGACGTCGCCCGTTGCACTTCTCGCCGGCGTCGCGTCGCGCTTCAACACGATCGTCGGAACGCCAACGGAAGATACGGCGACGTACGGTCAAGTCGAACGCCTCGGTCGCCCCGCGGTCAAAGAAGCCACGGAAAACTTCAATGACCACGATAAAACCAACCGCAGCCTCATCACGAACGATACGGTCCTCGCGCAGTCGATCCTAACTTTTGAGAAAAAAGCCGCGCATCGTTCGGACGCCGTCGCAAACGCAGCGCTTCACGTTCTCATTCCCGATGCGCTCGAAGCCGATCTCTCGGCGCCGGGGCCCGCGCGCTATCTCGCCGTGGAGACCAATGGAAAGAGCGGCTTGCCCATTGCGATCATTCGTGCGGTTCCGCCGTCACTGATCTATGGAATCAAACGTTCACTCGGCGATCCCTATCGCCAATTCGGGGGCCGCGATTTACGTAGCCCGGTCATCGATCTCTCGCTCGGAGCGCTCTTCGGTAGCCTCATTCCCAAACTCGGCCTCGCGCCGGAAGACCATCAGGAGACCTCTTGCTTAACGAGCGATTTTACGACTCCGGCTGCCAAACACATCGAAGCCGACTTCCCGTACACGGGAGCACCGCGATGATCCGCGCACGCATCGTCACGCTCGCAACCACGCTCGCACTCGCCGCGACCGTAACGGGAGCATACGCGCAAACCGCACCAACGCCGGGTGAGACGTACGCCCCCGTCGGTGCGTCGCCCGCGCAACCCAAAGTCCCCGCTCCGACTGAGACGTCGACGCCGCCACGTGCGGATGGCTTTCAGACATTCGCGCAACGCCGCGAGACCTTCGTCACGGGCGACTACCTCATCCATCCACGCGTCTACGACGAATTCACGACGGGCCGCGGCGGCAGAGCCTCATACCGCATCCGCGGCGGCACCGAGTTTAACATCGGCAATTTCCAGGGATTGCTCGAAGGTGAATCGCGGACGTTCACAGCGCGTCACGAAGATGGCTTCACGAACGCAATCGGGCCGAACCCGCCGACGTTCGTTCCCGCCTTCGACGTGCAAGAGAATCAGGTAGCGGGCCGCGTCGGCCTCAAGCTCCTCGAACCACGTATCTATCTCGGAATCGGTTACCTCTCGAAGTCGAACAATGCCGGATATCCGCGAACGTCGGGTCTCGGCATCGGCCTGGAGAAACTACCCGATAAAGAGGGGCCGCTCTCGGTCTATTTTAGCGGTTATTATTACCCCAATCTCACCGGACAATATCGCGCCCCCGGACCGAATCCGGGATCGCTCGGATTCTCGTATCGCCTCTTCGCTTATGAAGTCGGCGCGGCGATCAAACCGAGTGGCGCGCCCATCTTCCTCAACGTCGGACTTCTTGGCGATCGGGCGATCGCACGCAATAGCAGCCCGCTTAGCCAAACGCGTATCGCGCCCTACGTCGGAATCGGCTTCTTCACGCGTTAGAAACCGACTCGCCGTCGAGACGCTTCACGGGGAGGCGCACGGTGACGTGCGTCCCCCCAACGTCAAAATGTCGCGCGTCGCCCCCACAAATCTGTCGTCACCTAGAGCGTTCCCGCGAGGACGACGGTCGCTTCGGGCCCCACGACGCGAACGCTCGCCGAGCGCAGGCCTCGCTCTCGACTCCATGCGTGCACGATGCGTTCGCCCGGGCCGATATCGGCGATCGAAAATGTCGTATCGGCAGTTGCGAAGGGCCCATCGACGACAACGATATTCGCGCGCATCAAGGCGTGAATATGACAGCGCACATCGAGCACGCCCGTTCGTTCGAAAAGTTGTTCTTTTCCCGGACCTGCGGGATAGAAGCCGATGTCGAACGCGCCGGTTTCGGATCCGGAGAAAATGCTGTGAAAGAACGGATCGTCGTTCGGAAAGCGGACCGTGCTTCCGATCGGTACCGCGAGGATAGTGGGGACGAACGTTTTGCCCGTATTGCGCATTTCTGCGACGACGGGGTGGAGCGCCTTTTCATCGGTGACCCAGACGATACTCGGCGTGACGAGTTTACCGACGATGGTAGCTGCCGACGTCGCCTCAGTCGAAAAGAGAAACGAGCCGAGGCACGCGGCGAGCGTTATGAGGACGAAACGATCGATCATTACTTGAGACTATCGTCCGAGTTGCGAACATTATGCAGTAAGACGCCGGAGTTCCTTAAGTATCGATGCGCGGAGCCGATGTGAAAGGGGTACGTTTGGAGGTCCCCCTTGGCGTCTCGGTCTCGCCGACTATTTCTTAGTAGCACTGCAATCGCTCTCGTCGGTCTCCCATTGCTCACGCAGTTTGCCGTTGCGGCGACCCGCGCCAACTCAGACGATCTCGCGATGCTCAATTCGGCGATCGAACTCGAACGCGCGGGCATCAAAGCCTATGACGATGCTGCCGATACCGGCCTTCTATCACGCACCGTGCTCGATATCGCTGCGCGCTTTCGCGCCGATCACGTCGCGCATCGCGACGCACTCATCGGTGCCGTTCGCTCGGGAGGCGTGCTCGTCTCCCAAAACACCGCGCGGATCGAGTATCCGCCGTTGCGCTCGCAAACCGATATCATTGCGTTCGCGCTCAGCGTCGAACGCCAAGCCGCGAGCACCTATCTTTCGGTGATTCCCGATCTCGCCGATCGACGACTCGCGCAAGTCGCAGCCGCAATTTTGGGCGTAGAAACGACGCACGTTTCCCAGCTTGCCGAAGCTCTCGGAAACGCGCATGCGTATCCGCAGCATTTCGTCGTTTAAGCTCGCGTGCTCAGTCGCGCGGGGGGAACGCTCCGCTTTACGTTTTTAGGAAAATTTGCACTCACGACGTTCGCTCTCGCGCTCGTCGTCGCGAGCCTCCTCGCCGTCTACCTCATTCGCAGCCACGAAGCCGCCCTCGAAGCGAACGAAGCCGCGAGTGCCGCAGGCCAAATCTCGGCGCTCCTCACGAAGCCCATCTCGGCATACGCGACGACGAGCGGCCCACCGCCGGCGGCGACGATGCGCGCGCTCGAAACCGTCGAAGCCGACGCGAAACGTTTTCAGTACGTGCTCGGCATGCGACTCTACGCGCACGACGGCACGCCGATCTTTCCGGCCGATGCCAAGCGCGTCGACGACGCCGTGCGGCGAACGTTGCAACTGAGCGATCTCTGGTCGCGCGATACGGTCAACGCGCGCGGCGAGGAGATACGCACCGAATATTTGCCGTTCGTCTCGACGCTTTCCATCTTCGTCGTTGCGATCGATCTCTCGCGGAGCGAGATGCGCGGTCAAGCCGCAGGCGAGGGGCGGACCGTGGCAATCGCGACCTGCGGTGCGATCGCGATCGTCTTCTTCAGCCTCGTCGCACTCGTCACGGGGGCATCTCGCGAACTCGAGCGGCGCCGCCTTCAAGCGCAAGATACGTTGCTCGGCACGCTCACGATCCTTGCCGACGTGATCGACAAACGTGATCCCTACACGGCCGGGCACTCACGTCGCGTGGCTACGTACAGCCGCCTTCTCGCAACGGAGCTGCGTTTTGCACCGCTCGAACGCGACACGATCGAACACGCGGCACTGATGCACGATCTCGGAAAGATCGGCATCCCTGATGCCGTGCTCCTCAAGCCCGCCGGACTCGACGACGAGGAACGCCGGATCATTGGAAGCCATCCCACGATCGGCGCCGATATCATTCGCTCGTGCGGCACCATGGACGATGTCGTGCCGTGCGTCCTGCACCATCACGAACGGATCGACGGCCGAGGCTATCCCAGTAAATTACGCGGCGAATCGATTCCGCGCGGCGCGCGTGCGATCGCCGTCTGCGATTCGTTCGATGCGATGACGACCGATCGTCCCTACCGCCGTGCACTTTCAGTCGAGACCGCGCTCGCGGAATTGCGCCGCGTCGCCGGTACGCAACTCGATGCCGGATACGTCCTTGCGTTCGAGTCCGTCGTTACCAACATTACGGCCGATCCCGCAGCGACGCTCCAAATACACGGCATGGAATTCGCGCATCTCTTTCCGGCCGAACGCGAAGCGGTCGCGATCACCTCATAGCGAGATGTGCGACCGCAAACGACATCGTTAGGCCTTGAAATACGTCGCGACGAACGCCGCGAACGGCGTGCCTTCGATCTTGACGTCGACGGCGGCGAGCTTCGCCATCGCACCCGCCGCACCCGAGCCATCTTTTTCTGCCGAGACGATTGCCGCTGCGACCGCAGCGCGCGTTCCAGCCATTCAATGAATGAGGACGGGCCCGTTCGCAGCCTCA
>JANOMT010000013.1:0-4311 GCA_031420415.1 Vulcanimicrobiota bacterium
GGTTCCACCAATGCCATCGACATCGCGACGCTCGCACGAACGGTCGCATCGCGTATTGAGCCGCAGGTCGCAGTCGAGATTCGCGGTCGGCCGATGGCGGGCGCGTCGCTGGATCGTTACATTCCCGACACGCGACGCATCCGTGACGAACTTGGTGTCGCGGAGCGAATCGGCTTGGGTGATGCGATCGATCGCACGATGGCGTTCTACCGCAGGTGAGCGGTGGGGCCGATCGCTTAGGCGGTCGCCCGCGGGCGAAAGATATCGAGCGTGCCGAGATACTCCGAGATAATCGCTTCGAGCGCTGCGTCGACGACAGTCGGCACACGAGCGAGCTTTCCGAGACCATCCGGAAGGATGAGCGTGATGCTGCCGGCAGCGGCCTTCTTATCGCGCTTGAGCATGCTGCAGATACCCGCCGCATCGTACGGCTGGATAACATCGAACGCGAAGTGTTTCGCGATCAGCGTGTGGATGCGCGCGAAGATATCAGGTGCCAGTAATCCGCGTCGCATCGCGACGAAATTTGCAAGGTCGACGCCCCACGCCACGCCGAGACCGTGCGGTACGCCGTGATCCGTGAGGCCCTCGATCGCGTGGCTGAAACTATGGCCGTAATTGAGCGTCTTGCGGAGGTTCGCTTCGTACTCGTCGATTTCGATCACGCGACGTTTCGTCTCGAGACTGCGTCGGATTGCTTGGTCGAGATCGACACTCGCGAAGCCTCCGTGTTCGAGCGATGATTCGAGCCACGCGAAGGCGTCGGCCGAGTCGGTAATCGCGAGCTTGAGGACCTCGCCGAATCCCGACCGCAGATCGTCATATGCGAGCGTTTGCGTGAATGTACGATAGATCGCCACGCGTTTGGGCGATGCGAAGAACCCCAACTGATTTTTGAAGTGGCCGAGGTTGACGCCACACTTCGCGCCGATGCAACTGTCGGCCATCGAAAGCAGGGTCGTCGGCACGAGGACGTACGGAATGCCCCGATAGTACGAATGTGCGGCGAACGCGGCAATGTCCTGAACGATGCCGCCGCCGACGACGACGAGTTGCGTCGCTTTCGAGGCGTCCGTCGCCTGAAGGAAGCGGCATAATCGCTCGACGCCCCCGAGCGTTTTTTCATCTTCCGTCGCGGGCAAAGCATACACGAGCCGAACGTCGACGCTCGTAAAAAGCGACGGATAGAGTTCGACGATCCGTTCGTCGACGACGAAACGCGCGTCGGTCGTCGCCAAGAAGAGGTGCCGGAGTTCGGCTTCGCTCTCGAAAAAATCGACGTCGTAAGCGCCCTGACCCGATTGGACGACGAATGTTGCGTGCGCTACTGACATGTAAATCCTCCGTCGATAACGATCGTCTGGCCGGTCACGTACGAGTTCTTTCTCGATCCCAGGAAGTACACGAGCGTCGCGATTTCGTCGGGCGAGGCGAGCCGTCCCAGCGGTACCGTCCCGCACAATCGCGCGATATCCTCGGGTGAATTGTTCTGTCGTGTGAGATCCGTGTCGACGAAGCCGGGACACACCGCGTTGACGAGCACGTTGCCGTAGGCGAGTTCGACGGCGCTCGCCCTGGTCAGCCCATTGAGAGCGGCTTTCGTCGTCGTGTACATCGATCGTTTGGGTCGACTCACGAGCGCGTACACCGAACTCAAGTTAACGATCCGCCCGAAACCACGCTCGGCCATTGGGACGCCGAAGTGCTTCGTGAGTAAAAACGGGGCGCGAATGTTGACGTCGAGCGCGCGATCGAGCGTGATCGGCGCGATCTCTTCCAACATTTGCGGGACGTTTTCGGCTGCGTTGTTTACGAGGACGTCGATGGGCGTCGCGGCCATCGCATCCAGGAACATTCCGAGACTCTCGTCGCTCGCGAGTTCGAGTTCGGCTCGCGTCGGCGTGAGGACCGTGTGGCCGTGCGCGCGATACCGATCGGCGATCGCGCGACCGATACCGCGCGCGCCCCCGGTCACGAGCACGGTCAGTGGCTGCGTTATCGCGCGGCTTCCTGGAGAACGTGCCAGCGCGCTTCGAGCATCTCGATGCGGCGTGCATCTTCGCGGTGGATCGAACCATAGTATTCGCGTTTGTTCATGAGCCACAGCAACTCGAAATGGACGGCGTTGAGGAGCCCCTGTTCGATATTGGGGCGGTGGACCGCATCGCCGTGGAAGACGACCTTGCGCGTCTCGAAGCGCGTGAGATGGATCGCCGCGATGCGCTGGAGAGCGGCGATCGCATCGCGTGAGACACCGCCACCGACGACGAGATCGAGATCGCGTTCGCGACACAGTGTCGCGACGTCACAGATCCGGTCGGTCACGCTATCGGCGTTGATACTGTCGCGATCGGCACCGATCGAACCGACGAAATCGACGCGCCCGAAGACGACGCCGTCGGCGCCGGGCGTCCCCGCGGCCATCGCGAACATCGCCTCCCGATTCTTAAACGATTCCATCGTTTCGAGGTTAAAGAGAAAGTCCGTGTCCTCGACTTCATCGCTTGCGAACACGGTCTGTTTGGCCGCGATAAATTTGCTCAGCGCGTATGGGGTCTCGACCATCGGTGCGACGATGTAGTTGACGCCGATTTGCTTCGCTTCGAGTAAGTCGCGAATGGCCTCGCAGCCGCCAATCTTCACCGTAAGCGCGAGTCCCGCCGAGCGCGCGATGTCGACGAGTCGCAGGAGCTCGTCCGGCCGCGTGCCTTCCGCTTCGAATTCTGCCTTGACCGACGCGTAACCGTATTCTTCGAATCCGGTCTTGAGGATACTGACCATCTTGCGTTCGGCGGAATTCACGTGCGCTCCGATTTCATGGCGGCATGCGGGACGAGTTCGTCCGGCACGAGGTGGCGCAGGACTACCGTTTGGATTTCGGCAGGGAGGTCGGGTGTCATGAGGTGGAGCGGCATCGATTCCATGCTTCCGCTCTCCGTGACCCGGCTGGAAATTTTCGGGAAATAGGTCTGCTCGGGATCGATCGGAACGACGAACGCCGCGGGTCCCGGGGTCGCGAAGAGTTCCACAAAACGTTCGTTGTCGAGGCCCCGCGCATCGAGTTCGAGCACTGGAATCTCGTAGGCTTCGAAGAGCTTGGGCCAGTTGGGGAAGCCCAGGCCCGTGTTCGTATCGCAACCGAGATAGTCGCCCCCAAAGTAATTGCGCTGCGTCATACGGATCGATGCGTAGCCCTCGTTGCTGAAGACGAACATCTTGAGATTGAGCCTGTTGACCGCGACCGTCGCGAGCTCTTGGAGATTTTGCGTGAACCCGCCGTCGCCCTCAACACCGATCGTTCGGCGACCGGGATGAGCGAGTGCGCAACCGATTGCAGCCGAGAGGCCGTAGCCCATTGACGCGAGCCCCTTATCGGTGACGACGATCTGCCCGAATTGCTGTTCGAACCCTTGCATCATCGTCGTGAACGCGCCGCCGCTGCTGCATGGGACGACGATATCCGTCGCACGACACGCGGTCGCGAGCGCTCGCGCGAAGCGAAACGGATCGAGGAACTGCGGGCGCGTGCTGTTCCCGGCGTCTTGTAACGGCAACTGCGCGCGAACGTCGCGGGCGAATGAAAGCCACTCGGCGTGACCGCCGAGATCGCATGCGAGTAACGTTTCGAGCAGCGTGTCCGCATCCGCTTCGAGCGGAAGGTCGACGCGGGGATGGCCCTTGCCGAGTTCGGCTGGGTCGATATCGGCCTGCACCACATAGGCGCCCGGTGCGAACGCACCGTGATTGAATCCCGTTTGTTGCATGCCCAACCGCGTTCCGAGCGCTACCAGAACGTCGGCCTGCTGGATGAGGACGTTCGCATGGCGCTGTCCCCATTGATTGGGCCGACCGAAGAAGTTGGGTGCGGACGCGTCGATACGGTCCATGCCGTTCCACGTCGTCATAACGGCGACCGACGCCATCTGCAGGCGATCGCGCACGCGCTCGGCCGCGGCGCGCGAGATGCCGCCGCCGATGAGGACGACGGGTCGGTGCGCTTCGCGCAGGCGCGCGGCGACAACCGGTGCGGCACGGAGTGCCGATGCAACGGAGTTCGCGATGCGCTGGTCGGTCGCGGCGAGCGGGCGTCGTTCGAACTCGGCACGGTCGACCGGTGCGCCCTGCGCGTCGAGACAAAATTCGAGAAAGACGGGGCCCTTGCGCAGCGTCCGTCCGGCCTCGACCCATCGGCAGAACGCCGCTTTATCGACGGGCCGCTCGATCCGTTCGGAGACGATCGCGACGGGCGCCGCGAGCGCCACACCATCGATCTCTTGGATGCCGCGCTGACGCAAGCCGAGCGTCGCGAGA
>JANOMT010000014.1:0-69729 GCA_031420415.1 Vulcanimicrobiota bacterium
GTTTCGGATTACACCGCAACCGGGCGTGGATCATATCGAAGCCGCGGCCGCCGTTGCGGGCGAATCCTCGACGGCCACGTGGACGGTCGTTTGGACGGATCGCCTCACGGCCTACGAGCACTACCAGGCCCGCGCGTACCGAGTAGATCCGGTCCCCGGCAACCCCGAGCAGTTCATCGCTTACATCGCATACGATATGGACCTCTTCGAAGAGGGCTCGATTGCGAATATGACGTCGTCGATCATCGGCAACGTGTTCGGGTTCAAGGCCCTCAAGGCGCTGCGCTTAGAAGATATGCGCATTCCCGTCGCTTACCTCAAGACGTTCCAGGGCCCGGCTCACGGAATCGTGATGGAACGCGAATTCCTCAATAAATTCGGGCGCCCGCTCGTCGGCGCGACCATCAAACCGAAGCTCGGTCTCTCCGCGAAGAACTACGGTCGCGTAATTTACGAAGCCCTCCGCGGCGGCCTCGACTTCACCAAGGACGACGAGAACATCAATTCGCAGCCGTTCATGCGCTGGCGCGAGCGGACGCTCTTCGGGATGGAAGGCATCTCCCGCGCGGAGGCCGCGACCGGCGAGATCAAGGGCCACTACTTCAACGTCACCGCAGCCGACATGGAATCCATGTACGAGCGCGCGGAATTCGCGAAAGCGATGGGCTCGGTCATCGTCATGATCGACCTCACGATCGGCTTCACCGCGATGCAATCGATGGCGAAGTGGTGCCGCAAAAACAGCATGATTCTCCATCTCCATCGCGCCGGGCACTCGACCTACACACGTCAGAAATCGCACGGCGTGAGCTTCCGCGTTCTCGCGAAATGGTGCCGGATGCTCGGCGTCGACCACATCCACGCAGGCACGGTCGTCGGAAAACTCGAGGGCGATCCGCTCACGACGAAGGGCTACTACGATATCCTTCGTCTCGACCATAACCCGGTCAACCTCAACCACGGGGTCTACTTCGAACAGCATTGGGCCTCGATGCCGGGCGTGATGCCCGTCGCCTCGGGCGGTATCCACGCGGGTCAGATGCACATGCTGCTCGACCTGCTCGGCGAAGACACGATCCTCCAGTTCGGCGGCGGCACGATCGGCCACCCCGACGGCATCGCCGATGGCGCCACGGCCAACCGCGTCGCGCTCGAAGCCATGATCCAAGCACGCAACGAAGGCCGCGACTACGTCGCCGAGGGCGAACAGATCCTCGAAGAGCAGGCGAAGACGTGCAAACCGCTTGCCCGCGCGCTCGACCTGTGGAAAGACATCTCGTTCAACTACGAATCCACCGACACGCCCGACGCCGTCGCGACGCCGTCGTACTAAGAGGAGAACGCACATGAGAGTTACGCAAGGCGCGTTCTCGTTCTTACCGGATCTCACGGACGAACAGATCGCAAAACAAGTACAGTACTGTCTCGATAACAACTGGCCGATTTCGATTGAGTACACGGACGATCCGCACCCGCGCAACTCCTACTGGGAGATGCACGGCCTCCCGAAGTTCGATGTCAAAGACGCTGCCGGCATCATGGACGACATCCGCGCCGCGGTGAAGATGTACCCGAACTACTACGTCAAGGTCAACGCGTACGACGCGCGCCTCGGGCGTCAGACGACGGCACTTTCGTTCATCGTTGGCCGTCCCGAAGTCGAGCCGGGCTTCCGCCTCGAACGACAAGGCGGCGACGATCGTCAGATGCGCTACACGATCCATTCGTACGCAACCGACAAACCGCACGGCGAGCGCTACACGGATAAAGCCTCGAAAAACGGTAGTCACTAAGCCAAAGCCACGCTCGTAATCGCAGATGGGGCCGGCGAGTTCGCTCGTCGGTCTTCTCTCGTCCTCGCGCGGATTTCGTTGATAAACGTTCTCAAGCAAAACTTAAACGTCGCTTTTTAATCGGAGGGCCCGATGCCGCATAGTCGCACTACGTTCTCGAAATTCATCATCGAAGATCAACGGCGCCGCGGCGGCACCGACCCCGAACTCACCGCTCTGCTCAACGATGTACAAACAGCATGTAAGTACATCGCTTCCGCCGTCTCGCGCGGCAATCTCAACGACCCTTCGGGTGCGGTCGTTACGACCGTCAACGTTCAGGGCGAAGAACAGAAAAAGCTCGATGTAATCTCAAATGAGATCATGTTGCGCGAGATCGAGTTCGGCGGCACCACGTGCGGGATGGTCTCGGAAGAAAACGACGAGCCCGTCTCGATTCCCGATGGCCACCCCAAGGGCAAGTATCTCATCGCCTTCGATCCGCTCGATGGCTCTTCGAATCTCGACGTCAACCTCACCGTCGGGACGATCTTTTCGATCATGCGTGCGCCCGATGAGTGCGAGAAGCCCACGATCGAAGATTTCCTCAAACCCGGCACCGAGCAACTCGCAGCCGGCTTCGCGCTGTACGGCTCGGCCTCGATGATCGTTATCACCGTTGGCGATGGCGTACACGGCTTCACGCTCGATCGTGAGATCGGTGCGTTTATCCTCACGCATCCGCGGATGCAGATCCCGCAAGAGACGCGCGAATTCGCGATCAATGCATCGAATCAGCGCCATTGGGAAACGCCGGTCAAGCACTACGTGGAAGAATGTATCGCGGGGAAATCGGGCGTGCGCGGCGTCGATTTCAATATGCGCTGGGTCGCATCGCTCGTGGCGGAAGTCTTCCGCATCCTCGTACGCGGCGGGCTCTTCATGTATCCGCGCGATACGAAGGACGCCTCACGCGAGGGCCGTTTGCGTTTGCTCTACGAAGCGAATCCCATGGCGATGATCGTGGAACAAGCTGGCGGCGCGGCGACGACGGGCCGCGAGCGCATCCTCGATCTTCAACCCAAAGATATCCATCAGCGTGTGCCGCTCATCTTAGGCTCGATACGTGAAGTCGAACGGCTCACGCGCTACCACGAAGCGCACGATCGCGGCGAAGAACTCGTCTTCGCGACGCCGCTCTTTAAAGAGCGCTCGCTCTTTCGCGCGACGGCACCGTAAGGAAACCAATGTCGGCAAAATATCCGATCATCTCGATCACGGGCTCGTCGGGCGCAGGAACGACGACGGTCAAAACGACCTTCCAACAAATCTTTCGCCGCGAAGGCATCGATCCCGCGATCGTCGAGGGCGATGCGTTCCATCGTTACGATCGCATGGAGATGCGTGAGAAGCTCGCGGAATCGCAGAAAAGCGGCAACACCGGCTTCAGCCACTTCGGTCCCGAAGGCAATCTCTTCGAAGACCTCGAGGCCGTCTTTCGCACGTACGGCGAGACCGGTACCGCGAAGAATCGAAAATATCTTCACGACGATGATGAAGCGCAGCCGTACAATCAAGAGCCCGGCACGTTCACACCGTGGGAAAACTTCCCGCCGAGCGACCTGCTCTTCTACGAAGGCCTACACGGCGCCGTCGTTACCGAGTCGGCAGATGTCGCGCAGTTTGCCGATCTCCTCGTCGGCGTGGTGCCGACGATCAATCTCGAATGGATTCAAAAGCTGCAGCGCGACAAGCGTAGTCGCGGACATAGCCAAGAAGCGATTGTCGACACGATCCTGCGACGCATGCCCGATTATGTGAACTTCATCGTGCCACAGTTCTCGCGCACGAACATCAACTTCCAGCGCGTGCCGATCGTCGATACGTCGAACCCCTTCATCGCACGCGAGATCCCGACGCTCGACGAATCGATGCTCGTGATCCGCTTCGCAAACTCGAAGGGTATCGATTTCTCATACCTACTCGCGATGCTTCACGACTCGTTCATGTCCCGTCCGAATACGATCGTGTGCCCCGGCGGAAAGATGGGTCTCGCGATGCAGCTCATCTTCACACCGATGATCTGGCAACTCATGGACCGGAAGAAGAAAGCGTTTTAACGTCGGACGCGATTAGGCAAACGCCCCCACCTCCGTCACGAATGCGAGGAAGCGAGCTGCCGGATCCGGCAGCTCGCGATCGGTCGACGTCACCAAATGCCATGCGCGCGCCAGTGGCGTGAGAGCGGTTGGGATCGTTTGCAGCGTCCCCACGGAGAGCTCGCCATCGACCGCGTCGCGAGACGCGAGCGAGATTCCGAGCCCCGCGCGCACGCACGCCTGGATCGCCCCGTTGGAATTGATCGTGAGCTTGGGCGGATCGAGCCCGAGTTGCGCGAGCATCTCATCGGTCGCCGTACGCGTGCCCGAACCCGCTTCGCGCACGAGCCACGTCGCTTGCGCGAGCGTTTGCGTTTCGAACGCGCCCGTCGATGACGCGATCACCACGAGCTCGTGCTTGCGCGTCGCGACGCTGCGAAACGGGAGACCCACGGGCGGACGGCCCGCAAGCACGAGATCGACCTCCCAGTGCGCGAGCCGATCCCAAACGCGTTGATGGTTGCCCACTTCGAGCTCGACATCGAGGGCGGGTTCGCGTTCGCGGAATCGGCGTAGGAGTGCGGGCGCCAAGTATTCTGCCGCCGTCGTTACCGCAGCGATACGCAAACGTGTCGATACCGTCTTCGAAGCTTGGCGCGCTCGCTGCGTGCCTTCTTCGATAAGCGCGAAGATACGGCGACCGCAGACGGCGAGCTCGTTGCCCGCTTGCGTCAGCACGAGGCCACGACCGGCCCGCGCGACGAGCGGTGCGCCGATCTCCCGCTGCAATCCCGCGAGCGCGGCCGAGACTGCGGGCTGCGAAACCACGAGCGACTCGGCCGCCTCGCGCACGGAGCCCGTCCGGGCGATCTCGAGAAACATCCGCAATTGGTTCAGCGATAACATAAGCTTTGGGTTATGCGTCCGGACCCCAATCGCTTCCTCGGGGCAAAACTCCCGTTCGTTCTAGTTTAGCGCGAGGTAATCGTCTTTGGCTTCGTGAGATCGATCGCGTCATTGAGGACGGCTTGGCTGCCGAGCATGCACCGACAATTCGGAACCCGGCACCGACCGTTTTCGTGTGAAATGATGCTATGCGCGCACGGGCAGATTACGAGAGTATCCATGCGAGCACCATGCCCGCAACCACTCGCTCTAAAACAGAGCGTACGAGCGAGGGCACGCGTAGCTTAAGCGTTGCGCGCGGTGGTAGAATGGATGAGTGTCAAGCCCATTTTTTCGCTCGACCAAAAAAGCGACGATCGACCGATGAATAGCCCCGAAGGCCCGAATACCGTGCGCGCCGTGTACGAATTACGGGAAGCCGCAGTGGAGCATGGGAGAGCTCTCGCCGCCGATAGCATGGTTCCGAGCGAGGCGACGCGTGACTCCGTGCTCGAAACGAAACTCGATCTTGAGTCGAAAACGATCGCTGCGATCGACGAATGTTCGGAAAGCGCGAGCGAAGCGGCCGCCGAAGCGACGAGACACGACCAGACCTAGTCGCGGCGGCTACGCTTCCTCGAGAAGCTCCGCGGAAACCGTCACCTGCGTACGCCGTCTCGTCAGGCGCACGACAGCGCCACGGCCCGAGTACACGACTTCGTGCATGAGCGCGTGCATGATCGAGATTCCAAAGCCACGCACGGCCTCGGGGTTGCGCGGGCGTGGCTTGATGCACGAGATATCGAATCCGGTGCCCGAATCACTTACTTCGACCGTGAGCGCGTCGTTTTCGAACGCACAGATCACGACGATGAAGCCCAGATCTTTCGCCCCGTGCTCGACAGCGTTGGCGAGCGCTTCGCCCGCCGCGAGCGCGATATCATCGACTTCACCGCTCGTAAAGCCACAGAGCTGCGCGTAGTCAACGACCGTCTCACGCGCGAGACGCACGGAACTCGGGGTCCCTCGAAACTCGGACCGACACGCATGCATCGGGACAGCATTACCCGAGGGTAAAGATTCTAAAACATGCCGGGGTGAAAGAATGTCCGCACGTTAACAACATCGAGTACAGGTCACATCGGCGCTTCCCGGCCGACGTCTTCTTGAATCTGGTCTCACGGCTGCCGATACGGTAAGCATCCCGTTCGGAGACCACTATGACCGTTGCAGATGGTTCGGTAACGCAAGCCGCTAGCGAGCGCATCGAATTCGCATATCGTTTGGCGCCCATCGTGGGGGCCGTCCTCATCGCGATCGGGCTCGTGCTCGCCGTCTTCCGCGGCTGGCCGGGTATCGTCGTCGGCCTCGTTGGCGCCGCTGTGGGCGGCTACGCGCTCTACCGAGCGGGGGCGACCGCGCGGCGTCTCCACGAGGACGTGGCAGCCGAGCTCGAGCGTCAGAATCGCGATCTGTGGCAACACGCGCGCTCGCTCGAAGCGGCCAAACGCGAGAGCGAAGCCGTCCTCTCCGCCGTGCGCGCGAACCTCATGCTCATCGACGGTACGTTCCGTATCCAGAGCCGCTACTCAAGCGACCTCGAAGGCGTCCTGCGTCAGCGCGATCTCGGTAACGAAAACTTCGTCAACGTGCTCCAGCGCATTCTCTCCGAACGCATGTTCAAAACCGCGCGCGATTATCTCACGTTGCTCTTCGATGCGACGCGCAAAGAACGCGTCGTGCTCAAAGTCAATCCGCTCGATGAAGTCGAGGTCACCTCGAACGAAGCCGACGGCAGCGTCGGCGTGCGGTATCTCAATTTCGATTTTCGTCGCATCCTCGAAGACGGCGCGGTCTCGCGCGTGCTCGTGGCCGTAGAAGATATCACCGATCGGGTCCTGCGCGACCGCCAGCTACGCGAATCCGAACAACACAAGGTCAAGCAGTTCGAACTGCTGATCGGAATCCTCCACGTCGATCCGCCTTCGCTCGATAGCTTCGTGGCGATGGCGAACGACCAACTCGGCATCATCGATCAGGCGCTGCGCGCGGGGGATTTTGCGGCGGCCACGACCGGTCAAACGGCGCTCCTGCGCCAGCGGCTCGATGTCGTGATGGCGCGCATCCACAATATCAAGGGGAACGCGGGGTTACTCCGGCTCGATCACTTCGAAAAGATGGCGCATGATTTCGAGCAGAAGATCATCGATCTCAAACATCGCGCGGCACTCGGCGGCGACGATTTCCTCATGGTCGTGATCGGCCTCGCGGCATTCCGCTCCGATCTCGAAGATCTCCAATCGCTGCGTGCGAAACTCGCAGGCATCCAACGCGGTGCTGAAACCCACCGTGAAATCGGCGACGAGTTGCTCGAAAACGTTCGCAAACTCGCAGCCGATCTAGCGGCCAAACTCGGCAAATCCGTGCAGGTCGACGCCGTCGGCTTCGATTCGCGCGTTCTGCCGCCCGCACAACGACTCGTCGTAAAGGACGTGCTCATTCAACTCACGCGTAATAGCATCGCCCACGGCATCGAATCGCCGAGCGAACGCGAAGCGGCGAAAAAATCGCGCGTCGCGACGATCGAGATCCATCCGCTCGTGAAACAAACGCCGGGCTCGTTCGCCTTCTCGTTCCGCGACGACGGCCGCGGACTCGACGCCGATAAGATTCGCGCGCGCGCCGTCTCGACGGGCTTGCTCGAAGCACATCGAGCCGATCTCGCCGACGATTCGGAAATTGCGGGCTTCATCTTCGCGCCGGGCTTCTCGACGTCGGATAAAACGACGTCGATCGCCGGCCGTGGAGTCGGGATGAACGTCGTGAAAGAACGCGTGGTCGACGATTTTGGCGGCGAGATCGGCGTCGATTCACAAGCCGGTCGCTTCTGCGAGTTCACGTTCGTTTTGCCGACAGAACCCACAGCGCTCGCGACCGCGTCGGGCTCGCGATGAAACTGCTCGTCGTCGACGATTCCGATCTCATCCGTCGCTGGATCAAACGCACGATCGAACAACCCGATGACGAAATCGAGACCGCGAGCAACGGCGTGGAAGCGCTGCGGATCGTGGAACGCTTCGCACCCGATGTGGTGACGATGGATATCTCGATGCCCGAGATGGATGGCCTTACGTGCATCACGGGCATCTTACGCAAGCGTCCGGGCACGAAGATCATCGTGATCTCTGCCCTGGGCGATAAGCCGACGGCCGTCGAAGCCATCCGTTGCGGCGCTCAGGGATTTTTACTAAAGCCCTTTACCGCCGAAACCTTGAGTTTCGAGATCAAAGACCTCTTCAACTAATCAGAGAATGCCCGCGTTACGGTTGTGGTGGGTCGACGCCGAGCAAGCCGAAGTCGCGAGCGATACGATCGGCGATCGACGAACTCTCCGGCGGCTCGACCACTTTGGGAATCGGCTCGGACTTTTTCGGACGCGTGAAGATATTGCCGACGAGTGATTTGAAGCCGGGGATGAGCTCTTCATTGTTCCCATTCTTCACGACGGGCGGCGGCGTACGATCGGGCCGAATGAACGACTCGGCCTTTACTTTCGCGGACGGGATTATCGCTGCTGCACGCGCGACGTAGAGCGGCACTCTCGCCTTCTCGGGTTCGACGCTCGGGGTGCTTGCGGACGCTTCCGCGACGGCAACGGCGACGGCTTCTGCGTCGCCTTTCGCGATCGCGGCATGTTCGAGGGCGAGCGACGCAGCGCGTTCCGCCTCTACGCTTGCGACGAGTTCGGCGATCATCGCTTCGAGTGCGACGCGCTCCGTGGCCGCACCGGATTCGATCTCGCGGAGCTCGCGAATGCGCACTTCCATGATGTCCATCGATGCCCGGCGTTCGTCGTCGAAGGCTTCGCTGAGCGCGGCACGACGTTCGGCGATGAGCGCCGCTTCGTCAGAAAGGCTCTCGAGGCCGAGTTCCCATTTCCCGATCTCGATCGTCGTGCGATCGACGATCTCACGTAATTCGAGATTGCGGCGTTCGGCTTCATCGCGTTCGGTTGCGAAGCCGAGCGCGACTTCGCGCTCGGCTTCGACGTGCATCTCGAGCTCCGCGCGAAGTTTGCCGATCTTTTGCTCCTCGGCACGCTCTTCGGCCGCGCGCGCTTCGGCGGTACTCGCCTCTCGATTCGCGCGCGCTTCGACGAGCCGTTCGCGTTCGTTGCGGTCGGGGTCAGCCGCACCATCGGCGTCGTCCGTTTCGGCGCGACCCGATGCTGCAAACGTTGCGGCTGCGCGAAAACCTTGCGCGCGTTGTTCCGCTTGTTGGCGGCGCGTGCGCGCGAGGGCTTCGGTTTCCAGCAGCGTTTGCAGGCGTCGTTCGAGATCGGCGCGACCCCGCACCGCATCGAGCTGCGATTGGCGACGCATGTTTGCGGTGCGCTCGGCAACGGGTAATTCCGCACGCGCACCTTCGAGACGAACGCGAGCGAGGTCGAGCGTGCGTTCGAGTTCGGCACGCTCGCTCGCGATTTCGATCGTCGCGCGCGTGAGGTCGCGTCCGTGTTGATCGGGATCGACGTACTCCGCCGATTCAGCCGTTGACATGTTCGCCTCCGATCGCGGCATCGGCTACGACGACGCGTGGCGCGACGATCCGCATTTTGATCGGTGTACGCTCGGGCAAGGTCGGGGACAATGTGTTGATCATCGGCATCTTGGTTTCTGCGGTCGTCGCATGCGATGGAACGGATGCGGGCACGACATCTGCCTTTCCCGGCAGCCTGCCGGCGCCATTCTTGGCGCCGGGTGTCGTGCCGAGGGCGATGGCTGCCGGTTTTCGGTAGACGCCGGGCTTCTTGTATTCAACCGGAGTTTCGACCGCTTTGGGTCCGGCGAAAAATGCCGCCGAACGATCTTGGAGACGCTTTTTCGTCGCGAGAATCTCTTCGGCTAGCTCTTCGGGCGAGCCCGTGCGCTGTGAGACGATGGCGAGATCGCTCGCGTCGGGACGTGGAGCGGGTGCGTAGAACGACGGCTCGATGCGCGAAATCGCCGGTTCCAAGTCGGGAATGACGGCTTCGGGGGTTTTGCCGAGCACGACGCGATCGACACGGACGCGTGCGAGCACACGAGCAAAGGCGGGCCCCGCGGTATCTGCGGCATCGCGGCGGAGATGGTCGTCGGTAAAGCTTCGGTCGACCAGTTGCCACAGCACGAATCCGACCAGGATCGATGCGACGATCGCGTTGCCTGCGGCGACGTAGGATCCGAAACTGGGCTCGAGTTGACGCGCGGCAAAAGCGGTTGCGGGCACGACGGTGAGCGAGATCGCGTACGAAGCCGAGCCGAAGAGGCGAAGCGGACCGAACGAGCAGATGCGTTCGATCGGTCCGACCGCATTCATCGCGACGACCACGCCGAAGAGCGCGATCGACCACAGGGGATCGATGCGCAGCGTGCCCGTCGGCGCGTGCATGGCGGCTGTGTGCGCGAGCGTCGGGCCCCACAGGATCGCTGCCAAACCGGCGACGAGGGCGAGTGGAATTCCGAAACGGTACGCGGGCAAATGCTCCGCGCGGACGCGCGCTGCGACCATGCCGAGCATAAACGGTACGAAGGCGCCGATGCCGAGCGCGTGCAGGCCCGTGGTCGCATCGAGGATCGCGAATATGACGCCGAGCGCGGCAAAGATCTGCCACGAGCGCGACCACAGCAAGAGGAGGAACGGAAAAAAGAGATAGAGCCGCGCCACGATCGCGACGGCGCGAAAGCCGTCGTTGCCGAAGCCGTCGCCGACGAAGAAGATATTGCGGACGACGGTATCGATCGCGACCGGCTTCGCGCCGACGCCGAGTGCCGGAAGGCCATAGCGCTGTGCGAGCGGCGGGATCGCGATCGCGAAGATGAGCGCGAGGAGATAGGCGGGATAGATCCGCAGCGCGCGCTTGATGACGTAGCGCGCGATATCGAGATAGGCCCGGCCGCTCTCGGTGAATGCAACGATCGCGGGGTAGGCGAGTGCGAAGCCGGAGAGCACGAAGAAGAGTGTGAGGCCTTGGCTGAGGTCGTCGAGCGCGCGGGCTAGGGCCGGGCGGCCGCCCGCGAGCCCCGGGAGATGGGCGAATGCCTCGTAGACGATGACGGCCAGGATTGCGATTGCCCGTAATCCATCGATCGTGGCGAATCGCTCGCGCACGGTATCGCTCGAAGGAACGGCTTCGCGGACGAGAATTTCGCGCACGTCGTAGAGCTGCGTCATCATCACACTTTTTGTTATCGGCGGTTATGGCGCAGAAGCGAATTGCGTGAGCTTTTGTTATGGATGTGCGAACGACGCTTGCGGTTCGAGGGGCGTCGAAGCGGCCTCTCGAATGCGAGGCGGCTCGGGCGATTAGCTCAGTTGGTAGAGCGGCACCTTTACACGGTGATGGTCGGCGGTTCGAGCCCGTCATCGCCCATGTGTTTCCTCGAAGCGCCGCGCGAGTTCGGCTACCGCATCCCGTCGTAGACGCGTCGCTCGAGCCACTGCGTGATGAGCTTGCGGCGTGCGTCGAGGCCCGCGAGCGTGGCGGTTGCGACCGGGCCGCCGAAGCGTTGATTGAGCGTCGCGTGGATGAGCTTGTGGTCGACTGCGAATTGCGCGCTCGCACGCGTGACGATCGCGCGTAGATCGCGTCGTAGTACTTCGCGGCGTTCCGCGTGGGTGAGTTCGGGCTCTTCGCGCTTCGCCGGCGCGTCGCGTTCGCGCGCCACATCGCGTGCGGCGGCCGCGGCGGCGCGAATCTCGCTTTGCGACGGCGCGGTGAGAAATTTCGCGGGATTGAAGAGCGGGCCGAAATCGAGCGTGTGACTCTCGCGCGCCGTTGCGGCAATCGATGCGTACAGGCCTGCGTCGGGCGCGGTCGCTTCGCGATTGGCGGCGGCGAGGGCCGCTGCGACGTCGTCGTAGTCACTCGGCGCGCGCAAGGCTTTGCGGACGTCGTCGGCGATACGACCGGCAATCGTACGCAGGCGGCCGTCGTCGGGCAAATAGACGAAGGCCTCGCGTTCGCGTTCGGGATCGGCACCCGTCCGCACGAAGCGGCCGCAGAACTGCCGGAAATAGAGTTCGCTCACGACGTTGCTCGCGAAGATGCCGACGCGCAGGCGTGGGATATCGACGCCCTCGGAGATCATGTGGACGGCAACGATCCACGGCTCGCGCGAATTCGCAAACGATGTGATCCGGTTCGAGGCGTCGTCGAGATCGGAGACGACGAGGACGGGTTTGACGCCCGTCCGCGCTTCAACGAGATCCGCGACGAAACGCGCGTGGTCCTGATTCATTGCGGCGATGAGCCCGCCCGCGTCGCGATGTCCGGCTTCGCGGACCTCGAGAAGCTTGAGATGCGCTTTTTCGATGACGTCGCCTAGCCACGACGCTTGCGTGAGCGCGGTCCGCAAGCGTTCGCTCTGATATTTCTTGTCGATTTGCTCGTCGAACGTCGCGCGCATGATCTCGCCGTCGCGGCTGATCCATTCGGCTTCGCCGCCGTGCAACGGAAAGACGAGCGCCCGACAAACGCCGTCGCCGAGCGCTCGGGCGTAATCGTACGACGTCGAGGCGACGCACTCGCCCGCGGCATACTCGATGAACGGAATCGCGGCGCCGTCGGAGCGAAAGGGCGTGCCCGATAGCGCGACGCGATGGCGTACGTGCCCGAACGCGTCGCGCAGAGCCTGGCCCCACGTGGCTTGATCGCCCGCATGATGGATCTCGTCGAGGATCACGAGCGTCGGCGTGCGCGTGAGGGCGGCGAAGATATGCGGGGCGGCTGCGACCTGTTGGTACGTGACGACCGCGCCGTCGAGATCGCTTGCGAGGCTGCGGTCGAGATTGCGGAAGCGATGATCGAGCTGCACGAGCGCGCCCGCCATCGCGCGTGCGACTTGAGCCTTGAGGTGTTCGCGCGGGACGACGACGACGATGCGCGAGACGGAGCGGTCGGCGAGCACGGCGTGCGCGAGGCGCGCGGCGAAACGCGTTTTGCCGGCGCCCGGCGTCGCGACGACGAGCGCGTCGAGCGGACGCGTGGCGTTCCACGTATCGAACGCTTCATGCTGCCAAGCGCGCAGCGGCAAGCGCCACTCAGGTAGTGCGTTAGAATACACGGACCAAGGATATTCGCGCGCGATGCGTTTGGTTCATCGGAGGAATGTGGGCGACGAGGAACGCGCGCGTGGGAAGCGGAGCTTAGCTCACGTGCCCGATCTTCCGCCGCTCCTCGATCTCCAACACGTCACGGTGCTTCGCGACGGACGGCCCGTTCTCGACGACCTCTCACTGACGATTGCGGCGGGGGAGTGCGTCGCGATCCTCGGCCCGAACGGGGCGGGAAAATCGACGTTACTCAAGCTTCTCACCCGCGAATGCTATCCCGTTCCGAACGATGCGACGGTCTGTCGCATCATGGGGCAAGAACGGTGGAACGTCTTTGCGCTGCGTGCGTATCTCGGGATCGTCTCGAACGATCTCGCCGCGTCGTTCGAATCGGGCACGCCGGCGTGCGACGTCGTGCTCGGCGGATTTTTCGGGAGTCTCACGATCGAACCGTCGATCCACGACGTGACCGAGCGCATGCGACACACGGCCGACGAAGCGCTCGCGCAACTCGGTGCGAGCGACCTCGCGCTGCGCGACGTGCGCACGCTCTCATCGGGCGAAGCGCGGCGCGTGACGATCGCGCGCGCGCTCGTGCATCGGCCGCGCGCGCTCGTTTTCGACGAGCCGTGTACATCGCTCGATCTCGTCGCGCAACGCGACGTCCGCGCCGCGATGCGCGCGCTCGCGCGATCCGGCGTCGGCGTCGTGCTGGTCACGCACGACATCGCGGAGATCGTGCCCGAGATCGATCGAGTCGTCTTGCTCGCTCGCGGCCGGATCGCGGCCGACGGACCGAAGATCGACGTGCTCGAGCGCGACGCACTCTCGGCGTTCTTCGGGGTCGCCGTCGACCTTTGGGAGAACGACGGCATCTATCACGCCCGGTAACCGGTCGGCGCGATTGGAGTTTGACATGATCGACATCACCTCGCAGACCGTCACCGTCGCAAGCGAAGACGGCATCGGCACGATCACATTGGCGAACGTCGAGCGACGCAACGCCCTCTCGCTTGCGACGATGCGCGAACTGCTCGCAATCTTCGAGCGCTTCGCGAGCGATCGCACCGTCAAGGTCCTGATCTTACGCGCGCTCGGACCCGTCTTCAGTGCGGGTCACGATCTGCGCGAGATGCAGTGTGCGGGCGACGAAGCCGACGTCGCGAAATTCCGCGAGATCTTCGATACGTGCGTGCGCGTGATGAGCGCGATGCAGGCGACTCCGCAACCGATCATCGCCGAAGTCGCAGGCATCGCGACGGCGGCGGGTTGCCAACTCGTTGCGACGTGCGATCTCGCAATCGCGTCGAGCATGGCGCGCTTTGCGACACCCGGCGTGAAGATCGGACTGTTCTGCACGACGCCGATGGTCGCGCTCACGCGGAGCATCGGCCGTAAGCGCGCGATGGAGATGTTGCTCACGGGTGAGTTTATCGATGCGGAAACGGCCGCACGCTGGGGGCTCGTCAATCGCGTCGTGCCCCCGGATGCCCTCGAAAACGAAACGCTCGCGCTCGCGCGGAAAATCGTCGCATCGAGTGCGGTTACGATCGGTCTCGGGAAGACGGCATTCTACGCGCAGATCGATCTCGATCAACCCAAAGCGTATGCGTACGCAAAAGAAGTTATGACGCTGAATGCCATGGAGGCCGATTCACACGAAGGCATCGCGGCCTTCCTCGAGCGCCGCGCACCGGAGTGGCAGAGCTAAAAACGAGGCGTCGTTTCTCGTTCGACGACCGTCGCGTAGAGCGGCGCGAGCCGAGCCGCGAGGAGCTCTTCGAGTCGTTCGGGTTCTGCGAGAAACGCATCGTGACCGTGATCGGAGACGAGTTCGTCGTACGTGCTCGCGATGCCGAGCGCGGCGATGCGGTCGGCCGTTTCGCGCACGTACTGCGGCAAGAAAAGCCAATCGCTCGAGATGCCGACGAAGTGGAAGCTCGGAGATGGTGAAGCGGCGATTTCTCGATCGCGCACGTCGAAGAGATCCATCGCGCGCGTGAGCGCGAGATACGCGCCCGGCTCCATGCGTTCGGCGAAGATCGCGCCCTGATAATCGAGATAGCCCTCGACGTCGTAGCGGTCGGCTGCGATGCGGGTCGGGTCGCCGCCCGCGCGATCGACGTTGCGTGCGAAACGCCGCGCGAGAAGCGCTTCGGATTTATAGGTGAGCATCGCGATCTTTCGTGCGAGTGCGATGCCTTCCGCGGGCGTGCGTGCGATGCGGATCGCCTCGCGCGCGATCGCGTTGAGTGCGATGCCCATCGCCGCAAAATGATCGTAGGCACCGATCGCAACGACGCGATCGACGGCTTCGGGCGACTCGACGCCCCACGCGATCGCCTGCATTCCACCGAGCGATCCGCCGATCACCGCAGCGAAACGGGCATAACCGATCTCCACGAGCGCGCGACGTTGCGCGCGCACCATATCGGTGACGGTGACGAGCGGGAACCGCTCGCCATAGGGCGCGCCGTCGGGAGCGAGCGATCCCGGACCCGTCGAACCGTAACAGCTTCCGAGAGCGTTGACACAGATGACTGCGACGGCGTTCGTATCGATGAGTTTGCCCGTCCCCGCAAGCCCGGCCCACCAATCGAGCACGCGTGACGTGCCGGTGAGCGCGTGTGCGACGAGGACGATATTGCTGCCGTCGTGGCGGGGCGTCCCGTAGATGCTGACGCGTTGTACGACGCCCGCGAGCGTCGCGCCGCAATCGAGTTCGACGTCGCCGATCGGGACGTCGAACTCGTGCGTCGGCGCTACTGCGGGCGCGTTATCGCGAGCCGTCCTTAGACGCTCGCGGGATGCGCGACCATGTCGCTCGGGTAGACGGTGTCGCGCGCGCCGGCAAGTGCTTGCGCGAGATCGGCGATGATATCGCGAACGTCCTCGATGCCGATCGAGAGCCGAACCATATCCTCGGTGACGCCTGCTTCGATCTGTTGCACGACATTGAGTTGCGAGTGCGTCGTCGTCGACGGATGGATCACGAGCGATTTCGAATCGCCGACGTTTGCGAGCAACGAGAAGAGCTTGAGTCGATCGATGAGTGCTTTTGCCGCCGGTGCGCCACCTCGAACGCCGAATGTCAACACCGCGCCCGCGCCCTTGGGCAAATATTTTTTCGCACGTGCGTGCGAGTGATGGTCCGTGATGCTCGGATAGGAAACCCACGGCACGTCAGGGTGTTTGCTCAAGTATTCTGCAACCGCGAGCGCGTTTTGCGAATGGCGCTCCATCCGTAAGCCGAGCGTTTCGAGACCCTGCATCAAGAGCCACGAATTGAACGGTGAGATCGCGGCGCCGAAATCGCGCAAGAGTTGCACGCGCGCCTTCATGATATACGCGAGGTTGCCGAACGAGGCGACATAACGCACGCCGTGATACGACGGATCGGGCTCGGTGAGATCGGGAAACTTGCCGGAAGCCGCCCAATCGAAGTTTCCGCCGTCGACGAGAAGGCCGCCGATCGAGGTGCCGTGGCCGCCGATGAATTTCGTCGCGCTATGCACGATGATGTTCGCGCCCCAATCGAAAGGGCGAATGAGATACGGCGTGGCGAGCGTGCTGTCGACGATCAGCGGAATTTTCGCTTCACGCGCGACGTTTCCGACGACTTCGAAATCGAGCACGTCGATACGCGGGTTACCGATCGTCTCGGCGAAGATCGCTTTCGTATTCTCTTTGATCGCGCGCTTGAAGTTATCGGGTTTATTCGGATCGACCAGCGTGACTTCGATGCCGAATTTTGGAATCGTGTGCACGAAAGCGCTGTGCGTGCCGCCGTAAAGCGAGGCGCTCGAGACGATGTGATCGCCCGCGCGTGCGATGTTGAGGATCGAGAACATGTTCGCAGCTTGACCGCTCGCAAGTGCGAGCGCGCCCACGCCGCCTTCGAGGGCGGTGATGCGTTTCTCGAGCACGTCGCTCGTGGGGTTCATGATCCGCGTGTAAATGTTGCCGAACTCTTGCAACGCGAAGAGCCGCGCCGCGTGTTCGGCATCGTCGAACGTGTACGACGTCGTCTGGTAAATCGGCACCGCGCGCGATTTGGTATGCGGATCGCCCGCGTGGCCGCCGTGAATGGCGGTCGTATCGAACTGGTACTCGGATGGATCCATATTTCTCCTAGGCCGGCGTTGAGATAGCCGAGCCGGATTCGTCGATGATCGTGGCGGAATCGATGGCGTGCGGGGTTGCGGGGGTGATGGCGATATCTTCCCACATCGGAATGACGTTGCCGACTTTGACGTGATGCGAGGCAAGAAGCTCGTCGACGAGCGCGGCGCCCGCTTTATCGATGCGTGTGGTGATGACGGCTGGCATGCCCTCGATCGGTTCGGCTGGGATGCCGCCGGCGAGCAACGCTTCGCGCGCGGGGCGCACGTCGCCGAGGGAGGCGAGTCGCAGGACGCGCCGGAGCATGATCGCGGGCTCGACGATGCCGGAACGCACGTGCGGAGCGAGCTGCGCATCGGCGGTCGCAACGCCCGCGTGGCGGCCCGCGGCGATTCGGCGCAACACCGCGACGACGTCGCCGACGACGGAGGAGGCCGTGGGATCGCTCCCGGCGCCCGTGCCTGCAAACGTGAGCGAACCCGAGCTGCGCCCGGTGACGCGAATGCAGTTTTGCGGCCCGACGGGTTGCGCGAAGGGATGCTCCGCGAGCACGTAGGCGGGGGTAACGATCGACGATGCTGCGCGGGCGACGGCGATCAGCTTCAAACGCCAACCCGCGCGTTTGGCGAGTGAGTGATCTTCGCGCACGAGCGTCGTGATGCCGTGACGCGGGATCTCAGATGTGACGAGTCCGCGACGGAACGCCAGCTGTGCGAGGATCGCGAGCTTATGCGCGGCGTCGATGCCTTCGACGTCGTTGGTCGGATCGGTTTCGGCAAAACCGAGGCGTTGCGCGGCGGCGAGGGCACTTTTATACGTCGCGCCTTCGAACATTTCCGAAAGGATGAAGTTCGTCGTCCCGTTGAGCACGCCGCCGACTTCGAGGATATCTTCACCAGCTAAAGATTCCGCGATCGTGCGCACGATCGGAATCGCGCCGCCGACGGCGGCCTCGTAGGCGATCGTCACGCCGCGTGAGGCGGCGAGCGCGCGCAGTTCGGGACCACGCGTCGCGAGGAGATCCTTGTTCGCGGTGACGACATGCTTCCCGGCGCTCAGAGCGCCGACCACGAGGTCAGCTGCGATCCCGGTACCACCGATGCATTCGATGACGACATCGATCGACGGGTCCTCGGCAAGCGCGCGCGCGTCTTCGGTGAAGAGTCCCGCGGGGATTTCACTCGGCCGTGGTTTTGAAAGCGAGCGCACGGCGATTCCGGCAAGCCAGTAGTCAACACCGCTCCGAGCGGGGACGGAAGACGTCGAGTTGACGAGGAGTCGCGCGACGCCGCTGCCGACGATGCCGCAACCCAAAAGGGCGATACGAACGTCGGAGCCGGTGCCGGTGCGATCCGCGTGCGCTGGTTGAGTGAGCGACAAGCGATGACACCTGGGTCGGGCAGTGAATGGCCCTGAGTGTACCGAACCCGCCGCTCGTGCGTCAAGGACGGATTCTGCGTCTCCCCTCTGGAGGCGCTTTGCACGTCATGGGGCCGCACGGCGCGGCACCGCTTCTTTTCCTCCACGGTGTCGGCGGCGGTGCGTGGTCGTTCGCCCCGCAGGCGGCGGCGCTTTGCGACGAGCGGCGCGTGTATCTGTGGGAAGCGCGCGGCCACGGGATCGCGCGTGCGACCGTCGATGCCGGGCTCGGCGATTACTTTATCGATGCGTGCGAAGCGCTCGATGCGGTCCGCGCTGATGGAGCGATCGACGCAGAGGCCGCGGTGCCGTGGATCGTCGGTCATTCGATGGGTGGCTTGCTCGCGATGGCGGTTGCCGCGGAACGACCCACGGAGGTGCGCGGGCTGGTGCTCGTGGATCCCGTCTACGCCCCCGACGGTTCCACGCATCTGGAGGGTCCGGCGGCACGCATCGCATGGCGCCTTTTCGAACCGCTCGTTGCATCGATGATGAGCGACGGACTGGTCGCGCGTACGCTCGCGCGGGCCGTCTTCAGCGCGTCCTTCGTCGATAGCGATTGTTGCGACCGCGCATGGGAGCGGCAACGGACGCAGGTCCCAATCGAATATCCGAAGATGATGTACGAGGCCTTCGATGGGCCGACGAATTTCCCGAATCGTGCCTTCGCGCGAGAGATCGCGGTCCCGACGCTGCTTTTCGAACCCGATGCCGCGATGCGGCCGCGGTTTCCGCAGCTCGTCGCCGATCTCGAGCGTCTTGGCGAACGCTTCATGTATCTCGTTCTCGATGGAGGCCATTATCTGCAGTTGGACCGGTCGGCGGCGCGCCTTACCGCGAGCGTTCGCGCGTTCGTGAACCAGTGGTAAATATGAGCGCGCCACGGCGCTATCGTTTGGTCCTCACGGCGGTGCTCGTCGTGGCGCTCGTCGCGGCGTTCTACGTCGCCGTCGTGCGCGAACGGCGGGAACTCGCTTCACGCCATGTCGAGATCGCGATGGATTACGGTGATTTCGCCGCGCTCGCGCAATCGTACGGTTACGATAAGTCCAACTTTCTCGTCGAACTGCGGCGCGCGGGCCTCACGTCGCTCGCGATCGGTGAAGAGCTCGGCGGCAATATCAACGGCGGCGCTTCGGCGACGGTGTACGGCGGACAGCAGTTGATCTCGCAGTCGCGCCTCGCGCCCGTCCGCGAGCCGACGCTCGCGGCGTTGCTTGCGAAAAACGCGATCTCTCCCGACGAACTCTACCTCACGATCTACGATGCATCCGCGGTCGCGCGTTATCGCACGGCACTCGCAGAGCACCTCGGGCCGCGCGCCGTGCGCGTGCTGCACGCGACGAATCCGACGATCCTCGCGGTTCGTTCGCAGAACGAATATTTTTCCGGGCTCGGCATGGGCTTCCCGAGCGAGCCGCTCGATCTCGCGCGCAAACTCGGGTTCTTCTTTATTCCGCGCGTGCAAAACGACGAGCGATTCGGCAAGGCCGAAATCGATCGCGTCTTCGCGTCGTTCAAACGCGGCGAACGTCCGTCGACGGTCGTTTTTTCGGGGCAACGCAACGAAGTACTCGGGTTCCCCGATCATCTCGCCGATACGGCCGACGCGTTCAAACGTACGGGACTGAACTTTGGCTCGATCGAGATCTACGATAAGTTGCAGCTCCAAAAAGGCAACGACGGACTCGCCGAAAAGGCGATCGCGCGTACGACGCGCGTACAGGCGATCTCCAAACCCGAACTCGAGAAACTCGATTTCGATACCGTCGTCGCGCGGTATCTCCTGGGCGTGCGCGAACGCAACGTACGCGTCGTCTACCTGCGACCGTTCTTGCATGCAAACGACGGCTCGTCGCTCGAGAAGACCAATGTCGAACTCGTGCGACAGATCGCGAGCGGCCTCGCCGCACGTGGCTTTACGCTCGGTCGCGCGACGCCGGTGCAAGGCTTCCGTATCAATCCCCTCGTGATCGCCCTCGTCTCACTCGGGGTTCCCGCGATCATCGTGTTGCTCTTCGAAGCGTTCGGGAAGCGGCGTGCGAATATCGCCTACGTCGCGTTCGGGATCGATCTCTTGCTCGTGCTCGGCGGATACGTTTCGCATCACGATCTCGCCGCGCGCAAAGCGCTCGCGCTCCTGGGTGCGATCGGGTTTGCGACGATGGGCTTCGTGGCCATCCCGCGCGCGTTCACGCTGCCGCCGGCGGCGTCGCTCGGGGCGAATATTCTCGCGGGCTTGCGCACCGTGGGCGTCGCAACGATGTTCGCCCTCGCGGGCGCGCTCGTCGTCATCGGGCTCGTGAGCACACCCGTGCTCATGGAAGAGATCGATCGCTTCGCGGGCATCAAGGCGGTCATCATCGTGCCGCCGCTGCTCGCCTTCGCGCTCTACGTCTACTCACGGCGTTTTGGAAACGATCCGCCCGACGCACGCGCGAGCGCGCTCGCGTCGGTTCGGGTCTATCAACTCGCGATGTTCGTCGTGCTCGCGGGCGTTGCGGTCGTCTACGTTTCGCGGAGCGGCAATTCGAGTGATATCACGCCGTCGGCGTTCGAACTCGCGTTGCGATCGAACCTCACGCAAGTGCTCGGCGTGCGGCCGCGCTTCAAAGAATTCGCGATCGGTTTTCCACTCTTGATGCTCTTGCCCGCGTTACGGATGGAACACAAGCGTATCGTCGGGTGGCTCTTCGCGATCGGCGCGGCGGTCGGCACCTCGGACATCGTCGATACGTTCTCACATCTGCACACGCCGCTGCTCGCATCTCTGATACGCGTGCTCAACGGCGCCGTCGTGGGCATCGCGATCGGCGTGCTCGCGATCGTCGTCTATCGCGCGATCGACGGACGGCTCAGCGCATCGGACGTGCGGCGCCGATTGCGCGCCTCGTAGTGCGCGTTCTCCTCAGCGGTTATTACGGGTTCGATAATCTCGGCGACGATGCGCTCCTACAGATCATCGTCTCGCAACTCAAAACACGCTACCCGCACGTGACGATCGATGCGCTGTCGGCGAAGCCGGAAATCACCGCGCACGAACTCGGCATCGAAGCGACGCCGCGCTGGGATCAAGGTGCGATTCGCGATGCGATCGGCCGTGCCGACGTCGTGATTTCCGGTGGGGGCGGGCTGTTGCAAAACGCCTCGAGCCTTAAATCGCTGCTTTATTACGCGGGCATCGTTCGCTCGGCGATTCGTGCGGAGAAAAAGACGATGGTCTTCGCGCAATCGATCGGGCCACTCGATTTTTGGGGCAAGCAGACGGTGCGTGAATGTTGTCGTGGCTTGGACGCTGCCACGGTTCGTGACGAGCGCTCGCGCGAACTTTTCGCACCGCTCGTCCCATCCACGACGGTGGAACGTACGGCCGACCCCGTCTTCCTCTACGATCCCCCCGAGACGCCCCCCGATCTTCGCGCGGCCGGGCTCGGCGACGAGAGCGATCCGCTCGTGATCGTGTGCGTGCGCAAGACCGTACAACAGAACGAGGGCGTGGCCGCGATCGCAGCCGCAGTCGATCGACTCTCCGATAAACACGGCGCTCGCGTCGCGTTCGTGCCGTTCGGAGGTACGCCCGATGCGGAAGCCTCGACGCTCATCATTCGTAAGTGCACATCGAAACCAGTCCTCGTCGCCCTCGACTCACTCGATACGGTAGCGGCGGCGATCGGACGCGCGAAGCTCGTTATCGGCGTACGCTTACACGCACTGATTTTGGCCGTGCGTCTCGGCGTACCGTTCCTCGCGATTCCCTACGATCCCAAAGTCACGGGCCTCCTCGAAGACGTGCGTTATCCGCTCGAATCGCTGTGGATGCCGGGATTGAAGCCGCCGGTCTCGCGGATCGAAGCGCTCGTCGACGATGCCTGGGCGCGTCGCGACGAACTCGCGGCGCATCTCGCAATCGTCGGCGCCGAGCAACGCGCGCGTGCCGCTCGCAACTTCGCGGTCTTCGATACGCTCGTGCGTTAACGCGACTCGGTGCGCGTCAGGCGCTCGTCGATGCGACCGACCGCAAAGATAAGCGCCTGCAGACCGAGTTCGACGCCCGTGAGTCGGCCTTTTACGTCGATGAATTCGCGCTCGATGCCAACGAGCCGATCTTTTACCGCGCCGAGTTCTCGCTCCACGCCACTCAGTCGACCCTCGACCGATGTCGTTCGCCCCTCAAGTCGGTCGAAGCGCTCATCCATCCGATCGAAGCGCTCGTCCATACGATCGAAGCGCTTGTCTATACGATCGAAGCGCTCGTCGACACGAAGGAAGCCGAATTCCATCGCATCTTTCAGGCTGAAGACCGCCGCGAGAATCGCTCCGCCGTTTTCCATGTCGCGGTATCATCGCGACTTCGCGGTCATCTGGCAAGCCCTTGGGAAAGTTTCCTTGCCGAACGGCGCGCCCGGGGGCGGCCGCTCCGGTACCGCGAATTAGGCCTCTTCCATGGCAACGAACGAGACGCTCGCGACCGACTACCGCTCGACGGTCAACCTGCTCAAATCCGACTTCCCGATGCGCGGCGATCTGCCGAAAAAAGAGCCCGCGCGCGTCGCGTGGTGGCGCGAGCAACGCGTCTACGAGAAACGACTCGCCGCCAACGCCGGGAACCCGCAGTGGATCCTTCACGACGGCCCGCCGTATGCCAACGGCAACATGCACATGGGGCACTTCGTCAATCGCGTCCTCAAAGACGCGTTCGTTAAAGTGCACTTGCTCGATGGGTTCGACGCGCGGTTCGTTCCGGGGTGGGACATGCACGGGCTTCCGATCGAGTTCGAAACGCTCAAATTTCTCGGACTCGATTTTCATAAAGTCGATCCGATCGAACTGCGCGCGAAATGTCGCGAACGCGCGATCCATTGGCTCGGCATTCAGCGCGACACGATCTTACGGATGGGCGTGCTCGGCGATTACGAACATCCCTATCGCACGATCGATACCGAGTTCGAAGCGACGATCGTCGATACACTCGCCGATCTCGCCGAAGCCGGACAGATGTATAAGGGTTTGCGCGCGACACTCTGGTGCACTCACGACGAAACGGCACTAGCGGAAGCCGAGATCGAGTACAAAGATAAGGTTTCGCCCTCGGTCTACGTTCGATTCACGGCAAACGGATTGCAACGCGCGGATCTTTTCACGCGCTTCGGTCTCGCGGATGTTGCGGACGAACGCGTCTCGGTCGTCATCTGGACGACGACGCCGTGGACCCTTCCCGCGAACGTTGCGATCGCCGTCAAACCCGATGCGAACTATGCGTTGCAGCGCGTCACGTACGACGATGGCACATCGGAATACGTGATCGCGGCTGAAGCACTCGTAGACGACGTCGTCGCCCGGATCCAGAGTACGGCTGGGCATTTATCTCACCGCGTCGGTGATGCGATCCTCGGCAGTGCGCTCGTCGGCGCGAACGTGCGTCATCCGTTTCTCGATCGCGATTCGCTCCTCGTCGGCGCCGAATACGTCGAACTCGAAACCGGAACCGGTGCCGTACATACGGCACCGGGACACGGTGTCGACGATTTCGAAACGGGCGTGCGGTTCGGGTTGCCGATCCTCAACCCGGTCGATGGTTCGGGTCACTTCGTCGCGGAAGCCGCGCCCTACGCGGGGCTCGAAATCTTCGCAGCAAACGAGCGCATCATCGCCGATCTCGCCGCGAGCGGCGCACTCGTCCAACAATACGCCTACACGCATTCGTATCCGCATTGCTGGCGTTGTAAGAATCCTGTCATCTTCCGCTCGACGGCGCAGTGGTTCATCGCGATGGACGTCAACCGCTTGCGCAAGCGCATCGAAGCGCACGTGCCCGAGGTTGGCTGGTATCCCGCGTGGGGCGAGAATCGCATGTTGCAGATGATCGAGAATCATCCGGAGTGGTGCGTCTCGCGTCAGCGCACGTGGGGCACCCCGATTCCCGCAGTGATCTGCCGCGGATGTAACGAGACGATTCTCGATGCTACCGTCGCACGTCGGGTCGCGACGATTTTCCGCGAACGCGGATTACCGGACGCCAACGCCTCGGATCTCTGGTGGACGGAACCGGTCGAAACGTTTCTGCCCGCGGGCTTTGCGTGCGCGTCGTGCGGCGGGACGGCGTTCGACAAAGAGAAGAACATCGTCGATATTTGGTTTGAATCGGGCGTGACGCATCGCGCGGTGCTCCGCCAACGCGGCATGCATTGGCCGGCCGATCTCTATCTCGAGGGGAGCGATCAGTATCGCGGCTGGTTCCGCAGCAATCTCATCACCGCGGTCGCAACGCTCGGTTCGCCGCCGTATAAGAACGTCGTGTCGACGGGCTGGGTCGTCGATGCCAACGGCCGCGCGATGCATAAATCGACGGGCAACTACATCGGTGCCGACGACGGCATGCAACAGTACGGTGCCGACGTGTTGCGGCTATGGGTCGCGTCGGTCGAGTTCACGGCCGATATGCGGCTCGGCGACGAACTCCTCAAATCGATCGGCGCGGTCTATCGCAACCTGCGCAATCGCTTCAAGATGCTCCTCGATCTCACCGTCGATCTGCAGCTCGAAGATCTCGTGCCGCGGGATCGTCTCGAACCGATCGATCGCCTCGCACTCGCACGCCTCGATGAGGTCGCGCACGACGTGGTCGCAGCGTACAAGAGCTACCGCCTGCACGATGTGTATCTCGCGCTCGTCGATTTCGATACTTCCGATCTCTCCAGTTTCTACATCGAGATGCTCAAGGATCCGGTTTACTCGGGCGAGCGCGCCGGAGCGCGTCGACGTTCCGCGCAGAGCGCCGCCTTCGCGATCTTCGAATCGCTCTGCGCGCTCTTCGCACCGATCCTTTCATTCACGACCGAAGAAGCGTGGCAGTGCGTGCCGGAATCGCTGCGCGGCGGGCGCGCCAGTGTCTTCGATCTCTCGTTGCCGCACGGCCGTGCGCGCGGTACGGCCGAGGCAGCCGAACTCGAGCTTTGGAGCGTCCTCAAACGCTTGCGCACGAGCGTGGCTGCGAGCGATGGCGAACGCGATTTCGCGCTCGCGGCAAAGGTCCACGCGAGCGAGTCACTCGTGAGTCGCCTCGGTGCCCTCGGCGACGGCGCTCGCGAAGCGCTCGTCGTCTCGGCGCTCGCCATGCACGTCGATGCGACGGCGAACGATCTCGAAGCGCGCGTCGAGCTCTCGGCAGCACCGGGTGCGAAATGTCCGCGTTGTCGTAAGACGCTCCCGCTCTCGGGCGATGCCGTCCATCCGACCCTCTGTGGGCCGTGTGCGACGATCGTTCACGCCCTGCATACCGCGACTGAACCTACGGCTCCGTAGCAATCGCCGGGTCGGAATGCAAAGAGGGCCACATCGTATCGATGCGGCCCTCTTTGCCGGCGAACGCGCGGTCGCGTCTAGCGCTTGGCTTTTTTCGCGGCGGTCTTCTTGGCCGTCGCTTTTTTCGCGGCGGGCGCTTTCTTTACCGGAGAGGCTTTTTTCGCGACGGTCTTCTTAGCAGTCGTCGCTTTTTTCGCGGTCGCTTTCTTCGCCGTGCCGCCGCGTTTGGGTGCACCGACGGCTTCTTTGAGCGGCTTGCCGGGGATGAACTTGAGCACGCGTTTTGCGGGCACGTTCACGGGTTCGCCCGTCTGCGGATTGCGTGCGACGCGCGCGGCGCGATCGCGGATCTTGAATTGACCGAACGGCGTGAGTTGGACTTTATCGCCGGCTTTGAGGACTTCGGTCATCTTGTCGAGGATCGACTCGACCATCTCCGAGACGGTCTTGCGCGGCATTTCGAAGTCTTCTGCGAGTTCTCGCACGAGTTCGTTCTTTGTCATGGGTCCTTTCGGTTACGAGCGTCGGCCCCGATGATGGAACCGGATTCGGCACAGTATAATATGAATCGTCCCACTTTGTACGGAAATTTACCGAAAACGGGGTATTTTTACGAATTTGGGTGATGCGCGACGCGACCGTGCGTCCGCCCCGAACGTGCTTTGCGCAGGCGATAAACGCTCCATTTTTTTCTACGCAAATCGGTAACACATCGTCGATACGCCGTTCACGACCGGGCGGCATACTCGAAGCCATGGACGGCATTCATCTCATGGCCACGGCCCTGCACGCGGCCAAAGCGCGGCTCGACGTTTCGGCTGCGAACCTCGCGAACGTTTCGAGCGACGGATTTCGCAAGAGCGTCGGCCGTGCGACACTCACACGCGACGGTCTCGTCGCAAGTGCGCGCATCGATACGACGCCCGGGCCGCTGCGACGAACGGCGCGGACGTTCGATCTCGCAACGGCGGGTACGGGCGGTTTCTTCGTACGCACGCCGGGTGGCGCCACGGTCGAGGTGCGATCGAAATCCTTCGATCGCGACGCACGAGGCCATCTCGTCGACGAGCGTGGCAACGTTTTGCTGGGTACGCACGGGCCGCTCGTCGTTCGTGAAGATGCGACGATCGATGCGAGGGGCGACGTGCAGGAAGCCGGCACGATCGTCGCCCGGATCGCGGTACGTCCGGGCACGGCGCTCCAGAGCGGCTTTCTCGAGAGTGCCAATGTCGATAGCGTGCGCGAGATGGTCGACGTTCTCGGCGAGCAGCGCGCGTTCGAAACGGCGCAAAAAACGCTCGCCGCACTCGACGACGAGCGCCAGAAAGACGCGAACGACGTCATCCGGATTAAGGGGTAATCGATGAATCGTGCGATGTTCGCCTCCGCAAGTGGCATGGCGGCACAACAACAAAATCTCGACGTCGTCGCAGATAATCTCGCGAACGCCGATGTCGCAGGCTTCAAGGGCGCGCAGGCGACGTTCGCGGCGATCGGTGGTAGCGCGCAACTCGGCGTTGCCTCGACGGGAACGCGAGAAAATTTCGCCCAGGGTAAGCTCATGAAGTCCGGCGGCGCCTTCGATGTCGCAATCGATGGTGGCGGCTTCTTCCGCGTCGCACGTGATGGTGAGCCTGGGTTTACGCGCGCGGGTTCATTCGCACGCGCGTCCGACGGCTCGCTACGCACGACTGAAGGCTGGACGCTTACGGGCGTTCACCTTCCGGCAGACGCTGTCGACGTGGCGGTCGCTCCCGATGGCGCGGTTCGCGTCCGTGGACGCGATGGCAAGGAGAGCACGATCGCACGGATCGCGCTTGCGACGTTCGATGTGCCGGAAAAACTGCGACCGATCGGGTCGGCGGTGTTCGGTGCGACCGGTGCTTCGGGTCACGCGCGCGTGCTCGCTGCCGGCAGCGATCGTGGGCCCAAACTCGCTTTCGGGATGCTCGAGAAATCCAACGTCTCGATCGTGGAGTCCATGATGGCGATTCTCTCCGCGCAACGCGCGTACGAAGCCAATGCGAAAGGAGTGCAAGCCGCAGATGAAATGCTTCGGATCGCAAACAATATCCACCGTTCCTAAGACCGCGCCCGAGCGCCCGATGCGCGATGCGGCTGCGAGCTTCGAAGCCTTCCTCGTGCGCGAAGCGTTCGCGCCGCTCGCGAAGGCGATCGGCTTTTACGGCGATACCGTCGTGGCGGCGGTCGCGCAGGCGATGGCACGAAGCGAACGCGGTGGTCTCACCGATCGCCTCGAGCAGTCGATGCGCTTGGCGGAACCACCCGATTCGGCGACGGATGCGGTGTCGCGATGACCCCGATACCGAGCGCGGCTCGCGAACTCGCAATCCGCGACCATGTTCCCCTCGTGCGTCAAATCGCGCGTCGCGTGGCACGCGTTGCGACGGGTGCCGAGTTCGACGATCTCGTCGGTGACGGTTCGCTTGGCCTCATCCGTGCCGTCGATACGTTCGACCGAACGCGCGGAACGTTATTCGAATCGTACGCGAGGCGGCTCATCCTCGGTGCGATGCTCAATGGCATGCGTCGGCGCGATCCCGTCTCCGAACGCGTTCGTCGTACGCTCCGTCGCGCGGAAGAGCGCCGGTACTTCCTCGCACAAGAACGCGGCACGATGCCGACGTTCGTCGAGCTCGAACGCGACGATCCGACACTCCATCGCGCTCGCATCGCGGCGCATCGCCAAGCGACGCTTTCCCTCGACGCTGCCGCGCCCCTAAAACGCGATCCACTCGCCGATTCGAGCTTGGAGCCCGGTGCGCAGGTTGTCGCGCGTGCCAAACGTGCGGCACTTCAAGAGGCAGTCGCGCTCTTGCCCGATCGCGAGCGTCGCATCCTCTCGTTGCATTACGCAGACGAACTGAGCCTCCACACGATCGGCTCGCGACTCGCCGTCTCGCCGCAACGCGTGTCGCAACTCCATCTGAGTGCTCTCGCACGCCTTCGCCGATCGACGTTCGTTCGTTGAGCGCGCGCGTCGATCCCGATGGTGGGTTGCTCGCACTCGGTCTCATCACGACAACGACGCCCCCGCCCGAAGTGCTCGCGCCGCTCGCGATCGATCCCGACGAGCGCTACGATGGGCCCGCACTGCCGGGCGATCACCCCGCATGGATGCGCGATGCCGTTTCGATGTCGCAACGCGCGCGCGCGCTTCTGGCCGCGCTGCGACCCGTCGTGTTGCATGTCATCGGTGCGTGGGAACATCGCGTGCGGTCGATCGTCGTTGGCGGTCGATCGATGAAGGTCGACGCGAGCGGCAGCTATCGTCTCGAGTAAGCGGTGTCGACCCGCACCAAAGAAGCGCGAGCCGGTCCCCTACGGTCGAGCGTGGTCTAGCGCTAGCGGAGAAGACCGATCGCTGCGGTCACATTTTCGCCGGTCATGCCCTCGCGCAGGATAGCGTCGAACTTCGTGATCGTTCATCTGAAGCGTCGGCGTGTGGAGGCCAGCGGCTGCGATCGAGAAGGCACCGAAGTGATCGTGCATGAGGCGCACGAACGAGAGCGACGAGCGCTTCCACTCTTCGTAGCGATAGATGTCGGGATACGCGTTATCGTAGCCGCGGAAGTGCCGTCATGTTGCGTTCGCACCCAACTTGATGATATGCGGCGTAATGATGATATAGAGGTTGGTCGTCGACGAACGATCGTGACGCAGGTGAAAGAAACCGCCGATGATCGGTAGATCGCCGAAGCCTGGAATTTTCGCGAAGTTATTGATCTCGTTTTGTTGCACGAGACCGCCGATGACGAATGACTCGCCGTCGCGAACCGTTGCCGACGTCGTGGCTTCGCGTTGGCTTAGTGTCGGATAGCCCTGCTGGTAGCCCGTGACGCTCGAGACCTGCGAGAAGACGTGCGTCGTCACGAAGCCGTCGGTGCTGATGCGCGGCTGGATCTGCAAGCTCACGCCGACGTTGACGTACTGCACCTGCTGCGAAACGGCGTTAACACCCGAGACGGCGATCGACGTGACGATCGGCAGCGCGTCGCCCGTTATGATCTGTGCGGACGATCCACTTTGCGCGACGACGCGCGGTCGCGCGATGATCTTCCCGTGTCCGCGCGCGACCTGGTCGTACACGGCCGCTTGGATTCCACCTAATCCCGAACCAACACTCTCGGATTTGATACCGAAGCTGCCGCTCGCGATCGGCCCACCGCCGCTCGTAAAATCGATGCCGACGTCTTTGGCCGCAGAGTCCGTAAGTTCGACGACTTGTGTTTCTAAAACGACGCTCGCCAGCGGCAGATCGAGCTTCGCGATGATGCCCTTGAGATGTTCGATGACGTCGGCTGGACCGCTGAGCACGATTGCGTTCATGCGTCGGTCGACGCCGATATTTTCGTTAATCTGCTGCCCGAGCGAACCCGAGGTTGCAGCGGCGCCATACGACGCGTTCGAGCCGAACGACGTCGGAATCCCGCCGAAACCGCCGCCGCCAATCGACGAGATACCGCCGGAACCGAAATTTTGCGCTTGCGGTACGAAGGCGTCGTTCGATGGAATCTGTTGTCCCGCAACGAGCAGTCCGACGATTTCGCTCACGTCTGCATATTTAAGCAGCACGACTTCGATCGTCGTGCCCGGTTTCGACGGCGGGATTATTTCCGCACCTGGTTCGCCATCGCGGAGCGCGCCGGGAGACGTGCCGAACGGCATCGTCGCGCGCGCGGTCGATGCGGCGACGAGATCGATGGCAAGTGTAAGTCCGCGTCCCACACTCACGCGCGCGTTGACGGGCGTCGCCGTGTGAAACGTGATGTTGAGGTCGCTGCCGACGGCGTCGATCGTGGCGTTCTTGAGCGACTCGCTGGTCGCGAGCGACGTCGCCGCATTTGATGCGCGGAGCGTCCCGACGAGCGCGATCGTTACGTCGCTGGTTCCGTCACCATAGAGGCGATACGTCGGAATGGTGTTGCGAAACGCGAGTTCGATATGCGGCGCGCCCGCGTTGCCCGGGCTCGATCGCGCACGAAGCAGGGTTGCGGTGTAACGATCGGTCTGCGCGACGACCACGCCTCTGCTCGTGCGCTGCGCGTGGGCGGGTGCCGCCGCCCCGGTCGCCGTCGTCGCGAGCCACGTCGCCGAGAGAAACACCGCGTGAATGAAAAAATGCGCGATTCGCCCGATCCGACGGAAGGCTTGTGGACTTTGCATCGCACTGGAGGTCGTCGAGCGCGCGCCGCGGTCCTGTGGCCTTAAGCGAAAGTTAGGTTTGGCGCTCGAGCGATTCGAGCACGCATTCGACGATCGTCGCGATGCGCTCGCTACCGTCGTTGGATGCCGCGAGGACGCTCGCGTGCGAGACGTCGCGATCGGGTGTGATGACGTTCGTGATCAGCGAGAGTCCTAAAACGGCGAGGCCGAGTCGACGTGCGGCGATCGTTTCTAGCACGGTCGACATGCCGACAGCATCGGCACCGAGGCGACGCAGCATCTCCGACTCCGCCGGCGTTTCATACTGCGGTCCGCGCACGCCCGCGTACACGCCGTCGCGAAGCGTTCCGGTCGCGAGCGTGATGGTGCGTGCGGTCGCGCGGAGCTGCGGGTCGTAGGCGTCGCGCATATTCACGAACGGATCATCGTCGTCGCACGAGATCGGCGATGTGCCCGTGAGATTGAGATGATCGCTTGCGATCATCACGTCGCCCGCGGCAAAGCTCGTGTTGAGGCCGCCGGCGGCATTGCTGAGCACGATCGTTCGCGCTCCGGTCGCGGCGGCGAGTCGAACGAGATACGTGACTTCGCGCGGCGTGAATCCCGCGTAAAGATGCGCGCGACCGGCGAAGGCGACCACGCGCCGATCGGCCCACGTGCCGACGCGCGCGATACCGAGATGTCCCGCAACGCGGGGTTCGGGCGCACCGAGTTTCGCATAGGCGATGTCGCTGCCGTCGATGCGTGCGAGCACGGCGGGCGCGAGCCCACTCCCGAGCACCATCGCCACATCGATCGGACCGCCCGCATGTTTGACGATGCGATGCGCCGCGGCGGCGAGACGCCTCGTGCTAATGCGCGGCCACCTCGAGAGGCGTTTGCGCGAGCAGATTCGTGCCCGTCATTGCGGCGGACGCGCGCAGGCCGAGTAACGGTAAGAGCGTGGGTGCGATATCGCCGAGTTTGCCGTCGCGAAGCGCGCCGCAATACGGTTCGCGCGACACGATCACGAACGGCACGGGATTGGTCGTGTGCGCGGTGAGCGGATTGCCGCTTGGATCGAGCTTTTCTTCGGCATTACCGTGATCGGCCGTGATTGCGAGAATCCCGTCGGCATCGAGCACGGCGCGTTCGAGACGCCCGAGCGCGACATCGAGTGTCTCGACGCTCGAGATCGTCGCTTCCATTACGCCCGTATGCCCGACCATGTCGGCGTTGGCATAATTCATGACGATCACGTCGTGGAGCTTATCGCGAATATCTTCCAACGCCTCGCTCGTGATCTCACTCGCGCGCATCTCGGGTGCGAGATCGTAGGTCGCGATGCTGCGATTCGACGGCACGAGCGTGCGCGTTTCGCCGGGAAACTCCGTTTCGCGCCCGCCGTTGAAAAAATACGTAACGTGCGCGAACTTCTCGGTTTCGGCGAGACGCAATTGCGTGAGGCCTGCCGCTGCAACGATCTCGCCGAAGGTCTCGCTTTGTGGTCGCGGCCCGAAAAGCACGGGGTTCGTCATATCTTCTTCGTATTTGGTCATCGTCGCGAAGAAGAGATCGGCATACGCATGCGTTTCGAACGCATCGAAGCCGGGCTTCGAGAACGCGAGCGTGATCTCTCGCGCGCGATCGGGCCGAAAGTTGAAGAAGACGACGGCATCGCTATCGCCGATCGCACGCGTCTCGCCAACGATCGTCGGGACGATGAATTCATCCGTTTCGCCGCGTGCGTATGCCGAGGCGAGCGCCTCGGTCGCGGTGGCAGCGTGATGTTTTGCATCGCCGCGCGCGAGCGTGCGATATGCGGCGTGCACGCGATCCCATCGCTTGTCGCGATCCATCGCGTAAAAGCGACCCGTCATCGACGCGATCGCGCCCGGCGCGCCTGCGGCTGCGAGATGCGCTTCGAGCCGATCGAGATAGCCCTGCATCGACGACGGCGGCACGTCGCGTCCGTCACCGAACGCGTGTACGGCGATGCGCGCACCTGCGCCGCACGCCGCGTCGATGAGCGCGAAGAGATGATCGATCGAGCTGTGCACGCGGCCGTCGGAAAGTAAGCCCATGAAGTGGAGCGTGCCGCCGGAGGCCTTTGCGTGCGCGATTGCTTTTGCGAGCGTTGCGTTTGTGGCGAAGGTGCCATCGGCGAGCGAGTCGTTGATGACGACGACGCCTTGCGGCACGACACGACCGCTGCCGATATTGATATGGCCGACTTCGCTATTGCCCATCACGCCTGCGGGCAAGCCGACGGGTTCGCCACTCGCTTCGAGGAGCGCGTGCGGATAGGTCGCGAGAATGCGCTCCCAATTCGGAAGTTTCGCCGAGGCGATCGCGTTGCCGTAGACTTCGTCTCGATGGCCCCAGCCATCGAGAATCGCGAGGACGAGCGGGCCCTTGCGCGCGCGCGACACGCTCACGCGTTCGCTTTCGAGCGTGCGCCTGCGATGACGGCTGCGAATGCGGGCGCCGTTAGGCTCGCGCCGCCGATGAGGCCGCCATCGATCTCCGACATCGCCATGAGCGCGGCCGCATTTTCGCCTTTCATACTCCCTCCGTAAAGGATCCGTGCGCGCGCGAGCCCGTCGACGCACGCGCGGATCTGTGCGATCACCTCGTTCGCATTTTCGGGCGAATCGACGAGACCCGTGCCGATCGCCCAGATCGGTTCGTAGGCGACGACGCAACGCGCGACGTCTTCGCTCGAGACGCCGAGAAACGCGGCGCGCGTCTGCAAGGTGACCTTCGCGTGCGTCTCGCCGAGTTCGTGTTCGGATGCCGTCTCACCGACGGCCACGATCGGCACGATGCCGTGCGCGAGCGAGGAGCGCACTTTGCGATTGACCGCGTCGTCGGATTCGCCACAAAACGCGCGACGTTCGGAATGCCCGATGATGACGAAACGCACGCCGATCTCGGCGAGCATCGGAGCCGATATTTCACCCGTGTAGGGGCCGTGTGCGAAATCGTGCATCGTCTGCGCGGCGAGCGCGAGCGGCGAGCCGTAAAGTTCTTCGGCGACGGCCGCGAGTGCGGTGAAGGGTGGCGCGACGACGACGTCGATCTCGGGCGGAAGCGCGAGCGCGAGCAGATCGCGCGCGAGTGCGCGTGACTCCGCGATCGTCCCGTGCATCTTCCAATTGCCGGCGATGAGCGGTCGGCGTGCCACCGCGCTCGCGCTCACGCCTTCGCGCTCGATGTGGCAGCCGAGCGTTCGAGCGCGGCGACACCGGGTAGCGTCTTGCCTTCGAGGAATTCGAGCGTCGCGCCGCCGCCCGTCGACACGTGCGTCATCTTGTCTGCGAAGCCGAGTTCGTGTGCGGCAGCAGCCGCATCGCCGCCGCCGACGACGGTCGTCGCGCCGTGCGCGGTCGCCTCGGCAATCGCCATACCGACCGTCTTCGTACCGTTGCGATACGGCGCTTTCTCGAAGACACCCATCGGGCCGTTGAAGACGATCGTTTTTGCCGCACGTAGGACGTCTGCGTATGCAGCCGCCGTCGCGGGCCCTATATCCAGGATCATGCGCGAACCGACATCGCCGAGCGCGACGGTCGCCGCTTCGTCGTCCGCATCGAACGCAGACGAGACGACGGCGTCGGTCGGAAGATGGAGCGCTACGTGCTTGCTTTTTGCGAGCGCGATGATCGCGGTTGCGGGGCCGAGATCGGTGTCTTTAAGACTGGAACCGACATCGACGCCTTGGGCCGCCAGAAACGTATTGGCCATACCGCCTCCGATGACGAACGCATTCACCTTATCGAGCAGTGCCGTGAAGACGCCGACTTTATCTTTGACCTTCGCGCCACCGATCGCACAGACGAATGGCGTCTTTGGCGAATGCGTGAGCGCGCCGAGTGCTTTGAGTTCGGCTTCCATCAAAAAACCCGCCGCCGACGGCAGATGGCGCGCGATGCCTTCAGTCGAGGCGTGCGCGCGATGTGCGGTGCCGAACGCGTCGTTGACGTAAAGATCGCCGAGCGATGCGAGCGCGCGTGCGAACGCATCGTCGTTGCGTTCTTCCTCGGCGTGGAAGCGCACGTTTTCGAGCAACACGATATCGCCGTCGCTCATGCCCGCCACGGCCGTCTGCGCGATCGGGCCGATGCAGTCTTCGGCGAAGGCGACATCGATGCCGAGGCGCTTCGAGAGTTCGATTGCGACCGGACGGAGTGAGAGCGCGGGCACGACGGCCCCATCGGGTCGGCCGAGATGCGCGAGCACGATCGTGCGCGCGCCACGCGCGTGGAGATCGCGTAGCGTTTCGAGCGCTGCGACGATGCGTGTGGGATCGCCCACGACGCCGTCCTTCATCGGGACGTTGAGATCTTCGCGTACGATGACGCGCTTACCGCGGACGTCGAGGTCGCGCAAGGTGCGAAATTGCATCGCGGGTTAGACGGCGGCCGGCAGCTTCGAGAGGACCATCTCGGTGACGTCGGCGAGACGGCACGAGTAACCCCATTCGTTGTCGTACCACGCCGCGAGCTGGATCAGGTCGCCTTGCGCGCCGTTGAGTTTGGAATCGATGATCGAGCTATACGGCGAGCGTTTGAAATCCATCGAGACGAGTTCCTCTTCGCTGTAGCCGACGATGCCTTTGAGATCGCCGCTCGTCGAAGCCCCGCGCAAGATCGCGTTGAGTTCGTCCTTGGTCGTCGCTTTCTTCACGACCGCGACGAGATAGATCATCGAGACGACCGGCGTGGGAACGCGCAGCGCGAAACCGTCGAAGGTGCCTTCGATCTCGGGGATCGTGAGGTAGAGCGCTTTCGCTGCGCCCGTCGAGGTCGGCACGATATTGGTCGCGGCGTTGCGCGCGCGACGCAAGTCCTTGTGCGGCGCGTCGAGGATGTTCTGGTCGTTGGTGTAGGAGTGAATCGTATTCATAAAGCCCTTCACCCAACCGAGTTGGTCGACGATGGGCTTGAGCGCGGTCGCGAGACAATTCGTCGTACACGAGGCGTTGGAGATGATGTGGTGCTTCGCGGGATCGTAGGCGCGATGGTTCACGCCGAGGACCATCGTGATGTCCTCGCCCTTTGCGGGTGCGGAGATGATGACTTTGCGCGCACCGCCGCCGTCGATGTGGGCGCGCGCTTTCGAGGCGTCCGTGAAGAGACCGGTCGATTCGATGACGACGTCGACGCCTAGCGCCCGCCACGGAATCTTGCCCGGATCGCGCTCGGCGAAGACCTTGACCGCCTTACCATCGATCGCGATGCCGTCGGCCGTCACTTCGACGTTCCCGTCGAAAGTGCCGTAATTCGAATCGTATTTGAAGAGATGCGCACATTCGGCCGAGCTCGTAAGATCGTTGATCGCAGCGATTTCGACGCCCGGGTGACGCTCGAGGAGGGCCTTCGTGAAGTTGCGACCGATGCGGCCGAATCCGTTGATACCGATGCGCAAGAACGTCTCCTACAAGTGAATGAAAAGGACGACCGCGCGAAGCCGGTCGAGGAGCAACTCGTTACCCGACGCTCGGCCGGGAGCCCTTTTTTCGTGCGCTCCAGCACGTTTCGGTTGCCCGCATCAACCCGCGCTCGCGAGTTCGCGCGCGATGCGAAGAAGGGCCGCGATGCGACCGTTGATCGTCGATTTCTGAGCCGGTGGGGTGCAGCGGCGCCCGAGTTCGGCGAGCGTTTCGGTGGGGTGCGCGAGTCGTAATTCGGCGGCCTCGCGAAGCGGTTTCGAGAGGTGGCGTAAGCCATACGCCTCGACGACGTACGCGATCGCCTCGCGCTGCGCGGCGGCAGCACTCATCGCGCGATCGACGTTGGCGGCTTCCGTGTTCACGAGTCGATGGATGCGATTCTTCGTCTCTTTGAGCGCGCGAATATCTTCGAGTTGGAGGACGGCGTGCGACGCGCCGACGACGGCGAGAACCTGCGTGATCGCGTCGATATTTTTGAAGTACACGATGCGCTTGCCCTTACGCGGCGCGATTTTCGGATCGAGGCCTTCAGCGCGTAAGAGGGCGACGAGGCGACCCGTTCGTTCGTCGCTCGGCGGCACGAACTCGACGTGATAGCCACGCGCGGGCGATGCGAGCGATCCGCACGCGAGAAACGCGCCGCGAAGCTCCATTCGTCGATCGCAGCGGTGCTTCGGCAATGTGTGCGACGGCGACGGTGTCGTCGCATCGATCTCGTACGTCGGGAAGCGGACGAGTCGCTTGCCCGGTACCTTGCGAATCTCGCGTTCTTTGCGATCGTCCATGAGCGACCACGCGAGACGCGCGAGTGCGGAGCGTTGCGTGCGAAAGATGCTGGAACCCTCGGCGCTTCCGAACTGCAGGAGGCCATCGAGAAGCGCCGCACGGCAATGCGGTTGCGATACGACTTCGCGTGCGAGCGCGTCTTTCGCATCGCCGGAGAGCGTCGAGGTGCCGCTCACGTGACGCGCAGGCTAGCCGAGCCAATCGACGGGTTCGTCTTTGCGTTCGCCGACGATCTCATACATCGGGATATCTTTGAGCGCGGGCGTCACTTTGAGCGGCACGTGCAAGATCTTGACGGTGAGAAATTTGCGCGAGTAGTGCAACTCGATCACGTCGCCGACTTGGACATCGTAACCTGGCTTGAGCGGCCGCCCACCGATCGAGATGCGCCCGTTGACGAGCGCCTCGTGTGCCTCGCTACGGCGCTTGGCGAGGCGCGAGACCTTTAAGTACTTATCGATTCTCATGATCGTATCGCTTCATTTCATCTTCGGTACGACGCATGTGCCGCGCGCGCGAGCGACGATGACGGGTTCTGCGAGGACGTCGGCCGCACTCGGCGTTCGGTCGGGACGCGCGACGATGACCTTGACCGCATCGAACGTCATTTCGCGCGAGCGCGCGCCGCGGCGGACGATGCGGCCGGTGGCCTCGATATAATCGCCCGCGTACACGGGTGCGAGAAATTCGACCGACGTGTAACTCGCGAAGAGCCCCTCGTCGCCCGATTCGCGGATGCACAACTCGGTTGCGAGGTCGCCGAAGAGCGCGAGCATCCGCGCGCCGTCGACGAGATCGCCGCCGTAGTGCGCGTCGTGCGCGGACATGCGCACCCGCAGACGTGCCGTCGGCATCTCGCTGACGCGGGGCACGGAATCGTCGTCGTCGCTCACGCGGCCTGCGTCTTCGCAAGCTGCCAGAGTTCTTCGAGTTCGTCGAGTGAGTAATCGCCGAGTTTGCGCCCTTCGGTTTCTGCGCGCCGTTCCATAAAAGAAAAGCGGCGATAGAATTTATCGTTCGCGTCGCGCATCGCACCTTCGGCATCGACGCCGAGCGCGCGCGCGAGATTGACGACCGTGAAGATCACGTCGCCGAGTTCTTCGCGGATCGCGCGCGGGTCGTTCTCGCGGCGCGCTTCTTCGAGTTCGGCGACTTCCTCGACGAGCTTGGCACGAATGCCGTCGATGTGCGGCCAATCGAAGCCGACGCGCGCGGCCTTATCCTGCATCTTCTGACCGCGTTGCAAGCCGCCGAGACCGCGCGGAATTCCGTCGAGCCGACTCGTGCGTTTCGCGGCGGACGGCTCGAGCGATTTGAGCTGCTCCCAATTTTGCCAGACTTCCGCGACATTCGCGACCGCGGCATCGCCGAAGACGTGTGGGTGCCGACGGATCATCTTATTCGAGAGCCCGTCGACGACATCGGCGATTGAAAATTTGCCGCGCTCTGTCGCGAGTTGCGCGTGAAAGACGATCTGTAACAAGAGATCGCCGAGCTCTTCGCAGAGATCGTTGTCGCTGTGTTCTTCGATCGCATCGGCAACTTCGTATGACTCTTCGATGAGATACGGTACGAGCGATTCGTGCGTCTGCTCGCGATCCCAGGGACACGTCATGCGCAGGCGCGCCATCACTTCGATGAGGTCGGGCCACGTATAGTGCGCGGACATCGGCGGTAGCGGCACGAGCGGCATCGCGATCGCAGCGGAGAGCGTCGCGCGCGGCATGCCGGGCACGAGTTCGGTGCGCGTCCCGGCGCGCTCGAGCGCGCGCAAGAGCAGCGGCAAGCCCGGAAAATCGGAGAGCGGGTTGCCGAGTACGCCGATCGCGAGATCGGCTCCGTCGAGCGTCGCGACGAATGCATCGATCGCATCGCTCGAGCCGCGGACGAAGAGCGCCGCATCGGCGACGCGATCGCGCAGCAACGTCACACCTTCGCTTTCGAGGAAAAGCGCGAGCTCGGGCGGGGCGAGCAGCGTAACGGCGCGACCGACCGCGCGGAGCGCTTCGAGGCTTCCGAGCGTGATGAGATCGGGGTCGCCGGGTCCGAGGCCGACGATGCGAATGAGGCTTGGCATACCGTTAGCGTGTCCTCAAAAAGAAAATCCCCAGGCCGCGTTGCGACTCGGGGATCCGTCGTTCGCCGTACGATACGACCGTTCTTATCGTTACTTGGCGGAGGGCGCGGCGCTGGGAACGGCGGCTGCGGAGGCCGCGGGTGCGGCCGAGGCCGTCGTCGGTGCGGGCGCGGGCGGTAGCGCGTCCTTGAGCTTATCGTCGTAGATTTCGATTTTTGCTTTGCCGCGTAGGCCAGCGAGGAACTGCGGGATCTGCTGTTGATCTTGCTGCTGCGTCAGGAGCGTCTTGATCTTCTCGCCCGAAGTCGCGATCGTCGCGATGGTCGCGGGCTTTTTCTCTTCGACTTCGATAATGTGAAAGCCGAAGGGCGATTTTATGGGCGGCCCGACGACGCCGATCTTCTGCGAGAAAGCGGCGGCTTGGAACGCGGGCACCATCTGGCCCTTTGCGAAAAAGCCAAGCTCACCGCCTTTGTCCTTGCTCGAGGGATCGGTTGAGTAGAGCTTCGCGAGGTCTTCGAATTTCGTCCCGCTCTTGAGCTTCGCTTCGACTTCGCTCGCCTTGCCCGCATCGGCCACGAGGATGTGACGCGCGCGAACCTGTTCTGCGGTGTCCAGCGTTGCGTGATTTTTATCGAGATATGCTTTGATGACGGCGTCGCTTATCTTGACGTTCGCACCGACGGCTTTTTCGACGATGAGCTGCTGCTTGAGGATTTTGCGAACGTCGGGTTCGGTAAGATTCTGCGCTTTGAGGATCTGTTCGAACTGACCCGGCGGGTATTTTGCCTTGATCTCGTCTTCTTTTTTGGAGATCTCGGCATCGGAGATGTCGATGTGACTATCCGCCGCATATTGATCGATTAGCGCACTTTGCACGAGCTGGTTGAGCGCGGCCTTGCCCGCAGGGCCGGCTTCGAGCTTCCCGTCGTAGTCGGCGCGCGAAATCTTCGTGCCATTCACGCTTGCGACATCGGCCGATGTCGAACCGGAAGAACAACCGGCGACCGTGAAACCGAGGACGGCGGTGGCCACGAGGGCCAGAACGCGATTGGACATCAAAAACTCCCGAGCGAACATAAAAGCGCGGAGCCGCATCGGTCTCCGCAAACGCTTTACGCTTCGGCCGCCTGCCTGCGAGCCTCCTGCCGAATCTTTACATAGCCTCGAGCCGCGCGCTCCGGGAACAATTTTTTATCGCGTTCGAACGGTGAGCGGAGCGTGTTTGCTCTGTGGCGTATGCCGCGGCGATGATGCGTTCGTTTTCGGTCGCCCTCATTTTCATATTTTGCGCCGCTACGGCGGGTGCGCGTGCCGACGAGGGGATGTGGACGCTCGACGCATTCCCGTCCGCAAAGGTGAAGGCGACGTACGGCGTCAGTCCCCCGCAAGCGTTCCTCGACCACATCCGGTCGAGTACGGCGCGCATCGCGGGCGGCTGCTCGTCGTCATTCATCTCACCGCACGGGCTCGTAATGACCAATCATCACTGCGTCGTCGAGTGCGTCGGGCAGTTATCGACGGCCCAAAAGGACTTCGTCGCAACGGGATTTTACGCTAAACGCTCTGAGGACGAAGTGAAGTGCCCGGGCTTCGAACTCGATCGCCTCGACCGCATCGACGACGTGACCGCAGCGGTCCGCGCGGCGACGGCGGGAAAGTCCGGCCGCACGCTCGTCGACGCGCGCAACGCCGAGGACGCGAAGCTTTCGTCGAGTTGTGGCTCGAGCGCAGATGTGCGCTGCGACGTCGTCGATCTCTATCACGGCGGTCTCTACAAACTCTACCATTACCGCCGATTCACGGACGTTCGTTTGGCATTCGCACCGGAGTACGCCGTCGCACAATTCGGAGGCGACCCCGACAACTTCAATTTCCCGCGCTACGATTTCGACATCGGTCTCGTGCGCGCGTACGACAACGGCGTTCCGGCAGCGACGCCCGAGTTTTTGCATTGGAGTCGGAACGGCTCGAAGCCGGGCCAGCTCGTCTTCGTCGCCGGTAATCCCGGAGCGACACGGCGTCTCTTGACGGTATCGCAGCTGGTCGCATTGCGCGACCGGCGCAACGTGCTCGCCCTGCGCGATATCGCGGAGTTCCGCGGCCAGCTCGAAGAGTACCAGACCCTTGGGCCCGAACAACGTCGCCAGACGAACGAGACGCTTTTCGGCTACGAAAATTACTATAAGTCGTTGATCGGCAACGAGAACGCGCTGCTCGATCCGGTCTTCTTCGCGCGTAAAGTCGCCGAGGAGCGGGCGCTACGCGTTGCCTTCGCTCGTGATCCCGCGCTCGCAAAGCGGACCTCGGATGACTACGCAGCCATCGACCGCGCACTCGCCGTCGCCAACGTGATCTCCACGCGCACGAACTACGTCGCGAACGGGCCGCAAGTGCAACTCGTCCAGTGGGCGCTCCAGCTCGTACAGTTGCCGAAAGAAAAAGCGAAGCCGTCGGGGCAGCGGCTTCCCGAATATAGCGACGCGAGATTGGTGACGCTGCCCGAAGAACTTTTGGCACCGATCCCCACGTATCCGGGCCCAGACGAACTCCAACTTGCCTTTTACGCCAAGCTCGCACGCGAAAATCTCGGCACTGACGATCCGTTCGTCAAGCGCCTTCTCGGAGTGAAAACGCCCCGGGCATGGGCGCACGACCTCATCTCGGGCACGAAACTTGGCGACGTTGCCGTTCGCAAAGCGCTCTACGACGGAGGGCAGCCGGCAATCGATGCCTCGACCGATCCGCTCATCCGTTTCGTCGCCGCCTTCGAACCCGATATTCGGGCGGCTCGGAAACGTTTCGAGGACGAAGTCGACGCGCCGATCGCCAAAGCGAGTGAAGATCTCGCGAGCGCACGCTTCAAAATAACGGGCACGTCGGTCGATCCCGATGCCACCTTCACCCTACGCCTGAGCTACGGCCGGGTCGCTGGGTTCACCGATGCAAACGGCGTCGACGTCCAGCCGTATACGACGGTCGGTGGGCTTTTCGGGCGTGCGACTCCTAGCGAACCCTACGCGCTCCCGCAATCGTGGCTGGATGCGAAACCCGCGCTCGACCTCACGACTCCGATGAATCTTTCGACGACCAACGACATCATCGGTGGCAATTCCGGCAGTCCGCTCGTCGATATGAAGGGCGACGTCGTCGGGCTGATCTTCGACGGCAACATCTTCTCACTCGGCGGTGATTTTGGTTACGACGGCCGCGTCAATCGCGCGGTCGCCGTCGATAGCCGCGCGCTCCTGCTCGGGCTCACGTCGGTCTATCACGCAGATCGGCTCGCGAACGAAATCGTCGTCGGCGATTAGCCGGGAGGCTACATCGCCTGCAGGAGCGCGCGCAAGAGCGGCAGATGCTCGGCGGGTTTGCGATCGGGAAGGTCGATCGTGATCTTGCCCTCGTGGAAACGGAACCGGTTTTTGGTAAGAGACTGAAGTTTCGGGATCGTCGTGGGCGAAAGCTCGAACGCGCTCCCGACCCCGAGCGTGAGGCGCGTCGTATCGATGATGACGCGCGTGACGCCTTTCTCGATCGCCTTGGTGCGTAGCTTCGTGACCTCGACGAGGTTCGCGAGCTGAATCGGTAAGGTGCCGAAGCGATCGCGTAATCCTTCGGCGATTTCGTCGACGACCGTTTCGCTGCGGGCGTTCGCGAGCTGTTGGTAGGCGGCGATTTTCTGCGAGACTTGCGGAATGTAGTCGTTGGGAATATACGCATCGATTTTGACGTCGATGACGGCTTCGCGCTTCTCGGGCATATTTTCGCGCGAACCCTTGCGCTCCGCAATCGCCTCGGCGAGAAGTTCGCAGTACGTTTCGAAGCCGACGGCGCCGATGAATCCGGATTGTGCGGCCCCGAGCAGATTGCCCGCGCCGCGAATCTCCAGATCGCGCATCGCGACTTGGAGACCGCTGCCGAGATGCGTGAACTCGCGGATCGCTTCGAGACGCGCCTTCGCATCTTCGGAGAGCGCCTTATGGGCTTGATAGAGCAGATACGCGTAGGCCTGATGGTTCGACCGACCGACGCGTCCGCGCAACTGATAGAGCTGCGCGAGACCGAACTTATCGGCGTCGTTGACGATGATCGTGTTGACGTTGGGGATGTCGATTCCGTTTTCGATGATCGTCGTCGCGACGAGCACGTCGATCTCGCCTTCGACGAATTTCGTCATGATCGGCTCGAGTTCGCTCTCGCCCATCTGGCCGTGGCCGACGGCGATCCGTGCTTTCGGCACGAGTTGCTCGAGCGCGCGCACGACGCCGTAGATCGATTCGATCCGATTGTGCAGATAGTAGACCTGACCGCCGCGATCGAGTTCGTTTGCGATCGCCTTTTGCACGATCGCGTCGCTCGCTGGCACGACGACCGTTTTGATCGACATGCGATTTTTCGGTGCCGTTTGAATCATCGAGAGATCGCGCACGCCGAGCAACGACATGTGCAACGTGCGCGGGATCGGCGTCGCCGAGAGCGTGAGCACGTCGACCGTCGCCTTCATCTGCTTGAGGCGCTCTTTGTGCATCACGCCGAATCGCTGCTCTTCGTCGACGACGATGAGCCCGAGATCTCTAAAGACGACGTCTTTTTGGAGCAGGCGGTGCGTGCCGACGACGACGTCGACCTTCCCGTCAGCGAGATCCTTGAGCGTCTGTTGCTGCTCTTTTTTCGTCTTGAAGCGCGAGAGCTCTTCGATGCGCACGGGGAAGCTCGCGTAGCGCGCGCTAAACGTCCGATAGTGCTGCGCTGCGAGCAGCGTCGTCGGCACGAGCACGGCGACTTGACGCTTATCGGCGATCGCTTTGAAGGTCGCGCGCACCGCGACTTCGGTCTTGCCATAGCCGACGTCGCCGCATACGACGCGATCCATGGGTTTCGTTTTTTCCATGTCCGATTTCGCGTCGTCGATCGCTTTCTGCTGATCGGGCGTCGTCTCGTACGGAAAGGCTTCTTCGAGTTCGGCTTGCCATGGCGTGTCGGGCCCGAACGCGTGGCCGGTAGCGATTTCGCGCTCGGCGTAGAGGCCGACGAGTCCCTCGGCGACCTTTGCCAGATTCTCCGAAACCCGCGTTTTGACGCGCGCCCAATCGGCGCCACCCATCTTGGAAAGCTTCGGTGCCGCACCTTCGTTCGCGCCGTATTTCGCGACTTGATGCATCTGCGTGACGGGCACGAGCATGCGGTCCGTTCCCGCATACTTCAAATCTAAATAATCTTGCGTGGCGCCGAGAATCGTCTCCGTGCGCAGGCCGATATATTGCCCGATCCCGTGCACCGCGTGCACGACGTAATCGGTGACTTTCAGATTGCCGAGCGTGACGGGCACGCCTTCTTTGACGGCGCGCAATTTCACGCGCTTCGGCGGCTGGCCGTAGATCTCGCGATCGCCTAAGACGTGCAGACGCAAGCCCGGAATATAAAAGCCCGATTCGATATTGCCTTGATCGACGAAGACGACGCCGCCGCGCGTCATACCGGGATTGCGCCCGACGAAGGACGCGGTGCCCGTCTCGCGCAGATGCAGCATCGTCGCGCTACGCTCGACCGTCAGGTCGGCGGCTCGAAGCATCTCGGTCAATCTCGAGGCACCGGAGGCCACGCAGGCGACCGTCTCGCCATCGGCAACCCACGTTTTCACCTGATCGAGAAACATCGTAATCTGGCGATTGAAGTGTTCGACCGGACGCGTTTCGAGAACGAAAGTTTCGAGCGAATGCGGCAGCCACGGCGTGGGTTCGGCTTCGATCGCACCCGGCATGATGAGCGTGCGCCGCGCGCGGAATGCGTCGCCGAGCGTTTCGAGCGACGGATGCGGCGCCATGACGTCGGCGAGCAACGCTTCGCCGACGAGATCTTCATCGACGGAGAGGTCGCCGGATTCGACCGCGGCCAAGAGCACGTTCTCTTCGCGCAGGCGCTCGTCGTCGAGCCCACGTTCGATCGTCGCGAGCATCGCGGGCTCTTCGAGAACGACGATGCCGTTCGGTGCGAGATAATCCAAGATCGTCTCGCGCTCGTCGAAGGCGAGGGGCAACCACGTCTCGGGTAATTCCGAGCCGCTCGCGATGTACGCTCGAGCGGCGGAAACGGTGGCGGGCGTTCCCGTTATGCCCCCGAGCACGCGTTCGCGATACATTTCGTCGCGTGGAATCTCGCTCCACGGTACGACCTCGAGCGTTTCCGTGCGCGCGTCGGTGCTGCGCTGCGTCGCGAGATCGAACGTGCGAATAGACTCGATCTCATCGCCGAAAAATTCGACGCGCATCGGGAAATCCGCCGTCGCCGGCCAGAGGTCGACGATGCCGCCGCGCACCGCGAATTCACCCGCCGCGGCGACGACGTCGGTACGATGATAGCCGCTGCCGAAGAGCGCTTCTTGTAGCATTTCGAAGCCGAACTCGCCGCCGACTTCGAGCTTGAAGGATCGCTCCGCAAAGATCGCCCTCGGCATCACATACTGACGCAACGCCGCGACGGGAAGCACGACCACGAGTGGGCGGTTCGCGAGCAGATCGGCGAAAAGCGTCATGCGCGCGCTGCGCTCCGAAGGGCTCTCGATAACGCCCACGCTCTCCTCGCGCGGCCTCACGAGCGTGACTTCGGAGGCGGCGCCTTCAACCTGCTTGCCGTCGCCGAGATAATACGTCAGATCGGCGAAGGTGCGTTCCGCGATGTCGGGCGTCGGGACGACGACGAAGAGCGGCACGCGAAGCGCCCGGAAGATGCCGGCGAGCAGATAGGGCCGCGCGGCCGAGGTCGTCTCGTGCAAGGAAAATGCGCCCGCGTGCGTGCGCAAGCGTTCGAGGAGACCGGCGAGCGGGCGACTGGAACTGGGGAGTGCTCGGACGAGCGATGGGGCGAGCGTAGCGATAGGAAGCCTCGTGCAACGGGAGATGAATGCGGCGCCTGCATTCGACTCATCCGCTTACGACCCGGTTGCAACGCCGCGACTGCCAATCGTTCTGAGTCATCGGCGTACGAAGGCGCCCGGCGTGAGAAAGTACGAGCCGTGACGGCCCAAACGCGTTACTTCAGCGTGAGGGGAAGGGTGACGGTTGCATTGCGGCCGTCGCTCGTCGTCGCAGTGAATGTCACGCCGTAGGTGCGGTTCTTGACGAACGCGGGAACCTCGCCGACGTAACCCTCGAACGTGAAGAGACCCAATTCTTTCTTCGGGATCGCGATCGTGTTGCCGAACGTCTCGGCGACGACGGTCGCGACCGCGTCGCTCGTGAGAACGCGCACGCGCACGATTCCCGGCGTCACGAGCGTCGCGTCGCTGAGATCGATCTCGGCGATCTGCGGCGGGTTGGGCCCCGGAAACGGCGTCGACTCGGCGGTCGGTGTTGGTTTATATACGAAACGATATTCGGGTGACGCCGATGGGTTCGGCCCGGGTGACACCGGCGTCGTCGTTTGCGCGATGGCCAAAGCGCTCGCGACGATCGCGAGCCCGATTCCGGGCCACATTAGTTGACGAGGACCGGGACGCGCACGATTGCGGAGCGACCCGTTGCCGTCGTTGCGATGAACTCGATCTCGACCGTCATCCCCGCCGCGATGAACGGAATCTTCGGCAACGTACTCGTCGCTTCGAAATCGCCCGGCGCGATGAGCGGAAGGATGCCTTCGCGACCGTTGCTGCGGCTCACGACTCTGACGACATCGTGTGACGTTGCGACCTTGATATTGATCTGGCCGAGAGAATGTAATTTCTTATCGTTCATGTACACGGCATAGATCGTGGGTTCACCGGCGCGCGCAGAATTGCGCGGAACGAAGCGATATTTGTAAGACAGCGCTGTCGGCTTCGGCGTCGTGGGTGCGCTCGTACTCGCTTCGACGCTCGGGAGCGTCGAAGCGGTCATCGTTGGTAACGGCGACGGCGCCTGTGGTACGAGGGTCGCGAGGAGGGCGATGAAGGCGAGCACGTTTGGTACGATACTTTCTCGAGACGGTGACGATGGAACCCGTAGCGATCACGAGCGTTCCGGTGCTTTCGCGACGCGGCGAGGGATGAGGGCGAGGGCGAGTGGAGCGCTAGAGATGCCTGCTAGGAGATGTGCCATTCCAACATCGGGGACGCCCGCTGCGTCGGGTAGGTAACGCGCGATATTACAAATCGTCGCGGTGCCGAGCGCGATTGCGGGCCAACTCGCGCCCGCAGCGAGGGCCCAAGGCAGCAACCACAGCGCGTACCATGGATAGGCGTTGGGAAGGGCACAAAGCGCCGCGAGGCCGATCCACGCGAATCCCCGCCCGTCGGAGCGTACGATGCTCACCGCTCCGACGATCGCGGCGGCTGCCGCAATCGCCAGTGCGGGAAGCGGGCCGATGAGACCCTGCAAGGAGAGGCTCGGTGCGTAATGTCCGTGGGCGCCAAAACGCGCGAACGCCGGAAAGAGCGGTGGAATCGCGATCACCGCGGTGACAACGCATCCGACCGCAAGCGCCCACAACGCGCGTCGCGAGCGGTCCTCGTGAGGACGGGCCAGCGCCGCGAGCGCGAGGCCGACGGCGAAAAGCGCGCCGGTCGCTTTGAAAACGGGTAAGAGGCCGACGACAAGCGCCCCCACGACGACGCGTCCGCGCGCGATTGCGAGTCCGGCGAGGCTCGCGGCGAGCGTGACGAAGGCGTCGTTGTGTCCTTCGGCAACGCTCCAGAGAATGACGGGATGGAGTGCGAATGCCGCGGTGGTCACGAACCGACGCCGCTCGTCGCACGACGCGAGTGCCGCATGCAATGCAACGATGCTCCCGAGGAACGCGGCGATCGTCACCGCACGAAGCGATCCAAGCGTGAGTGCGACGTTGGCGTCGCCCGTCGCCGCGACGACGGCCCGCCCAATCGCGAGCATAGCCGGGCCGTAGACGTCGACGGGGAACGGCCCGCTCCACTGAAAGCGGGCTGCATCGAGAAACGCATCGTGCAGCGTTGCGGGTGCGAGTCGATACGGATCGAGGCCACGAGCGGCGAGATCGCCATAGGCGGCATACGCGTAGAGATCGCTTGAAAAAACGAACGGCCAAGCGAGGGTGAAGCCGATGCCGACGAGTGCGGCGACGAGAATCGCTCCGAGATCGCTCGCGCGCGCGTTCGGCCGGAAACGCAGCACGGTAAAGACGAGCAACCCCGTCGTCAGCACGACGCTCGCGGCGAGAATCGCGACGGCGCCCGCACCATACGCGCCCCAATTCGTCGCGACGACGAGTGGTTGTTGGAAATCGTTCGCGATGCGCGCGGGGCGATGCGCGGCGAGCACGCGTGCGGCGATGGCGCCGATACCGAGGGGCAGCATCGCGGCGACGAGCGACGTCATGCGGCGCACCGTCGCTACGCTGCACGCCGTGCCGCGCAAAGTGCCGCCGTCGACCGAAAGGTTGCGCACCCGGCGCGGGCTTCGTGTCGCCTTCGTGCGAATCCCAGGCTTCTTGGACGAAGCAATGATGCGTCGGGCCATCGCGCGCAAACGCGATGGTGGAGCGCTCGAGGATCGCGTGTGGCACGACATCATCGCGAGCTATCTCGCGGATGCGATCGACGACGCACAACTCGCGGCGCTCTTGATGGCGAGTACGATTCGCGGGCTCGACGCCGACGAAACGGCAGCGCTTACGAGCGCGTTCGTTGCGAGTGGCGAAACCCTCCGCGCACCGGACGCGCGGACCGTCGATAAACACAGTTCGGGCGGCGTTGCCGATACCGCGTCGCTCGTCGTGGTGCCGCTCGTCGCAGCGTGCGGCGTTCCCGTCGCGAAGCTCTCGGGTCGCGCGCTCGGGCATACGGGCGGAACGCTCGATAAGCTCGAGGCGCTACCGGGTCTGCGCACGGATCTCGCGCCCGAAGCGTTTTTCTCGATCGTCGCTCGCGTCGGGTGTGCGATCGCGGCGCAGAGCGCGCGACTCGTGCCAGCCGATAAACGCATCTATGCCCTGCGCGACCGAACGTCGACCGTGCCCGCGCCTGGTTTGATCGCGGCATCGATCGTCTCGAAAAAGATTGCCGGTGGCGCGCACGCGATCGTGTACGACGTCAAGTGCGGCAACGGTGCCTTCATGCACGATATCGCCGGTGCGAGTGCGCTCGCGCGGTCGCTCGTAACGTTGACGCGCGCGTTCGGTCGTCGCGCGCGCGCGATCGTTTCGGATATGAACGAACCGCTCGGTCGCGCGATCGGAACGGGTCTCGAACTCTGCGAGGCGCGCGACCTCTTGCGCGGTACGCACGACGATCCGCGCCTCCTGGCAATCGTCATGCGCCTCGGATCCGCGATGCTCGCGGTCGCCGTGCCGTCGAGCTTCGATGCGGCACTCGCCCGGACGTCGCTCGAGGCGGCTTTGCGCAGCGGGCGCGCGTACGAAACGTTCGTCGCGATGCTCGTCGCGCAGGGCGGCTCGGCTCGCGATCTCGAGACGATGGCGCCGCATCCAATCTCAATCGACGCGGTTGCAGAGCGCGCCGGCTACGTGACCGGCATCGAAACAGTCGAGCTCGGCGAGCGAGCGCGCGATCTCGTCGCGGCATCGGGCGCTCGTGCGGGCATCGTCGTGCGCGCGCGTGTCGGCGATCGCATCGCGCGCGGCGAGACGTTCGCGACCGTGCATGGCGACGACGACGCGGCGATGGTGGCGGCGGTCGCGCGATGTTTTACGATCGGCGAGGACGCGCCGGAAGCGGGAACGCTCGTCTACGACGAGACGGGTGAAGGTTCGGACGACGTTTCCGTGGCGACCGGTGTGGCGAGAACGCCCGCGCGTTCGACGCTCGAGAGAAAATAGAGCGGTCGGGCTTTAACCTGATCGTAGATGCGGCCGAGATATTCACCCGCGATACCGATCGTGACGAGTTGCACGCCACCCAAGAACAGGACGACGACCATGATCGAGGTGTAGCCAGGTTCGTTCAGCCCTAAAATTTTGAGCGCGATGACGACGATCGCATAGAGAAACGCGACCGCGCTCACGATGAAGCCGAGATAGGTTGCGAAGCGGAGCGGAATCTCGGAGAACGACGTGATGCCGTCGATTGCGAATTTGAGCATCTTCGAGATCGGGTATTTCGTCTCACCCGCGAAGCGCGATTCGCGTTCGTAGGCGACGCCGATTTGGTTGAATCCGACCCAACTTACGAGTCCGCGCAAAAATCGGTGCTTCTCGCGCGTCTCGCCGAGCGCATCGACGACGCGCCGGCTCATCAAGCGAAAATCACCCGTATCCACGGGAATCGAGACGTTCGTAAGGCGCCGGATCGTTCGGTAGAAAACGCGTGCGGTGAGAAGTTTGAAGAAGCTCTCGCCCTTGCGCGTCTTGCGTGTCGCGTAAACGACGTCGTAACCCTCGCGCCATTTCGCAAGAAAGGCCTCGATGAGTTCGGGCGGATCTTGTAGGTCGCCATCCATGAGGATGACGGCATCTCCGCGCGCGATGTCGAGACCGGCGGTCGCTGCGATTTGATGGCCGAAATTGCGCGAGAGATCGGCGACGACGAGGCTCGGCACGATGACTTGGAGCGAGCGTAGGATTGGCAACGTCCGGTCGCGCGAGCCGTCGTTGACGGCAACGATTTCATACGTGTCGTCGATCGCGACGCGATCCATGATCGCCGTGATGCGCCGGATCAATTCGGCGACGTTGCCCTCTTCGTTGAAGAGCGGCACGACAACGCTGATGAGACTCATGCGAGTTCCGTTCGGACGGCTTGCCAGAAGAGTGGAAAGAGCAGTTCGTGATGGCCTGTAAATGCGAAGCCTTTCCCCGCGGTCCCGAGATGAGGCCGTCGGACGACGTTGGTCTGCGGTCGATACTGGCGCACGAAATCGAAATCTGCCGTCGTGCACGAGCCGCGCGCGCCGAGGTTGCGCGCGACGCTGACGGCTTTGAGAAATGCCTCGGGTAAGAGCACGGCGGATCCAAAATTGAGGTAGACGCCGCCATCGAGGACGTGTGAGACGACGGAGCACAGCGTGCGGAAATCGACGAGCGCGGCTTCACCGATTGCGGCGCCGTCGGCTTGCGGATGTGCGTGGACGATATCGGTGCCGATGGCGACGCTCACGCAGAGCGGAATGTCGCGCTCGGCGCACGTCGCGAGCACCGACGTCGCCGCATGTGGCGCACGTGCCGCGAGCAACGCATCGCCGAGCGCGCGACCGACACCGCGCGACCGGTGTTCGGAGATCGCGCCGAGGATAAACGACGCCGTTTCGCTCGACATGCCGAACGAGCCATCCTGAAGCGCGACATCGACGTCTTCGGAGGTCTTGCCGACGAGGGCGAGCTCGCTGTCGTGGATGGTCACGGAGCCGTTGGCGGCGACCGCAGCGATCAAGCCATCGCGAATAAGATCGCAGATCATGCCCGAGAGGCCGACCTTGATGACGTGGCCGCCCACGCCCAGGAGCACCGGTCGCCCGTTCGAGATCGCCTGGGCCGTCCGCGTGACGAGTTCGCGAAGACCCTCGCCCGCCAGGATGTTCGGAAGCGCGTCGAACCACGTCCGGAACGAAGCATCTGCCGATACGGTCCGGCCGCCGTCGGTGCTTCGAACTTTGGAAGGGCGATCTTTAAGTGACGTTAGGTGTAAGCGCTGGAAATCGATCGGCGGGTAAGCCACACGCCTGCGATTCTGCCAGTCGAAAGCGAGCCCTTGTCCTCGCGGTCAGCCTCGGCGCGCTCGGACTGCACGGCTGTGCCCGCTCGGCATCGACAACGACCACTGGGGCAACAGAGGCGCCCACGGCAATCGGAAGTTCCGCCGTCGCGATGGCGCCGGCCATGACCATGACGCCCAGCATTGCGACGCCGCCTGCCGTGCCGCACGATTCCGCGACGAAATCGGTGCTCGTCGCGGTAGCGCCCATCGCGCCGACGCCCGTGGTGCGTGGAACGCCGGTCGCCCGCAAAGGGCCGCAGATCATTTCGATAAGCGCGACACCGGCTGTGATCCACGCGGGAGGGACGGTGGCGTGGCTCGTGCTCACGACGGACGACGTGATCTCCGTCGTCGCACACGTCACCGCGTATACGCTGCCGATGCACCGCGTCGGGCCCGGTCGTTTCGCGCTGAATTTTACGATCCCGGCGAACGTTCCGGGGTTCTTTCACGGGCGCTACGATTTGATGGTCCACGCGCAGAGTGTGAGCGGGGAATCGACGGAGCGTCCGATCTCCCTGACGTTCGAATGACCGACGTCCGCATCGACCACGCGCGCGCCGACCGCACGACGATTCCCGAGGTCATCTACGGGGCGTCGAAGACGCGCGAGCAGATCGAACGCATCGCGCGCGAACTCTACGCGAACGCAGGCTTCGCGCTCGCGACGCGCGTCGCGCCCGATGACGGCTACGCACTCGCGGAACGTTTGCCCGATGCTCGGTATTTTGCGACCGCGCGTCTCTTACAGTGCGGTACGCGTCCGAAGACACAACATCGCATCGCCGTGGCATGCGCGGGAACCTCGGATCTTCCCGTTGCGGAGGAAGCGGCCCGCACGCTTGCGGCCTTCGGTCACGAGGTCGTCGAACATTTCGACATCGGTGTCGCGGGCGTCCATCGCGCGCTTGCGGTCAAAGACGATCTCGATGCGTGCCGCGTCATCATCGTCGTTGCGGGCATGGAAGGTGCGCTCGCATCGGTGATCGCGGGGCTCGTGCGTCCACCCGTCGTCGCGGTTCCGACGTCGGTCGGGTATGGCGCGTCGTTCGAGGGGCTCGCCGCGCTTCTGGCGATGCTCAACTCGTGCGCGCCGGGTGTGAGCGTGGTCAATATCGATAATGGATTCGGTGCCGCTTGCGTGGCGCACAAGATCGTTGCATCGCAGCCTCTCAGTTGAGATCGGCGAAGCGCTCGACGATGGTCTCGACCGTCGCTTCCGAGCCGACCGCAAGCACGTGAGGCTCGACGATGCCTCCACTGCGATTGCGTTCGACGGTCGCGAAGGAGCCGCGGGTGAATTGGTACCGGAGTTTACTATCACGCGGGAGGCTCAGCGAGACGGTGAAGCGGCGTGCGCTCGTGCGTTGCATGCGGATTTCCGAAGGGCTGAAATTGCTCCGATCTGTCGCGACATACACGTCGTCGTTCGGAGGTGTATTCGCAGGTACCGTGACGGCAAGATTGACCACGACGGGTTCCGCGCGAACGGGAGCGGTGGTCTCTGCCATCGACGTTGCCGACGCGCCGAGCGTCGTCAGACCGCTCACGGCGTAGGGTGCGGGGACGCGCGCGGCATCGATGTCGTCGGCAAGGGTGTCTTTGGGATCGAGCTCGATCGCAACGACTTCGCCCGTCGCCCGATCGAGGCGCGCGCGGATCGAACTTCCGAGCGTCGTCCCGCGCGGCACGAGCGTCCCCTCACGCATGCGCACGGTCGTGCCCGACGTGAAGATCACGTAACCGTGTCCGATCGCGAGTGCTTGACCGCGAATCGAAAGCGGCGTCGCGGGCGTTTGCGCGCGAATGCCGAGCGGTTCGACGATCGCCAAAAGAAACGCCGCGATCGACGCGATACGAGCGATCATGGCGAAATACTGAAGGTGTATTGCGGTGAGAGGTACCGATTGGCCCAACCGAACGTATACGATCGGCCGATCGCGAGACGGATCGTCGGCGTGATACGGCGCGTGATATCGATCGACGCGGTCAGCGGCGGACGGCCGTAACCGTTGAATTGCGGGAAGTCGCGGGCGTGCGTGAGTGTGAGTTGCAGACGATCGTCGCCGCGTCTACCTTGAAACGTCGATTCGATTCGATACGTGCGGTACGTACTCGCACCCGCGTATGCGAAGTAGCCGAGAAATGGCGTGCCGTCGGGTGTGATGACGGGGTAGTTCGGATTGGGTAAGCCGAGGGCGCGCCGTGCGACGTCGTTCTCGCGATACCGGTTCGCGCTTTGGAGATACGATGCGGTCGCGTAGACGTTGACGCCACGCGAGAAAACGTGGCCGGCCGAAAGCGTGAGCGTTCCGCTCGTCGTTTGATGCGGAAAATCGTAGCCGCTGAGCTGATAATCGTAGCGCGCGTTGAGCGTGGTGCCGAGCACCGTCGCGCCCGGGAGCGTCGCGTATCCGCCGACGAAGGTGCGGAAGTCGTTCGCGTACGGAAAGCCGTAGAGCGCGTGATCGTACGCGTAGCCCGTGCGGAGTTGATAGCTAACGTAATGGCCGATGTCGTGCGGGATCGTACCGAGAGCAAATTCGAGCGTGTTCGTCGTCGCGTACGCACTCGCCGTAAGTGTCGCGATCGAGAGGCGATTGGTTCCCTGGAGGCGATACGTCGCGGCCTCGACGTGCGACGAACCGAAGGTATGCGATGCGGTAAAGGTCTGTTGTAATCCGGGCCGCAGCTGCTGGTACGCGAGAAAATCGGCTCGGCGATTGCGAAACGGCAAAAGCGACGTGACCGCATAGGCGCGGTTGCGATCGACGAGCCGATTGTCGATCGCGAGCGTGACGCCGTTTTGCGATTCGTAGCGCAGGTGTGCGGCGGTGAGTGAGTTCGGGGATCCAAAGAGATTGTAGGGCTGATCGAACGACGCGCCGGGACTCGCATTCTGGGCGAGATTTTGGTTCTGCACGAGAGTGTAGAGATAGGTCGGGACGGCGAGCGCGGGACCGGCACCGGTGGGAAATTCCGCAGGCGTCATCCGGACGCTCGCTCCCGGTGCGACGAGGGCGTGACGCGAGCGAATGTAGGGTCGCTGGCCGTCGAGATCGAGCGGTTTGAAATCGGTATCGGAGATCCGACGCTCGACTTCCGGTGCGCTCGCGTCGTCGGGAACCGCAAAGCTCGCGGGCGACGGCTCGACGCGAACGATCGTCGCGGCGCCCGTCTCGAGATCGATGCGGTAGGCCTCGCCGTGCGTGATCCGCGTGCCATGCGTTACCGTCACGTCGCCCGATGCGAGAATGCGCGCTTTCCCGACATCGTATTGCAGGACGTTCGCACGGATGACGTGCGTGCCCGTCTGCGCGATGACGTGCCCGCTCGCAGCAATTGTCGTCGCGTCGGCGTACGGATAGAACGCGACTACGTCGGCACGCACGTCGACACGCGTCGGTGCCGCCGCGCGGGCGACTGCGGTCGCTGCGATGAAGGCGACGGCGAAGGCGGACGATGCGAAGCGGAACCACATGTGAAACGTCCTTACGTCTTACGCGGCGGAAGAACGAATGGAACCGGATTGAACGGCGTCGGGATCGGTTGCCCGAGATCGGGTGCGAACTGATCGGCGTCGCCCCAACTATACACGATGTCGCTCTTACTCTTGACGTCGGCGTTGACGACGATGAACGGCCGCGGCTGCACTTCGAGGCCGTTCTGTCCGCGCTCGGCCGAGCGCCACGAGCCGCGCGTATAGCGGTAGAGGAAGCGCGTTCCCGACGAGAACGGTCGCGTGACGCGATAGTGGAGCGCGTCGATGCGATTCATGCGAATTGCCGTCGCACTCCAACCGCTGGTATCGGTTGCGACATAGACGGCATCGGCGAACGGCGTTTTGGACGGCACCTCGACGGTGAACGTGACGAGTACGGGCTTGCCGTTGAGGCCTTCGCCGCCTTTGAGATCGGGATTCGCGAACGGCGTCGAGAGAGCGACGGCGAATTTCTTGATCGCCTCGTAGCTCGTTTCGTCGGGAAGCCGATGCGTGGCGAGGCTGAGTTCGACGACGGTACCCGTCGCAGCATCGAACGTCGCTCGCGCGTACGTACGCGTCGTCGGTAGGAGTGCCGTCGTGCCGCCGGTGCGCGCGTCGTCGATCTTCACGTCGGGTGCGAGCCGAAAGCCGTCGCCCGTGGTGAAAAATACGAAGCCGCTGCGATTGTCGAGGATCTGACCCGTGAAGCGCACGAGATTCCCAGCGGGAAGCGGCGTCGCCGTCGCCGTCAACGGCGGTGGCGTCTCGCCGCTAGCTGCAGCCGCGGGCGTCGGAAGCGCGGCACGTGCGACGCCGCCGATCGTGCCGCCCGTCGAGACGTTCGCTCCGAGAGCGAGAGAAGTAATGGCGAGCAATGCGGCGCCAAGGCGATGCGACATCTTCATTTATTTCACGATCGAAAACGAGAAGGTGGGGCTCCAGCGTTCGTATCCGCCGAAATTAAAATAGTACGAGCGCCCGATATCGACGGTGAGTAAACGGTTGATCCGGTATCGCAGATCCAAATCTGCCTGATACGGCGTGGCGCCATAGTTTGCGAACCCGAGCGCGGTCGAGCCGAGAAACGGATTTCCTGTCGGCGTCGGTAAGCCCGGGATCGCGCGTGGGAAGTCCCGATTTTCGCGCATCGTGACATTGAGCGTGATGGTGTCGTTCGGCGTGTAAACGAGTTGTTGCGTGAGTGCGTGCGTCGTCGCGAATCCACGAAACGCGCGAAAGCCGTTGACGACCTCGCCGGTGTATGGATTGAAGCCCGCCGATGATGGATAGATTTCCGACTGCCGCGCTCCGTAGTAATCACCCGTGTTGTTGATCTGATAGGTCGCGAGCACGGTGAGGCGTCGTGGGTCGATAACCTTCGTCAGAGCGAACGACTCTTGTTGCGTGTCGATGAAGTGCGGGGTCGAGTTGAACGTGCGCTGCTTGTCGAGCGATGCGGTGAGATACAGGTCGCGTCCGCGACCTTCGGTATCGGGGATTACCTTGATGGACTTGCTCGCGATATTGATACCGATCGATTTCGAAAATAACGACGAGACGTTCGTGCCGCCGACCGTCCGGAACGTCGTCGTCGAATTGGTCGCCGCGCTAAATCCCGACCGCACGCTAAACGTGAAAGGCAATCTGTAGACGGGATGTCGGAATCCGATCCAAGCGATCTGTTGTTGCGAGGGATGATCGCCGATAAACGGGTGCGACGCGTCGCCGTAATAGAACACGCGACCGTAAATGGTCGAGTCGACAAACTCCCGTGGTTTTGCGAGGAGGCTATCGTAATAATTCTGCGTCGTGAGCGCCACGTACGAGTGCGGGAGGCTCATCACCAGCTGTGCGGTCGCATATCCCGTCGCCGAAAGCGGACGAGAGAAAGCTTGCTGGAACGCCGTTTCTTGGAGCGCGAGGGAGAGTTGCATACCGGGCGAGAGGCGATCGAAGGCGAGAATGTTGTATTGCTTGAGCGGTCGCGTGAGCGGGTTGACCGACGCAACGATATAGCTATTCGCGCTCACGAGATGTTGTTCGAATGAGGGATAGATTTTATTCGCCGGATCGTACCGGAGATGCAGCGTCGAGAGTGCGTGCGAACCGCCGAGAAAGTCGAGCGGTCCATCGACGTAGGCGCCCGCGAGGGCGTTCTGCGCGAAGTTCGGGTTCGGCGAGAAGTTGAGGAAGTACGTCGGAAACGGCACGGTCGCGAGCCCGAAATTGAGGTCGGCCGGCGTAAAACGCACGCTCTGACGCGGGTCGATCGTCGCGTGTTTGGCGGAGAGAAAAGCGCGCTCGCCCTCGAGGTCGGGGAGGAAGAATGTGTCGCCCGGCATCTGGCGGCCGAGGAGCGGATGCGCGTAGTCGCCCGCATCGAATGTCCAGCGATCGGGCTCGCCGAGGATCGGCACGAAGTACGCGCGGTCGAAATCGAAATACTCTGCGAATGCGGCGCCGTCGATCTCTTTTGCCCGTCCCGAAGCTCCGGCCGTGACGACCTTTACGTCGCCCGCGATAACGAAGCGATTGAGTCGTAAATCCATGGCGAACGTGTTTCCGCGAACGCGCGTCCCATCGCCGAGAACGACCGAGACGTGACCGTCCGCGGCAACGATGTAGCGGTTACTGTAAAAGACGATACGGTCGGCGGCGAGCCCGAACGCCGCAAGGCGGCGGCCGGTTTCCGGCGCCGGAGTCGTATTTGCCCCTGGAGTCGGCGTGACCGAAGGTACCGCGAACGGCTGGACCGGCGTGCTCGGCACCGGCGTTCCGATCGGCACACCGGGCGCCGTCGGCCCCGGCGCTGCGACGGCGGGCGTTCCGAGCGGTGCCGATTGCGCGCGCGCAACGTGTGTCGTGACGAAAACGCCGCCTGCGAGTGCGAATGCGAATGCGAGGCGCTGAAACAAAAAATCGGTTCTCCAAACGAGGCGGTGCTGTGGGGGAGGCATCACTCGCCCCGAAACGAACCAACCCGGCCATGCCACGATGCGTCGTCATCGTCCTGGACTCCGCCGGCGTTGGGGCGCTCCCCGACGCAGCGGTCTACGGAGACGCTCCGGACGCGAACACGATTGGGAATGTCGCCAAGCGTGTGGGTGGCCTGACGCTACCTCATTTCGAGCGTCTCGGACTCGGTAACGTGACGCCTCTACGTGGCGTTCCCGCAACCGTACATTCCGCGGCATATGTCGCGCGTCTCGGCGAGGTCTCGAGCGGAAAAGATACGATCACGGGTCACTGGGAAATGGCGGGGATTCGCACGAGCGTCCCGTTTCCCACGTATCCGGTCGGCTTTCCCCCCGAAGTCATTTCGGCATTTGCGCGGATCTGCGGAATGCTGCCCTTGGGGAATGTGGCGGCCTCGGGAACCGAGATTATCGCCGAATTTGGCGAGGCGCACCTCGCAACGGGCCGGCCGATTCTCTACACGTCGGCCGATAGCGTCTTTCAGATCGCGGCGCATGAAGACATCGTTCCGCTTCCCGTCCTCTACGGTTGGTGTGAAGCGGCTCGGGCGATGCTCGTGCCTCCGCACGAGGTCAATCGCGTCATCGCGCGGCCTTTCGTCGGAGGGGTCGAAGGCTTCACGCGGACACCGAATCGACGCGACTACGCCCTCGATCCACCGCACAATCTCCTCGATCTGCTCGCAAATTCGAGCGTCCCCGTTCACGGCGTCGGAAAAATTTGTGACATTTTTAACGGCCGGAGCGTTTCAACGTCGATGCGGGTAGCCGACAATGAAGGCGCCGTCATTCAGACGCTCGAGCTTTTGCGAACGGTAGAATCCGGTTTCATTTTTACGAACTTGAACGACTTCGACTCGACCTACGGCCATCGGCGCGACGTGCGCGGCTACGCAGCCGCGCTCGAACGTCTCGACCGGCATATTCCCGCTCTCGAAGCCGCGCTTCGCCCGGGCGATCTCGCAATCTTTACAGCGGACCACGGCTGCGATCCGACTGCGCCCGGAAGCGACCATACGCGCGAGTACGTCCCGTACCTCGAGCTCGGCGCGCGGACGGGTTTCGGCGGGACGATCGCCGGGCTCGACCTCGTGGGCGAGCGTGTTCGTGCGACCCTCGCGGTCGGTGTTAGCGCATGACGCCAAATGTCGAATCACCGAGTCTGGTCCCCGAGCGTTCCGCTCGGCGGCGTCGGACGGCCGCGCTTCGCCGCGTCGTCCCGCGCTCATGGGCAACGTTAAAACGGGCGATGGACATGACCGTCGCAATCGGCGTGCTCGTGGCCACAGCCCCATTGATCGCGCTCGCCGCACTTGGAATCGCGTGCGTCTCGCCGGGATCTCCGTTTTTCACACAGGAGCGGGTTGGCAGAGACGGCCGCGCGTTTCGGATGTTCAAACTTCGAACGATGATCGACGGGGCGCATCTCATTCACGACGACCTCCACCCCTTCAGCGAAGTCGACGGGCCCGTTTTTAAAATCCGAAACGATCCGCGACTGCACCCGCTTGGGAAGATGTTGCGGCGTACGAGCATCGACGAACTTCCCAATCTCTTTAACGTGCTGTGGGGCGACATGTCGATCGTCGGGCCCCGCCCGCCCCTGCCGCGCGAAGTTGCTCGATACGATGCATTCGCTCGGCGCCGACTTACGGTGAAGCCTGGAATCACGTGTCTGTGGCAGATCTCGGGTCGGTCGAACCTCTCGTTCGACGAGTGGATGCACCTCGATAACACGTATATCGATACGTGGTCACCCTGGGGAGATTTTGTTATATTGCTCAAGACGGTGCCTGCGGTGCTGCGCGGCGAGGGCGCTCATTAGAACCTCCGCGTGACCCCGCGACTCCGTGTCGTACCGAGCACGACACCCAACTATGTCGCATTCGCCCGATCGACCGTCCTCGTGATGGCGGCGACCCTTTTCTCATCGATCCTGGGATTCGGTCGAGAGGTTGTCAACGCGAAGTACTTCGGCACGTCTGCGGGTATGGATGCGTTCTTGGCCGCAGCGACGATCCCGACGATCCTCTTCGGCATCTTCAACGGCGCGCTCGTCAGCGCGCTCGTTCCCGTCTTCTCGGAACTCGTCGCGCGCGGCGACGATGAATCCGCGATGCGGCTCGCGAGCACGATCTTCAACGTGCTCTTTATCGCACTTACCGCGTTCGCGGTCCTGGGATGGATCTTCGCGCCCAGCTTCGTGCCCTATGTCGCACATGGGTTCCCCTCAAAGCAATTGGCGCAAACCGTGACGATGACGCGTTGGCTCATGCCGAGCGTCGTCGCGACGAGTCTGGCCGGCGTGGTGAGCGCGATGCTCAACGCGCGACACCGCTTCTCGGCTTCCGCCATACAGGGCATTGCGATCAATTTCGTGACCATCGCGACCGTGCTTTGGTTCGAGCGTGGGATGGGCATTTACGCGCTGGTATTGGGTACCGCCCTCGGCCTCGGGGCGCAGTTGCTGGTCCAAATTCCGACGGCGCTGCGCTTACGACTCTATCGTCCGGTCATCGATTTCCGGCATCCGGCGCTCGCCAAAGTCTGGTCGATGCTCGGACCGATCGTGGTCGGATCGGCGGCCGGGCAACTCGCGATTTTCTTCGATCGGAACTTCGCCTCGACGTTGACGCCGGGCTATATCGCGGGGATGAACTACGCGACCAAACTCGTCGGCTTCCCGCAACAGATCTTCGCCGCTGCGATCGCGACGGTGATCTTCCCACTGCTGGCATCGCAATTCGCGAGTTCGAACCGGCTGGGCATCAAGCGCAGCGTCGTCATGGGCCTGCGCCTCGTAAATTTCGTCACGATCCCGTCGGTCGTCGGCCTCATCGTCCTCGGTCGCTCCCTCATCGCCGCGCTCTTCGAACGCGGCGCCTTCGGAACGACGGCGACCGATCTTTGCGCGGGACTGCTCCCTTATTCTGCGATCGGACTCGTCGGGCTCGCCGCGAGCATCGTCTTGACGCGATGCTGCTTCGCATGCAAAGAGACGCGATGGACGATCGCAATCTCCGTATTTGCCGTCGTGCTCAACGTCGTCTTATCCCTCATCTGGCTCGGACCGCTCGGCGCCCGCGGCTTACTTCTCGCAAACTCCGTCAGTCAATGGGTCGCGGCGGTCATGCTCTTCGCACTCGTCTGGCGACTCGTTCACGGGCTCGATTGGAAGACGGTTCTGGTCTCGGCGATTCGCATCGGGATCTGTTCCTTCATCATGGGCGCGGCCTTGAAGTGGATCGGATCGCTCGGTGCGCATGCGGGAGCGCCACTATCCGCGCGTGCTTGGTATCTCGCGGCCGAAGTGGCGATCGGTGGATTCGTTTTCGTCGGCGCGTCGCGCGTACTCGGCGTCGAAGAACTCGGGATCGCGCTCAAGCTCATCCTGCGAAAATTCGAGGGCCGCGTGCCGAGCCCGCCCGAAAACCGTGAGGCTCCCATTGCGTAAGTTGGCTCCGTCGGTGCAACGTTTCGCGAGTAGCGAATTCGTGCGCCACGGGCTTCTCGTTTTCGTGGCGTCGATGGCGATCAACGTCTTCGGGTACGGATTCCACTTCGCGATCAGCCGTCGCGTGGGGGTCGAGCAATACGGGGTCCTCTCGGCGCTCAATTCGCTGCTCATGGTGAGCGTCGTGCTCTCGCAAATCGCGGCGACGATCGTGGTGAAATACGCGGCTGAATTCCGAGCGACCGACGATCGCGCGCACCTCGCGGCACTCGTGCGGATGCTCGTTCGTTACGGCGCGATCGCGGCGGGTGTTATCGTCGCCATCGGCATTGCCGTCGCACGACCGCTCGCGGGATACCTCCATATCGGCGATGTCGCGGCCGTCGCCGTAACGACCGTCATCATCGCGATCAGCCTCACGACGCCGTCGCTTCGCGCCGTCTTTCAAGGGATCGAAGATTTTCGTGCGTGGGCACTATCGACGATCCTCGAAGCGCTCGTCAAACTCATCGCCGGCGTCGCATTGGTCTATCTCGGATACGGCGTGCTCGGGGCGTTCGTCGGATGGGCGATCGGGAGTTTCATCGCGCTCCTCTACACGGCAATCGTCCTCGTCCGCCGATTCCGCCGCGTGCCCGATGCCGTGCTCTTCGTCGATTCGCGACGGCTCGTCAAAACGATGGCGGGTATCTCCGTCGCGACGGTCTTGCTGACCATGATTTCTAACGTCGATGTTTTACTCGTGAAGCATTTCGTCGACGCTCGGACGGCGGGCCTCTACGGCGCGCTCGCTCTCGCCGGACGTATCCTGATGTTCCTCGTTGGGTTCGTGCCGATCGTCATCTTGCCCAAAGCCTCGCGTCGCGCGCTCGAAGGGCTCTCATCGGTCGGTTTCCTCGCGCAGGCGATGGGGGTGAGCGCGATCCTCTCGGGTGCCGGGCTCCTCGGATACTATTTTTTCCCGAAGTTCGTCGTCACGTCGCTAGCGGGCGCAGCGTTTGCGGCGGCCGCGCCCCACGTTTTCTCATACGGAATCGCCATGGTCTTACTCGCGGGTGTCAACATCGTCGTCGCGTACAAGATCGGAATCCACCGCTTCAATTTCATCATCCCACTCGGTCTCTGCGGCATCGGTGAGATCGTCGGGATCTCGCTCCATCATCGTACGCTCGACGACGTGATCTACGTCCTTATCGTCGGCAATGCGATCGCGCTCGTGACGTCGGGGTTCCGCCTTACGGCAAACGTCCGCGCGCGCGACATCGCCGCGGTCAACGCCGTCGCCTAACGGCGTCCTCTAGCACCAAAGTACCGAGGTCGGAATTAGAAGCGTCGAACGTTGAGTAGGTCGGATTCGCGGAAGATCTCCTCAACACGACCGATCGTATCGGCATGCGCGAAATATCCGACGACACTCTTGCCTCGATGCAGTGCCTCGACGTAGTTCCCAATCTCGGTATCGGGAATTTCGAAATCACCGAGTCGATCGGGAAGCGATTCGTTTCGGAAGAACTCGCGTTCGTGCGAGCTACCGGTGAGACCGGGAACGTTCGTTCCACCTTCTCGGGTGAGAAGCTCGGAACCGATGAGTCCACGCGAGAGACTCGGCGTCGACTCGTCGGGTCCGACGACGACGAGTGAGTCGGTCGGAAGGCCCGCTGCAATAAGCGCGGCGCGCAAAACGGACATGTCGCCGTTTTGAGAAAGTCCGGTAACGACGAGAGACATGCCGCCGGTCTTCGCCTTTTTCGGGAAGCGCCCTACACGCCTACCGTTCGGATACCGCCCGAGCGGAACGCTTTTTCGCGAACGAAAGCGAGGAATGCGGCTCCGAGTCCGACGAGGACCACGAGCGCGGTGACGGCCCAGCCGACGATGGGCAACGATTGGGCCGCCGTTACGACGACGAGGCCGATGACGAGCGCGCCGAGTGGTGAAGCCGTGTCATGCGGCCGCAGGAGCTCGTAGAAACGGCGCCCGATGAGCAGCGCGACGGCGGCGTGGCCGATCCAGAGCGCGGCGAAAAGCGCGGCGATCTCTATCGGCACGAGCGGGATGCCGAGAATACTCACGAGCAACAAAATGGCGATCGGTAAGGCTGCGACGAGTCCGCCCGCGCCCGCCGCGGCGCAGAGACCGGGATGTTTTTCCACGCGATCGAGCGCGATGCGCACGCGAAGCGGAAAGAGCAAGAACGCGAAGACGACGACGACGTCCCACGCCAGCTTTTTGAGGAAGCTGCGATTCTGTGCGACGAAATCGTCGCCGGGTGCGGCGAGCCACGGAACGACGGCGTCGATCGGGCCGCTTCCGAACGCATCGGTAACGCGACCGCCGACCGAGCACCCATCGTGCGGATCGAACTGACCGAAGAACGTCCGGACGCTCCCTTCGATCGTCGCACCCTCCTCACACGTCACCGAACCGAAGATGATATCGAGATCTCCGCGCACGACATCGCCGGCTGCAATCGTCGTATCGCTAAACCAAACGGTCTTCCCATGGTCGAACGTCCGCGCTGAGGCGAATCCGATCGTCGCGAGCAACATCGCAAAAAGCGCGACCGCAAATGTCGCCGCTCGTCGCGGGCGGCGCGCTACCATGAGTCGCCTGCCGTTTGAGCGCGTCGCGCGCGCACGACGAGATAGGCGGCTGTAAAGAGGGCGATGCCCACGAGGTCGACTGCGAGAAGCGCGCCCATCGCCGACGTGACGTCGAGTACTCGGTGACCGAAGAGACGGCCGGAGGCCGCTGCGAGCGACTGCGTCTCCGCTCCGAAGCGGGTCGCCGAGCCGAGGAGAAACGCGAGTGCTGCGCGCGCAGATCCGCCGCCGAAGGTAAGGAACATGCCGATCGCCGCCCACCCGAAAACGATATAGGTCCCGATGGTCGCAAGCGTCCGCGAGCGCGGTACGTGGGGCGCGGGCATGGTGCGGACGTCGGCCATTACTTTGAAGCTGAAGTTTGGGGCGGGTTCGAGTTTCCGCGGACCGAGCAAGAGGGCGTCGATGACGCGAAGCTCGGCGAGTAACTCGGTACATTCGACACACGCAGCGACGTGGGCGCAAACGCGCGCGTGACGGACGGGCGAGAGCGTCCCGTCGAGAAACTCGTCCAGCGCGGAATCAGAGGACGAACAGCAGCGCATTTGTGGACCCGGCGATCGAGCGTTTTGCGGGAAGGGCTTCGACGGCGTCGCGTTCGCGTGCGCGCATTCTTTCGGCAAGCGCGATCTTACCGCGGTGGATGAGCGTTTTGACGTTGCCGAGTGAGAGGCCCATGGTTTGCGCGATCGTCTGATACTCCATGTTGTCGTAGTAGCGTAGTGAGAGCACGGTGCGCGTGCGTTCGGGAAGTTCGGCGAGCGCGGCGCGAACGTCGCGCTCGGCTTCGGTTCGTAAGATACCGCTGGCGGGATCGGCCAATGGCGATCGATCGGCAAGGACACTTTCGAGGGTCCGTTCCTCGCCGAGATCTTGGGTTTGCGGACGCCGGAGGGACTTCCCCAAGTGCGTTCGCACGACGTTGCGCGCGATATGGAAGAGCCACGTCGAGAACTTTCCCAAAGCGGCGTTGAACGTTCCCAAATGGGCGAACGCGCGCATGAACGTTTCTTGTGCGAGATCGGCCACGTCGGTTTGGCTGCGGAAGCTCGCTCCGATGAAATTCGTAATGCCCCGTTTATAACGATCGACGAGCATGGCAAAACGCTCGCGTTCGCCGCTCAGAACGAGCCGGACCAACTCCTCGTCGGTCTGCTCTTCGATCGTCATCCTCCTCCGTTTCTTTCTTGCGGCGCCACTACCCCGGGCTCTGCCAAAAGTTACGAGCCGGGCTCGGCCAAAAGTTACGAGCTGGGCTCGGCCAAAAGTTACGAGCCGGGCATGGGCGGTTCGGATGCGCGCGGAATCCCTGTGGAATGCGACTCTCCATAGATTCGGGTGTCATCGCGTCTGCGCGCGATCTCGCAGGCGTCATCGCGGCGCCCCTGGACTCGTTTATCGCAGCCCATTCGACGGTTGCGGTCGAACGTTCCGTCTTGCGGCTTCTGGGCGTCGACGGCGTGGGGCGCGACGATATTCCCGTCCCGAACCTCTTCATCGAGCGGCTCGGCTCCGAGCGTTTACGGGGCGGTGCCGCACGCGTGCTCGGCGCGCTCGTTGCCGAGACGGGACGTACGCCCGACGATGTGGCGAGCGCCGTGGCGGATGGTTCGCTCGACGTCGCCCTTGGTGACGCAACGCCCGAAATCGCGACGAAGCGGGCACTCGGCGAAACGATTCGCGCCGCGCTCCGTCGGATCGATCTGCGCCGCGACGAACGACATGAGATGCTCGCACGGTATCCGCAGCTACCGCCGCCGCTGCTCTACGTCATCGTAGCGAGCGGCAACATTTATGAAGACCGCACGGCCGCCGTCGCGGCGGCGGAGGCGGGCGCGCAGATCATCGCCGTCATTCGCTCGACGGGGCAGTCGCTACTGGATTTCGTGCCGTTCGGCGCGACGACGGAAGGCTTCGGCGGTACGTATGCGACGCAAGAGAATTTTCGCATCATGCGTGAAGCGCTCGACGCCGTCTCGCAACGCCTCGGCCGATACGTCATGCTCACGAACTATGCGAGCGGCCTCTGTATGCCCGAGATCGCAACGATGGCGGCGCTCGAACGGCTCGATATGCTCCTCAACGATTCGATGTACGGGATTCTGTTCCGCGACATCAACATGAAGCGTACGTTCGTCGACCAGCATTTTTCGCGCATGCTCAACGCGCGCGCCGGCATCATCATCAACACGGGTGAGGACAACTATCTCACGACCGCCGACGCCCTCGAACAAGCGCCCGCCGTGCTCGCATCGCAGTTCATCAACGAGGCCTTCGCACATCGTGCGGGATTACCCGATGCGCAAATCGGTCTCGGGGATGCCTACGAAATCGATCCATCGATCGAAGACGGTTTCTTGCTCGCGATCGCGCAGGCGCAACTCGCACGGCAATGCTTCCCGGACTCCCCGCTCAAATACATGCCGCCGACGAAACACATGACGGGCGATGTGTTCAAGGGCCATCTCCTCGATGCGATGTTCAACCTCACCTCGGTCGCGACGAAGCAAACGATTCATCTCTGCGGGATGATGACCGAGGCAATCCATACGCCATTCCTTGGCGATCGCGCGCTCGCGATCGAGAACGCGGCATACGTGATGAACACGGCGCGCCATCTCGGGGACGAGATCGAATTCAAATCAGGCGGAATCGTGGAGCTTCGCGCGCAGAGCGTGCTTCGCGACGCGCACGCGTTGCTCGAACGCGTCGCCGAGATCGGCCTGATGGCGGCGATCGAAGCGAAGATCTTCGCCGACGTGCGTCGCACGCCGACGGGAGGGCGTGGTTTCGATGGGGTCTTCGAACGCGGCGAAGGCTATTGGAATCCGTTCGCCGATGCCCTCGCGCCACGCACGCTCGCGGCTTCCGGAGCGCGAGCCACATGAGTACGTTCGTGAAGCCCTACGGCGATACGCGCGACGACGGCAAGATGCAGCTTTCGTTTACGTTGCCGATCGATTGGAGTGAGGCTGCCGACGAAGCGGCACGGCAACTCGTCACGAAGATGGGATTTGCCGAAGTCGCCGTTGCGGAAGGACGGCGCATCGCATCGGGGTTCTCGTTTTTCGTCGTGTATGCGAGCTCGCCCGTTGCCGTCGACGTCGACGCGATCGTCGCGCCGACGGCGAAGGCACTCGAGATGTCGATGGATGAAATCGATAAGTTTATTCGAGAGCGAATCGGTCGTAAGATTCGCGTCGCCGGTGCGTGTATCGGCACCGACGCACACACCGTCGGCATCGATGCGATCCTCAACATGAAGGGCTACAAGGGCGACTACGGTCTCGAGCGTTACAAAGAATTCGAAACGTATAACTTAGGGAGTCAAGTTTCGGTCGAAGAGCTCGCGCAGTTCGCGAAAGACGAACGGATCGACGCGCTCCTCGCCTCGCAGGTCGTCACGCAGAAAGGCAGCGATATCGCGAACTTTACGGCTCTTGCCGAATTGCTCGAAGCCGAAGGCGTGCGCGATTCCGTGCTGCTCATCGCGGGTGGCCCACGCGTGACGAATTTGCTCGCGACGGAACTCGGCTACGACGCGGGCTTCGGTCGCGGTACGGTGCCGAGCGACGTGGCCGCGTTCGTCGCGCAGCGGTTAGCGGAGCGCATCGGGACGTGACGCGCGCGGGCACGGTCGTTCTCTTCGCGATCGTCGTTGCGATGGGGATCGGCTTTGCGGTGGAACCCGTACGAGCGTCACCCACGCAGGCGATCGTCGCACCGACGACGACCGGCGGAACCGGCTGGACGGCAAGCGCGATTGCGAAACTCGGCGCCGATCTCGATGCGATCCTCGCAGCGAATCCGACGATTCGCGGTGCGCACGTCGGGATTCGAGCGGTCGATACCAAGACGAACGCGGTGCTCTACAGCCGATCCGGCGATGACGAATTTCAGCCCGCGAGTACGCTCAAACTGCTGGTCGGTAGCGCGGCGATCGAGAAGCTCGGCCCGGCATTTCGTTTCCGCTCGACGATGGGGATCGTCGTCGATGATGCCAAGGTGGCGACGCTGGTGTTGCATGGCGGTGGCGATCCGACGCTTTCGACGAGTGACCTCGTCGCGGGGATCGCCGCGATACCCGCAGCCGACCGCCTCCCCGTCACGGCGGTTGCGATCGATGCGACGATGTTCGACGACAAGCCCTATCCCGATGGCTGGACGTGGGATGATTTCGCGCAAGACTATGCGCCGCGTCTCTCGGCGGTGACGGTGGATGAGAATACCGTAACGTTGCGCGTGACGCCGGGGGCGACGGTCGGTGCGGCGGCAGACATCGGTGTCGTCGATCCGCGAACGGCAACGCACGTCGTCGTGCGATGCGACGTCTTTCTTGGCCGGGCCACACGCGTTGTCGGGCGCGCGACGACGGGGGCGATCGGGAGCGACGACACGATCGACGTCACGCGCGATCGCGGCGGTTGTCCCGAAGTCATCGGCTCGATCCCGCTAGGATCGCCCGCAGAAACCGTTGCTACCGCGGTCGTCTCTCCGGCGGTCTCCGCGCGCGAAACGCTCGTCGCAACATTGGGCCTTTCATCGCCCACGCAAACCCGTGACGTAGCGCCGCTCGACGAAATCGAGTCGCCGGAGGGCCGCGTGGTGTGGGCTCACGATTCGCAGCCTCTCGCGAATATGCTCGGCCCGCGCTTTTGGTTACCCTCCGATAATCTCTTTGGCGAACTCTTGCTCGAGGAACTCGGTTTCGCGGCGGGCGGTAAGCCCGGGACGACGGCAAAGGGCGTCGCTTACGAAAAACAATGGCTCCAAAGTATCGGCGTCGATCCGGCGACGGTCACGCTCGCCGATGGCAGCGGCCTCTCGCAATACGATCGGATCACGCCGCGCGATCTCATCGCGATCCTGCAGCACGATTGGAACGGACCCAACCGTCAGCTCGTGCTCGATTCGTTACCCGTCGGCGGGGCGCGCGGCACGATCGAAGGCATCGCGGGGACGTCTGTTGTCGGTCGCGTCTTCGCGAAAACGGGGAGTATGATGCACGTGCGTGGTCTTGCAGGGTACCTCGCAACGCTGCATCACGGTGCGGTGACGTTCGCGTTCAACGTCGATGACTGGAACGGCGCCTATCGCGACCTCGCGGCCTTGCGCGCGGCGGTACTCGCACGCATCGTAACGGATTGATGCGCGAACCGTAATGCTCGGCGAACGCTTCGAAGCCGAGATCCGCGAGCAACCCGCGGTGTGGCGCGCGATCGCCGCAACCGATCTCGCGACGACGTTCGCCCAGGCCGTGCACGAAAACGACGTCGTACTCGTCGGCAGCGGAAGTTCGCTCTTTGTCGCGATGCTCGGCGCGCTCGCGCTACGGCGGCGCGGTGTGCGTGCGGCGGCGTTGCCAGCGACCGAAGCCG
>JANOMT010000015.1:0-8440 GCA_031420415.1 Vulcanimicrobiota bacterium
GGGCGCCGCGCTTCACGGCGATCTTCGACTCGAAAGCGATCGCTGTCTCGGCGACGCTCGCATACGGCGTGTATCTGGTTCACGCACCGATTCTACGATTATTTTCGACCACGTTCGCCATCCGCTTGGGGACAGCTCCACGTGGCTCGGTCGGCTATTGCATCCTCCTCGGTATCGTCTGCGCTACTGTCACGATCGCCCTCGCCTTCATGCTCAACCGATACGTCGAGCGACCGTTTCTGGGAGTCAAGAGCCGGATCTCGAACGGTCCGTAGGGGCGGACTCTGCTCGGCGTCGCAGCACGCGGCCGAATTGGCGTGGTATACTGTGGTGTTGTGACCACCGCCGCCCAAGACACCTGGATCGACCTCAAAGCACGCCGCGCCGGCTACGCGAGTGGCGAGGCGTTCGCGAGCGAGCACTCGCTCAAGCCATATCGTCTCGCCCAACTGTACCGCGCGGCGACGCGGGAACTCGTCGAGGGCGTCGACGCCATCAGCGTCCTGCCGCTCGAGCTTCGCACGACGCTCGCCGAGAAAGCCTACGATCTCGAATCGGTCGTGCCGGTGACCATCCAGCGTTCTAACGACAAGCAGACTTCGAAGGGGCTCTTCAAGCTCTTCGACGGCAACGAAGTCGAGGCCGTGCTGATGGAGCACTGGGGCGATCGCACGACGGTCTGCATTTCGAGCCAAGCCGGCTGCGCGTATGCGTGCGCGTTTTGCTCCACGGGTCAGGCGGGATACACGCGAAACTTGACGGCGATCGAGATCTTCGATCAGGCGCGATACTTCGCACGCGAGCTCAAGTCGCGGAATAAGAAAATCACGAACGTCGTCTTTATGGGCCAGGGCGAACCGTTCGCCAACTACGACGCCGTCATGGACGCGGTGAGATTGCTCAACGACCCGAACGGCTTCGGCCTCGGACACCGGCATATCACGATCTCCACGGTCGGCCTCGTGCCGCAGATCGGCCACTTCGCAAGCGAAGGCGTGCAAGTGAATCTTGCGATTTCGCTTCACGCACCGACGGACGAACAACGTTCCTCGATCATGCCGGTCAATCGTCGCTATGCGGTCGCCGAGCTCATGGGCGCGTGTGCGGCGTACGTTGAGAAAACGCGCCGCAAAGTGTTTTTCGAATACGTGATGCTCGAAGGCGTTAACGACGATGACGCCTCGGCGACGGCGCTCGCGAAACTGATGCGCGGCCACCTCTTTCACGTTAACCTCATTCCGTACAACGCGACCCCCGATGCGCCGTTACGCGGCACGTCTGAGGCGCGCGTGCGTACGTTTCAGAAAATTCTCGACGACGCGGGCGTACCGACGACCGTGCGCACGCCGATGGGCCGCGACATCGCTGCCGCTTGCGGCCAATTGCGCGCGCAGACTCAGCCTCGAGCCAAAGCGAGCTAACGATCGAACTCGACCGTCCGCTGACGCATGCATGTGCGGCGGTGGCGTTGCTCTACGCGTTGCGTGGTGCGACGTTCGCGCGGTCGTGGGTCGACGCTCCGCTCTTACCGGCACCGCCGCGCGACCCATTGCCGATGCTTTCAATTATCGTTCCCGCGCGCGACGAAGAGCGTTCGATCGAAATTTGCGTGCGGTCGCTCCTGGCCCAAGAATGGCTCGAGTTCGAAGTCATCGTCGTCGACGATCGCTCGACCGACGCGACGCCGCGCATCCTCGAACGCATCGCATGCGAAGATACGCGCTTGCGCGTCGTGCGTGGTGAACCGTTACCGGCCGGATGGATCGGCAAACCGTGGGCGCTTGCGCAGGGCGAACGCCACGCGCGCGGCGCGTGGCTGCTCTTTACCGACGCCGATTCGACTCACACGCCGCGCGGTGCGGCGTCGATGTTGTGGCTCGCGATGCAGGCGCGCGTCGATGCCGCATCCATCGCGACGCATCAGGAACTCGTGACGTTTTGGGAGCGCGCCGTTTTGCCGTCGATCCTTGGGACGATCATGTACGTTGCGGGTCCGCTCTCCGCAATCAACGATCCCACGCGCGTCGATCGCGCGCTCGCGAACGGTCAGTATATCCTCGTCTCACGCATCGCATACGACGCACTCGGCGGTCATGCGGCGCTCCGCGGCGAGATCGTCGAGGACGTCGCGTTCGCCCGTCGTCTCAAACGCGACGGACGTTTTCGTTACCTCCTCGTCGGCGGTCAACGCATCGCGAGCGTCCGCATGTACCACTCACTCGACGAGATCTGGTCGGGCTTCACAAAAAACGTGTACATGGGCGCGGAAGGTAATCTCGTCGCACTCGCGTCCGGCATGATTTTCATGCTCGCCATCTCCGTCGCGCCGCCCGTCTTCGCCGTGCGCGCACTCGCTCGCAAGCGCTATCCCGAAGCGCTCGAAGCGCTCGCATCGTCCGTCGCGATCGTCGCGACGGCGTCGTGGGGCATGCGTCGTGCGGGATTCTCGCGTCGGCTCGCGCTTCTCCAGCCGCTCGGCACGACCGTCTTCGCCGCGATCATCGCGAATTCGACATTTCGCGTGCTTTCGGGTCGTGGCGTCTCCTGGCGCGGCCGTAATTATTTCGGTAATGAACGATCGTGACGTTCGCGAATCAGCCCGTCGCGATATCGGCTACGGCGACCGCCTCGCGCGTATTTGCCGCATCGCGCGTATACAGCGAATCGAGCGCGGCGGCCAGGCGCGCGTTCGAAAAACGTTTTGCGATCGAGGCGCGCGCCATGTTACTACGCTCGGTGTTTGGCGTTTTCGCGAGCACGCGATTCACGAGCGAAGCGGCGCGTGCGACGTCACCCGCAGGGAAGGTCATGCCGGCCCAGTCCGCGTCGAGTACGTCGTTCGTGCCGATAACGGCGGAAGCGACGGCCAGTCGCTCCATGCTCATCGCTTCCGCGACGACGAAGCCGAACGACTCGAAGCGCGCCGTGCTCAGAAACACGTCGCAGGCGGCGACGGCATCGCGGATATCATCGGTCCAGGGCATGCGGCGCACGACGTCCTCGATGCCGAGGCGTGCGATTTCTGCCGTGAACCGCTCTTCGAGATCGCCTTCGCCCACCCACATGACGCAGAGCTTCGGGTGGCGCTCGCGCACGCGCGTGACGACGCGCAAGAAGTCGAGCGGATTTTTTTGATCGACGAGGCGCGCGACGCCGAGCACGATCGGCGCGTCGATCGGTAAGCCCAAGCGTGCGCGCGCGCGATCACGATTGCGTGGCCGGAAATATCCAATGTCGACCGACGGATAGGCGAAACGGATGTCATCCGGCGATGCGAAACCGAACGTGCGAAGTTGCGCCTGTTCCGATTCCGAAGCGGCGACGAACGTCGTCGGCACGAGGCGCGCAAGAATGCGCTCGATGATAAGATAGATTTTCGATTCCGCGAGCGCGTGCGGACTGTAGAGAACGCGGGGGCGTTTACGCAAGCCAAGTACCGCAAGTCTTACGAGGGCACCGGCCTTCGAGCTATGCGCGTGAACGATATCGGGTTGCAGGCGTGCGAGCACACGTCGCAACGCAAGCGCGTCGCGAAGATCGTGCCAGCCGACGGCGCGTCGCATATCGATGCGGTGTAACTCCCACCCCGATTCGCGCGCCAGCGCGAGGGTGTGAGCGAACGCACTATCGGCGCGTCGTCCTGAATAGATGAACGTCATGCGCTGATCGGTGCCGGCGCTTGCTTCGATAATATTTTCGAGATAACGTCGCGTGCCACCAAGAGAAGCTTCTAGGACTTCGACCACGTGTAATCGGGACTCGATCATGAGTTTATACGCACCTAGCTCCGTTCATCGGCACTGTTACCATCATCCTCGGCACCTCAAGCAAAAAACGTATCTGCCGATGTCTTGGGATATGCGCACAAGAGCAAAACGCACTGCCTGTTTCGTCACCGCATTGGCGGCTGCTGGATGCTCCGGCGGCGGTGGCTCATCCGGCTTTGCCCCTAACGTCGGCACGCCCGCAATCATTGCTCAGGCTACGACGGGACGCGTAACCTTCAGTCTCGGCGCGCCGACAGCGGCTGCCGCTGCGCGACATTCCGCCTACATCTCGCGCGGCATGAAGTCGCTCGCGGTCGTCGTTAGCAGTGCCGCGGCACCGAGCATGCGAAATGTCGTCGACTGCTCTGTCGCTTGCACGGGGACCTTCGACGCGCCGATCGGTCAGGATACCTTCGTCATCACCGTCTACGACGGTGCGGCAGGTACGGGCAATGCGCTCGCGACCGGCCTCTCGACCCTCCTCGTCCGCGTTGGCGTCGCAAACCAATTTTCCGCCGTTCTCGGCGGCATCGTCGCGAAGCTCTCGATCGCGCTCGCACCATCGGGTTTCACGAGCGGCACGCCCGGACGTGGCATGCTTGCCGTCGTCCCGCTCGACGCGAGCGGCAACGCCATCGTCGGGCCGGATGCATTCGCCGCGCCCGTGTATATTTCACTCGCAAATGGCGCCTTCACCCTGGGTACGCAGGTCATTAAGGACCCAAGTAACGCGTCGATTGCGATCTCGTATTCGGGCGCGATTTTAGCCGCGCCGGCGACGGTCACCGCAACGGCGGCCGGCCTCGATGTCGCCGCGCTACCGCTGATGCTTGGCACGCCGACCACGGGCACACCGCCCGCTGGCGCGGCGAGCCGTACCGTCTCGGCGAACGGATTCGTCGATTCGATCGGTACCGTGTTGCACCTCAACTACAACGGGACGCCGTATACGTCGAACGAACCTGCGATCGTTCAAGCGATCGTCGACCTCCATATCAAACACGTCCGCGAAGGCATGTTGTACCCATTTACTTCGCAACCAGCGACGCTGCAAGCGGCCGTGCATGCGCTTTCCGCGGCGGGCGTTCACACGATCGCAGGTGTTTTGACGAACGACCTTATGGCGTCCGATTTTTCGACACGTTGGTCGAATTGGTTCGATTCCGTCGGCGGAAGCGCGTGGGTCGAAGGCGCCGAAGCGCCCAACGAGTGCGATCTCAACGCGTGCTTACCACAGGCGCCCGCGTACCAACAGAAGCTCTACGCGACGGTGAAGGGATACGCGCCATCGATTGGCGTGCCGGTCATCGGTCCATCGTTCGCCAACACGTCGTCGTACGCGCAGACCGGAAGTCTCGCACAATATCTCGACTTCGGAAACGTGCATCTCTATACGCTCTCGCAACCGGCGGAAACGACGGGCGTTTGTCGCCCATCGGATCAATGCGCTGGCGGCGCGAGCGTCGGTGCATCGATCGGCAATACGTATCCACTCGAAACACTGCTCAAAAATAGCGCTGCCGTGAGCGGGTCGAAGCCAATCATCAATAGCGAAACGGGTATCTGCACGACAGTCGATAGCTCGGGCAACACGCGCTACAACAACGTCCCACGCGACGTGCAGGCCGCATACTGGCCGCGCTATCTGCTCCATGCCTTCGGTGATCTCGGTGTTCCGCGCACGTACGTGTACGATCTCGCCGACGACGGCATATCGGCGCCCGACTTCGATCAGTGCGGCCTACTCGACCGAAACGCGATGCCCAAGCCCGCGTATAACATTCTCAAGACGATACTCGATGCGGTGAACGATCCCGGTGACGCCGTGCTTCCCATATCGCTCGCCTATAGCGTGTCGGCACCGAAGAACGTCGATGGTAATGACGTTTCGTCGATGGCGCTGTCGTCGCGCAACGGGTCGTACTCGGTCTTCGTGTGGAATCCCGTAAGCCTCTTCTATCAGCAAAGCGGCAACGGTGGCGATCCCTCTCATCGGCTCGCCGTCGCGCCACTCGCCGGTAGCTTGTCGATCGGGCAACGATTCGGCACGGCACAACTCACGACGTTCGATCTCACGACGGGCGCCGCAACGACGACGACGGTCGATGCAAGCAAGCCGATCCCACTTTCGATCACGCCGGCAATTACGATGATAACACTGAAGCCGTCGTAGAGGTCATCCGTTGCGTGCATCGGTAACGCACGCTGGGTGATACGGGCATTGGTCTTTCTCTCGATCGCGGTCGGCGTCGGATGCGCGAGCGAACGCGTCGATGCGCCAGCCTCGGAAGCGATCTCGGCGGGTGCGCAGACGTCGACCGTCGCACGAGTCGCGACGCTGCAACGCACGGCGACGATCGGTGTCTCGGTAAAAACGGTCTCGGGGAAGGCTTTCGTCGATTCGATCGGCTTGAATACCCATTTTAACTATGGGGGTACGGCGTACTCGGATAGCGAGCCCGCCGTCGTCGCTGCGATCATCGGTTTACATGTAAAACATCTCCGCGAGGGGATGATCTATCCGTTCGCAACGCAATTTGCGACGTATCGGGATGCCGTGCATAAACTTTCGGCTGCGGGCGTCCGCGATATCGGCGGCGTGCAAGCCGCCGATCTGACCGCAGCCGATTTCAAGGTGCGATGGGCGACGTGGTTCGATAGCGTCGGCGGCACGGCGTGGGTGGAAGCTTCCGAGCCGCCAAACGAGTGCGATCTCAATGGCTGCCTCGCGAACGCGCTCGGATACCAGAAGACGCTGTACGACACGATCAAAGGCTACGCGCCCTCGGCCTCGGTCCATGTTTTCGGGCCATCGTTTGCAAACGCCAGTTCCTACGCTCAAACGGGCGATCTCTCGCGCACCCTCGACGACGGCAACGCGCATCTCTATCTGCTCTCGCAGCCGCCCGAGACGACCGGCTTTTGCCGCGCCTCCGATGCGTGCACGAACGGCGCGACGATCGGATCGACGATTGGAAATACGTTCTCTCTGGAACGTCAACTCAATACCGCACGCGCCGTAAGCGCGAGCAAGGCGATCGTCAACACGGAAGCGGGATATTGCACGACGGTCGCGGCGAACGGCAATACGCAGTACAACGATATGCCGCGTTCGGTGCAGGCCACGTACTGGCCGCGCTATCTCTTGCACGCCTTCGCCGATGTCGGCATCCTTCGCTCGTACGTGTACGACATCGCAGACGATGGTCTCTCGCCGCCGACCTTCGACCAATGTGGCCTCATCGATGCCCACGCAAAACCCAAGCCGAGCTATCGGATCCTCAAGACGTTGCTCGATACGGTCGACGATCCAGGGGCGACGTATACGCCCGTACCTCTTGCGTTCACCGTCGCTGCCAACGTCAACGCTGATGGCAGTCCCATCGAAGCGATCGCACTGGGTTCGCGCGGTGGAAACTACACGCTCGCGCTGTGGAACCCGGTCAGCGTGTGGTACCAGCAGAGTGGGAATGGCGGTGCGGCCTCGCATCCACTCGCCGTCGCGCCGATCGCCGCGAGTGTGTCGCTCGGCACGCCATTTGCGTCGGCGACGATGACGACGTTCGATCCTTCGACGGGCATTGCAACGACCGCCTCGATCAATCCCAAGGCGCCGATTGCCGTTTCCGTTACGCCGACGATCACGCTCGTGACCCTGCGGAAGTAAGGGTTTGCCGAAGTTCGCCCGGCGCGAAGACGCGCAGCATGCGCACGACGAGGGCGTAGGCGGCGGCCGCACATGCAGCGGCCGCGGCGAGCCGTACGATCCCAAGCGTTTTGGTTGCATCGAGTCCACCGAGCCCGCCGAAGACGAAATGGAATGTCGTCGCCGTCACCGCGCCTGCGACGGCGATCGGGACGATCCACGCGAAAAGCGCAGTCGTAAGCGACACGTGTTGCACGCGCGCGAAGAGTGCGTAAAAAATTACGAACGCCGCGAACGTCCCGCCGAGCGTTCCGGCGAGTACGCCGTAGATGCCGAACGGTCGCACGAGTGCGATCGTGATCGTGAGGTTGATCGCCGCGCCGATTCCCGTGGCGAACGCTTCGAGTTTGGGTTTGCGCAGCGCACGCATCGCGGTAATGGGAACGGAGACGATGGTTTCCAGCACATTGTTGAACGCGAGCACGACGAGCACCGTCGCAGCGATCGTGACGCCGTCGACGTGTCCGAGCCAGACCGTGACGATCGGCGTGCTGCCCCCGATCAAGAGGGCGGCGGCGAAAACGGTGACGACTGAAACGAGCCGACTCGCGCGCACGACGACGTGCGGCACGCGATCCGCTCTCGGATCGGTTGCCAGCGCAGCGATGCTCGGTAGGAGTGCGTTGTTTGGAAACGATGCGAGGCTGCGAATCGCGCGCGCGAGCTTCGCACCGACTTCGTAGAGCCCGACGGCCGGGACACCGACGAAGGCGCCGATGAGGATTTGATCCGTCTCGCCACCGAGCAGCGTCGCGAGCGTGCTAAGTTGCACCCAACCACCGAAGCTCAGCAGTTCGGTTGCGAGCGCGCGTCCGACGCGTAGCGGCGAAACGAAGACGTGGCCGAGTTGTCCGCGGCAAAGCGCGTAAAGCGCGACGGCACTGAAAGCGACTTGAACGACGAGCGCGTCGAGGAGCGCCCAGAGGCCAAAGCCGCGTAGCGCGAGCACGATCGCCGTGGCGGCGTA
>JANOMT010000016.1:0-6626 GCA_031420415.1 Vulcanimicrobiota bacterium
GGCGAGCGGGCGTCGTTCGAGCTCGGCACGGTCGACCGGTGCGCCCTGCGCGTCGAGACAAAATTCGAGAAAGACGGGACCCTTGCGCAGCGTCCGTCCGGCCTCGACCCAGCGGTAGAACGCCGCTTTATCGACGGGCCGTTCGATCCGTTCGGAGACGATCGCGACGGGCGCCGCGAGCGCCACACCATCGATCTCTTGGATGCCGCGCTGACGCAAGCCGAGCGTCGCGAGATCGGTCGATTTGACCTGACCGCCGAGGACGAGTAACTCCCGGCTTTCGAGCCAGGCGCCGGCCATCGCGGTAATGATATTCGTAAGTCCGGGCCCGGCCGTGACCATCGCAAACGCGCGCGGGCCATCGTACGAGCGCGACTCGTTGAAGCTCTCGACGGCGATACCGGCTGCAACCTCATGGACGAACGGTACGCACGTCATGCGTTTTCGTACGCCGTCCAAAAGATGCATGATGTTGCCGCCGGCGACGAAGAAACAGTGCGTGTAACCGAGTTCGCAAAGCCAATCGACGACAACGTCACTATACTTCATGTGTACTCGTGATTTCCCGACGGCGTATGGAAATCCGCCAAACATCAGAGAGTGCGAAACGAACGTTCGGCGTCAAGTGCGAAAAGCGTCGCACCGTCGTTCGAAGCGACCGCAAAGGTGATGCGATGCGCGCCCCGCGCGAGCTTCGGTAGCGCGAAGGTGATGTCGATCCCGGAGCGCAGGATGCTTGCCGACGCGAGCGCGTCGACTACGTCTGGGCGCTCGCGACCGTAACCGGCCGTGATTTCGATTCTGACCGCGTCGTCGACGATCGCGATGACGTGCGTACCCAGGTCGCGACGGGGCGTGACGATCCAGCCCTGGACGTGAAGCCGCCCAGCAGCATAGCTCGCGCCGTCCAACGCGCCGATTGCATGTAGCTTCCTGTCGATCGGAACCCGGTCAAATGCCCGGGGCACGGGCACGATGCGATCCGAGATTAGTCCCGCGCCCTTCCCGTTTTCGAGCGTCGGGATGCGAACGTCGGCGGTGATGCTTGCGAAATGATGGCGTGCATTGCTGACGGCAAACGTGAGCGCGATGATCGCAGCGAAAACGAGCAGTAAACCGCGCGTCGCCTCGTGACGCGAGGTCATGGACCGAGCACGACGTCGCCGAGACTCGTCGGAGCGTATTGATCGACACCGGAAGCGCCGATGCAAACGAGCGCGATCGTGTGTCGCCCTGGTGGGAGTCCGGAAAGATCGACCGTGTCTTCGAACCCGGTATAGCTCATGACGAAATTATTGTAGACCCGTCCGACATCCGGCCTCTCAACGCCGTATGTCAGGAAGTGTGCGAATCGGCCGTCAATGACGGAATAAACGCCGTGACATGGAGCGCCTGCATTTGGATCGTATGCCCATCCGTGCATCGCGATTCGGGCATTTTTGGCGAGCCGAAGGGTCGAGAACACGCCTTGCGAGTGCGGGCGACCCGTGACATCGACGGAGTCATAGGTAACATCCGATTGCGATTTCTTCTTGGCCAGTCGCGTAACGTTCGGAAATAGTCCGACGGCGAGTGGTCGATAGTAACGATCCTCGATCGTCGTAACTGCGAAGGTCGAGGAAGCCATCGACAACGTTGCAAGCGAGACGAGCACGAGCGACGTGTATGCACGCCGCCAACGTCGCGGGAACGCTCGTGCCCCATACCAAGACGCACACGCGAACGCGACGACTTCTAAAGCGTACCAATCGCGGCCCTGCGCCCCGAACAGATTGTCCGACACGACGAAAAGCACGATGAAGAGCGCAGTGAAAATGAGATATGCATTGAAGGCCGGGTCGTTTGCAGCGAGTCGGAAAGCGACGCTGACAGAACGCTTGTGACCGATGCGCACGAGTCGCCTCAATCCGATAATCGCAGAGGCGGCGACCGTAGCGATAACGAGTAACGTGCCGAGCGTTTCGAAGCGGCTAACGCCGTCGGTAATGCGATAGTCGACGATGCGAATCGACGTATCGAGCCAGCCGAAGAGTCCCCAAAACGATTGTTGCGAGATGCCGCCGCCGTAAAGATTGGCCATGGCAACTCCAAATTCAGTCGAGAGAAACGTCGTCACTCCGGTCGGCACGTGATCGACGAGCGCTGATGTTAAGGTTCGGTGGCCTTGAAAATACGATACAGAATCGCTGCCCTGCATCACCCAACGAGTTACGGCGAACATCGTAGCTACCGAAAGCAACAGTATCGTCGCCGCAAACGCGCGTTGGCGAACGCTCGCCAGACGTGTGTAGGCGATCGCGACCGGCACGATGGTCGCGAGACCGACGGCCACGGCAAATTGCAGTTTCGTGCCATACAGCGCGGCGACGAGCACCGCGTACGCGAAGGCGTGGCGGGTGTCCACATGACCGTCGCGGATGCGCAACGTCACGAGCAGTAACGCCGAGACGATGAGAAAAGCGACGCCATCGGGTTGTACGTACGATCCGATAAAAGATGTTAGCGGAAAAAATGCAACGATCGCGAGCAATGCTAGCGCATGAATTTTTTGGACGTGTAGTCGGCGCAGGATGCGACTCCAGATGAGGATCGCGAAACCCGTAAAGGCGATGCTCGCGAAACGACATGCTGAAAGCGACGCGGCGACGTCGTGCCGGAATGGGTATGCGGCTACGGCGTAAAGCGCGTATGGGACGAAAGCATAGACACTCGTCAGCGGCGAGCGGACAGCTCCTGCTTGTAACGGCGAATAGCTACGGAAGGCACTCGTCTCGCGGCGAACCCGTTCGAAAAATGCATCGGTCCCATAAGATTTCGGAACGCGCTCGTTTGCGTGAAATGTCATTCGATTGAGATCTGCGTCTCGCATCAAGATCCGAACACGTGGATCGAAGCCCGCTGGTCCATCGGCGGCACGCAGCAACGTGCTCGCAGTCGCAAGCGAGTACGCATAGTCGAAATGGGCGGGCTCGTCCGGAGATTGAAATGCCGGAACGAGATTCGCCCAAATGCAGGCGAGCGCGACAAAACACAGCGTCAGGATGACGGCACAGGCCGAATACCAAGCACGACCCACAGCGGAAAAATACGGCAAAACGCCAGTTGGAACCGTGATGCTCATCGTGCGCTCGGGTCCGTTCCGCCCCCGTACTGACCGTCCTCCCTCGTCATTTAACGCTGCGTTTCGAAGGGTTATCGATTCGTCCCGACTGAGGTGCTACACAGCTACCGGATGGAACGAGGCCAGGTATTGCGGTATGACCTCCGTAGGCGGCCCGTCGAGGGCAATCGTCCCGTCACGCAACCACAAGACGCGCTCGCATTGCTGTTCGATGAATCCGAGTTCGTGCGAGACGACGACAATCGTTGCGTGCTCGCTCCAAAGTTGTTGGATGCGCGCGGCCGATTTTGCACGAAAGCTCTCGTCGCCGACGGAGAGGACTTCGTCGAGTAACAGGATGTCCGGGTGCTCGTCGGTCGCGATCGCGAAGCCGAGGCGCGCATTCATACCCGATGAGAGTGATTTAAGCGGTTCGTCCGCGCGATCTGCGAGCTCGGCGTAATCGAGAATCGCGTCGAGCCGTTCGAGGACCTTCGCCTTACTCAATCCCAGCAACACGCCATAGAAAATGACGTTCTCGCGGACGCTAAGGTCGGGATCGAAGCCGGCGCCGAGTTCGATGAGCGGAGCGATGCGGCCCTCGATTGCGATTTCGCCGACCGTAGGTTTAAGGATGCCGCAAATGATCTTGAGCAGGGTCGATTTGCCCGAGCCGTTCGAGCCGACGATGCCGACCTTTTCACCATGTTGGATCGAACACGTGACATCGTGCAATACCTGGCGGCGTGACGGCTTGCGGTATCGGCCCCGCAGCGAGTGAATGATGAGACCTTTGAGATCGTAACTCATCTCTTCTTGCGTGCGGCGGAAGAGCGTGACGCCGGAGATATCGATTGCGTTCATAGGAGATCGAGAAAATCGTTTTGGAGTTTAAGATATACGAACGATCCGACAAGAAAACAGGCGAGCCCCGAGACGATAGCGGTTGCGGCCAGCGAGAGATCGGGCCATTGATGCGAGATCGCGATTTGGCGAAAACTACCCACGATAAAGATAATCGGGTTGAGTGCTAGAAACGGTTGGACTTTTGCTGGCACGAGTGCGGTTGGATAGAAGATCGGACTCGTGATCCAGACGATGAAGAGAAAAATTTCGTATAAGTATGGGAGATCTCGGAAGTACACGTAGAGCGCACTCGTAAGTAATGAGAAGCCCGTCGTTGCAAGCGCCAGAGCGAGCGTGGGCAGAAGGAGCGCGATCACGTTGATCGGATTGTGGGTTATGTATAGCGTGATCAGGGCGATGACGGGTAGCGCTCCGATCCCAAACTGAAAGAAATTCGACGCTACGAATGAGACGGGGAAGATGCTCGGCGGCAATTTGAGCTTGTTGAGGATGCCGCCACTCGATACGATGCTCGCGAGCGCCTGTGACGATGTCTGGGAAAAAATATTGAGAATGGTCAGACCCACGAACGTCGCCACGACATAGCGCCAAACCGAGCCTTGATAATAGGACGCGAACGCCGTACCGAATATCGCTGCGTACGTCGCGGTCATGAGGATCGGGTTCGAGAGCGACCAAAAGATGCCGATGATCGATCCGCGGTACTTGGTCTTGAGCGTCCGCCACGACATGATTTCCAGTAGTTCGGCGTAGCGTCGGAAACCAACGAATGCTTCGGGTGGGAGATTTGGGACTCGCGGGCTTGCGGGAGTCGTCTCCGCGGTCGACACGGTCATCGGGGGGCTGCGCTGATCATAGATAGTCTGTCTAGTCGAAGAATCTTTGGTCGGGTCCTCCAAAATGGAGTCTCCGGCAATCCGGTTAAAAAGAAGCTCAATATGTCCTCAATACTTCACGCATCGTTCGTCGTCATTATCTTGATATTTGCGTTTGTGGCGATTCGGCAGGTGGGAGCACTCTTTTTCAAAGGCCCGCGCCGCGCGGACGCCGCAGCTGCGTTCATCGTTATCGCCTTCGGTCTCGGCTTGCTCGTCGGCCAACGTAAGGAAGGCCCAAGCGAAGCCGGTGCGCCCGTGACGGCCGCCGCCTCGAGTGGATCCGCGCTCGCGGGTGCGCTCGCGCCGAAGCCCCGCGACGTGAGCATGGAATGCGTCTCCGGTCGGCCACCGCTCGGCGGCGGGGTCGGCAACGTCGATTCCATTGCTAAGCAAGCCGATGCGAAGGTCCTACCTTGGAATCAGGTGCTCGATCCGGCCATACCCTACACGCTCGTCGGCTGGGCCGTGGCGCCGTCGCGGAAGTCCGTGGCCGTGGCGGCCTGCCTCATCATCGACGGCCACACGCTGGGTGGGGTCGCCTCCCAATACGGTATGTCCCGTCCCGACGTCGCAACCAGTTTGAATAACGATGCGACCCGCGATAGCGGCTTCGAGATTACGATCCCCGCAAATGCGTTACGCGCGGGTACGCACAACATGCAAATTGCGGCAAAATCTTCCGATGGTTCACTCCTTGTCGTTACTGGTGCACACGAGCTCGTCGTCCGCTAAAAGTCGTCAGTTTGGCGATGACGTTAACGAATTAGCAAATTGTAGCAAGATTTCGAGCTCTCGGGTCCGGTCTGCTGCCGTTCGGACCGTCGTGTAACCTTTGAGTTAGTGCGACACGGTCAATCGCACGACCGTCGGGAATCGATAAAATCCGCGTGTATCTGCACTCACGAGCGCTACCTGAAGCACGTGCTTCCCGAGCCCGAGTTCGCGCGCCGCAATTTCGATCTTAAACCCGACATCGGTGAGCGATGGCGCCGCGAAGTACGTCGCAACGTCGGCACGCGCAACCCCGTACGCGCGGTGCGTGACGAGTCGGCGGTGGCCATCGGCGATGATGAAGATCGTCTGGCCCCGCGTGCGCGCGATCGGATCGGCGCACCATCCGGCGAGGACGAGCGTCCCGTCGAGTGGGATCGTTGCGTCGTCCGTTATCGGCGTTTCTCGGCCGGCGACGACGACGCGACGCACGTCGATATTGCCCAGTGCTTGTTCGGCGATCGGCGGGAGGTCGTCGAGAATAAGCGAGTCAATCGGCGCGTCATTGGTTAGCGAGAGCGCTGTGATGTGCGTCGAACGCTTCGGCGTATAAGTCGTCGGGTGGACGATCTCAGCTGCGAGGAAGGCGACGACGATCGCAGCGAGCGCTAACACGGGGACGCGCCGCAGCGTAGATTGGCGCGCGATTATGGGCCACACGCGAGCATCGCGCGGCGCGACGCCGCCCACGTGTAATGTTCGGCCACGTACGCAGCACCACGCCGACCGAGTTCGGCTGCGGCGCCGAAGAGATCGCTTGCGAGGAGCGCGACGAACTCGCTTTCGTTCGCATACCAGAGCCCCGCGTTCGTGCGGCGACACTGCCCGACGAGAACGGGCGATGCGCCGTTGGCGACGACGGCTCTGCCAACGGCCCATGCCTCGAGCGCGGCGAGCGAGAGGCTCTCATACGCCGACGGCACGATCGCGAAGTCCGATCCCGCAAGCGCGTCCCATTTGTCGGCTTCGTCGAGTGCGCCGAGCGCGACGATTGCATCGTGCGTTGGTAG
>JANOMT010000017.1:0-24857 GCA_031420415.1 Vulcanimicrobiota bacterium
TCGTGATGGTCGAAGACGATCGGCATGCCGTTGCCGATGACGCGCCCGTCCCGGCGAGGATCGCGCTTGTCCGGAATGTACAGATCGTAGCGTGAGTGCCCGCACGTTCGGACCGAAACTGAGGCTGAGGCTACAAAAAAAACCCCGATTTACGAGGCTTTTAAGGTGTTTTCGTGGTGGAGGTGTGCGGATTCGAACCGCAGACCCCTTACATGCGAAGCAAGTGCTCTACCAACTGAGCTACACCCCCACGGAGTCGACCGATGCGTGGGCCAGACCGTCGATAGTACTGCTTCGAAGGGCCGACCCCTCCCGCGTGAGACGATCCTCCGTGTCCGACTTTAGGCGGGAAGCAGGGGCTCGCATACGAAGAGCCCGCCATGAAAGATCTCGCATTTGGAATCATCGCCTCGATGCTCGTCGCGACGACGAGCGGCGCGCGCGCGGAAAACGCCGCGAAGCCTGTCCTGCTCTCGGGTCCCGCGGCCATCGCATGGCAAAAGGGGCCGAGCGATCTGCCCGCAGGTTCGCGCATCGCCGTCCTTTCCGGCGATCCGGCGAAGCCCGGCCCCTTCGTGTTGCGCGTCGAATTCCCGCCAAACACGCTCGTCGCCCAACATCGCCACGCGACGACGGAAAATCTCACCGTAATTTCCGGCAGATTCGATCACGGCATCGGAGAAAAGATCGATAGGGCTCACGAGCGCCTCATGCTGCCCGGTGGGTTCCTGTACTTGCCCGGTAACGTTCCCCACTATCTCCGCACGCTCGAGACGAAAACCGTCGTGCAGGTAACAGGCACGGGACCCTTCGGCTTGCATTACGTCAACAAGGCCGACGAAGCCGGAACCATGCACCGTTGAGGACGATGCCGTCGGCGTAACCGCGGCCCGTGCCCTCAGGTTAGAGCGGCGCTCCGAGGTAGGGGAACTGCTGGAGCGTCAGACCCTTGTTCGCGCAACTGGAATACTGATTCGTGAGCTGTGGGCGGCCCGCGCGCCCGTCCTTCTCATTTCCATCGTCAGGAGCGATCGCCGCGGGCACGTTCGGCGTGGGATTCGTGAGTGTCGTCGCCGTCGCGAGCGTACCGAACGTTATGCCCAACATCGCGTTGACGACGTCGTCCGTGAGCGCGCGGCCACCGAACGTCGTCGCAGCCGCGGCACTGCAATCGCTCGCGATCTGCCCCGATGTTTCGAAGCCGAGGTAGCTCGCGCGTGCCGATGTGTCGGAGAGATCGCCGATGAGCGCATCGGGTGCGAGTAAGGCCTGTGCGTAAGCAGAGATCGCCCCCGAGCGGCCGCCCGTTCCGACCACGAAGCTATCGATCTGTGGCGCGATTTGCGCGACGTCGGTTGTCGGTGCGGAACGATTGAACGCATCGTGTTTCGCATACGCGAGATAGAGCTCTTTGACGCCCGGTCTCCCGACACGATCGAGTTGGAGGAACGTAACGGCTGACGTTGTTACCCCGCCTCGCGTGTTGGTGACCGTGGGGTCGTTGCTACATCCCGCAAACGCTGTGACGGCGAGAGCGATCGCGCAGCTGAGAATTTTCGTACGTTGCATCTGCGTCCTAATTTCCCGACGCCGTGCTCGTCGTCGCCCAATAGGCGACGGGACACGGACGCGAACACGCGCCGTTGTTGCCGAGCGCGAGCGCGGTCCTCGGAATCTCGACCACGATCGAAAGCACGTTGGAATTCGCAAAGAGATCGCCGCCCGTCGCTGGCGTAAAGCCCTGCGGACACGGCGACGATCCGCCGCTCAAACACGACGCCGCCGTGCTGCCCATATTGCGATCGGGAAAGATGTTGAAAAACTGGCTCGCGTTGAAAAACGCCGGGTCGCGCCGAGCGCCGGCAAAAACGCTAAAGGGCGTCGTGCCCGGGACCGTCGCTGAGGCTTGGAACGGCCGATTGATGGAGCCCGACCCGTTCGTGAAACCGCCGTTGACGAGCGTGGTCGCCGTGCCGGCACGATTGGGCGCCGAGGGACCATAGACGAAGACTTGTTGCGTACCGTTGACCACGGCTGCGAAGGTGAATTGTATGACGAGATTTTCGATCGGTCGTGCACCCGGCGTGGTTGCTTCACCAGCGTAACGATTGTCGAACTTCATCGTATAGAGAACGCTCGGATCGAAAAACGTCGACGTTCCGGCACCGGGCGCGATGAGCGGATAAACGTTCATCACGGCGACGACGTTATTTGCGTTGCTCGGGCTCGGAAAAAAGTACGTATCCGTAATGTTCGCCGCGGGCCGTTTGACCGTCGCTGGAGAGCCCTGGAGATCGAAGCTTCGCGCCGGAGCCCCCGCGTACAGAAAGGCAGCACCCACGAACGCGCAAAGCGTCGCAGATCCGCCGAGAAATCGACCGAATCTCATGCGGCGACCTTACGCGGACGGTAGAGTAAAGCCTCGCATGGCGCTCATAGCTTCGCGAGACGCGCCCGAGCGTCGTCGGCGTACGTCTGATGGAAGTTCGCATTGAGCGCGAGCGCCTTCGTGAGGTCCGCTTTCGCCGAGGCGCGATCGCCGAAGTGATCCGCCACGATGCCCGCGTGGTAGAGCAGTAACGAATTTTCCGTCCCGAGTCGGGTTGCCTTACGAATCGCTACGCGCGCTTCGCCCCAACGCCCGTTCATCGCTGCCGCCCAAGCGAGCGTATCTTCCGTGAAGATATCGTCTCGGATGGCGAGCTCGCGCCGAGCGATCCGATACGCGTCGTCCGTGTGAATGCGATGTTCGCTAAAGTAAATCGCGAGGAGACGATCGGAGATGTGTTGCGAGTCGCCGATTTTTTCGACCGCGAGGATCGTTGCGGCCGTCGCGTTCGCCGACGCCTCATCGCCGAGCGCGCGCTGCGCGTCTTCAACGTAGCCGAGCGTCTCGGGGTATGGCACGATATCGGCCGACGCTTTCGCGCTCGCCAAGCACGCTTGCCAGGCCTTAATCGCGCATTCGAAACGCGCTTCCGCACGATACGCATCGGCGAAGTGTGGGAAAACTTCGAGCGCTTTCTTTTCGAATGCGATCGCGCCGTCGTTGTCGCCGGCTTCAAACGCGAGCTCACCCGAGCGGAAGAAGAACCACGCGCGAGACTGAGCAGGCGCATCGAACTGGCTATTCGCGAGCGCCGTCGGCCGTTCCATGTCTAGGCGCGCCGTCCGAAGGTGGCCAGTCAATTCATGCCAGCGCACGAGCAGCGTATCGCGCGTAACGTCGAAGCGTTGCGCGGGCGGGAGCGCGTCGATGATACGGCGCGCGTTCGCGTAGTCGCCGAGTTCGAGATCGAGTGATGCCTCGCGGATGCGCATTTCGTTATCTGCGGGCACGAATAGTTCGACTTGCTTCGTCACGGCGAGTGCTTCTTTAAATTTGTGCAGCGTCAGATCTGCGGAGGCGAGCTCCATGCGTGCGGCTACGTTGCCGCGCGGCATCTCTTTGAGCGAAAGATTCGCCATCGCGATCGAGCGCAACACGTCGTCGATATCGCCGTTCTCGCGATAACGCTGCAGATATTGGCCGCTCAGCTGACGCGGGCTTAAAAAGTCGTCGCGGTGGTGCTTGTGGACGGTGCTTTCCCAAAACGCGACAAGTTTTGGTCGGAGCAAATAATCTTTGGTCACGGGGGCCATCGTCGGTAGCGAGGACGCGCGCGCGGCCTGCGTCGAGCGATCCACGTAAGTCGGCCAAAGCGCTATCGCGACCAGCGCGAGCGCGACCGTGACGAGCGTGATGAGGGTGCGAAGTCGATTCATCGGTAGAAAAAAAGTGCGCCCTTCGGCCGAAGCCGAGGGGCGCGCAATCGGTCCTAGTAAGGGAGCGAGAGGTATGGGAACGTGCCGGTGTTCCCCTGGCGTGAAGAAACCGGGACGTGCTGGGTCGTCAGGCAGTTGTTTTCTTTGTTGTCGTCGGGGATTGGGTTCGCCGACCCGGCTGTCAACTTGGCAGCCGTGTTTCCGAATATCGCGCCCAGCGAAATATCGATGATGGGATCGTTGATATCGCGGCCGCCGTATTTGCCGCCCGTGAAGCCGCCAGATTCGACGCCGAGATATGACGCTCGTCCAGATTGCGACAGGTCGACGCTGTACTGGTCGGGGTAGAGCACGGCTTGCAAGAAGCCCGCCGTTTGCTCCGAGCGGCCGAGTGCGATCGTCACGTCGTGGATCGCCGACTTGAGCGTGGGATCGTTGTAGGGTTCCGCTGCGTTTGAGATCTGGTGATCGACAAAACGCTCGAAGACTTCTTTCACGGCCGGGCGCGAGAGGCGCTCGATCTGCGTGTACGATAGGGGCGCGCCGCCAGGGTTGATCGGAGGCTGGGGCGTGAGGCGAACGGTGCCGCCGTTGCTGCTACATCCCGCGATACCGAATCCGAGTGCCGCAACCGTAAGGACGGTTTTTGCAAATTTCATCATTTCGTCGCTCCTAGCTATTCGTGGTCGACGAGCTCGTCGTCGCCCAAACGTGAATTGTCGAGCTGCTGAAGCCCGTCGTGATCAGCGATTTCGGCAATTCGACGACGAACGATAGGACGTTGTAATTTCCATCGCCCAGGGCGTTCTGCGACATAGCCGTGCTACACGCATAATTGCCAGCCCCTGGGCCCGAAGTATCGGTCGATCCGAATCCGTTAAATGTCGGAGTTGCGGTTCCGAGCGTGTTACCCGCGCCGACATCGCTCTGGCTCGTGTGTGCGGAGTATGAGCGATCGGGGAGAATCTTAAAGAACTGAAAGAGGTCGAATGCGAACGGATCGGCACGCGGACCGGCAAAGACTTTGATCGTTCCGTTTGCGAGCGTTCCCAGCGTGTTGTTGTAGCCGAAGTGGCCTTGATTGAGTGAGACGAACGTGTTGTTCGTGCCGATTTCGTTCGGAGCCGACGGACCGTACATCGTGATCGTCTGGTTTGCATCCGTGCCAGTAACACCGAACTGGATGACCTGATCTTCGACGCCCGACGCCTGGTGCGAGATCTTAAACTGCCACATAAGCGTGGGATCGAAGAAGGTCGAGGTGCCCATGCCCATTGGGGTGAGCGGCGAGACGTCCATCGCGAAGACGACGTTGTTCGGATCCGTTGCGGGGAACACGAAAACATCGCTAATGTCGGCGGACGTGTTGTGGCCGACAGATTTCGCGAGATTGTAAGTGTCTTGGTGGTCGGAACTCTTCACGGCGTGTGTCGTGTAGAGGACCGCGGCCGAAGTGAGGGCGATCGCCGCCGTCACCGTGCCGAGAATCTTTTTAAGATTCATCGAGTGGTTCTCCTCATGGATTGCTCTGCGGATACGTGTAGGGGAGTCGCGATCTTATGTCGCTTCGGCCCGGTGCCGAACGGGGGAACGGAGGAAGGCAAACGCTGCGATCGCTAATGCGACGACTGCGCTCACGAGTAGTGGTGAAAAATTGATGCCCTTTTGGGCGAACCCTTGGCCGACCATGATCGCACCGATCGTCGCGATGACGATTGCCGAGACGAGCGGGCCGACGGTGACGAAGCGTTCGAATTGCGGACGACCCTGCAACCACGTCGCACCGCGCACGACGGCGATTCCCAAACCCGTCAGCGTCGCTGCGAGTCCGAAACTAAACGCGACGATCACGAAGATGCCGTAGGCTACCTGGTTGAGCGCGACTGCGGCGAGTAAGACGACGAGCGCGGCCGGACACGGCGCGACGCCACCACTCATCGCGGCCCATACGGTACCGCCAAATGTCAGCGGCGCGTTGCCGGGAATCGCGTGCGCGCGTGCGTGGGCGAGATCGTCGAGATTTGTGTGGTCGTGACCGTGATCGTGATCGTGGCCGTGCGCGTGATCCTGGCCAACGGCATGATCGTGCGTATGCGGCGCTCCATTAGCGTGACCGCTAGCCAAAACCGCGGTCGCGTTGCGCATGCGCATTTGGCGCTGCACCGCGCGCGCGCCGATCACGGCGATGACGATGCCCGAGATCAGCGTGATCCACGGGTAGATCGTTTCGGGAACGAAGTATCCCTTAAAGAGATTGATCGCAACGCCGAGCGCGAGCACGCCGATCGTGTGCGCGACCGTAAGCGCAGTTGCGAGGATCGTCGCTTGTTTAACGGTCGCTCGTGCACCGACGAGCGAGATTGCAAGGAGCGTCTTTCCGTGGCCGGGTTCGAGTGCGTGGAGGGCGCCAAGTACGATCGCGACGAGGAACGTCAACGCGACGAATCCCCAGTCACTCGTGCCGCGAGCGAGCATGTCGGAGAGCTGGTTCGATCGCAATTGTGACGGTGCGGGAACGCCGCTCGCCGGAGTTTGGGACGCGGTCGTTGCGTGGACGACGACGTGCCCCAGCGGATCGCGGGAGATATCGACTGCAGTCGTAGCACGTGGCGAACCGATCAGGGCGCTCGGGTACGCGGTGAGCTCGCGCGTCGGCTCCGATGCCGGCGCAACGACGATGTCGTGCCAGCCGAGGCGATCGGCAAATGTTTTGTCGGAAAAAGCGATCGCTGCGTTTGCTGACGGCATCGCGCCGTGCGCATCGAGGACGACATATAACGTTGGTAGCTGACCTGCCCCCGGCCGCGTCGTCGCACGCGTGCCATCGAGAACGAGTGAGGCGCGTGTACCGCCAACTTCGAGCTGCAATTCCGAGAGCAGCATGGGTGCGAGACTTTTCGCGTATGCATCGACGCGTTGAGTTTGCGACTGCGATGCACTTTGGGCACCGAGAGCTTGAAACGTCGGAATTTCAGCCATATCGAGCACGTAGTGCACGCGAACGGTGTCACGTTCTATTGACAATTTCGTCAGATGATTGATCGTGAAGTTACCCAACGGATGCGCATTCACGCCTTTGGCCGAAAAAAGCACGACGATCGCGAATATCGCGATTGCACTGAGACGAGGCAGCATCCAGACTTTCATGGGCGACTACGGTAATGCGTAATCATTGACTACGCGAGTAACGCAAAGCGCGTCCCTCCAGATTGGTACCGAGAGTAGCGCAAGGTGCTACTACCCACCCCCACGCATATCAAAAACGAGATGGGAATCATTTGCAAATTGGGCCGATCGAGGATCGCAGCAGCGGTTTTCGTGGCGTCTACGCTCGTCTCTAGCGCTTGTTCGCATGCGACGCACCCGGAGACGACGGCGACGACTCCATCGCGGCTGCGCGTGCTCGTGACCATCTCGACTTTCGTTTCGTTCGCGAAAGCGGTTGCGGGCGAACGCGCCGACGTCGCGACGCTCGTTCCGGTCGGCGCGTCGCCTGAAGAGTTCCAACCGACCCCAGCCGATATCGAACGAGTCCACGCAGCCGATATCCTCATTGAAAATGGGCTCGGCCTCGAAACGTGGCTCGCGCGAACGATCGACAACGCGAAAAACGATCGCTTGACGACGGTTATCGCGACCGATGGTCTCGCCTCGAAGGCGGGTAACCCGCATCTCTGGATGGATCCCGAGCTCGCGCGTGGATATGTGCGCGCGATCGAACGCGCACTCGTCGCGCGCGATCCCGCCGGAAAGGCGACGTACGAACGCAACGCCGCAATCTACGATGCGAAGCTCGTAAAACTCGAAGCGCAGATCGCCGCGCGAATCGCGACGATTCCCGTCGGGTCGCGGTCGATGATCGTCTTTCACAACGCCTGGCAATATTACGACGATCGTTTCGGGCTGCGCACGATCGGTGCGCTCGAACTCTCTCCCGGGCAAGAACCCAACCCGAAATATGTGAACGATCTCGTCGGACTCGCGCGCGCCAATCACGTTCGCGCCGTATTTGCCGAGCCGGAATACAATCCCAAACTCGTGCGCACGCTCGCGCAGAGCGCGGATATCGCGACCGTTGAAAATCTTTATGACGATTCGATCGGCAGCGATCCCCGCGTCACGGATTATGAAAGTATGCTGCGTTTCGATACGGAGACGATCGTCACGGCCCTCGGTGGGTCGCACGCGTGAACGTCGCGGTCTCCATTCGTGGACTTATCGTTCGATACGATCGCGTCGTCGCGCTCGATCGTATCGATCTCGATCTTGCAAGCGGGATGGCACTCGGCATCGTTGGCCCCAACGGCTCGGGAAAATCGACACTTCTTAAAACGATTGCGGGTCTCGTCGCTCCGAGCGCGGGGACGGTCGAAGTCTTTGGCGTGGCGCCTCGGACGCTCGCGCCCGGAAGCATCGCCTACGTGCCGCAGATCGAAGCGGTCGATTGGAGTTTTCCCGCAAGCGTGGCCGATGTCGTTGCGATGGGACGCTATCCGCGCTTATGGCCGCTCGCACGTTTTTCGAAAGCCGATCGCGCTGCCGTCGATCATGCAATCGAAGCCCTGAATCTGGGAGACTTGCGCGATCGCCATATCTCGCAACTCTCCGGCGGACAACAACAGCGCGCGTTCGTCGCGCGTGCGATCGCCCAAGAACCGAAGCTCTTGCTCCTTGACGAACCGACGACGGGCGTCGACGCACAGACCGAAGAGAGCTTGCGGGAAGTCGTGCGCGGCCTCGTCGCGAGCGGGCTTCCCGTGCTCATGACGACGCACGATCTCGATCGCGCGAGCGAATGGTTCGATCGACTCGCCGTCGTCGATCGGCGCGTCCTCGCCGAGGGCGATCCGGAGACGGTCCTCAATTCCGGCGCTTACGCGGGCATTCGCGAGCACGCGCACGTGCACGGTCACGCACGCCTCGATCTCGTGGAAGATGCGCACGCCTAGTGGATTTTCTGCTCGCGCCATTTCAATACGAATATATGCAACGCGCGTTCGTCGCGGCGCTCGTCGTCGGAACGCTGTGCTCGACGATCGGCACGTATGTGGTGCTGCGGAAGCTTGCATTCATCGGCGACGGTATCGCGCACGCATCGTTTGCGGGGATCGTCGTCGCCTATCTGCGCGGCATCGACTATTATGCGGGCGCGATCGTCGTCGCGGTCCTTACGGCTCTCGGTATCGGCTTCGTGAATCGACGCGGCAAAGTCTCACTCGATACGGCGATCGGCGTGCTCTTCACAGGAGCTTTCGCACTCGGCGTTTTTCTTATGAGTCGCGCGCCGCGCTACAACGTCGACCTTTCGAGTTTTCTCTTCGGCAATATCCTCGGCGTCTCACGCGGCGATCTCGTGCTCATTCTCACTCTCGCGGCCGTCGTTACCGTTTCGCTCGCGTTTCTGTACCGCGCGCTCCTCTATACGTCGTTCGATCCCGTCGTCGCCGAAGCGAGCGGCATCAACGCCGCTTTCGTCGATTACGCGCTTTTGGTGCTGCTCGCGCTCACGATCATCATCTCGCTCGAGGCGGTGGGCATCGTACTCGTCGCAGCGCTTTTGGTTACTCCGGCGGCGACTGCATTTCAACTCACGCGACGGTTCACGACGATGCTCTGGCTTTCGGCGACGATCGGTGCGATTTCCGCCGTGGTGGGTCTGTACGCTTCGTACTATTTGCAGGCCGCGAGCGGTGCGACGATCGTTTTGCTCGCGACGATGGCGTTCTTCATCGCGATGGCGATCGGTCGCTTTCGTCGACGCACCACGGGTACCGCGCGTTAGCCGATCGGCTCGGGCTCGGCTTCGCGTAACACGCGATATTTTTCATGGCCGATCGGATCGAGATACCCCGCGCGAACGAGTGCGTCGAGGACCTCTGCGGTGAGGCCGCGTTCGTTTTTGTTCGGCATACCCGCCCATCTCATCGCGACGTATCCGAGATCGAGCGTCGCATCGGGAACGAGCAATTCGCGCAAGAATTTGATTCGGAGATTAAGTTTTTTCATCCGCGCCGCATGAGGCTCGAGCGCCCCGACGAACGTCGCGTTCGGAAGCGCGATTGGGGCGTCATGAACGAGTGTCGGCGCACCGAAGAGGAAAGCATCGATCGCAGCTGAGGCGGCCTCGGCCGCCGGCGGTGCTTCGGCGAGAACGACGGGCTCCGGCTGCGGCTCCGGAATCGACACCGGTATCAACTCTGCCGCGGGCTCGGCAATCTCGGTCGGACCGAGTTCGGCGATTTCCGTTCCTTCCGTTTCGGGCTCGGATGCCGTGTCGACGAGCGACGCCTGCATCGGTGTCGGGAGCGCCATCTTCTCCGGAATGCGTGGCAACATCGGATCGCCGCCAACGAGACCCGGTGCGCGCGTCAAAAGAAAATCGGCGAGTCTCGGCAGCGCCTCACCGATGGCGACGAACAGCGTCTGCCACGGAACCGCATTGACGATCGGCGCGCGTGTCGTGAATGCCGCGAAAACGGCACGCGCGACATCGTAGGGCGACGCGGCGATCGAGGCGGGAGGGCCCGCGAATCCGACGCGCGTCATGAACTCCGTCGCGACGGCACCGGGATCGACGTACGTTACGGCTACGCCGTCGTTCGCGAGTTCGTTTCGCGCGACGCGGGAAAGGTTTCGTACGGCAGCTTTCGCGGGCGGATAGGCACCGAGGGTCCCAACAGGAATGCGGGCGACGCCGCTTCCGAAGAAGATGACGAGGCCCCGCGACGCACGCAGCGCCGGCATCGCTTCGCGTGCGAGCGCGAGCGGCACGATGACATGCGTTTCCATCTGTTCGTACAGGGCTTCATCGTTTTGTTCGGTGATGCGGCCCACAGCGGTGCCGCCCGCGCAATTGACCAGCACGTCGATGCGGCCGAAGGTTTCGAGCGTCGCACGAACGATCCGGCGCGCGGCACCGGGCTCGCGCAGATCGAGGGCGAGCGTTTCGATGCGACCTGTCGCGGTAGCGAGAAGCGCCGCGAGCGCCTCGAGCCGCTCGGCGCGGCGCCCCACCGCGTAGACGTCCCATCCGGCGCGCACCGCGCGTTCGGTGAGGGCGCGGCCGATGCCGGACGACGCTCCGGTGATGATGGCAACGCGACGCTCGTTCACCGTGCGGGGGTTGCCCCGTTCGTGCGTGCGCTCCTTGCAGTTCGGCGCCGGTCGAGGTCGCATTCACGAGCCGCGCGAATCTCGTATCCATGGAGCAACCCCGCGTCGGCATCATCATGGGCAGCGTTTCGGATTTGGAGACGATGCGCGCCGCATCCACGACCCTCGCCGAACTGCTCGTCGTACACGAAATGCGCGTGGTCTCCGCGCATCGCACGCCGGATCTGCTCTTCGAGTATGCATCGACGGCGGCCGCACGCGGGCTGCGCGTCATCATCGCGGGCGCGGGCGGCGCCGCACACTTACCGGGCATGGCTGCGGCGAAGACGCAACTTCCGGTCATCGGAGTCCCGGTCCGCAGTGCGACGCTCGACGGCCTCGATTCGCTGCTTTCGATCGTGCAGATGCCCGCGGGTGTTCCCGTTGCGACGATGGCGATCGGCAACGCGACCAATGCCGCGCTGTTCGCAGCGCGCATCCTTGCGATCGCCGACGACGCGTTACTTCAGCGCCTGACCGACCGCTCTGCCGCAGCCGCAGCCGCCGTCGAAGCGATCCGCATTTAATCGCGATGCGCGATATCGAAACGATCGGCATCCTCGGCGGCGGCCAACTCGGCCGTATGCTCACGCTCGAAGCCAAACGCATGGGCTATCGTGTGGTGACGCTCGAACCGTTGCCGAATTCACCCTGCGGCCAGGTCGCCGACGAGCAGATCGTTGCTGCTTACGACGATTTGCGCGCGATCGGCGAACTCGGCGCGCGTTGCGACGTCGTCACGTACGAATTCGAAAATATTCCACTCGCGTCGGTGCGCGCGCTCGAAAATGACGGTCGGCTCGTTCGCCCAAGCGGCGACGTCCTGCGGATCGCGCAAGATCGTTTGCTCGAAAAAACGTTCGTGCGTGACGCGGGATGTACGGTCGCGCCGTTTGCCGGCGTGAGCGATGCGAGCGATCTCGAGCGTGCGATCGAGACGATCGGTTTTCCGGCAGTCGTCAAAACGACGCGCGGTGGCTACGACGGCAAGGGTCAGTGGGTCGTGCGCGATGTGGCCGATGCGCGTGCCGCGTTCGCCGAGGCAAACGGTGCGGTCCTCATTTTCGAATCGTTCGTGCCATTCGATTTGGAAGTCTCCGTGATCTGCGCGCGGGGGAGCGACGGAACGATCGTGAGTTTTCCCGTCACGGAAAATCAACACGATCATGGCGTGCTCGCAACGACGATCGTTCCCGCACGCGTGAGCGACGAAATTGCGGCGCGCGTGAAATCGCAGGCCGTAACGGTCGGCGAGAAGCTCGGCATTATCGGGGCGTATTGCATCGAATTTTTCGTGATGGCCGATCAGATCTTCGTAAACGAGATCGCGCCGCGCGTGCACAATAGCGGCCACTACTCGCTCGATGCGACGCAGATCTCACAATACGAAGCACACGTTCGCGCGATCTGCGATCTCCCGCTCGTTACGCCGAAGCTCTTCGATGCCGCCGTGATGGTCAATATTCTCGGCACGAACTCGGGCGATCGGCTCGACGGCGTGCACGAGCTCCTCGCCGATCCCGATACGAAACTCCACGTGTATGGCAAACGACATGCGGCGTTGCGGCGCAAGATGGCGCACTTCACCGTGCTCGGCGACGATGTTGAAGCGGCACTGGCCAAAGCGGAGACGGCACGTGGTCTCTTATCGTGGCGCGCGCCGAGGTCGAATTAGCGCGCGTTCACCAGACGATGCCGGGCCCGCTGCGGAGCGTGCGCGGTTTGGGCGGCAGATCGGTGAAGCCCATCGGCCGATCCCAGTAATCGCGATCGCGCGCGGCGAGGGCGACATCGCTCGGTCGCGGTGGCACACGTAACGTTAGCGCACGGACGTACGCAGCCTCGTATCCATCGAGCATGCCTTCGAGTGAAAACTTCGTCTCGACATGGCGGCGACACGCGCGTCGATCGAGTGCTGCGAGATCCGAGACGCGAGCGACGGCCGTATCGACGGAGTCGCAGACGAAGCCCGTCTCACCATCGATGACGATCTCGGGAATCGAGCCCATGTCCGCGCCGAGCACGGGCGTGCCGCACGCCATCGCTTCGATCATCGTGAGCCCGAAGCGTTCGGGGCGTGTCGTCATGTGAACGAGTGCGAGCGCGCCACCGAGGAGCGCATCACGTGCATCGCGTTCGACGGCACCGACGAAGCGCACGCGATCGCCGTCGATGTGTGGCGCGACCATCGTTTTGAAGTACGCTTCGTCTTGCGGGATCGCCGCGATGACGAGCCGCACGCCCGCGCGTCGCGCGATCTCGATTGCGAGGTGCGTGCCTTTTTCGGGATGGAAGCGCCCGAGGAAGAGCAGATAGTCCCCCGGCGTCTCGACGAACGTAAACGCCGCAGGATCGATGCCGTTATAGGTCGTTGCGAGATAATCGAGGCCGGGGTCGCGGTCGCTCTCGCTGATCGAGCAATAAAAACTGCGGTGTGCCGCGGCATAATAGGCCGCAAGAATCGGCGGTGCAGAAAAGCCGTGGATCGTCGTGACGAGCGGCGGCGCCGCGGTCGCGAGCGCGTAGGTGAGCGGTTTCCAATCGAAGTTGTTGTGGATCAGATCGAACTCTGCGGCCCGTGCGAAACAGTGCGCGGTATGAAGCGCGCCATACACATCGCCATTGAGCGCGGGATCTTCGTTGAGACCGACGGGGACGACCGAAGCGATACGCACCGGCGTCGTCGAGTTACCCGACGCAAAAAGCGTTACATCGCATCCGCGCCGCGCCATCCCGGTCGCAACGTCGTGCGCGATCTGCTCCCACGGGCCGTACCCTCGGGGTGGCGTGGGCCATGATATCGGGGCCAAAATCGCGAGTCGCATTCCACGAAGCATCGACGGTTGCGATTCTGCGCTTGGCGTTGGATCGGTGCGGACGTTCATGCTAGGTCGATGCGAGCGCGAGAGCCCCGACGATCGCGCCCGCTTTGATGACCGCGATCGGCGCTCGGTAGGGCCGCGCGTCGCCGTCGATTTCAGAACGAAGCAGAACGAGATCGGCCACGTTGCCAACGCCGAGCTTCCCACGGTCGATCGCCAAGAGATCCGCACCCGCAACCGTCGCGGTCCGTAGCGCTTGGCGCGCGGACATACCGAGCATCGATTGCATGAGTTCGAGTTCGTATGCGTAGGCGTCGTGTGCGTTGAATGGCGTGCCCGCATCGGATCCGCCCGCAAATTTTACGCCCGAAGCGAGCGCTTTTTTCAGATTCGTCGCGGCATGTTCGGCGATATCGCGCGCTTTGCGAAGGACGAAATCGGGCATACCCCCGTTCTCGCCGCTTTCGACGATGCATCGAATCGCTGCAAGCGTCGGGACGAGATACGCGTCGTGTTCGAGGAAGAGCGCGATGCCCTCGTCGTCGACGAGATGGCCGTGCTCGATCGAATCGATGCCCGCGCGCAAGGCGTTGCGAATTCCGCCCGCACCGATCGCGTGTGCGGCGCAGCGCATGCCGTGTTTGTGCGCTTCCGTGATGCCGCTGCGCAGCTCGTCTTCGTCGAGCTGTTCGATCCCGGGCACGGCGCCTTTCGTGAGCACGCCGCCCGTCGCGATGAATTTTATGCAATCGGCGCCGTCTCTACGTTGTTCGCGCACGGCGATGCGCACGTCGAGTTCACCATCGGCTTGACGGCCGACGAACCAGCCGTGTCCGCCCGTCATACAAACCGCACGGCCCGCGGCGAGCACGGTCGGCCCGGGGATGCGACCGGCTGCGACGGCGTCGCGCACATCGATCGCGAGATTCTCGGTGCTACCGAGATCGCGCACCGTCGTCACGCCGCTATACACGGTCTTGCGAGCGTTTTCCGCACATGCGAGTGCGCGTTGCGTCGGCGTCGTAAGCACGAAGACACTCGTCGTCTGCGCTTCGCCGCTCATCTCGAGATGGACGTGCGCGTTGATGAGCCCGGGTACGACGCACGGTGCCTCGATCGTGCGCACACCCGTGGGGATCACCGTCGCGCCATCGCCCACGTGCGTGATGCGCTCCCCCGCAACGAGCATAACGCCATTGCGTTTGGGTTCGCCGAGATGATCGTGCAACGTGCCGAAGCGAATCGCGAGCGTGGGTGTGGCGGAAGCGTCGTATGAGATTAGCGTTCTCCGATGATGACGTCGGTGCGATAGTGCATGGTGACGTGGCCGCTGTTGTCGGCGAACCGTTCGATGAGCGCGTCGAGCTCGCGGATCGTCGCGTCGAGATTGGGCCCACCGCGTGGAGCGTATGATGCGCTCCGAACGCGGCCGATGAGGCCGATCCGATCGAGGCGTTGGTCGTTTGGAAATTGGAGCACGCGAACGCGTGAGAAGCCGGCGTCGTTCAAGAGGTCGACGAGCGCGTCGTTGTGGAAATTGGCGCCCACAATCGGCGAATCTCCTGGGTAGCGCTGTTCGATCGCGCGGACCTCGCGCGTAAAGGCATCGTTCTTCGTGTCGCGTTCGTTCCAAACGAGCCCGACGCGCCCAGTGGAACGAAGGAGCCGAGCGAATTCATCGAGGGCATTGCGGTTGGTAAACCAATGAAATGCCTGAAATGCCGTTACGAGATCGGCGCTCGTCGATGGAAGGCCCGTTGCGTTCGCTCGTCCCGGGCGTACATCGACGCCGCGGGATGCCGCGATCGCGCGCATCTCGTCGTTCGGCTCGATCGCGATCACGCGCGCACCGCTACGCATCAGCGCTCGCGATGATATGCCCGTTCCCGCTCCGACGTCGACGACGTCGGCTTCGGGCTCGAGGCCCGCGAGCAACGCTTCGATCGCGCGTGCGGGATAGCGCGGACGAAAACGATCGTATGCTGCCGCGAGACCGGTAAAGCGATCGGCCGCCTCGAGCGCCAGCCCAAGGTAAGCTTGGCGCGTCGTGCTCGGATCGACGTCACTCACGTCGCGATGACCGGCGAGACGTCGGTCGCTTCGAGGTTGCCTACGGCTTCGCTCTCGTCGTCGCCGCGCGTTCGGCCGAGCACGGCATCGATGACATCGAAGCAGCGATCGATTTCATCGGTCGTATTGTATTGTGCGAAACTCAAACGCACGGCACGTCCCTGCGCTTCGGGCGCGAGCGCCTGCATGAGACGTGGCGCGTAATAATCGCCGCTGCGCCCTTCGATCTGCGCGACATCGAAACGTTCGGCGAGTTCGTCGGTCGCGATACCGGGCACGTTGAATGCGAAGACGGGTAGCCGCGCGAGGTGCGTCGGCCGACCGTAGAGTTTGACGTGCGGTGCGCGAAGTGCGAAGCCATCGCGCGCGTATCGCGAGAGTTCGAATTCGTGCTTGGCGACGATCTCGAGTGCGAGGCGCGGTGTTGCGGCGATATCGCGAAAGTACGCCATCGTTCCGAGCCAGCCCGCAAGCGCTTCGTGACTCTGCGTGCCGACTTCGAGCGTCCAGTAACGCGCATCACCACCGGGAACGTGGTCGTCGTCGGCGCGGACGTAGCGCTCGAATGCGAATTCACTCGCAACCCAAAATCCGAGATGCGGTGCGTACATTTTGTATGCGGAGAAGAAGATAAAATCGATCGCGGGATCGATGGTCACCGCGAAATGCGGAAACGCCTGGACGCCGTCCACGACGACGATCGCACGTGCGGCCTTCGCATCGCGCGCGAGCCGCGCGACATCGAAAACGGTTCCCGTCGCGTTGGATGCCCAGGGCAGTGCGACGAGGCGCGGACCGCGCGCGAGATACGCCGCGTACTTCGCCTCATCGAGATCGCCATGCGCGTCGACGGGAACCACGTCGACTTGTGCCCCGAATCGACGCAACCATAGCCACGGCGCGACGTTGGCTTCGTGATCGGCGGCCGTCACCACGATACGATCGCCGCGTTCGATCGTGCTCGCGAGCAGGCGCGCGAAATTCATTGCAAGCGAGGTTGCGTTGAGGCCGATGCCGACGCGAGCGACGGGCACATCGACGAGCGCGGCAAACTCGACCTTCGCCTCTGCGACGAGATCGCTGGTCGCACGCGTACGTGCGAAGATCCCGCCTTTTTGTGCGTAATCGTACGTGAGATAGCGCTGCATGCGTTCGAGCGTCACGTCGGGGAGTTGTGCGCCCGCAGCGTTATCGGCGAGGATGCGGCCGTGCGCGCGCGCGGCCATGACGGCGGGGAAACGGTCGCCGTTCACGCTCGCGCGGCTGCGGCTTCGAGCGCGCGATAGGCCCGCGAGACGGGTTCGCGGCCGATGGCACCGGCGAGGAAACGCGACGCGGCACGCACGCCGTCGAGTGAGACGCCGGTCTCGATGCCCATGCCGTCGAGCATGTAGAGCAGATCTTCCGTCGCGAGATTTCCCGTCGCTCCCGGCGCGTACGGACAGCCGCCGAGGCCGCCTGCCGATGAATCGAAGATCGAGATCTTCATCTGCAAGGCCGCGACGACATTGGCGAGTGCGGTGCCGCGTGTATCGTGGAAGTGCATCGCGAGTCGTTCGACGGGCATATGCGCCTGCAACGCACCCGCGACCTCGACGACGTCGCGCGGCGTCGCAACGCCGATCGTATCGCCGATCGAGATCTCGTCGACGCCGAGTTCGGCGAGCGCACTCGCAACGCGCACGACCGCTTCGACGGAGACGTCACCTTCGTAGGGGCAACCGAACGCCGTCGAAACGTACGCGCGCACCCACATGCCTTCGCGACGCGCGTCGCGCACGACCGTCGCGAACGTTTTGATCGATTCGTCGATGGTCATGTTGATGTTGCGTTTGGTGAATGATTCCGAAGCCGCAGTAAAGACGGCGACGGCGCGCATGCCGGCACTGCGCGCGCGATCGAGGCCACGCGTGTTCGGCGTCAGCGCGAGATACGTTACGCCGGGTCGGCGCGCGATAGCAGCCATCACGGCTTCCGCATCGTCGAGTTGCGGAATCGCGCTCGGCCGCACGAATGAGGTCGTTTCGATCGCCGCGAGTCCGCTCGCGCTCAAGAGATCGATGAAGCGCACTTTGTCGGCGGTGCTCACGACATTGGTTTCGTTTTGCAGGCCGTCGCGTGGCCCCATCTCGACGATTTTGACGCGGTCGGGAAGTTCGGTAAGTGAGAGTGCGCTCATGGCGTGCCAACCGTGCTTTCGGAATCGACGTGTGTGGCGAGTTCGACGAGGGTCGCGCCGCCGGCAACGAGTTCGCCCGGAACGACCGCGATGCGACGGACGATCCCCGCATGGGTTGCTTCGATGCGATGCTCCATCTTCATCGCTTCGAGCACGACGAGCAGATCGCGCGCGAGAACGGAATCACCGACCGCGACGACGACGTCGAGAATTTTCCCCGGCATCGGCGACAGAACGGCACCGGCACTCGTCACGCGCGCATCGTGTGCGCGATCGAGCGCGGGTGGCGGAGCGAGGGCGAATGCGTATCGTTCGCCCGCAAGATCGACCTCGACCGACGACGTCGCGATGTGGACGCGACCCGCGATGCGTCGCATCGCGGATGCGAGCACGACGTGTCCGTTTGCGACGTCGATCGTGCCATCGAAGGCGACGTCACCGCGAATCGACCACGTGCGACCGTCACCCGTTCGGGATGCCGTCGCATGCGCGAGATGGGCACCGTCGACGAGCGCCACGGCGATGCCGACGCTTCCGATACGCCACGCCCGTTGCGTCGCTACGAGCGCGCCGAACGCGAGCGCGAGTGCATCGTTTGGCGCGCGCAAATCACGCGGCGCGAGCAACTCGGGACGATCGCCGAGGAACGCTGTGGTCGTCGCGCCGGAACGAAATGCGTCGTCGGCGAGGATCGCGCGTGCGAGCGACACATTTGTCGGCACGCCCGCGATCTGTGTCCGCGCGAGGGTACCCGCGAGTCGATCGATCGCCTCGATTCGCGTCGGCGCGTACGCGATGATCTTAGCGAGCATCGAATCGTAATAGATCGAGACGTCGCTCCCCGCCCCGACGCCGGTATCGACGCGTATTCCATCGTGCACGGGCACGTCGAATGCCGAGAGCGCCCCGATCGCCGGCAAGTATCCTGTTGCGGGGTCTTCGGCATTGACGCGCACTTCGATCGCCCATCCGCGCGCGCGCACGTCGGTCTGTGCGAACGGCAACGGCTCGCCCGCAGCGAGTGCGAATTGCAAGCGTACGAGATCGAGACCGTGAACGAATTCGGTGACGGGATGCTCGACTTGCAGACGTGCGTTCATCTCCAGAAAATAGAACGCCCCATCTTCGTCGAGCAAGAATTCGACCGTTCCGGCGTTCGTGTAGGCCACGGATTTCGCGACACGAATCGCGGCATCGCCCATGCGTTCGCGAAGCGCATCGTCGAGGGCGGTCGAGGGGGCTTCTTCGACGATTTTTTGATGACGACGTTGAATCGAGCATTCACGTTCGCCCAAATGCAGCGTCGTTCCGAAGACGTCGGCCACGATTTGAAATTCGATATGCCGTGGACGCGCGACGTAGCGTTCGAGGAGCACACGATCGTCGCCGAACGCTGCGAGCGCTTCGCGTCGCGCGGCGTCGAGTGCGTCATCGAACGTGGCGAGATCGGCCACGACGCGCATCCCCCGGCCGCCACCACCAGCACTCGCTTTCACGAGCAGCGGCGTACCGATGCGCGCGGCTTCGGCGCGGAGCGTTGCAAGCGAGAGATCATCACCGTCGTACCCAGGGACCACGGGCACGTCGTGCGCGCGCGCGCGGCGTTTCGCTTCGGTTTTGTCGCCCATCGCCGCAATCGCTTCGGGCGTGGGCCCAACGAAGGTGAGGCCCGCGTCACGCACGGCGGCGGCAAACGTCGCGCGTTCGGAGAGAAATCCGTAACCCGGATGCACGGCATCGGCCCCGAGGGCGCGCGCGGCCGCGAGCACGCGATCGATCGAAAGATACGATTCGGTCGCCGGTCCCGGGCCGATGCGCATGGCATCGTCCATCACATCGACGTGCATCGCGCCAGCGTCGGCATCGGAGTAAATGCCGAGCGGAACGATGCCGCTCGCACGCGCACCGCGCGCGATGCGCACGGCGATCTCACCGCGATTGGCGATGAGGACACGCCGGATACGCGTCATCAGCGCACCCACGCGGGGGAGCGCTTTTCGAGAAACGCGCGCAGGCCGTCCTGGCCTTCGGCGCTCGTACGCTGCGCGGCGATCGCGCGTGCGGTCATTTCGAGCGTATCGTCGTACGTGCTTGCGGCGACGTGTGCGAAGAGCGCTTTCGTCGCGGCGATCGCGGTCGGGCTCGCGGTCGTGAGTTCGCGCACGACGCGCGCGACGGCTGCATCGAGTTCGGGTTCGCTCGCGACGACCTCGTGGACGAGCCCGACGTGCATCGCGCGTGCGGCATCGAAACGCTCGCCCGTAAGCGCGAGTGCGCGCGCGTGCGACGTGCCGATCTTCGCGAGCACAAATGGCGAGATGACCGCAGGTAGGATCCCAAGTTTGGTTTCGGTGAAGCCGAATCGCGTATCCGCCGAAGCGATCGCGATATCGCAGACGGCGACGAGTCCCGCGCCGCCGCCGAGCGCCGCGCCATGGACGCGCGCGACGACGGCCTTGGGCACGCGATCGATCGTGCGGAACATGCGCGATAACGCGCGTGCATCTTCGCGATTGGCCTCTTCATCGAGATCGAGCGACGCGCGCATCCAATTGATGTCGGCGCCGCCGCAAAACGCGGAGCCCTCGCCTTCAAGCACGATCGCGCGAATCTCGACGTCGCGGCCGAGTTCTTCGAACGCGGCGGTCAGCTCGGCGATCATCGTTGCATCGAAGGCGTTGCGCACCTCGGGTCGCGCGAGGGTGACGTACGCGAGAGCGCCGTCGTGGCGAACGACGAGGCGGGTGCATTGCATCTCCGCGCTATTGGCGTCCGACTGTCGGCTCCCTTACAGCCCGTCGGTATCGCGACCGTGTTAGCATGAAGGAAATGAACGCAACGGCAGGCACCCCACCGGCGCGCGCAGCGACACCGGCCACAACGCCTGGCACGGTCGTGAAACGCCACTCGATCGCAACGCGGCTCACGCACTGGGCCGGCGCGCTCGCGATGCTCGTGCTCGTGATGAGCGGGCTCGAAATTTTTAACGCCGCGCCGTACCTCGACGCAAGCGACCTTAGCTCTCCCGCGCATCGTATTTTTGCGATCGGTAGCGAGACCTTACTCGGCACGACGCACGGCACCACGCAGATCTTCGGATGGCATTTCGATACGACACATGTCCTCGGTGTCACCGATAACGGCCAGGGGGGCGAATCCGAACGCGCGTTCCCTGGTTGGTCGACGTTCCCGGGCTATCAGGATCTCGCCGATGGGCGCCGCTGGCATCTTTTTTTCGGATGGGTGCTCACGATTGCGGGCACGATCTATCTTTTCTTCGGCGCGTTGCGCAAAGAAATTCCGCTCATCGTCGTGCGCCCGTCGGATTTTCCGAAGATGCTGCCGATGCAGCTCTTCTACTTGGGATTGCGCAAAGATCCACCGGTTCACGGCAAGTACAATCCGCTGCAAAAAGCGGGCTATACGCTCATTCTCTTCGGGCTCGTGCCGTTCGTGATCCTCACGGGCCTCGCGCTTTCGCCCGGCGTCGATGCGATCGCAGCACCGCTCACGAACCTTCTCGGCGGTCGCCAATTCGCGCGGACGTGGCATTTTGTCGCGATGATCGGCCTGATCGGATTCACGATCGGGCACGTCGGCCTGGTCCTCGGGACGGGCGTGATCAACAATATGCGTGCCATGACGCTTGGGACGTATCGCCTCGGTAAGAACGAAGGAACGGGTCCGTGAACCGCAAGCTCTTTGTCGCGACGGGTTTGGCCGCAGCGCTTGGTGGTTGCGCGAAACTGACGAACGCGCTCAACGATGCGCCGCAGGTTCATTCGGTGCTCAAGATCGCGGAGAACCTCGACGCCGCCGTGATCGGGACGCACGGTCGAGCGAAGCTCTATAGGGAGGCGGACATCACACGCGTCTTCCCGACCAACGGTGACGATACGCCGAGCATCCCTCAGTATCGGGAGCTCGTGCAGGGCCGGTTTGCCGGCTATCGGCTTCCGATCGGGGGGCTCGTCGAGCGGCCGCAGACCTTCGACCTGGCGGCATTGCGGGCGCTCGCAAATCTCGAGGAGATTACGCGTCACGATTGCGTCGAGGGGTGGAGCGTCGTCGGGAAATGGCGCGGTGTGCCTCTCGCGGACATACTTCATGTCGTTCGACCCAAACCTGAGGCGCGCTACGTGATGTTCTATTCGTTCGATCGCGATTCGGGCGGCCAGCAGTTTTACGGCAGCATCGACCTCTCGCAGGCGGCGCATCCGCAAACGCAGCTCGCCCTCGATCTCAACGGCAAGCCGATCGACGCCGACCACGGCGGCCCTGTTCGGCTTCGTATCCCCACGCAGCTCGCGTACAAAAGCACGAAATGGGTCCAGCGGATCGAACTCGCCTCGACGTTCAAGCCGATCTTCGGCGGCAACGGTGGCTACTGGGAAGACCAGGGCTACGAGTGGTACGCGGGGATTTGACTTTTCATTTTTCGGGGAGCAGTTCCAAAACTTTACAATTGGTGATGTAGCGCGCGAGGAATAACCTGCGTTTTTGGATATGCAGGTAAGCCCTTTCACACATCAAGTGTGACGGCGGGAACAGACGAAGGGACCGGGTATTAGGACCTATGGCACCGTCACTATCGCATTATAGCCGAAGGGCTCATAGTGTGATAGCAATCACTTGCTATATCGTTAACCTACCAATCCTGTTCCTAACAAACAGGTTCTACTGAAAGAGATGCTCATGACGCACCTTGCAATGAACTTTTCCTTCGCAGCCCTCTCGCATTTCAATTGGGCCTCGATCGCAACGGCGTTCACCACGATGGGCCATGCTGCCATGCATGTCATGGAAGGCGGAGCGATCATCTTCAAGTAGCCCCTAAGCCCCGCGTCCTTAGGAGCCCCAGGAGGTCGTATCGAGGCTGAGTGCCGAAAACGACCTACGACGTTGGTTGTACGTTTGTTTCTTTGGAGCATCTGTTGGTCGGCACTACGGTTAGACAGTTACGGCCACGCGGCGATACGTTTGACAGCGCCCTCTTAGCATTTCGGCAGGCTGATTACGATACGACCATTCAGCGCCTGGCCGGAAACGGAGATGCAAAAGCATCGTTATTGAGGGCACGAGCCCTCATTCGCTTGGGTCTGTTCGATCTCGCGGTTGGGGAAGCTACATCAGTACAACTCGAAAGCCTCTCGAGCAGCGAAGCTGCAGAGGCGCTTACGTTGCTGTCGCTTGCCCAGATCGCCCTTCGTACTACGAACTCCGTCGTTGACCAGCTTACAGCCGGGAGAACCTACGCGTGTTCTAGCGGATCAATCGTCGCTGAAGCTGAGGTTGAATTTGCGACGGCGTTTCATTTTTACGTAGGTGGTTCACTGGAATGCGCGTCGAGAACGCTTTATAGCCTGCTGAGCCTTGCGTCCAATGAATCGCCATGGAGGCCGATCTCTGCGACGACCCATAGCCTCGAAGAAACTCGCGCTCGTGGGTATGACCTTCTAGGGCACATAGCTGCGAGGGAGAATCGATTCGCGGAACAGGCTAACTTCATCTACCTCGCATTTGCGGAGTTAGACAAGGCTGAGACACTCGATCATTACATCGAAACTCAGATGCTGAGCAATCTCGCAATCATCGCCGCTGATCGAGATGTCGAGGGCGTTTATGAGTATGCCCGGGATCGGGTGGCTATCATGAATTTTCCAGAAGCGTGTCGGGAACAAGAATTCGAAATTCGCCGAAAAATTGGTTTGTGCGCCTCCATGCGTGGCGATCATATCGGCGCACTTCGCGAATTCCGTCGGTCTTCAGAGATCGCACCCAGCCGCGCTTCGAAAATTAAAGCGCTCATCGATCGCTCGTCACTTGCGTATGAACTGAACGAGCTGGTTTTTGCGCGCGAGGAATCCGATTTTGCGCTAGAACTTACGCGCCAGGTCGATTGGTCTGATGTTTCTTCAGCAGAAATTTTTGCTTTGCTTTCCATGGCGGAAAACTTGGCGGTCCGAGATTCGGTTGAAGCACGCAAACTCTTAAACTTATTTGGCGAATGTAAGAAGAAGCTTAACCCGTTTCAGAGCGATGCGACAGACCTGGGGTTCACCGGTCGCGAACGCCAAGCCGATGCCCTTATCTCGAGAAGCGAAGGCAACGTCGAACGAGCGGTTCGGTCGAATCTCGATGCCATCGACGTTTTCAAAAGGGTCGGTTATGTTGGTCGCGCGGCAACCGTTGCCGTTGAGATTTTTGAACTCACCGGCGTGGACTCCTACCTTGAGTTCGCTGCCGCCTACGCGAAGAAACTCCCGCAGTCGCACCTCGCCCGCCGCGTTGACGGGCATCTCGGCGCGAGTGTGCTGACCGCGTAAAACTCGCTCCGCAGCGTGGCAGTGTCCTGACTATGTTCGAGAGAATTCGAGGATATGACCATGCCACTTGCGAGCGCTCTCTGCGCATCGCTTCTTGCCGTATCCGTTCTCGCCGCGCCCATTCGCGCGGCCGATGAACCGCCCGCGTTCCCCACAACCTCGCTTCCCGATGCGCGCTCCAACGTCGACGCACTCGTCGGCTGGCCGGCGGGGCGGGCCGTCGTTCGCGAGCGCACTTGGGAAGATCGGTTCATGACCGTACCTTCGGCGGCAGCCGCGAGTGCGATCGAAGAAAAACTTTCATCGGTGCCGCATCGTGCGGGCACACCCGCCGACATCGCGACGGCGAATTTCGTTCGCGATCGCTTGACGGCCGATGGATTCAGCGTGCAGATGGTGCCGTTCGACGTCCTCTACACGAATCCGATCGCACAATCGCTGGACGTCGTTTCGCCGAAGAAGAACACGTTCGATCTCATCGAGGGCGACCCCGCGCATCACACCGATGCCGAGCGTCTCGCGGGTCCCTCGTTCATGGAAAAC
>JANOMT010000018.1:0-65657 GCA_031420415.1 Vulcanimicrobiota bacterium
ATAGGCTCGCGAGCGAAACGCCTCCGAGCCGCTCGATTAATTGACGTTGCGCGTCCTCGAACGCAGCCGATAGCGCTTCGTCGACGGCGCGCTCGACGAGACACTCGGGATTATCGCTCCGATTCCGTAGGACGAAGAGCGATGGTTCGCCGAGCGCGACGTAGATATCGCCGACGGTCATCGACGCCGCATCGCGCCCGAGCGACCACATGGTGTTCCCCCGCTCACCGCGCACGAGGCCCGCATCGCGCAATCCGCCGAGGGTTTGGCGCAGAACGACCGGATTAACCTCCAGCGATGCTGCGAGCGCATCGGTCGAAGTTGATTCGCGACGGTTCGCCAGATTCACGAGCGCATGGATCGTCGCGGACAAGCGGTTATTCGTTTTCATCGGGGACTCTCGTTCATACGCTCGGGTGGGCGAACCGTTTTTCGGAGCGAGGGTGCGGTGTCTGAATATTTCGGTACATCATCGCGACGATGAGCCGACCGTACGGACCAGAAAAGTCTACGACACGACACCGCTTAGCGAGCCGATCCAAACCGCACGATCGGGGTCGCCCGCTTCGAACTGCAGCCACACGATGGAATTGATCGGCGGAGCGACGACTTGCTCCGGGGGGCCAGTCGTAATCGGGAAGCACGGTACTGCCCAAACGGACGCCGATCCACCAATGTCCGGACAGACGACCGCGATTCGTCCCCTTTGCATCGGATCGATGTTAGCGACTACGGTCCCGCGATAGAGGCCGAAGAATTTTGTTGTTTCGTTCATGTGCTCGAGTTCCGATCGTTTCCCGATGAGATGAAAGTGCGGCTCGAAAAGTGCTCGCGGGCCCACAAAACAAGGCTGGATCTTCCGCGATTTCCCGGTCTAGGATTCCACCGCCGGACGACATCGGCAAACGGTGACCGCACTTTTGGATGCGACGCTCGCTATTTAAAAGCCGAAACGCCGCAAATCTCCTTACCGACGACGAGCATCTGCATGTGGTCGGTGCCTTCGTAGGAATAGATCGCTTCCATATCGGCGAAATGTCGGGCTACGTGATGGCTTAGCAAGATCCCGTTACCGCCAAGAAGATCGCGCGCATCGGCGACCACTTGACGCGCTTTCTTGCACGCGAGCATTTTCGCAAGCGATGCCCGGCCTTGCGTCGCTTTCTTGTCGTCGAGCAACTGACTCAAGCGCAGGCAGACGAGTTGAATGCTGATGATCTCGCCGAGCATCCGCACGAGCTTATCTTGGACGAGCTGATTTGCGACCAGCGGCCGACCGAACTGCTTGCGCTCTTTCGTGTAGGCGAGAGCGTATTCGAATGCCGCCATCGCATGACCGATCGCTTCCCACGCGACGGCATAACGCGTCGCCGTGAGCACCTTGCCCGTGTCTTTAAACGTGTTCGCCTTTGCGAGGCGATTCTCGAGAGGGACGCGTACGTCGTCGAGCGTGATTTCGGCATTGAGGACCGAGCGTAACGCGATCTTTCCCTCGATGACGCGCGCCTCAAATCCCGGCGCCCCTTTTTCGACGACGAACCCACCGACTTCGCCCGATTCATCGCGCGCCCACACGATGATCAGATCCGCGAACGATCCGTTGCCGATCCACTTCTTCACGCCGCGGAGCACCCACGAATCGCCGTCCTTGCGTGCCGATGTTTCGAGGCCAACCGAATCCGAGCCGTGGATTGGTTCCGTCAGCGCGAAGGCACCGATCAATTCCATGCGCGCCATCGACGGTAACCAACGCTCGCGTTGCTCTTTCGAACCGAGAATCGCGATCGAGCCCATCGCGAGGCCCGAATGGACACCGAAGAACGTCGCGATGCTGGAGTCGCCGCGCGCGAGCTCTTGCGCGACGAGGCCGGCGGCGATGAGCGACATGCCCGGGCACCCGTACCCGCGAATCGGGCCGCCGGCGATTCCGATCTCCTTGAATTTCGGCACGATCTCGAACGGAAACTCGGCGCGTTCCCAAAGATTCGCCGCATTGGGGATGACTTCGCGGTCGACCCAGCCCCGAACCCGATCGCGTACGTCGCGTTCTTGCGGCGTCAGCAGGTCGTCGAGGAGATAGTAGTCGGTGGCGGGCGGAGTCGTCGGGAGGCTGAACTCCGAAAAATGCTTGCGGAAATCCGGTTGGGTTTCGACCATGATGCGTCTTTCTGCGATGAACGGCATGCGGCACCCGCTCGAGTGCGCGTGCTCTTTATAAGACTTCCCCAAAGGTACGAATGCGAACGGCGCAAGCCTTTGGTGCGGAGAAGGCTGCCACATGAACGCGCCCCATCCGCTTCTGGTCTGGTCCGACGTCATTTGACCCTTCTGCTATCTCGGCTCGGTCTGGGTCGAGGAGACGGCGCGCGAACTCGGCGCCTCCACGCGGTGGTTGCCGTTCGAACTGCATCCCGAGACGCCGCTCGAGGGCGCACCCAAGCCCTTTAGCGACGAGCAATGGCCTGCGATCGAAGAACGCCTGCGCGCCATCGCACGCCAAGTCGGGCTGCCGATCGAGCCGGTCCGTCGCAACGTCAATTCACGGCTCGCGCTCGAAACGGGGGAACTCGTTCGCGCGCGTGCCGGGGACGCGGCGTCGGCTGCATTCCATCACGCGATCTCGCGAGCGTTTTTCGTCGACGGCGCCGATATCGCGGATATCGCGATCGTCGCGCGGTATGCCGCAGACGCCGCCATCACCGAAGCCGAAATCCGTGCGGCGTGGGCGTCCCGCTCGTTCGCGCACGCGATCGACGCATCGATGCACGCGGCGACTGTCGCGGGCGTCACGGGCGTTCCCGCCTTCGGCTGGGCCGGATCGCATGCGATAAGCGGCATGATGGAACCACAACGCGCCATCGCGATGCTGCGCTAGCGCACGATCGATCTCGCCGACGGCATCGGTGGCCTCGCGCTGGAAGAAGCGGGGCGGCATCGACGAGCGCATCGGAACGTCGAACGAGGGTCACATCGAGCCGGGGGATCTCCGCAAGCGCGGCTTCGTGTAGCCACGTTCGTCACCGAGTTCTGCTAGGCCGACGAGCGCCGCACCATACCCCTTGGGATCGTGCAAGATTTCGGAGGCGAGATTAACGGCGATTAACGCTGCTGAACGTGGAAGAGCGGATTATTTAATGAAGTAATCAAAAATGCTCAGGCCGATTTTCTACTTGGAGAGACTTAAGGATGACTTGCGCGCGAACACTTGGCTTTGCCGTCATTTCCTATACGTCACTCGTATCTTGCAGCGGCGCTAGTGATGACTCGACGCCCGCGCCGATCCAGACGCCACCGGCCATCGTGACACGATCGTTTACGGCGAGCGATGCCGTCGCTAGCGAGGGGGACGGCGTGGGATATCATCGGACTCAAGACGACGCTACGTGGGTCGGGAAATAATCCGCTCGGGAACAGCTACGACACGTTGCGTGTGGAAATCAAATTGGGGTCGCCGTCGCGCTCGATACGAGTGCAAATGGGAGTATCGAACCGGCGACGACGCCACAATGCCACTTGACGATTTGGAAAGTAGACCCTATACTTTCCACATTGGAAAGTGAGGCACATCTTGATTACCACAGAAGAAGCCCGCGCATCGATTGAGGATGTGCGATCGGTCCGGCGCGATCTTGCGGATCGCGCAGACTGTCCTCCTGCTTGGCGCATAACCGTCTCCGTTGTAAGCGGAGCGATGGTCGCGGTTCAGGCTGCACCCGGTCTCATCGCAATGTCGCTGTCGGCATGTTTCTTGGTTGTGATCGTAGCAATGGCGCTAATCGCGCGCAAGCGTATGGGTTTTTTCCTCAACGGCTATCGTAAAGGGAACACGCGTCGAGTCGCAATTGCCCTTCTCGTCGTTATCGAGGCGATCTATCTATCGAGCATGTGGCTCAAATTAGAGCAGCATGTCGTGTGGGCGCCCCTCGCTGCAGGTGCGATCGTCGTGCCAATCATCTTATTCGGGATGAAACGTTGGCAGGATGCCTATCGCTCCGAATTTGGATCCGTTGTCGACATCCGGACGTGAAAGGCCGTCATCCTCAACTCGACGCGATCATTCACGCACCGGTTCGTTTGAGAATCGCAGCGGTGCTCGCGTCGGTAAGTGACGCGGAATTCGCAACGCTTCGTGAGGTAACGGGCGTGAGCGATTCGGTTCTTTCGAAACACCTAAAACAGCTTGAAGACGCCGGTTACGTCAAGTTGCAGAAGGCCGCTGCCGCGGGCCACGTTCGGACGCGTATCGCATTGACGCGTGCCGGTCGTCAAGCGTTCGCGTCGCACATCGCCGCGCTTCAAGACCTCGCCTCGGTCGCAGGCTTAGCGGGTGAGACGGTTCGTTCGAATTGCGTAGCCGATTAGGCCGATGACGAGCCATAGCGGCGGAATGAGTGCTGCGAAGACGACGAAAACGAGATCGCTATTCACGATGCGACGAGCTTCGATGTCGCGTGGAGTGGCAGGACGTTCGCGAAGCTATCTTGCGATGATGCGTGCGAATGTTCTTCATCGAGCAGGCGAAGCGCATAGGCTACCGTCGCACGATTCTCGATGATCACGAGATACGGCGTCGAGTAGATCGACTCGAGCCACCAAGCACCGAGGCCGTTGAGCGAGATGAGCGCTCCGAAAAAAGCGGGCCATTTCTGGCGATAGAGGTTCGCGCCGATCGGACCGAGTCCAACGGCGAGGAACCACGCAACAGCGGGATTTTTCGGGTGGAGCGAGGCGTAGATTTCGTAGAATCGACGGCGGTCGGTCGGTGAGAGGTCCATCGTCGCTTCTCGCACGTCGATATCGAAGTCGTCCACGGAACGAAAGAAGCTCGATGCGCACGCCGCGAGCAACGCGACGAGAAGGATCGCAAGGGTGACCCATGCGACGATGATGACGGTGAGCCCGACACCAACAAATGCGAGAACTCCGAATGCGTCCATATCGGAGCGTTGGTTCCCCTCAAGGCGAAATCCTATGCGTTCGAGTTCCGTGTTTATCGATCGATTACAACGTCGAAGACTTCACCATGGGGCGGGTCGGATTGCGCTACATTGAGATGTGTCAATAGCGAGAGTTTGCCGGCGATGATGCTCGTGCCGAACCCGATCGATTCGTCTTGCGTTACGCAGGATGATCTCGTTGTCGACCATCACGCTCGTCTCGGGATGGGCGAAGAACGCAAGCGCACTTTTTCGCAGCGGACCGGCCTGAAAGACGCGGCAGTCGAATTGCGCGACGCGCATAACGTCTGCCCTGGTCTCCGACCCGTGCCCGTAAGGTACAACGCCGCAATCGAAGGTTTGCGTGCGTGCCTTGCGGGTATTTCCCGGTCTGCGACGGCGAATCGCTCGCGGCTCGCTCCGTCGCAGAACTCCACTTTCGAACACACATCAACGCAAGGACAACATCGTGAGCACGATCTCTCCTGTCGCTCCGCTCCCGCTCGGCGGTCCGATCACCATCGGCGGCGATCTTTCCGCGCGACGCTTCGGCTTCGGCGCGATGCGCATCACGGGCAAAGGTATCTGGGGCCCGCCAACCGACCGTGCCGAAGCGATCGCGTTATTACGACACGTGGTCGCGAGCGGCGTCGACTTCATCGATACGGCCGATTCGTATGGGCCCAACGTGAGCGAAGAGCTGATTGCCGAAGCGCTGTATCCGTATCCGGCGGGTCTCATCATCGCGACGAAGGGCGCGCTCGTTCGAACCGGACCCGGCGAATGGCCGATCGACGCGCGACCCGAGCGTTTGCGAGCATGTTGCGAAGCAAGCCTCAAACGCCTCAAGCTCGAATGTATCGAACTCTATCAACTCCATCGCATCGATCCGAAGGTTCCCGTCGAGGAATCGCTCGGCGCCCTCGTCGATCTCCAACGCGAAGGTAAGATCAAACATATCGGGATCTCGCAGGTCAACGTCGCGGAGTACGAGCGATGTAAGAAGACGGCGACCATCGTCTCCGTGCAAAATCTCTATAACATCGTCGATCGCAGTTCGGAAGATTTATTGGAAGCGTGCGAACGTGACGGCGTCGCGTTCTTGCCATGGTTTCCACTCGGTGGCGGCAGCGGGCTCAAACACGATGCAATCGAGCGTGTTGCGAAGGCGCACGGGGTCTCCGATCTCCAGGTGGCAATCGCATGGCTTCTCGCGCGGTCGCCGATGATGCTCCCGATCGCGGGAACGTCTTCGCTCGCTCACTTCGATGAGAATCTCGCATCGACAAAAATCGCCTTTACCGAAAGCGAGTTTGCGGCACTATCGTAACGGCTCGGATCGTGGCTCGTTCGCATGCGTGAGAACGCGCTCGCAGGGTACATCTTATGTAACCTCCTGCGCGACGGTGAAAGAGCGGCTGACCAATGATCGCATCGACGACGGATCTCGAGTCGCTTTCCGCCCAAGACGTGCGCAAGATCGATGCGTATTGGCGTGCGGCGAACTATCTTTCCGTCGGGCAGATCTATCTGCTGGCAAATCCGCTCTTGCGCGAACCGCTCCTTGCGGAACACGTCAAGCCGCGGTTACTCGGACACTGGGGAACGACGCCGGGCTTGAATTTTATTTATGCCCATATGAATCGGCTCGTTACCGCGCTCGATCTCGATGCGATCTACATCACGGGCCCGGGGCACGGCGGACCGGGGATCGTCGCGAATACGTATCTCGAAGGAACCTATAGCGAGATCTATCCGAGCATCTCGCGCGATACCGTCGGGATGGCGCGACTCTTCAAGCAATTCTCGTTTCCCGGCGGTATTCCGAGCCACGCGTCGCCTGAGACGCCTGGCTCGATTCATGAGGGCGGCGAACTCGGCTACGCGCTCCTGCACGCCTACGGTGCGGTTTTCGATAATCCGGATCTCATCGCGTGTTGCGTCGTCGGCGACGGTGAAGCGGAGACGGGAGCGCTCGCGGCCTCGTGGCACAGTAACAAATTTCTCAACCCGGTTCGCGACGGCGCCGTGTTGCCGATCTTGCACCTCAACGGATACAAAATCGCAGAGCCAACCATACTCGCGCGCATCCCCGAAGGCGAATTACGCGAACTTTTGCGCGGCTACGGATACGAACCGCACTTCGTCGCGGGGCACGAGCCCGAGGCCATGCATCGCGCGATGGCATCGAAGCTCGCGCGCGCGATCGCGCGTATTCGTGAAATTCAAAACGACGCACGCACGAATGGCTTCGGGGAACGCCCGCGGTGGCCGATGCTCGTTCTCGTGTCACCGAAGGGCTGGACGGGCCCAAAAGTCGTGGATGGCCACGCGGTCGAGGGAACGTGGCGCGCGCATCAAGTGCCGCTCGCCAACGTGCGGACCGACGCCGCGCATCGCGCCCAACTCGAAGCATGGATGCGCAGTTATCGACCGGACGAACTCTTCGATCGCGACGGTGCGCTCGTGCCCGAACTCGCAGCGCTCGCGCCGTCGGGCGACCGGCGGATGAGCGCAAATCCGCATGCAAACGGCGGTCTCGTGCTCGGCGATCTGCAGTTGCCGGACTTCTGTGCGTACGCCGTCGATGTGCCGACGCCAGGTGCGACGCAGGCGGAATCGACGCGCGTGCTCGGTACGTTCTTGCGCGATATCGTCGTGCGAAATCCGACGTCGTTTCGCGTCTTCGGTCCCGACGAGACCGCATCGAATCGGCTCGATGCGATCTTCGATGTGACGAGTCGCATGTCGAGCGGCATCATTATCAGTAGCGACGATCGGCTCTCGGCGACCGGACGCGTGATGGAAATTCTGAGCGAGCATACGTGTCAGGGCTGGCTCGAGGGCTACCTGCTCACCGGCCGACACGGCCTCTTTTCATGCTACGAAGCGTTCGTGCACATCGTCGATTCGATGTTCAACCAGCATGCGAAGTGGCTGAAAGTTTCGCGGAACCTCCCATGGCGGCGACCGATCGCATCGCTCAACTATCTCTTGACCTCGCACGTGTGGCGTCAGGATCAAAATGGATTCAGTCATCAGGATCCCGGCTTCATCGACCACGTCGTGAACAAAAAAGCCGACGTCGTTCGCGTCTACCTCCCGCCCGACGCAAACACGCTCCTCTCGATCGCCGATCACTGCCTGCGCAGCAGAAATTACATTAATGTCATCGTCGCGGGAAAGCAACCCGAATGGCAATGGCTCGATATCGATGCCGCGATTCGCCACTGTGCTCAAGGCATCGGCATCTGGTCCTGGGCGAGCAACGACGACGGTATCGAACCTGACGTGGTGATGGCGTGCGCCGGCGACGTGCCGACGCTCGAAACGCTTGCCGCCGTCGACGCCTTGCGCACGCACGTGCCGCATTTGAAAATCCGCGTCGTCAACGTGGTCGATCTCATGTCGCTGCAGCCGCAATCGGCGCATCCACACGGCCTCTCCGATGCGGATTTCGATGCGATCTTCACGCGAGACAAGCCGGTCATTTTCGCATTCCACGGCTATCCGACGCTCGTTCATCGCCTGACGTACAAACGTCACAATCACGATAATTTTCACGTCCACGGGTACAACGAGGAAGGCACCACGACAACGCCGTTCGATATGACGGTGCAGAACCAACTCGATCGATTCCACCTCGCAATCGACGCCATCGATCGCGCCCCGTCGCTCGGCGCGTCGGCCGGGCAGGTCCGGCAGCACTTTCTCGATACACTCGGGCGACATCGGCAGTTCATCCGCGAATATGGCGACGACATGCCCGAGATCCGTAACTGGACGTGGAGGCCGCACGCGTCGTGAACGTCTTCGTTCTCAACGCGGGTTCGAGCAGCATTAAGGCATCCTATTTCGCGGGCGAGCGTTGGTTCGCGGATGGCGTCCCGGCGTGGTCGGCAAACGTGCGTTGGTCGAAAACGCCATCGCGCGCAGCCTTGCAGTGGGCCACGCCGCACGAAGAGCGGTCAATCGATGTCGCGGTCGACGATCGTGGTGCCGCGATGACGGCACTCGTCGCAATCGCGCGCGAGACAGCCGCGATCGCGCCGCAAATCATCGGCCACCGCGTCGTGCACGGTCTTGGTGAATCGCGTTGTGCGCTCGTCGATGCACGCGTGCGCGGCGTTATCGAAGCGGCAGTCGAACTCGCACCCGCGCATAATCGGCCCGCACTCGCCGGGATCGACGCCTGCGCGGCAGCTTTTCCCAACGTGCCGCAAGCCGCCGATTTCGATACGGCGTTCCATACGACGCTGCCGGATGAGGCGGCGGCGTACGCGTTACCATATGCGTGGTACGTGACGCGCGGAATTCGACGATATGGCTTTCACGGCATCAGCCATCGCTATTGCGCGCGACGCACGGCCGAGGTGCTCGAACGTGATGGAAGAGGACTACGCATCGTGAGCGCGCACCTCGGTAACGGCGCCTCTCTGGCTGCGATCGTCGATGGTGTTAGCGTCGATACGACGATGGGATTTACACCCCTCGATGGGCTCATGATGGGCTCGCGATCGGGCAGCGTCGATCCGGGCCTCGTCTTGCACCTCTTGCGGACGAATGCGTATTGTGTTGCCGACCTCGATCGCATTTTCAATACCGAGTCGGGGCTCGCGGGCGTCAGTGAGATCTCGCAAGATGTGCGTGAGGTCATCGCGGCGGCCGAACGCGGTCTCCCCTCCGCACGACTCGCGCTCGATCTCTACGTGCATCGGTTGAGCGCGGGTATCGCTGCAATGACGGTAGCGGCCGGTGGCATCGACGCGCTCGCCTTTACCGGTGGCATCGGCGAAGGTTCCGCCTACATCCGCGAGCGCGTTTGTTCGCGGCTTGCGTTTCTCGGCATCGCAACGGCTGCCGATGGCTCGGGCAGTGCGCTCGATCGTGAGATCGGCGAGGCACGCGGACGTGTGCGCGTGGTCGTGGTGCATGCGCGCGAAGAGCTCGCAATCGCACGCGATATCTCGCGTCTCTCCTGGGGACGGGGGCACAGCGCGCCTGATTGCGATCGAGATCAGGCGGGAACGCTTACGCATGAATAATTCGGAGGTCCCTATGGAAACCAAGCGCAGTGTCGATCACCACCATGAAGCCGCAACGCACCATCGCGCCGCAGCCGATTATCACGATCTTGCCGCAGGTGCCTACGCCGAAGGACGGCACGAACGCGCCGCGCACTACGCGCTCCTCGCAAGCGCGCATATGCAACATGCGGGGCAGTTCATGTCGGATGCGGCGAAGATCCACGCCGAACAACACGGTGGTAACAAGCACGCTCGATCGTGAGCGTGAATGGTGATTATGACGCGCCGTTTTTTGGTACGATGTGAAGATCGGTCTTCGAAAGCGCGCACACGAGTGTTTCGACAACGGCGTTGCCGAGCACGTACTCGCCCGGCGCGAGTGTATCGAATCCCGGTGCTTCACCCTCGAGTGATATCGAACACGCAACGTACTCCCCATCGCGTCGAATCGCGACGCTTCCGTGCAACGGGACGCCATGGGCGTGCTTTCCATGAGAGCCGCGACGATTGGACTCGAAGGCTGCAAACGATGCATCATGATGTTCGTCGATATTGACGCGTTCGATGTACCGCTTGACATCGTGCAAGAGCGTTCCGATCGAAACGCGTGCGATGAACCGGCCGATGATGCGGTCGAAAAAACGTCCGGCAATGCCGAATGGTGGTGTGTACGATCCGGCAAAATGCAGTGTCGCATGCGTCGAATGTGCGCGCGCGGTAAGCACCCCTCGAAGCGTGGGAAATGCGTTGCCCTTCACGGTACTCCACGTGATGTTGAGCGCGTCCTCATATCGCGGCGTAAATGCCGTTTTCACCGAGACGGCTTCGATCTCGACGTTGACGTGCCGGAAAATGCGCGCGAATGTCGGGATGCCGAATGCGCGGAGCGGAACGCCGATGGAAACGACGCGCTTGCGTTCGTCGAAGTAGCGTAGCGCCCACGGTATGACCTCGGAACGCGGGCAGAAAACAACGATCGAAGCTTTCAGCGGCGCGTCACCCAATGCTTGAGGATAAATTCGAACCATTACTTCAGTATCGCACGCGGGACGGCCAATGGTAAGAAGTTTCCGTGAAGATGGAATGACGTCGCGAGCGATGCCGGCTTGCTTCGTATCGATGCATGACATCGAGGCATCGCTTGGTTTTATTTTAATCTGTTACCACTTATGCCTTAGCGCTAAAAACTATCGACCAAGTCGACGTAATTGTTCCCTAACATCACATAGATGTGCTACGGTCGATCATGCGATGAGTCATATTTCAGAACGCACGACCGTCCAGTGCGGCGTGAATCAAGCGGCGCGACATCTCGCGCGGTATTTTGCCGTGCGCGGCAACAGCGATGGCGACATCGCGCGCGTGCATCTTCGTGCCGAGGTGCCGATCCCGGGCGTGCGCGGTGGCGTTAAACTCGAACGGACCGCGATTGCGACACTCGTTCCAAACCACACGGCTGGGGCGATGATGCCACAGTATGCCGTGACGTGGGTGCCCGAAAAAGCTGGACCTTATCCGCGTTTTGCGGGAACGCTTTCCGTTGCGAGCAGCGAGGATTACGACTCCTTCGATCTCGTGCTCGAGGGCAGCTACGAGCCGCCGCTCGGTGCGGTCGGAGCCGCCTTCGACGCGGTCGTCGGACATCGCATCGCGGAATCCACCGCGCGAAATTTGCTCGCCACGATCGCGGATTCGATCGAAGCCGATTTTCACGAGATCGAATCTGCCAAAACGACGATTCGCGAAGAACAGCTTCGCGTGGCACCGCAGACCTGATGGCGAAACCGAAACCGCAACTCGACGAGCCCTTACCCGCGACGCTCCGTTTCGTCGCCGCGATCGGAATTTTCATCTTCATCGGCTGGTTTCTGATGTTCGTCCTGCTCGAGGATCGGTGGTAGCATGCACGTTAACCGGTACGAAAAAATCTGGATCACGTTTGGCATCGCGATGCTCGCGATTTTTCTCGTGACGATAACGACGGCCGCCCTCGTGGAAGGCTTCATCCCTCCGAGTCACGTCCAGAGCATCGATCCCGCGAAGGTCGCATCGACAGCGCCATTCGATCATCCCGGGCTGCACAAAATCAGAACTGGCGAGTACGAGGCGTATTACGTCGGCCATATCTTCGCATGGGAGCCGCGGACGTTGACGATTCCCAAGGGCGCGCACGTTACGTTCTTCGTGACCTCGACCGATGTGATTCACGGCTTCAGTATTCCAGAAACAGGTGTCAATACGATGGTCTCACCCGGTTGGGTCAGCACGGTAACGCATACGTTTGCGAAGGCCGGCACCTATCTCTTGCTGTGCAACGAGTATTGCGGCGGCGGACACCAAGCGATGGCCACGAGCATCAACGTACGATGACGACGTTTCCGCCTTCGCCCGTAGCGCAAAAACGTGATCCGGAATTCTTAGCTCGGTATACCGTTGCCAACGAGAATCTGCTCGTTCTCGCACAGATCTACACCGCGACGTTCGCTCTCGCGCTCGGTTCGCTCTTCGGTCTGCTGCAAACGTTCTCACGCGCGAACTTCATCGTCATGCCGCCGGAATTCGATTATTATCGCATGCTCACGGCGCACGGGGTCCTACTCGCGCTCGTCTTCACGACATTCTTCATTATCGGACTCTTTCAATTCGCGATTTATCGTACCATCGCTCGACCGGGACGTTCGCTCAAACTAGGCTGGTTCGGCTATGCCGTCATGCTTCTGGGCACGATCATGGCGGCAACGTCGATCCTCGCTGGGAATGCGAGCGTGCTCTACACGTTTTACGCACCGCTCAAAGCCTCGCCGTGGTTCTATTTCGGCGCGACGTTTCTCGTGCTCGGCACGTGGGTGATCGCAGCCGAAGTCATCGAGAACGTCATTTGGTTCAAGCGTCGCCACGCGAGCGAGCGCATTCCGCTTCCGGCGTTCATCGGTGCGACGACGATGATCATGTGGGTCATCGCAACGCTGGGTGTCGTCGCGGAGATGGGCTTACTCATTCCGTGGTCGCTCGGCTGGACCTCCGGCATCGACGTCGAGCTCACGCGAATATTGTTCTGGTATTTCGGGCACCCACTCGTGTACTTCTGGATCATGGGGGCGTACCTCGTGTGGTACACGGTCGTCCCGACGACCTTCGGCGGTCGCGTCTTTAGCGACTCGCTCACGCGCCTCGCCTTCATCTTTTTGCTCTTGCTATCGACGCCCGTGGGCCTGCACCATCAATTCCTCGATCCGGGCATCAGCGCGACGTGGAAATGGCTCCACATGGCGCTGACGTACGGCGTCGTGGTGCCATCGTTCATGACGGCCTTCGCACTCTTCGCGACCTTTGAGATTGCCGCGCGTCGCGCGGGAAAACGCGGTTTCTTGGCGATCGTGCGCTGGCTACCGTGGAAAGACCCCGTTTTTACGGGCGCGGCACTGGGGATGTTGCTCTTTATTCCCGGCGGTTTTGGCGGCATCGTCAACGCGTCGTACAGCATGGACGTTCTCGTTCACAACACGATGTGGATCGTCGGCCACTTCCATATTACGGTCGGCGGGCCGGTCGCGCTTACGTTCATGGCTGTCGCCTACAAACTCGTCCCAACCCTTACCGGACGCAAGCTCTTCGCACCCAAACTCGCACTCGCACAGACATACGTGTTTTTTGGCGGTATGAGTTTGATGTCGCTCTCGATGCACTGGGCCGGGCTTTTGGGATCGCCACGTCGTTCGTCGGATGTGTCGTATGCGGGCTCCGCGGTCGCGGCGGCGTGGCACCCGCACATGGTCGCAGCTGCAATCGGCGGTATCTTCCTTTTCATCAGCATCGTCATGTTCGTTATCGTCGCCGTGGGAACGCGGTTACAAGACGAACGTGCGATCGAACCCGTCCCATTCGCCTTTGCCGAGGTCGACCCCAATGCGATGTCGACTCCGCGCGTCTTCGACGCACTCGGCCGGTGGGCGGGTGCCGCGCTCGCGCTCGCCGTCATTGCGTACGCGGGACCGATGCACGAGTATCTTTCGCAGGCGCACTATCTGGCGCCGGGGATGCGCACGTGGTGATCGCGAGCGGCCACCTACGCGCGTCTCCTACGGCGATGGTTTCGAAATAGCGTAGCCGTCGTCGGCGTCGAGGATATCGAGAATTTTGGAAAGCTCGGGCCGCTCCGCCATCACGGGATGGCGCTCGCGCACGAGCACTTGGTCGTCCGGTGCCATGCGTTCGACAACGAACGACTCGAGCTTCGCGTTCAATGCCGGGGCGGCTGCGGGATCGACGCGCTCTGCGAGCCACGTTTCGATCTCGCGCTCGTCGGCCGCTCGTGCGACGACGTCACGAAAGGCGTCCATATCGAGCCCGAGTCGCTTGATGACGAACGCACTGAATCCGGTGTCGTGGTTGAGATAGAGATCGATCGTACCGCCGGGAAGTTCGGCGCGAAGCTTGTCGATCGTTCGCGGGATGAAGTAAAAACCGAGCATCGTCGCACGCGAGCTACGCGGCTTGTGCGTTAGTAGGTTTAGTGGCGTCACGTCATACTCCATCGTTGAGGGGCGCTTGCGTCAAATCCGAATCTCATCGATGCCAACGCAACGTGAAGCGCGCTACTCTCCACGTGCCGTTTGCACCAAATACACGACTGCCGATGCGGATACGACGGCCGTAACACACCAACCGGCAATCGCGAGCGTGAGGCCCAGACGTTGTTCGCCCATGATCTCTCGACTGCGTCCGACGAGCATCATGAGGCCGAGCGTGAACGGCGTCGCGATCCCGCCCGCAATGCCGCTAAAGAAGAGCAATTTGATCGGTGGTACGCCGACGAGTGCGATCGCAGCACTGATTCCGAGCGAGGCGACGAGCGTCCAATAAAAACGATCCGCACTCGCAAAACTCGCGTCGAGACTGCTGCGCCAGCCGAACGCCTCCGCCATCACGTACGCACTCGTTCCCGCAAGGACCGGCACGGCGATCAACGCCGATCCGAGTAGGCCCAGTCCGAAGACGAGTCCCGCGTATTTTCCGGCGAACGGGACGAGGGCCGAGGCGGCGTCCTGCGCGGTTTCGACCGTCTTGTGATGGACGCCGAGTGTCGCTCCGGTGGTAACGACGATGAACCAAAAGATGAAGCCCGCGAAGACGATGCCCGCGACGGCCTCCGCTTGGACGAGACCGATCCGTCGTAACGGTTGGCCTTCCTCGCTCGTTTCGACCGTTTCCCACACGTATGCGTAACTCGTGAGCGTCGTACCGAGCAGTGCGATCGCACCGGCGATATACGCGTGATTATTTTCGAAATGCGGGACGAGCGAACCGCGCAAGACGGCGAGCCAGTTGGGGTGTGCGAAAAATGCCGTCGCGATATATGCAAAAAAGACGATCGTGAGGTACTTAAGGATATTCGTAATGGAATCGCTCTTGCCGATGATGAGCGCGGCAGCCGCAAGCCCGGCGAATGGCACGACGAACCAACGGTAATCGATGCCCGTGATGATCTGCAGGGCAGCACCACCACCCTCGAGATCGGCTGCGAGCGTGATGATATTTACTGCGAGCACGGCAACGAGCGCGGAGATCGCGAGTCCGTGGCCGTAGCGTACGCGAATACAATCTTCGAGCCCGCGTTTGCTCGCGACGCCGATGCGCGCGGCAATCGCTTGCACCACGGCGAGCATCGGGATGACGAGCAACACGAGCCAGGCGAGTCCGTAGACGGTCGACGCCCCGACGATCGCGAGCGTCGCGACCGTTGTCGGGTCGTTATCCGATGCGCCCGAGACGATCCCGGGACCGAGTCCTTTGAGGACACGCCCGATCGTAATGGGAACGGGGCGCTCGCCTTTCACGGGAGTGCTCACCGTACCGGCTTTGATCGCTTGCCGTCGATCCGAACCACCCCAATGGCACCCAGATCGGGAGCGATTTAGCCTTTGGCTTCTTCGGCGACTTTCGCGCGGTGATATTGGCCGCTCGTGCCGGGATTGGGGCTCTCGCCCTGGGTGTAGGCGTGGAGGGCTGCTGTGTAGAGCTGGTTCTGCTGAGCCTTCGCGAGTTGTGACCACGGAAGGTCGAGACGGAGTTTGGGCGGGTGAATCGTACGTTTTGCGGCCATTTCGGTCTTGTGCGGCGGTGTGGCCCCGATTCCCCGCCGTCAGGCCTCGGGCGCCCTGGCGCGGGCACGCCGATCGTCGACCGCGTGCAAGAAGGCATCGTACAACGTCTTCGTGCTCGTCGGAAGCGTCCGGTAATAGTACGTATCGGAAACGGTCGGCCGATCTCGCGCGGGAAGCACGAGGCGTTTTTCAGCCGCGAACGCGCCAAGTGCCGCCGCGACGGGCTTCTCGGTGCCGTCGCTCCGAATGATGCCGAACGTCATTTCATGCGGCGCGCGATCGAAGGGCGGCTCGCTGCGGAGCCGCTCGTCGTAATCGGCCCAACACCACCAATACGCACCGAGGCGGCCATCGGCGTGAAGTCGGTCGAGGACGGCCGTGCAGTACGCCGCATTTTCGCTCTCGCGCAAACACGCGTAGGTCGCAAAGATCGGATCGTCGGGCGAGATCGTCGGATTGGGTGGCTCGTCGGGAAGCGCGACGCGTTCGAAGGGCGAGAGCTTTCCAGAGGGACACGTCGGGTTGCCGAACTCGGTGAAGAGGACGTCCTTGAACGAGAATGCCGCCGCGAGCGATGCGAGGAACGGAACGACTTCGGGATCGAGGCGATCGCGTGCGAACCCACTGTAGACGCTGTAGCCGTGCATCGTGGCGAAGGCGTGCGGCTCGCAAAACGTCGCGAACCGGAGATTGCGATCGCGCGTGAGGTCTTCGCCATGCGTTCCCGCAACGACGGGCAGGCGCGAAGTTTCGCGGAGCGCCTTCGTGAGCGTACGACTCCACGCGGCGGCGACGTAGGGATCCGCGGGCTCGCGCAGGTTGCTAAACTCATTGCCTAAATCCCACGCGAGGATCGCAGGATGTTCGCACAAGCGCTCGCCGACGGCGCGCGCGAGCCGAACCTGCGCCTCGAGCAACGGCCCTTGGTAAAAATCGCCGATGCCGTGGGGCGATTCGCGCTCGCCCGTGATGGTTCGAAAACGACCGTGCGGTGTGGTTCGATCGAGCGTCCACGCAGGGAGCCAATTCACACCGCTCATATGGCCGCTAAAGAGCGTCGGCATGACGCGGAGGTTAGCGTCGTGTGCGAGCGTCACGAAGCGCTCGAGACGCGCGAGCATCACGGGTTCGATCGTTTGCGCGTTCGGTTGAAAATCTTCCCACGTCAAAAAGAAACGAACCGTCTCGAGGCCGAGCCCGACAATGCGGGCGAAATCTTCGGCGATCTCGCCCTCGTCGAAGGAACGCCACATCGCCATCGCACTGCGTCGGGGCCAATAGTTGATCCCGAGAGCGAATCGCTCCCGTGCCTTCTGGTCAAGCAAGCGTACTCGCCCTCCCTCGAATCTCGCGCTGCATGTGTGACGTGACGATTCGCTCGTTCGCGCACCGTTTCCGGGCACGATCGCGTTACGCGGTCGTCTTTATTCTCTTTCCACCCAATGAGGAAGCCTTCGAATGAAATTACGACCTCTCGCAAGTGCGGCACTCTTCACCGGCGTTACCACGGCTGCGATGCTCCTCGGTTCCCTCACGACGCCGTCGTCGCCGAGTGCGACATTCGGAACGTATGCGGCGCAGGCAGCTCTCGCCGACGAAGATGGCAAGCATGGCGATCGCGGCGAGCGCAAGGATGAGAATTGCATCAACCCGGCGGGTTACGAACGTGGTCGATGCGATCGTGGTGACGGCGAACAAAAAGAGCACCATCGCAAGCATCGCAAACATCACGGTCAGGGCTCCCTGCAGAATGCGACGATCAGCGGTACCGTGCTTTCGGTCAACGGTAACACCGCGCAAGTTCGGCTCGATAACGGCCGCACGATTACGGTCGATACGGCGGGCATGCAAGTCGGCGTCGGTCAGCATCTCGTGCTCAACGGGTGTTATCAAAACGGTATCTTCGTGGTCAACTGCAACGGGACGCAAAACGGCAACGGCAACGGCAACGGAAACGGTTACGGCCAGCAACAGGTCAGCGGCGCGATTCTTTCCCTCAGTGGGAATATCGTGACGCTCGTGGGATTGCCGCCCGTGCGCGTCGATATCACGCGTGCGCAAGCGAACAATGCGATCTCGGGTCAACTGACGATCGCACGCTCGATCACGGCATACGGCTATTCGCAAAACGGGACGTTCTACGCGACCAGTATCCGCTAAGACTCCGGTCGTTCGCGCTTGGGCATCGACGCAAGTCGGTGCCTTTCGCGTGTCGCGTGCTCGTTGGGCGAGAGAGAAAGCCGGTTGTTTTGGAAAAGAGCCCGTGTATGGACGAGACGGCGAACCTACTCGACGGGCGGTATCGCATCGATGCGTTGCTCGGCGAAGGCGCGACCGGAACCGTTTCGCGCGGCTACGACACGCTGCTCGGGCGTTCGGTCGCGATCAAGATTCTCAAGTCGGCGTACGGTCGCGACGCGGAGATCGTCGAACGTTTTCACGTCGAAGCGCGAATGGCGGCGCGGATCGTCGATGCGCACGTGGTCGCAATGTACGATATCGTCTCGGATGGTCGGACGCATGCGATCGTGATGGAGTGCGTCGAAGGGCCGTCGCTCGCGACGGTGCTCAAAGAAGCGGGCGTGCTCGAGGAAACGCGCGCGATCGGGTTCGCGCGGCAGATCGCAGCCGCGCTCGGCGCGGCGCACGCACAACAGCTCGTCCACCGCGATCTCAAACCGGCGAACGTCCTGGTCAATCCCGCGGGCGTTCTTAAAGTTACCGATTTCGGGCTCGCGCGTGCATTCGGCCATAGCGATCTCACGATCGATTCCCCGGGAACGCTCGTTGGAAGCGTGCACTATTTTTCGCCCGAGCAGGCGCGAGGCCGCGCACTCGGACCGCCCTCCGATCTCTATAGTCTCGGCATCATGCTCTACGAATTTTGCTTCGGTGCCGTACCGTTCACGGGAAATTCTGCCGTCGCGATCGCGCTCGCGCACGTCGAAGCGCCAGCTCCCACCGTCGCGGATTTGCAACACGGGATGTCGATCGGGCTCGCGCGCATCGTCGCACGTCTGTTGCACAAAGATCCGCGCGAACGTTTCGCGTCGGCAAACGACCTCGAGATCGCGCTCGCGCGACTCGTTGCATCGCCCGCCACGGGAGCCGGCGGATCGTATGCAACCGATGCGCCGACGCTCGCCGCGACCCCGGTCGGCGTGCCACCCAAACGTCAGCCACGTCCCGGTCCGGCCGCAACGAACGTGTCGCGTCTATCGTCCGCGCGCGGGTTGCCGGGCTCGGCGCGCGCTCTCGCGATCGGCTCGGCGCTGCTCGCACTCGTCGTGCTCGCGTTTGTGGTTGGACGGCCGAAGCCGATCGCGATCGCCGACGTGCGCGGTCGTTCCGTCGATCGCGCGCGAACGCTGCTGGTCGCGAGTGGGTTGCACGTCGCGACCCTCGCGAGAGCCGACGAACGCACGCGCGCAGGTCTCGTCGTCGCGCAAAATCCGCGCCCGGGGACTTCGTCGACCGCGGGCTCGACCGTGACGCTCACGGTGAGTTCCGGGCTGCCTTTGCTCGCGATCCCGAACTTGATCGGCACGAGCTTTGCGGCCGCCGCCGCGCGCTTGAGACCCGTGAAATTACACGTGCGTTATGCGGCTGCATACGCGGATGCCGCCGCCAATTCGGTGATCGAGCAGATTCCCTCGGCGGGAACGCTCGTGCGTCAAGGTTCGAACGCAATCGTCGTCATCTCGACCGGCAGCAAGCCGCGCGAGACCGTCTCGGGTGGCGGCGGTGACGGCGGCGACTAATGGCGCCCGCGAGCGTTTAGAGTTCGGCGATATCGAGTGCGGTTGTCGTGTCGTCGAGTGTGGCGAGGAGATCGAACATTGCCGTCGTCTTCGGTAATTCGTAGCGGAAAAAGTAACGACACGTCGTGAGTTTTCCCGCGTAGAAGGCGTCGGTCGTGGTTGTCGCCGCGTGTGCGTTTGCGACGCGCGCTTGCGCGAGCCACATCCACGCGATGACGATCGTCCCGAGCGCGTCGAGATAGATCGTCGCGTTCGCGAGCGCGCGTTGCGCACCGAGTTCGCGTTGCGCAGCGACGAGAATCGCCGTTACCACTTCCGCGCGGTCGACGCTCGCTGCGAGCGCGTCTGCTTCGCTTGCGAGCTTCGCATCGGTGCGCGCCTGCGCGATCTCTCCACGCATACGCGCGAGCAAGAGCGTGAAACCGATTCCGCCGCCGAGCGTCACCTTGCGACCGAGAAGGTCGAGTCCTTGAATACCCGTCGTGCCCTCGTGAATCGGGTTGAGCCGCTGATCTCGGAAGAGTCGTTCGACGGGATATTCAGGCGAATAGCCGTAGCCGCCGAGGACTTGAATCGCGAGCGAGTTCGCGTCGCAACCGTGTTCGGATGGCCATGTCTTCGCGATCGGCGTGAGCACTTCGAGCAACTGGTGCGCGGCTTCGCGTTCGGCGGGTTCGGGATGGGAAGACTCGTCGTCGACGAGTCGCGCGCAATAGGTGACGATCGCGAGGCCGCCCTCGACGATCGCTTTTTGCGCGAGCAACATCCGGCGCACGTCCGCGTGTTCGACGATCGGAACCGGCGGTGCCGTGGGATCTTTCGAGCCCGTGCGTCGGCCCTGCGGCCGCGTCTTCGCGTAGTCGAGTGCGTACCGATACGCCGCGTACGCGGTGCACGTCGCCCACGCTCCGATGCCGATGCGCGCCTCGTTCATCATGTGGAACATCTGGCGCATGCCCGCGTGCTCTTGGCCGACGAGATAGCCGATGCATGCGCCACGATCGCCGAGCGAGAGCGCGCAATTGCTGATGCCGCGTTGGCCGAGTTTATGATTGAGCCCGACGACCGTGATGTCGTTGCGTATCGTGGCGTTGCCACTCGGGTCGAGGGCAAACTTCGGTACGATGAAGAGCGAAATGCCCTTCACGCCCGCGGGCGCACCAGGCAGGCGCGCGAGCACTAAATTGATGATATTTTCGGAGAGTTCGTGCTCGGATCCCGAGATCCACATCTTATTCCCGGTCAGTCGATACGTCCCGTCGGCATGGGGTACGGCGATCGTCGCGACCTCCGCAAGCGACGAGCCGGCTTGCGGTTCCGTGAGTGCCATCGTGCCGAAATAGCGGCCCTCGACCATCGGTTCGAGCCACGTTTTCTGCTGTTCGGTCGACGCGAAGACGGCAAGCAGATTCGCCGCGCCCTGCGTGAGAAACGGATAGCCCGCCGCGGGACCGTTCGCCGCGCTAAAAATGAGCTGCGTCGCGACGGTCATGAGGTGCGGAAGCTGCATACCACCGTGCTTCGCATCGAACCCCACGGCCATAAAACCGGCCTCGATGAATGCGTCGAGCGCGCCTTGGAGTGCGGGGAGCGTGTGCACGACGCCATCGCGCAACGTCGGCTCGAACGCATCGAGGTCCGATGCGATCGGCGCGAAGCGCTCGCCCGCAAGATCGTATGCCGTATCGATGATCGAGGCGAATGAATCGACGTCGTGCTCGGCATATCGCTCGCGCGAAACGAGATCGCCGAGACCTTGCATCGCATAGAGTTGGAAATCGAGATCCCGGCGGAGCAGAGCGTCGAACGTCGCTGCGATCATAGGGAGCGCTTTAACCGGATGCTGCTATCAGTCATGCCGAGCGGGCGCGGCGAGCGCCGACGTCGCGCCGCGGAAAATAAAAACGAGACGACCGCAACGGTCGCCTCGTCGTACGTGAACGGAAGCGTCCTCTAGAACATATTCCAGAGGAACTGGTTGTAGACTTCGTGGTGGTATTGCACTTCTTGCGCCTTCACGAACGTCCCGAGTAAGCGCGGGCACCGATCGGCACTGGCCTCTTTGAGCTCCGCATAACGTTCTTTAACGTCGGCTCCGAAGAGCTCCGTCGTCCAGTCGGATTTGCGAAATTTCGCGATGGCGTCGTAGATGTTGTCGGGGAGAAAGCGTGCGGCCTGACGGATATTCGGATCGCTCGAGATCGTGCCGTGGAGGCCGGTTTTGAAGACGGAAAGCAGCGCCATGTACGGGTTCGCATCCGGTGCGACCGAGCGCACCTCGACGCGTGCACTCCGCTCGTTGCCGAAGGGAATGCGGACCATCGAACCGCGATCGATCGCTGAAGCTTTGATTTGATTCGGGGCTTCGAAATGCGGATCGAGACGGCGGTATGCGTTGACGCTGGAGTTCAGCGCGAGACAGATGTCGTCTCCGTGCGTGAGGATGCGATCGATGAAATCCCAGCCGAATTTCGAGAGCCGTTCCTCACCGTTGGCATCCCAGAAAATATTCTTGCCGTCTTTCATGACGGAGACGTTGGTGTGCATGCCGTTGCCATTGACACCGACGACGGGCTTGGGCAAGAAGCTGACCGACATTCCCAGACGCGTCGCGACTTGGCGGCAGATCAGTTTGTAGAGTTGGATCGTGTCGGCAGCCGCGACGACTTCTCCGTAAGAGTAGTTGATCTCGAACTGCGACGGTGCGACCTCGGGGTGATCTTTCTCGTTCTCGAAGCCCATGGCTCGCTGTACTTCGGCCACCGTGTCGATGAACGTGCGCAGCGGGTCGCCTGGCAACGAGTGGTAGTACCCACCGGTATTGACGTATTCGAACTTGCCCGTTTCGTGGAAATGACGTTCGGCATCGAGGCCGGCGAAAACGAAGCCTTCGATTTCGTTCGCCGCGTTGAGCGTGTAGCCGTCTTTTTCGAACGCCTCGGTCGAAAGCGTTTTGAGCGTCCCGCGGATGTCGCCGGCAAACGGTTTGCCGTCGCGTCCGAGGACGTCACCGAAAACCAGGACTTTTCCGGGACCAAAAATGTCGCCCGGCGCCCAGTAAAAAGCAGCCCAGTCGATTGCGAGACGGAGATCGCTTTCTTTTTGCGCTGTAAACCCACGAATCGACGACCCGTCGAACGTGAGGTTGTCGAACGATTTCAACAAAAATTTCTTGTCGTAATCGAGCATGTGCAGCCGACCTTCGAGATCGCTGAAGAGGACGGTGACCGCTTTAATGCGCGTTTCGCCCGCCAAATATTTTAGGCGCTTCGCTTGGATCTCGGCAGCCGGAAGACGTTTGCTGCGATCGGCTTTCGCGGCGAGGTTGAGGGTTTCGAGCTCGCTGTAGGAGAGCATCAAAAAGTCGCGGAGATCGGTGGACATCGGTAGTGTTCGCACTCCTTGGTGGGCCACGAAAAAGAACGGCCCGTTCGGCTACGGGCGACTTTTAAGAGATGCCGCCAAGGGGGAGCGGAATCTTTCGGCCATCTGTTACAAGGAGCTACACCATTTTGTTGGCGGCGTTGCTGAGCGTGCTGTCGGTTTTCGCGCGGAAGGCACCGAGCCCGACGATCGCGACCAAGGCGATGAGCGCGATGATGATGGCGTACTCGACGAGCCCTTGGCCGCACTCGTCGAGCATGAGGGTCCGAAATGCAGTCATGGTAGTTCTCCAGGTCTAGTGCGGCGAGCGACTCGGGTCTTTCCCACACCATCGGAGGACAAGCACGCCGTCGCGAGGTGTGGGTCGCGAGAGAAGCGGGTCTGTTCGCGAGATGAGAAGCAGGTCACACGTCCGCTTTCGATTGCCCGGTCGCGGGCGTGTCGATCCTCCGCTCGACCGATTCAGTTCAGGGTGTTGGCCGCATTGCTGAGTGTATTGTTCGCCTTATTGCCGAGGAAGCTGAGGCTGACGAGCGCGACGACCGAGACGAGCGCGATGATGAGGGCGTACTCGACGAGGCCTTGACCGCGATCGTCGCCGAGAAACGAGCGAATGACTATCATAGGAGAAGCCGTAGCCCCTTATAGCGTGGCTTGATTCGACATTCGTGAGGGCGGGTGGAATCAAGAACAATTGTGGAAGTTCCGGGCCGTTCTTGCCGTTCTTGAGAAGGTCCCGCGGTTCGCTACCTGCTGCGGTGATGGTTTGACACGGCGCACATCGCCTTATAAAGCCCGCTCGACGCTCGCCTAGCGCCCGGCTGGACTTCCGACCCATTTTCCGGTAAGCTTCGACTTCGCGATTCCAAGGGCGCTCGTGCGCTCGAAAATCCGGGTTTCTCCGGTCGTGGTGCTTGTCGCCACGTATGTAGGGCTGTCGCACACTCGTGTGCGCAGCCGTCTCCACCTACATCGACAGGACGGATATGGCTAGTACTTCCACATCGAAAAAACGCAACGCCGCCAAAAAAGAGCGACGTCCCAAACGCAAGATCTGTAACTTTTGCGCCGACAAACAGCCCGAAATCAATTACAAAGATGTCACGCGGTTGCGTAAATACATTTCGGAGCGCGGGAAAATTTTGCCGCGCCGCATCAGCGGGAACTGCGCCAAGCATCAGCGCCTGCTCACCGTCGCGGTCAAACGCGCACGCGTCATTGCCTTCTTACCCTTCGTCGCGGACTAGATCATGAAGATCATTTTGATGAGCGATGTAAAATCGCTCGGCACGACCGGCACCGTTCTCGAAGTCGCCGACGGCTATGCTCGCAACTTCTTGCTCCCACGTGGCCTCGCAGCCGAAGCCTCCAAAGGCTCGCTCGCGCTTCTCGAACAGCAGCGGAAAGCCAAAGCCCGGCGCGATGCCGAGGCGGTCGCGATGTCGGAGGCGCTCGGCAAGCAACTCGAAGGCTTACAAGTCACCGTTCCAGCGAAAGCCGGCGGCAACGGCAAACTCTTCGGCGCGGTCACGAATGCGAATGTTGCCGATGCGATTCACGCGGCGCTCGGGGTCGAGATCGATCGCCACAAGATCGAGGTTCCCGATAACATCAAGTCGCTCGGAAGCTATCCCGTCGAGATCCGACTCGGTAAGAACATCGTGGCGAAGACCACGGTGAAAGTTATCGCCTCGACCACCTAAAGGCAGCAATGGCCGTCGGCACGGATCTCGCGAATCTCGCTCGTTTCCGCCGAAAGTTCGGCGGAGACGACGGCATGCGCCGATACGTGGCGGCACTCTACGAGCTACTTGCGGATACGATCGGCTCGGATAAGCTGGTCTTACGAGCGGGGAAACTCGACGCACTCAAACTCATGCGCTCGAGCGTGCTCGCCGAGCGCATCTTGGCATTGCAGCGGCTCGTCTTCGAGGATCCCACGCTCGACCGCGTGCCACAGCCGGCGAAATTCGGCGATGTGATTGCGGAGGTCGAAGACGGCCTTGCCGATCTCGTCGCGCAGCGAACGCTCGAAGAGAAGATCGAAACGAAAGTGAATATCAAGATGGCCGAGCGTCATCTCGATTATCTCAAAGATCTCAAGCTCGAGGCGATTCGGGACGACGCCGGCCCCGAGACGCCGGCGACCGAGAAGAAGCTCCGCGATCTCGTCGCACTCGACGAGCGCAAACTCTCTGCGAGCGCGCTCGCGCTCGTGCGCCCGAGCGTGCTCGCCGACGTGGTCGGACAAAAAGCCGCAATCGCATCGTTGCTCGCGAAGATTTCGTCGCCGTTTCCGCAGCATGTCATTCTCTACGGACCACCAGGTGTGGGAAAAACGACGGTCGCTCGCCTCGCGCTCGAAGTTGCGAAAAAGCGCGATTACACGCCGTTTGCCGCCGACGCACCCTTCGTCGAGGCGAGCGGGGCGACGCTACGTTGGGATCCGCGTGAGACGACGAATCCCCTACTCGGCAGCGTGCACGACCCGATCTATCAGGGCTCGCGGCGCGAGTTTGCCGAGGGCGGCATTCCCGAACCGAAGCTCGGGCTCGTGACCAAAGCGCACGGCGGCGTGCTCTTCATCGACGAGATCGGTGAGATGGATGCCGTGCTCCAAACGAAGCTGCTGAAGGTTCTCGAAGACAAGCGATTTTCGTTCGAATCGTCGTATTACGACGAGAGCGATCCGAGCGTGCCCGCATATGTGAAGAAACTCTTCAACGATGGGGCACCTGCCGATTTCGTGATGATCGGCGCGACGACGCGCGATCCGAGCGAAATCGATGCGGCAATCCGCTCGCGTTGCGCCGAAGTCTTCTTCGAACCGCTCACCGAAACACAAGTACGCGACATCGTGACGGGTGCGGCGAAACGTTTGAGCGTTAAACTCGCGCCGCGCGTTGCCGAACTCGTTGCATCCTATACGATGGAAGGGCGCAAAGCCGTGCAGATTCTCAGCGACGCCCACGGTCACGCGCTCTTTCGCGCGCAGCAGCGTCCGTCGCGCGCGGCTCGTGCGGCGGCGACGATCGTCGAAGACGACGTCACGACCGTCGTGCAAGCGGGTCGGCTCGTACCGCACACGCCCGTGCGCGCGAAGCGCGGGCGCGAGATCGGCAAAGCCCTCGGTCTCGGCGTCGCGCATCACGTCGGTAGCATCATCGAAATCGAAGCGATCGCTTTTGCCGCGCGTGAAGCGCGCAAGGGGACGATCCGCTTCAACGACACTGCGGGCTCGATGGCCAAGGATAGTGTTTTCAACGCAAGTTCGGTCGTGCGTGCCGTGGCGGGTGTCGATCCGCAAGATTACGACGTGCACGTCAACGTGGTCGGCGGCGGGAATATCGATGGCCCCTCAGCGGGGCTCGCCGTCTTTTTGGCGCTCTATTCCGCGATCACGAAGACGCCGCTTCCCCGCGATGTCGCGATTACGGGCGAGCTCTCGATTGCGGGCAACGTGCGTGCTGTCGGTGGGATCGTCGAGAAAATGTACGCAGCGCGCCAAGCGGGGATGCGGCTCGCGATCGTGCCGCGCGAAAACGAACGCGACGTCGATCGAACGCTCGGCGATATGGAAATCGTGACGGTTCGCAACGTGCGCGAAGCCTTCGATGCCCTCGAGCTCGCGCGTCCGCGTCGGAGCACGCGCTAAATGGCGATCGCGGCAACGGGGTACGGTCAGGTCGATCGTATACCACCGAATAATCTCGAAGCCGAGATGGCGGTGATCGGATCGATCCTCGTCGATCGCGAGATGATGTCCGGTGTGAGTGAGATTCTCTCCCCGCCGGATTTTTACGCGCACGTTCACGAGACGATTTTCCTCGCACTCGTGAACCTATACGAACGCGGCGAACCTCTCGATAAAATCACGCTGGCCGAAGAATTACGGCGCAAATCACTGCTCGAAAACGTCGGCGGGTTACCGTATCTCAATTCGCTCATGGATACGGTGCCGACGGCCGCGTCGGCTGAGTATTACGCGCACATCGTACGCGAGAAGTCGAGTTTGCGCGGCCTGATCCACGCGGGTACCGAGATCACGAAAATCGGCTTCGAAAACGAAGAGGACGTGGAAGGCGCGCTCGATCGCAGCGAACAGATCGTCTACGACGTCGGCCGCAAGCAGAATCGTTCCGAGTTCTCGCCGATCAATAAGCTGCTCAAAGGCGCGTTCGAACAGATCGATCGCGCGTATCATAACCGCGGCGATCGGACCGGACTCACCTCGGGCTTCAAGGATATCGACGAATATACGGCCGGTTTCCAACCGGGAAACTTCGTCATTCTCGCGGCGCGCCCGGCGATGGGGAAGACCTCGATGGCACTCACGATGGCCGCCGCCGTCGCGAAGGACGAACAGCGACCCGTCGCATTCTTCTCCCTCGAAATGACGAACGAGGAGCTCGTCACGCGTTTGCTCTGCGCCGAGTCGCGAATTAACTCGATGAATCTCAAGCGCGGTAATATTCGCGACCCCGAGTGGGAGAAAATCTCCAGCGGCATGAGCGCGCTCTCGCAGTTGCCGATCTACATCGACGATTCGGGGACGGTGACGGTCACCGAAATCCGTAGTCGTTGTCGGCGTTTGCAAGCGGGCGACGGTCTCGCGGCCGTCTTCATCGATTACTTGCAGCTCGTGCGCCCCTCGACGTCGTCGCGACCACAAAATCGCAACGACGAACTCTCGGAGATTTGCCGCACGCTCAAGGCGACGGCCAAAGATCTGCAGATCCCGATCTTCGCCCTCGCGCAACTCAACCGCGGCGTCGAGTCCCGCAACGATAAACGGCCGATGCTTTCGGATCTGCGCGACTCCGGCGCGATCGAGCAAGAGGCCGACATGGTCACGTTCTTGTACCGCGATGCGTACTACAATCCCGAGAGTGCCCCCGAACCCGATCTAACCGAGTTCATCATCGCGAAGAGCCGGAGCGGCCCGACGGGAACGGTGAAGTTGCGCTTCCTCAAAGAGCACACGCTCTTCGTACCCTACGGCGAAGGCGCGCATTATTCCGGACCGTGATGTCGAGACTGCCGGCGACGCAGAATCGGTGCGTGCCGAGGGGGGATCGGCGACCTACGTGCTCGATGGGTCGTCACTCTTCATAAGCGCGCTCGAAGGCGATCGCGCGTCGTACGCGGCGCTCGTGCGCGAACTCAATGCGATCGCGGTCGGTCGGTTTGCCGCCGTCTTGGTGGCGCGTTTTTCGTCCGGTGACGAGCGTATCGATGTGCTTCGCGCCCTCGGGTTTTTCGACGACGTCGATACCTTCGATGGGGACGTCTCGCTCGTCCGCGACGTACGATGATGGAGAGCTTGGATCGCGTACGAGCGGTTCGCGGCTCGCGTGAGAAAAGAGCCGCTTCCCGCCCAACGCCGAACGTCTGTTACGTGAAGACCCGCGATCGAAGGAGTGCCGCATGAGCGACCACCGCCACAAGACGCCGCTGCGTGGAACGAAGGCGACGCCCCATCCCAAACCCGGCGAAGCAAATTATACGGCGATGAACTATCAGTATGCGGGACACGTCGGACACATCCATGAGGTCGTGGAGATCGGTGGCCGTCAGCTCGCGAAGGTTGGGTTCGACGATCGGAAGATCGTGTATTACCTTCTCGACGATCTCGAACTCGACGACAGTGCGAAAAAAGGAACGTTCCACGACGTTCCAGAGACAACATAGAAAAAACGGTGCGGACCGAAGTCCGCCCGTCGTGCGAATTACTTCGTTGAGAGCGTGTAGGTAAAATCGACCTGACGGTTCGGTAATCCGAAGCGTTCCTGCGCTCTGGGTTGACCCGCGGCGTAGGTGTTGGTTGCCAGCGGCACGCCGACATTTTCGAGACCCTGATAGAACGCTTGACTACTGAATAGATTGTTGACGGCGATCCCGAGGCGACCGGGGCCGACGGGGCCGGCAATCACGAAATCGGCGAAACCGTACGGTCCGAGATTTTTCGTGTTGTTATCGGAGATGTGGTGGTACGCGATTCGAACGTTCGCGTTGTGTACGAACTCGTAGTTGAGGCCGAGGTTGTACTGATGCAATGGCACGTTGGGTAGTTGCGAACCTTGGATGAGGGTCGACTGCCGCACCAGCAGCGAGACGGGCGCGCTTACGAGTTGCACCGCATCGATGCCGTAGTCGTAGTCGAGGGCGACGCGACGTATGAGGCGTTGACGTCCGGAGACTTCGAGGCCTTGGGCGCGAACGTGACCTAAATTTACGGGCGCTGAAATGCCGAGGCCCGTGTTCGTATCGAAGGTCTGGCCGCAGATACCGCGCACGACGGCCTGTACTTGCGCGAGGTATGACGGATTGATAAAGCCGGTTCCGGTGATCGAAAGCGGCGACGTCGCGCTATAGATTTTATCGAAGACATTCGTCGTATAGAACGTCGCCTGTACGTTCGAATCGCGGCCGAACCGGTGGCCGTAGCTCGCTTCGATATCGACGCCGCGTTCGGGACGAAGGAACGAACCGCCGCCGCCCGAGCCGATCGCGATCGGACTATTCGTTGCGATGGAGCACGATCCGCCGGGAGCGTTGGTCACGTTTCCGGCGAAAGCGCCCGTCGAGCTCTGAGTAAACGGCGCGCTAATCGCAGCGAGATAGGGCTGCGTGCTCGAAACGCCTGCACTCGCGCGGAAGACATCGTTCTTAAGCGTGTAAACGGCCGCAACGCGTGGATCGACGAACGACGTGTTCGTCTCGCCCGCGTTCTTCACGAAAACGTTGGCGTAGAGCGTTAGTGGGATCGACGGCACCTTGTACGCATCGCGCACGAAGCCCGCGAAGTCGCTCTTGCTCGATGCAGTAATCACGATCGGCCCGGGGCTGCTGTAATCGGTGTAGTTTGCGTTGTTGTACGAAAATCCGAGGCCGAGCGTATTGGCGGGTGAGGTGAACGACGTCGCGAGCGTGAGACCGCTATTGACGACACCTTCGTAATACGAATAGGGATTGTCGCCGGGCGCCGCGATAAACGGCAGCTGTTGATCGCGATCGTAGTGATGCGTGTAGTTGTCGACGTAGCCATCGATGTACGTCTCTTGGTTGCCATTCGTCTGCGTGATCTTTGCGTGGTAGTCTTGCAAATTAAACGTCTGGAACGCTGGGCCCGCGCCATTGAGGCCGGAGGAGTTCGCGGCATACTGCTGCGGCGTCACGCACGCGGTACGGACCCCATTTTGAACGAGGCCGATCGTGTTTTGCGTATAGGTGCCGGAAGGGACGCCGTTGCCATTGGTCAGCGGCGCGTAACCCTGGGGGCACGTGATATTGCCGCCGACATCGGCGATCGACATCTGCGGCCCACCCGCGACGGCGTAGCTGTTGGGTGCCGAGGCCGTCGCGATGGCGGAAGCCAGGGCCTGATCGTACGGAAGAAAATCGAGGTCGCCGTTGCCGGTCTTATCGTCGTAGAACGATTCCGTCAACGCCGAGATGAGCCCGGTCGTGTTCTTCGCGATCGGGAACGTGAGTTTTCCGAGCAACGTGTGTGTGGTGGTCGCGGTGTCGACTTGGTAGAAGCCGTTGTTCCGAAACGCGTCGGTCGCGCCTGGGTCTTGCGCCGCCGAGTACGCGAAGAGATCGTGGCGATGGTTGACGGGTCCGTTCGTTCCTTGGCCACCGAGGGCGATTGCGTAGCCGATTTTATCGATCGTACCGGTCGTCGTGAAGATGCTACTCGCCTGACCGAACGTGCCGATCTGCTGTGTGATCGAGGCGCGCGGCGTGCGTGTCGGGTCGATGGTCTGGAAATCGAAAATGCCGCCGATCGAATTGAGCGGATAGAATTGATCGGCACCCGAGCCGTAGACGGCTTGAACGTTGCGGAAGAGCGGTGCGGGCGAGATGTCTAAATTATACGGATTACGCAGGCCATAACCGACGGGATGGCCATCGAGCAATGTCAGCGTTTCGAGATTGCCGATGCCGCGAAAGTTAAGGTACAGGTCGTCTGCGGGTGCGGCCGTATCACCACTCGCTCCATTGACGACGCCCGGCAGTTCGCGTAAGGCGTCGCCGAGACGATAGAGGCCTTGCTCGGTAACGGCTTCCGCATTCACTTGTTGGTACAAGACCGAAGCTTTTTGCAACGACGCGGTCGCTCGGACCGACGTCGTGCCGATCGTTCTGAGATTGGTCGAACCTGCGACACGCTGGAGGCTCAGCGTTACGTTTGCCGTCGTGTCGTCGGTCAGGGTGACGGTCTCGCTCTGCGCGGGCTGATAACCATCGGCGCGCGCGACGAGGGTGTAGAGTCCTGGAGCGATCGATGCGAATGAAAAACGTCCGTCGCGATCGGCCGGAACGGTCGAGTTGGCGGGTCCCGTTGCGGTAACGGTTGCGGTCGCGAGCGGAAGCCCGGAGGCGGCGTCGATGACCGTTCCACTCAAAGGGATCACGGGCGACTGGGCACTCGCTGGAACGACCATCGCGATGGCAAGCGCGAAAACCACGACGGCTCGCACTGCTGCGACCAAACGTGTAAAGCGATTCATTATGCTCCTAAAGCAAAAAAAGGAAGACGGACGAAGCAGATCGTCCGTCGTGCATTGGGATACCTCACGATATGCCGAACTGACTAAGGCGAGATTACGACCGTATTAAGCAAAAAAACGGGAAATTTAATATCTCGTTGATTCCGAAAAATTCCGCAAGGACTCGATGCGTTCCGCGCGCCATATGCGACGCATGCCTCTCTTGCCAGTCGCGCCACCCCAAGCCGTTCCTATTTTCAGCGGCTTCGATTACGTCACCGTCGACGTTGAGCGTCGTCGCGTCTATGCCGCGCATACGGGGAGCGAACGTCTTCTAATCCTCGATGCGGATTCCGGAAAAGTGCTCGGTCAAGTTAAAACCGGGTCGCTTCACGGTGTCGCGGTCGACCCGATCTCCGGGCACGTTTTTACCGGAAACGGCGCGGATAGTTCGGTATCGGAAGTCGATCCCGTCGCCATGAAAGTCCTCCGTACGACCGACGTCGGCGGCGCGGTCGACGCGGTCGCCTACGATCCCGCGACGAAGCACGTGTACGCGGATGAAGACGACGGCACGCACATCTACGTTCTGGATGGCGCGACGATGAAGAGCGTTGGGACGGTCGATCTTCCGGGGCACAAACCCGAGTATCTCGATATCGATCCAGATACGCACGACGTCTTCCAGAATATCGCCAATCTTGGCGAATACGTCGTCGTCGATGCGAAGTCGCTTAAAGTCAAACGGACGGTCGTCACGCCCGAAATCACGGGCAATCATCCATTGCAGTACGATGCCGCGCTCGGCCACGTGCTCGTCGGCGGCCAAAACGGAACGGTCGCGGCCTACGACCGGACGGGAACGCTCGTCGGTAAGACGGCGATCCAAGCTCGCGTCGACCAGTGTAGTCTCGATCGTGCGACGCATCTCTTCGCGTGTGCGGGAAGCGGGATGGTTACCGTACTACGCGATAATCCGACGGGCGCGCCGACGATCGTCGCGCGAGCGACAGTTCCCGCGGAAGCGCATACGATCGGCCTCGATGCGCGAACGGGTCAGATGTGGATCGTATGGGCGCAGGCCGACGGGGATTTCGTTCAGGCCTTTAAGACTTCGCCGTAGCCTTTCGCCCGAGCGGCGCGGTATGGGCGAGTCGTCGAGACGATGCCGAACGCGGTATCCCCGCGAGCGCTTCGCGCACGTCGCGGATGAGAATCGCGTTCCCGAGTGGATCGCGGCTGCCATTCTCCGCAACAAAGCGCGTCGGAACGCGCACCGTATCGATGCCCGAGCACGAACTGAGATGTGGCGCAGTTGTATAGATCGTAATCGGTGCTCCGGTCCGGGCGGGATCGCGTCGACCATCGCACATTCGCGCACGATCGAGATTGCGTCGCAAAACGTCGGCCGCGATTTCGGGCTGAACGAAAACCGCGTGCTCGAAACAGTGATGGCATCGCGGATCGCGCACGACGCGTAATCCCGACGTCACGAAACGTGCTCCAACGCCGCTGGCAACGAATGAGATCGGGACGTTATGAAAATGCGCTTCGAGATCGTTTACGAACGCGGCGAAATGCGGTGCCGACCACGCAACGTTGCGCGATCCGACATTGGAGGCGGGTTCCGCGGTAACGGTTGCGGGCCACGAATAGAGCACGATGGGGCCGGGAAAACGGACCCCGTGCGCGAGTGTAAGCGCGTCGCGCGCCGCCGTGACGAACGACGTGTCGCTGCCGTGTACGTAGATGAGGATATGTCGACCGTGCCCGGGTGCGAAGCGACGGTTGAGGGCTTGAAAAAACGAACGCCGCGACGTGCAGCCGCGCGTCTGCGCGGGTTTGGGGGCCGTAAGCGTTCCTGTCGTGATCAGGACGTCGGCGTCGCCCCGCGCGCGTTCGCCGCCGAAGATACGCTCGTCGCCGAGCGGTTCGCGATCGGTCACGAAGACGATCCCCGCGCCATAATGTTTGCGCGACGAACAATCGGCGTTGGCTGCGGCGATCGAGGTTCCGACGAAGGCGATTATGGCAGCGGCGACGAGCGCACAACGTTCGATCGGGGACATCATTCGCGGTTCGGACGTACCGGAGGCCGTGCCTGCGCGTCGAAGCGCGAACGACCATGATCGATGTCTCACGGTATACCGAACGTTTCGAACGCGAGCTCGGTGCCGTCGCGATCCCGGATCTCGCGCTCGTCGAACGCGCGATGCCGACACCACCCGCCCTCTCGGATCCCGCAGCCGCCGTTGCAGCCGCGCTCGCGACGATCGCGCTCCCGACGGGTCGTGTCGCCGTCGCAGTCGGTAGCCGCGGTATCGCGCAAATCGACGTCTTCGTTGCGGCCGTCATCGCGGCGCTGCGATCCAACGGTGCCGAACCGTTTATCGTGCCGGCGATGGGTTCGCACGGCGCGTCCACGGCGCAAGGTCAAGCCGACGTCCTCGCACATCTCGGAATTACCGAAGCACGCGTCGGTGCCCCGATTCGCGCGACGATGGAGACGGTCGTCGTCGGTCATACGCCAAGCGGCCTGGCCGTCTATATGGACGCTTTCGCACACGAGGCCGATGCGATCGTCGCGATCAATCGCGTCAAGCCGCACACGTCGTTTCGCGGGCCGATCGAGAGCGGGTGTGCGAAGATGCTCGGCCTCGGCCTCGGGAAACAAGAGGGTGCGCGATCGATTCACTCTCTCGGCTGGCACAAGATGCGCGAGAGCGTTCCCGAGGCCGCAGCCGTCACGATCGCGACCGGCAAGGTCGCCTTCGCGCTCGCAATCCTCGAAAACGCGCACGAAGAACCGTGTCGTGTCGAAGCGCTGGCGGCGCTCGATATTCTGACGCGCGAACGCGAGCTTCTCGTGGAAGCGTCGCGCAATCTCGCGCGTTTGCCGCTTGAGAAAATCGACGTTCTCGTCGTCGATCGCGTCGGCAAGAGCGTGAGCGGTGGTGGAGGCGATCCCAACGTTACGGGGCGCTTTCCGAGCACGGCGATCTCCGGTGGGCCCGATGTGACGCGACTCGTCTATCTCGCGATGGCAGGCGACGACGGCAACGGTAACGGCGTCGGCCTCGCCGACGTCGTCACGAGCGAACTCGCGTCGGTCTACGATCCGTTGCCGACGTATCTCAACGCGCTCACGACGACGGCTGCCGGCAACGCACGCATGCCGATGGTGATGCCGACGAAGCGTCTGGCGATCGCCGCGGCGCTGCGCATGTGTGCGGATCTCGATCCCGCACAGGCGACGATCGTGCGCGTGCTCGATACGCTGCATTTGCGACGCGTGTGGTTTTCGCGGCCGGCACTCGCACTCGTGCACGAGCCGTATACGATGCTCCACGATTTCGCTGCCGCCGATTTCGATCGCGGATACGACTGATCGAATTTCCCGCGTCTCTCACATTCGTCGCGCTGCTGGGGGCGGCCGTAACACTCGGCGCCTGCGGTACGGCGCTCGGATCCATCGCACACGTACGGCCTCCGTTCGTATTCGGGCCGACGTCGCTCTTCGGACTCTTACCGCCGCTCGTCTTCGAAGCGGCATGGAACATCGATATCGCTATTGCTTGCGTTCCCGGGGACGTTGCTCACGGCGATCGCCGACGCCGAGTCGATTGCAAACGACGGCGTTGCCGTCGTACTCTACGGGATCTCGGTCTCGCTTGCGGGCACGATCGTTGCCGGGATCGGGCTCGGCGCGCTTTCGGCGATCCCCATCATCGCGCTACGGACGCGGATGCGCTTCGCGCCGCTCTCGATTGCATTGACGGTCGCGCTCGCATACGGGTCGTACCAGGTCGCGTTGCTCGCGCACGTCTCGGGCATCTTCGCGACGGCGACGGCGACGGCCGCGCTCGCGGTGCGGCTCGCCGAACCCGTCTTGCCGCTCGTGACGCAAATACAGGGCGCCGCGAGTGTGCGCGCGGCGCGACTCGATCTCGACGCGTTCTGGGAGGGCTTTGCGTATATCGCAAATGCGACGGCTTTTTTCGCTGCCGGTCTGCTCATCGACGTTCCGCGTGCGTTTCACGAGATCGGTTTTGCCGTGGTGGGAATCGTGGCGTTGCTCGCAACGCGCGCCGTGCTCGCACTCGTCGCAGCGACGGATCTGGCGAGTCGGGCGGCAATCTTTCTCGCGGGCATGCGCGGCGGGCTTTCGCTCGCGCTCGCGCTCGCGCTGCCTCAAACACTCCCGGGCCGAGCGATCGTCGTCGATGGGGTCTTTGCGACGGTCCTCGCGACGCTCGTGATTCAGGGAATTCTCCTCGAGCCGATTCTTCGCCGCATCTCCGGGGAGGGTTCGGCCTCGCTCGCGTGAATCTATGGCGCGGCGCTTGAGTCCAGATTTGCTCGCTCGTGCCGACGTAGCTCAGTTGGTAGAGCAGCTGATTCGTAATCAGCAGGTCAGCAGTTCGAATCTGCTCGTCGGCTCCACGAAAAGCCCATGACGCCGGGTTTTTTCGTCTTGCTGGTAGAGATCGGAATCGACTCGCTTTCCGATATTACACAATCGTGCTTTTCATGCGGATCTACAGCCGTCTTCATTTTTAAAACTGATCAACTCGACGAGGACGATCGAGAAAGTTGCGGCGGCACGGTTGCGTCGACTCAAGGCGAGCAAGAGTCGTACATCGAGCTCAACGATACGACGGGATCGAACGCAATGAACGACACTCGGATAAGCTCGGCCACGAACCCGCGCCCAGCACTCATTGCACAAGCATTTCTGCTGGAGTAGATGACTCTTGGTGGATGTCCGTCGAAGCGGCGGTTGCGCTCTGGTCCGGGATAGCGGCGCATAGCCTCACGCTCGTCGCGTTCGGCTTCGACGGCGTCATCGAGCTCGCGTCAGCGGGGTTTAAATATGGCGCCTTACCGTCGAAATTAAGCGTGGTGAAAAATTCTCGGAATTTGCGGAGCGTCGGGCTGGACAAATCGCCGGGGCACTTTTATTTGCCCTTGCCGTTTACGTCGTGGCGGGCGCAGCCTGGGGACTCCGGCAACATCAAAGCGCAGAGTTTTCACTCCCGGGATTGCTCGTGGCCGCCATCGCCATACCGACGATGGTGATCCTTTCGCGTGCGAAGATCCGCGTCACCGAACAGCTTTGAATTCGACCGCTTCGCGCAGACGCAGTCGAGGCGATCACTTGCGGCTACCTGTCGGCGGTCGTCATCGTTGGCTCGATCGTGTTACGTCTCTCGCGATCACGTACTTTCTCGTCAAAGAGGGTCGCGAGGCTTGGATCGGCGACGACTGCTGCTAGCTTCGAGGGCTTCGCCTGACGCGGACGAACGGCCGATCCATGCAAGGGTCCCGTCGGTTTCGACGCATGTTGTTCTTTGTGGCCGCGGCTCTGCTGTCGGCGCTTTTAAGCGATTGGACGATCGAAGGATCTGCCAGCATGGGGCTTTTCGGGCAGATTTTCAATGTCCCCGACCAACGCAGTGCCGTATGCACGGCGGCCGTCGTTGTCGGCCTGGTGTTCCTTTGCATCCTCACGAGAGTGTTGGAAAAGCTCTCGATCCTTCGTTCAGATGGTGACTGGATCGAAGAAGCTGCACGGGATATTTCGTCGCGGTGGTCGTGGTCGGCGCTTGGCGCTACGTACGCGGTCGCCCTCGTCGCTCGATACGCGATGGAAAGTGCCCGTCAGATCGAGCAGACCGGACAGATAGCACGCGGTTGGGATTGGCTCGGTGGCCCACTCGTCATTGCGCTCGTCATTCATGCGGTGCTCTGCGCGCTCGCATGTGTCGGCCTGTTTGCCTTCATGCGGGCGCTCGATCGAACTTTGGATCGTGTCGTCGCTTTCGTCAGAACGCTCATCACGATTCTCGATATCTATACGCATAACGTTACACGATGTACCGATCGCATACGCTCGGTTGCCTATCGGAGAAATTGCGCCCTCGCACGACATCTCGGCGAACGCGCTCCACCGCATGCCCACGATCTCCGTTCTTATTTCTGACGTTCGTTCGTAGTGTTGTAGTCGGCTCCTGACGCCTGGAGTCGTCGGCCGTTACCGAACGACGTCGTTCCGTGGAGCCGTGTCATGATTCGTCTCTTGCGCGCAGCGCTTGCGCAGCGTCTCGCCATTTACACGATCGTCATCATTCTTTCGATTGCGGGAGCGCTTTGCGCTGCGATACTTCCCGTGTCGCTCTATCCGCCGCTCGAATTCTCGCGAATTAACGTCCGTGCAGAAAATAGCGACCTCGCGCCGAGCCTCGTCCAAGCGAGCCTGACGCGACCGCTGTCACGAGAACTCGCAACGCTCCCCGGCGTGCAGCAAGTCAAAGCGCAATCGACACAAGGGGTCGCCGATATCTATGCGTCGTTCGACCCGCATCAGCTCTCCGGAGCACTGGCTTTGCAAAAAGTATCGACCGTGGTCGGTGCGTTGCAGGCCCGCCTTCCGGTTGGCACGGCCGTGCACGTGCAACAGATTACGTCGAACTTATTTCCGGTCGCAACGTACGCATTGACCTCAACGAAGCTCGACGCAATGCAGCTGCGCGAAGTGGCGGAATTCACGATCAAGCCCCAACTGACCGGCCTCCCGGAAATCGCTGCGGTCAACGTGCTCGGTGGAGACGTGCGCGAATATCTCGTGGCGTTGGATCCGGCGCGCATGAGCGCCCATTCCGTCACGATCGACGACGTTGCAACGGCCATAACGAGGACGAATGCGATCGCCTCCGTCGGGCATGCCGACGCCGACTACGTCCGGTCGACGATCCTCGCCAGCGGCATGGCGCACAGCACGGATGACGTCGCGCGAATACCCATCCCGTCGAAAGACGGTAGCGTCCTCACCGTCGGAGCCGTCGCGACGGTTTCCGAAGCTGCTGGTCCACGCTTCGTCACCTCGACGTCAGCCGGACGCACGGCCGTCTTACTCAATATCTTTCCGCAGCCTGGCTCGAGCTACGTCTCGGTCTCACGCACGGTTGAAGCCGCAATGCGGACGGTCGTGCCGAGCGCGGGCGATATCCACGTGAGTAAATTTTGGGATCTCTCGACACTGGTCGCCGATGCAATCGATAGTCTGCGCGACGCGATCATCGTCGGACTCGTGCTCTCGACCCTCGTGCTGTTCTTTTTTCTGCGTAATTGGCGTTCGACGCTTATCGCTGCCGTCGTCATTCCCCTAACCATCGTCATCAGCTTCGTCTTCATGTTCTTCGTCGGGCAGGGCCTCAACTTAATGACCCTTGGAGGCCTCGCCGTCGGAGTTGGGTTGATCATCGATGACGCCATCGTCGTCGTCGAAAATATTCATCGGCATCTCGGCCGCGGCGAGGATCGGCAACGAGGTGTCCTTGCAGCCGTCGCGGAGATCGCAGGACCGATGACATCGTCGACGATCACGACGATCGTCGTTTTCGCTCCGCTCTCGCTCCTTTCGGGCGTCGCGGGAGCGTTTTTCCAAGCGCTCTCAATGACGCTAGCCATTTCGCTCGTCGTATCGCTCGTTCTAGCGTTTCTCTTCACGCCGAACCTCGCAGCACGTTTTCTACGCGCCGAGCCTGAAAAGCGAAATCCACTCGTGGATGCAATCGAGCGCCGCTACGTGCCGTTGCTCGGCGGGTCGATGCGACGAAAAGGGCTCATCTTGGGCTGCGCGGGACTGATCCTCGCGGTCACGATTCTCGTTGGCAGATCCCTTGGGTCGGACTTTTTACCGGCGCTCGACGAAGGCGCTTTCGAAACCGTCTTCACACTTCCGCCTGGAACGACACTCGCCGAGACGGAGCGCGTCGAACGGCAGATGGAACGGATCATCGACGATGACCGAGCCTTGCATCGCAGCGCAGGAATCATCGGTGCGAGTCTCACGCTGCTCAACACCGATACGCCCGCTGGCGTTAATGGCGGTACGCTACGCATGACGCTGAAGCCGAAGGCGAGTTTGCTGAGTTTCGGTTCTTCCGAAGATCGACGGCGGGTCGGGATTCGCACGATTATGGGCCGTATCGCCGAACAAATTGCCGCTGCCGCGCCAAAGGCGCAAGTGACGAATCGACAACTCTTACAAGATTCGCTAAACGATCTTTCAAATCAGGCAGCACCGATTGAAATTCGGCTTTTCGGTCCCGAACAGTCGCTGCTCGTGCCGCTCGCGACGCAAATTGCAAATCGACTCGGCCAAATACCAGGCGTTGCCGGCGTCTTCAGCGGCGTCACGTATCATAATCCGAGCATCGTCGTTCGCGCCGATCCCGCTGCAAGTGCCCTCGGTGTAAGTGCGGGCCAGCTTGCGGAGGATGAGGCGACAATTTTTGGCGGACGCGTCGTCTCGCAAGTCATCGCGAATCCGTTGACGATCCCCATTCGGATCCGGTACGACATTCCCGTCGATCCGTCGCCGACATCGCTCGCTTTGCTTCCCTACGTGACGCCCGCAGGCAACGTAGCACCCCTTGGGCGTCTCGCGACATTTACAAAATCGCCACCGCAATCGGACATCTCCGAAATCAACGGTCGGCAATACATCGGCATAACGGCCCAAATCGATGGTTCCAATCTCGGCGCGATTGTCGATCAGTTGCGCAAAGAACTCGATGGAGTGAGCTTGCCGCCCGGTTACACATATAAGATCGGCGGCTCGTACGAACTCCAGCAAGAGTCGTTTCGACAGTTCGCACTCGCGATCGTTGTATCGGTCGCACTCGTGTTTCTCGTTATGGTCGTGCAATTTCGATCGCTCTTGCAGCCGCTCGCGATCTTGTGTGCCGTCCCGCTATCTGCATTCGGGGCAGTCGTTACTCTCTGGTTGACGCATGTGACGCTCAATGTATCCTCACTCATGGGCGTGATTCTCCTCGTCGGTCTCGTGGTCAAAAATGGTATCTTACTTCTCGAATACGCGGCCAAGAACGAACGGGCGGGCGAACCACTCGAAGTGGCGTTGATCAATGCGGCGCGGGTACGTCTACGGCCGATCCTCATGACGACATTGACCGCGCTGCTCGGCATGGTGCCGCTCGCATTCGCCATCGGCAGCGGGAGCGAACTGTTACAGCCGCTCGCGATCGTCGTGATCGGTGGTCTCTCGTTCTCCACCCTTTTCACGCTCGTGCTGGTCCCGGTCATCTTCACGGTGCTCGTCGATGTAGGACGGCGTTTCGAACGACCGCTACGTCCGCCGTTCGAACCGCGCGAGGTGGGAGCGAATGTTGGTGCGTAACGTCTTGTTCTCGGCTCTCGTGTTTGCCGGCTGTCCGGCGATGCTCGGTGCATCGAGCGCGCCGCTTACGCTCGCGGATGCGATCGCGTCGGCGGCGCAACTCTCGACAAGAGAAGCAGTGGCTGCGGTAAACGATGCGGCGGGTCTTGCAGCGCGCGTGCGGAGTCAACCTCGGACGAGCCTTACGACGATGCTCGTTTCCCAGCCTCAATCGGGAACGTCTCCACAGTATCAAGCAGCCATCGAATACACGCTCGATTTCGGATCCTCGCTGCGACGCTTGGGTGCCATACAGGTGGCTCGAGCGCAACTCGTGCAAGCCGGGGTGACGCTCGCACAAATCCGGCGCGCGACCTTGCAGTCCGTCATCGCCGCATTCTTCAGCATCGCAGCGGCGCAAGCCGAGGTCGTGATCGACGCGGAGAATCTCGCCTTCGCACGGCGCACCCTCACCGTTGCGCGGATACGAAGCACGCAGGGCGTTGCGCCGGCGCTCGATGTCGATCGGGCCGACGCCGCGCTTGCCGTGGCTTCCGCTTCGCTCGAATCCGCGCAAGCGAACTTTGATGGCGCACGCGGGATCTTGCTTCACTTTGTTCCGCTAGCCGGCACCGCCGCATCGATCGCAATGCCAGAGCGTACGGACCCCGTTCCCGATGCAGATACGCTTGTCGCGGCGGCTGTAGCGAATGACGTGGGTGTCGCTAATGCTCTCGCAGCGTTGCGATCCGCTCAAGCCACGGCGCTCCTCGTGAAGGCCGAGACGTCCCCCGGATTGACGGTTGGGATCGGGCCTGGAATCTCGCGCACCGGTAACGCTCAGTCGATCGGACCTGCGGCGACCATTTCGCTCACTGTACCGCTCTCGAACGCACTGCTTCGTTCGAATGTCGTTGCAGCGGATGCCGCAGTGCTTGTCGCGCGAGCCGGCGTCGACGCGAGCCGATCGGAGGCGATGCAGACCGCACTGCGCGCTCGATCCGATGCGACGAGTTCGCTCGTTCGTATCCCGAATCTTACACGCGCGCTGCGTGCGACGCGGCGCGTCGCAGAAGCCGATCTTGCCGCCTACCGGATCGGCGCGTTACGTAGCTCTGAGCTTCTTACGGCACAGAGCCAAGTAGCAAGTGCTCGGGCAGCTTTGACCAGTGCGAAGCTCTCGGCCGCATCGGCGCGCGCAACACTCGATCTCGAGATGGGAGTTCTCAATAAATGAAGATGCGTTTGGCAGGGTCGCTTCTTTGCGCTCTGATCTTCGTAGGCTGTGCCCGAGCGGCGACAGATTTGGGAAAGGGGGCCGACCCTCTCGCCTCCGACGGTGCGAAAGCCGCGGTCGGTGCGGAGAAGCCGGAAAAAGCCGAATTGCCGCGCGGTGTAAAAACGGCCGCGATCGTCGCCACAACGATCGAACGCACGGTTTCGGCGTACGGATCGATTGCGGGTGGCGATAACGAACAGGCTTCATTGGCATTTGCCGTTCCCGGACAAATCGCAAGCATAACCGCGAGTATCGGCGATCGCGTCTCGGCGGGCAGCGCGCTAGCGCAGCTCGATCGGCAGCCGTTTATCGCCGAGGTGTCGGCAGCCGAATCGAACGTCGCCCTAGCCCAAGCGAATCTCGAGAAGATCCGTCTTGTTGTGCGGCCGCAGCAGATCAATGCGACAAATGCTCAACTCGCGCAGGCCAGAAGTCAGCTCGCGATCGCGCACGCACAACTCGAACGTCAGCAACGACTCGTTACGCTCGGCGTCGCACCGAAAACCGACCTCGAGTCCGCGAAAGCACAAGAGGCCAGCGCCCAAGTGCAACTCACCGTGTTGGGTCAACAACTCTCGACGCAGCAGCAACCATGGAAACCCGACGTCGACGCCGGGCGCGCAACGGTCGCGCAGGCTCGTGCTGCGGTTTCCGCAGCACGAGCACGACTCGGTCGGACGGTTCTTACCGCGCCGTTCTCCGGTACCGTCATCGCGCGACTGCATAACGACGGCGAAACGGTCGATCCGACGAGTCCGGTGATTCAAATCGCGAGTGATCGACCGGTGACATTCACCGCGAATTTTTCACCGGCAGATGCCGAGAAAATCGGCGATGGCGCTGCGGCCACGGTCACGCTTCAGGGTTCGACCGTATCCGCGCAAGGGCGCGTGATCGCGCGCAATCTCGCGCAGTCGACATCGCGAACGGTGCCGGTTCTCATTCGTCTTTCGACGGCGCGACGGGATTTCGGACCCGGAGCATATGGCTCGGCGCGCATCGTTGTCGGCAAGCGTTTCGGTCTCGTCGTGCCGACGGCATCCGTCGTTTCGGATGCCGCGACTGGTATCACACAAATATTTCGCAAGGACGGCGATCGCTTTACGCCGGTTCCGGTCGATGTCATCGATCGAGAAGGCGGTCGCGCGATCATCGTTGGTTTCGGTTTACGCAAAGGGCAAATCGTTGCGACCGAAGGCGCGGATGAACTTCTCTCACCCCTACAAGCTCCCAAAAAAGACTCGGACTGACGCTTAAACGTATACGCCTCGCAATCCTGATAAGCACCTTCCACATGGCGCCAAAGTACGGTGGCCTGCAGATCGTCTTTACGAGTGTTCCCGCATCGCGGGCAAAAACCGCATAGAAATCAGAATGCGTGCTCGGAGGTCATCAACATTTGCTCGAACAGCGCAACGCGCGACTCGTTTCGGGTAAGCGCGAGGCAACATTCGAGGCGCCAGCAAATTCATCAAAGATGTTTGCAACGGGGTGGGGCGAGGCTTTCTTTTGTCGGGCTTAACGAAGTGGAATACCCTCGTCGGCACGGTGTTTGCGATAATACTTGCGGTAGCGGGCACGTGGTCGGCCGCGCTCGGTGAGCCCGCTGGCGACACAACGAAAACGTGTATGCCACGGGAGAAAGCTCCTGCGGTCGAGGGTAGCGGTACCGCTAGTCCTGTGCCGCAACCCGTTTCCGGCTCGGCCGATTCCCGGGTGCGCTGTGGCTTTGCGCTCAGCGCGGATGTATTCACCACCCTTGTCGACCAATCGACGCGTGGGCCGGGGACGACACCGCCGGAGGGTCCGGGGTTTAGCAACGGGTCGCCGCTGTCTCCAAATACGCCGTACGACACGTTCTCTTCTGCGGCTCAAGTGCCCGGCGTGCTCGCACATGCCCAGGCGGTTGTCACCGCGACATATGGCGCGCACGCGTTCGCTGCTTCGCTACGATTCGGCGGAGGCTATGTGCGCGGAAGCACCACGAACGCGGCGTACTGGAGTGAGCCGCTTCTACCGACGCTCAACCCGCATCTCGGTTCGCGAGCATTACCCTACACCGTCGCATTCCCGACGCACGCAGGGCAGGACGATGGAACGGCGTCACGACTCTCCATTCTGAGCGGTGAGCTCGCAACGGCCGATCGACAATTTCGCATACGTGCCGGTTGGTTCGATCTCGTGCAATCGGACTCGTTTGTCTTTACGCAGCCGCCATCGACGAATGCGTCACTCGCACTCGCTCCGCAGACTGCCGAAACCGTTGGGAACGGGTCGCCTGCGATCGATTGGTGGAACGCAGGCTCGACAACCCTTCCCTTACACGGCGTCGACCTTATCGCAACACGCGGATCGGCCGTCTTCGAAGCGACATCGGCGGCGTTACCGAGCCTGGGCGGAACGGGAGCTCGCCTCAATATGGTTTCCGGCGTTCTCGATCGCGGGAACGGCACGCGATTTTCTGCGCAACTCGCTCACGTTTCTACCAGCGGCGACTCGATTACCACAACGACGTTCTACGGCGAAAATGCCGTTGCGGACCTCAGCCCGCAGGGTCGACTTCCAGTAAGTTCACTTGGAGCGCAACGCCAGACGGTTGCGGGTGTGCGTGCAGCTTTCCACGCGACGCGCGCGCTCGATGCGCTCGTCGAAATCGGGCGAGCCTATTACACCGCGAACGGTGTCGGGCATCCAGGCACCGAGGCTCCCAGTGGTTACTATCATATCGGCGTTCAGCGGCAAATCGGTCGCGTTACCGCGGGCATCGACGGCTATCGTTTCGAATCGCGATATGCAACCGTCATTCTCCCGTATGGATCGCCGGAAAATATTTGGAGTTCGGGTTGGTCCTGGCCCGGTGCTTGGCTGAAGTCGACGTATCAGATCGTCGACAATACGAAGCTCGGTGTAAATCGCCAAGGTTTCGGGCTGCACTATAATGTTGACGGTGGTCCTCTAGAAGTCCACGCCTCGTATACGAACGTGCAACAGATTGAAGCCGCAACGATTCCTAACGTGTCGCGCGTCGGATTCGTTGAGGGCTTTTTTTTACCGCAAGTCGGCTCCAGCGGGACGCTCGGTCGCATTCAACGTTTTGCTGTGTGGTCGGCTTGGCATCCGGCGATTGCCGACATCTCGCTGGATCTCGTCAGTGATGAGATGCATCGCCCAGCACCGAAAAATCATCCCGAAGACGGTGTTTCGGAAGACGTTCCGCAGTATGTGTTAACGCTATCGCGCGCTTTTGGGACGCGCACGAAAATTGCGGTGGGTATCGGTCGGTTTGGCACCCTCGCAGGCTGGGCCGTCGATGGGGCGCCAAACGTGAGTTTCGGTCAGCGACAAGCCTTCATCGGCGCGCAAATCCAGCAAAGTCCCAAGACGGCAACCGAAATTCTCATACGCCGAACGACCTTCGCAGGATTCCACCCGACCCCGGTTCAGTCCAGCGTCGATTACGTCGGTACGCTCTTTCTCATCGAGCAACGCATCAAGCTGTAAAACACGATGCGATCGGACGCAGATAGAGAAAGTTCGTGCGCCCGATCGCATCCACTTGTGACGTCCTTTATTTTACGTCAGCGGTAAGCTGCGCGTGTGCTTTCTGACCTCGAGCGGCGACCATCACGTCGAACGTCCATTTTGTTGCAAAATTAACGTTGGTTTTTGCCGTATAGGTGCCGTTGCCATTGTCACGCGCTTTCGAGGTCGGGCCGGACATTGACATCGTCGGCATATTGGAACCGATCGTAACGACGGCGCCCTTCACCGGTTTACCGGATCGATCTTTCACCGTTACGACAATTGTTTCCATGCCTTGCTTGGGTGGATTTGGTTGAAACGCCGCTGCAACGGTGAGCGACGAGCTCGACGCCGCGAGCGTCGGCGCCACGCACGTGACCGTGACGATGGTTGCAAGGGTCAGCGAGAAGATTTTCTTCATGGTGCCTTTCGAGTGGCGTCGTGTTAGAGCGTAAGGTCGCCGGAGGCATGATGGACGAGCGCGACCGCGGTGTCGAATCGTGCGACCGCTTTAACGGCTGTTTCGCGCGCGGTAGCTGCCACGCTCAGGGCGTCGAGTACTTCGATCTCGATTCCCTTGCCAGCTGTTTCGCGTATGCGCGCGATGCGTAGCTGTTCGGCTGCATCGTCTGCGCCAGCTCGTGCCGTTGTGAGATTTACACGAGCCGCTTGCAGTTCGCGCCACGCGTTGCGCACGTCGTGTTGCGTACTCGCCCGGGCTTTCTCGAGCGCAACTCGTGCTTGAGCGAGTGTCGATCGAGCCTTATCGGCGATCGCCAATCGCGTTCCGCCGTCGACGATCGGAAGGGACGCGACGAGCGTGACCTGCCCTCCGGAACGCCCGAGCTGCGGTGACGACGTGCCGTCGTACGATTGCGCCGAGAGTGTAGCGGTCGGCTCATACGCGCCACGCGCGGCCGTGACCGTCGAGCGTGCGGCTTCTTCGCGCAGCTGCGCGGCGAGGACCATCGGGGCTTGCACGAGGGCGCGATCGATGAATCTATCGAGCGTCCCGTCGAGCGATGCGACGTCGAGAGCGGTCGCGATCTGCGGCGGTGTGGATGGATCGAGCGCGAGAACGAGCGTAAGATCGTTGATCGCTTCGTCGCCGTCGGCGGCTGCATCTTCACGCGCTTGCAGCGCGACCGCGAGCGCCGCGCGATCGCGGGCAAGTACATAACGTGGTGCTTTTCCCGCACGAATCCGTCGTGCGGTGACGTCGAGATGCGCTTGCTGATCGCGAACCGCTTCACCGCGCGCGGCGACGATCGCGACCGCGAGCTGCGCGCGACGATACGCTTGCACCGCCGCAAAGAACGCGTCGTTGCGAGCCGCTTCAACGTCTGAAGTCGCGGCATCTGCCGTCATTTCTAAAGCACGCGCCGTCGATCGGAGCGATGGGGTAAACAACGGCAGCGAACTTATGAGGCCGACATAGGCCTGCGATGCAACAGGCATGCCGAGCTGACCGAGATTCGCATCGAGTGCCGTTGCCGAGATCGCGAGTTGCGGACGCAGTCCCGCTCGCGCTGAAACCGCGTCGGCTCGCGCCGCCCGTGCGGCTTCGACTGCCGCGCGCACATCGAAGCTCGCAGAACGCGCGCGATCGGCGGCTTGAGCGAGCGTCAGCGACGGTACCATCGATTGCGACTCACTTGCCGACTGCGATTGAGATTGCACGGATGTCGTTGGGCTTGCGAATGCCGCATTCGTGGTCGCGAGAGCGAAGACGAACCCTTGAATCGCGATGTAGACGCTATTCACCGGCGGCTCCAAGCGTTGGATTTCGATGGTCGGCAGATGTCGTGCGTCGTGCCTTCCACCACATCGCGAGATCGTCGAAGGCTTCGTGCAACACGGGTACCACGAAAAGCGTCAGCAGGGTTGAAATGGTAAGCCCACCGATTATGACCGTCGCGAGCGGCGCGTATGCATCGATACCGGTCTTCGGGAAGAATGCAACCGGAACGAGGACGATGAGACTCACGATCGTCGTCATCAGAATCGGTCGCAGACGCACGGGACCCGCAGCGAGTATTGCCGCGCGCGTCGTCATCCCTTCAGCGCGTTTACGTACCACGAGATCGATCAGCAGGATCGCGTTACTCACGGCCATGCCGTTTGCGACGACGATACCCAAGATCGAAACTGTCGAGAGACTTTGATGCGCGAGCAGTAACGCCGCGCTGATGCCGAGCAATTCGAGTGGAATCGCAAGTAGCATCACGAGCGGCTGTACGAACGACCGAAACTGAGCGACGAGCAAGAGAAAGATAAAGAGCACTGCGATTTTCATCGCGCCAAGCAATCGATCGAAGCTCTGCGACATCTCGGTCATATCGCCGCGCATCGCGATCCCGTAACCCTCGGGGAATGGTACTTGCGCGAGCGCCGACATCATCGTCTGCATGTCGAGCAGCATTTCACCGCTCGCGCCCTTGCGATAGTAGCCCAAGATCGAAACGCTCGGTCGGAGGCCGTCGTGTTCGATGATCGTCGGGCCTACGCCGCGTTCGATGCGCGCGAGCGAGGTTAAGGGGACGACGGTACCGTCTTTTCCCGTAATCTGCGCATACGCCAAGTCGCTCGCGTTCGCGCGCTCGCGCGCGTCATAGCGTACGAGAATTTGCGAGTGACGCACGTTGGATGGGTTGAAGTATTCGTTCGTAAATCCACCGTGTGTTGCGTAATACGCCTGCTGTTGGACGTCGGCCGGCGCGAGGCCGAGTTGTGCGGCTTTCGTCCGATCGACGACGATGCGTTCCTCGGGCTGCGTGAGCGCAGTCGAGGTTGCGACCTGGACCATGCCCGGAACCGTGCGTGCGATGTCAGCCACGCGATCGGCAATGGCATGGAGCGTGCCTTGATCGCGACCGTAGATGAGCAACTCGACTGGAGCGTCGTTGCTCGCCATGACGTCGGAACCCATCTCTTTGAGCGCGAGCCGACGAATGCCCGGAATCTCGCGCATGCTTTGCGCATAGGCGGCGTCCATGATCTGCCATATGGTCCGACGACGCTCTTCCTTGGGTTGAAACGTAATGAGGTACGACGCGGAATTGATGCCGTTCATCGCTTGACCCGTCACGTAACCGGTCGTCGGCGCTTCGCCGATCTCGCCCGAAACGCGCTCGACTTCTGGTTGTGCGAGGAGGATGTGCTCGAAGCGTTTTGCTTTCGTATCGGTGGCGGCAAACGATAGCCCCGGCTCTGTCTCGAGGTATGCCGAACCTTGACCCGTGTCGGCGAGCGGCATCATCTCGCTGCCGATGAATGGCAACAGTTGCAATGCGACATAAATTGCGAGTGCAGCCGAACCGAGCACGAGCCAGCGATGGTCGAGCGACCACTCCAGACCACGACGATATGCCCCATCGAGTCTCGCGAGGCTGCGGCGAGCCGGCGTTAGCAGATACCGAACCCGATCGTCGAGACGCGTGCGCCAGCGTGCGGAAGGCGACTGCGATCCGCGAAAGAGCGATGCCGCAAGTAACGGTGTGATCGTGATCGAGACGACCAGTGACGCCACGAGCGCGAAGACGATCGGCCAGACGAGTCCGACGAACATGATCTGTGTGATGCCGCCGCTCATGAGCAATGGCACGACCGCGAGGGCCATAACGCCGGTCGCTGCTGCAATCGGCAAGATGACCGCAAGCGTTCCTTCGACGGCCGCGCGCGCGGGCGGGAGACCATCGTCGAGTTTCCGATGGACGGAGTCGATGACGACGATCGAATCGTCGACGAGACGACCGATCGCGAGCAGCAGACCGACGAGCGTCGAGCTGTTAATCGAGAATTGCATCGGCCAAAACAGCAACAGCGCGAGGCCAAGGCACGTCGGGATCGACGTCATGACGATCGCCGTCGCGCTAAGATCTTCAAGAAAGATGAGGAGTACGAGTCCGGCTAGGAGCACGCTCACGATCAATTCCTCAACCATGTTCGCGGTCAGTTGACCGACGAAGCGCGAATTATCGTAAGCACTCGCGAAATGAATTCCTGGATGTGCCGCTTCGAGCTCGGCGAGTTTTGCGTCGATGGCTGCGACGACGCGCGGTGAGCTCGCTTCCGGGTCCGCGATGACGGAAAGTTCGACGGCATCCCGGCCATTGTAACGATACGCTTGGCGCACTTCGGCCGCGCCATCGCGCACCGTCGCGACGTCGTGCAGATAGACCGTCTTATCTTTGCTTGTGGAAATTGGATATTGGAGGAGATCGCTAGCGACTTCGACGCGCTGGTCGCCGCGGACGACGGTCTCGCGCGATCCCGTCGTCAACAGACCGCCCGAGCGACTGACGTTTTGACGATCGAGTGCATCGCGCACGTCCAAGAGCGACAACCCCTGTGATGCGAGCGCGCTACGATCGGCGATGATTTGGAGCTGGCGCTGTACGCCACCGAACGGCACGACCTGTTGCACGTCGGGTAAGCGTTTGAGTTCGTTGACGACGTCGTTTGCGACGAACTCGCGTAGCCGAACGGCGTCCCAGCCCGCCCCTGTCACCGCGAGTTGCAACACCGGGGTATTGAGCGGATCGACGGGGACGACGTACGACGGTTTGAGGTTCGCGCGATCGTAGGGAAGATCTCCTTCGGCCTGTTTCGCGAGTTGTTGCACGTCGATAAGCGCCCGACGCATATCGGTCCCGTACGGAAATTGCAACGTAACGATCGAGAGATCGGGTTGTGAAAGGCTGCGTATGAAGCGGACCCCTTTGAGATCCGTCATGCGTTCTTCAATGGGTTTACTAAAATAGGTCTCGACTTCTTGCGGCGAATACCCGGGCGTCATGGTCACGATTGAGATAAGCGGACTCTGTACGTACGGCATCATGCGCGTCGGCAAGATGAAGAGGGCGGCCGCGATCGCCGCGATGACGACACCGAGAAAGACGGCAAAGACGGCAAATGGATTGCGGAGCGCCCATGCGGGAATACCGCCGCCGTTACGTTGTTGTGATATCATCGACTCGTTTTTCACGTTTAGGTCCCTCGCGATTCGACGACTTGGCCTTCTTCGAGCGTTGACGCCCCTTCAACCGCAACGTGCGCGCCGGCAGAAAGCTTACCGGTCACCGTCGCCGTCGTACCGTCGTCGCCCATGCTCCGCACGGGGACTCGATGGGCCACTCCGTTGACGATTTCCCAGACCGCGGCATCGTTGCCTGATCCCACGAGCGCCGCAGACGGCACTTCGATCGATCCCCGCTTCGTCGTACCCGTTGCATGAAAAACGACGTTGACGAAGCCGCCGGGAACGAGCGCCGCTTTCGGATTTTGAACGATGGCTTCGATCGTCGTCGTATGCGTTATCGCATCGGCGACGGGTGAAATCGAGCTCACGCGGCCGCGCAAGACGTGGCCGTCGGGTAACGTCGATTGCAACGGTGTGCCGACGGATATTCCGGAGAGTCGATCCTGCGAAACGTTCGCTTGAATGCGCAAACGATCGATGACCGCGACGCGCGCGATGACCGTGCCCGATTGAACGACGACGCCAGGGTCGATGAAGCGTTTGATAATCACACCGTCAGTCGGGACGACGACATTGCGGTACTGTGCCATCGTCGCTTCGCTCGCCGCGGAAGCTGCGGCTTGAGCGGCGCGAGCCTGCATTTCATCAGCTTTTGCAGCCATGATTTCAACGTTCGCTTGGGCGTCGCTAATTTTTGTTTGCGACGATCTCACCGCAGTCGCAATGCTCGCGACGCGATCGCGTGCGGCTGCGGCCTCGCTCGCGGCCGTCGTCGCTTGCGCACGTTCGTCACTATATTCTTGTTCGGAAACCGCACCGGCGCCCAGGAGCTGATGCTCGCGCGCGAGTTCCACTTGCCAATACCGTTCGCGTTCCGCTTTCGCCGTGACGTCGTGGCGGGCGGCGTCGAGATCGCGTTGCATCGCGCCCGAATCGTTACGGGCGATAAGGACGCCGTTTGGCGCGTGGTGGTGCGCCTCGATGGCGGCGCCTTGCGCGGCGGCACCCTGTGCTGCAGCATCGGCAGCTGCGGCATTTGCTCGACTCCCGAGCTCGGGCTCGTCGAGGCGCGCGATCGTCTGTCCCGCACGAACGTGGTCGCCTGCGTATGCCGTGAAGTCGGTGAGCAGGCCGGATGCCCGAGCGACGATATCTTGCACGAGATACGGTTGGACCGATCCAGGCGCGGAGACATTCGGGTCGAGGCCCTCCGTGACAGTTACGCGTGCAACGGTGATCGGGATAGGCGCCGTCCCATGCACGTCGGACATCGATGACATATCTGAGGTTAATCCGCTCATGGACGCGGCGGGATTCGCATGGTAGAAACGATCTTGCGCGAAAGCGAAGGCGAGAACGACGAGCCCTGCTATGCCGAGAAACACGAAGAGTGGTGCCGTCCGGCGGCGCAATCCGAATGCGACAGCGCCAATGATGACGATGATGAGGAACGCGATCGCCGCCGTTTTCCACCCGTCGAAACTCGGATTGCCCATGTTCATCGCGCCCGTCGACGTCGAGGTCTTCGTCGCGGGCATGTCCCGTGCAGCGCCACGGTTTCCGACGGTGATGTGGTATGTCGCGGTGCCACTGACACCGCCCGTGAATTGCACGCTCACGTCCCACGCGGCCGCCATGCCGAGCATTGCGTCGAACTCCCATCGGCCGCTTCCAGTTTGCTTTGCGACGCCGCTCGGGCCGCTCATCGACATGCTCGGCATAACGGTGCCGAACGACGCGTGCGTGTGGGCGAGTTGATCTGCGGATGCGCCAGTCAGCGAGAGGACCGCGTGCACCTTACCGACGCTCGGTGGATCGGGCGAAAACTGGAGCGTTGCTTGCGCCGATCCAACCGGCACGATCAGGGGTGCTGCGAGAGATGCGATTGGCTGCGAGAAGCAGAGCAGCGCGAACACGATGAACGCTAGCGGTTTGGTCACGTTTCGATCTCCGAATGAGCGCAACCATCGTCGTGCTGCTATCATGCTTAACATTTGTGGTTAAAAAGAAAATTAGCGCGTGAGCCGCGTCATATCCATATCGCACGGCTGTGGATGCAACACGGCGGCGCTCGCCGGCGCTAAGCCGGCGCTGAGGATCATAACGAGCGCAATCGCGAGAGCGGATCGACGGACGATCGAAATTGGAGCGCTCGGCTCATCGGTGAGTAGGAGATCGAGTCTTGCGCGAATGCTGCTGTCACCGACGAGCGCGGCTGCGCCGCTTGAAATATGGCGGCGCTTTGCGAACGTGAGCAGGGCGCCTGCAAGATCGTACGCCTGAGCGTTTTCAAGTGCGTGGCGATCGGCCGCAATCTCGCGAGAACGGCGATACACTGCGACGAGATCCGTCGCGGGCAGCGGCAGAAGGTCGACGAGGAACGACAACACGGCGGCAATGATTTGATCGCCTCGGTGCGCATGACCGCGCTCGTGTAAGAGCGCGGCGTCAAGCTCACGATCGGAGAGCTTGGAGAGGGCACCGGTCGAGACGATCACGGTCGGATTCCACGTTCCCGCGAGCGCGCAAAACGGACGCTCCTCATCGATCGTACGAGCTGAGATCCCGATCCGAGCCGATGCGATTGCAAGGCGACCGGTAGCGGTATCTGACCAGCGAATGAGTGTCGACGCCTCGCCCGAGCGTCGACCGCCGAGCAACAGTGCTCGTCCCAAGGCGACGCAATTGACGAAGATGATGATGGTGAAGAGCACGCGGCCGACAAACGTCTCCAGACACGCCGCTTGTAATCCCCCAACCGTCGCTTCGAGCGCCAAGATCACTAAGAGGGCGCCAGGTATCGCAGCGGCGCAAGCTGCGAGAGGCGCTTGCCATGTCGGGTCGTTTTCGAGGCGAGCGATATGCGGCGCCACGATGCGTACCGCGAACCATGCGAGGGCTGGAATGAGGACGAGCCCACAGACGGATCGCAACAGCGTTCCCGTAGACCAGCAAGCCACGAGGAAGTCGATGACCTCACGCATCCGCACGTTCCGCCCGTTTTTTAGCGATGAGGCGCTCGAATTCCGCGAGACTCTCCTCGTCGGCGGCCAGTTCGCCCGCAATGTGAGCGAGGAGCGGGTTTCGCTGCGTTCGTAGCAGCGGACCCACAAGATCATCGATGATCGATCGCTGAAATTCATCGCGGTTCAGGACCGCTTGAAATTCGTTTGCCTTGCCAGCCGAACGCTTTTTCAGATGCCGCTTATCGGCTAAATTTTGAAGGACGGTTTTCACGGTCGTATACGCCAACGGTTTTTCACCGCGCTTATATTGCAATTTTGCAACGACGTCGTTGACCGACGCCCAATCCGCAATCGTCCAAACGATGTCCATGATCCGCGCCTCGAGCGGCCCGAGCGCGGTGGCTGCGCCAGCCTTGTCCACACGAAAGATGCGCCCTTGCATTGCTAACGACCATAGCAGATGAAAGCGCTCGCGTCAACTTGGCTCCGTGTTGCATCTACCTACGTTTCCTAATAATTGACGTGCACTATTATCTAGACAACGAGAAGCTCATCCGTGATGAGCAGGTCAGCAGTTCGAATCTGCCCGTCGGTATGAATCCATCAGTTTTTCAGGCGTAATCCTCGCAACCGAAGTGCGTTCGTGATCACCGAAACCGAACTGAACGACATCGCGAGGGCGGCAACGACCGGACTGAGCAGAATGCCGAACGTCGGATAGAGCACGCCTGCGGCGATCGGAATGCCGAGCGCGTTATACACGAACGCGAAGACGAGATTCTCACGGATGTTTCGCATCGTGGCGCGACTTAGCGTTCGCGCGCGCACGATTCCCGCGAGATCGCCTTTCACGAGCGTAACGCCGGCGCTTTGGATCGCGACTTCGGTACCCGTACCCATAGCGATACCGACGTCGGCTGCCGCGAGTGCGGGCGCATCGTTGACGCCGTCACCCGCCATTGCGACGATCTTGCCGTCGGCGCGCAAGTCGCGAACGATTCGCTGCTTATCCTCCGGCAAGACGTCGCCGCGCACATCGTCGATGCCAAGTTTTGATCCGACGACGTTTGCGGTCGCCTGATTGTCACCCGTAAGCATTACGACGTGCACGCCGTCGGCTTTGAGAGCGTCGATAGCCGTTTGGGTCGTCGCTTTGATCGGATCGGAGATGGCGATGACGCCCGCGGCTTTCTTGTCGATCGCAAGGAAAAGTGCCGTTGCTCCATCGCGCCTTGCGGTATCGGCCTGCGGTGCGAGCGCGTCGATGGCGATGCTCGCATCGGTCATGAGTCGCGCGTTTCCCAACAACACGCTTCGCCCATCGACCGTACCGGCAACGCCTTTTCCCGTCGTCGACGTGAATTGCGTCGCACTCGTAAACGCCACGTTTCGTCCGACCGCAGCGGCTACGATTGCAGCGGCGAGTGGATGTTCGCTCGAGCGTTCGAGACTTGCGGCAAGCGCGAGGATCTCGGCCTCGGTGAAGCCGGGTGCCGTCACGACGGAAGTCACTTTTGGTTTGCCTTCGGTTAGCGTGCCCGTCTTATCGACGACGAGCGTGTCGACTTTTTCGAAACGCTCGAGCGCTTCGGCTGACTTGATGAGCACGCCGATGCTCGCGCCTTTCCCGACGCCGACACCGATCGACATCGGTGTCGCGAGTCCGAGCGCGCAGGGACATGCGATGATCACGACTGAGACGGCAGCGATCAACGCGTACGAGAGCGACGGATTCGGGCCGACGATCGCCCAAACCGCGAATGCGATCGCGGCGATGGCGAGCACGGTGGGAACGAAATATCCCGCAACGGTATCGGCGAGTTTTTGAATCGGCGCGCGACTACGCTGCGCTTCGGCGACCATCGCGACGATTCGTGCGAGCATCGTGTCGGAGCCGATGTTGTCGGCGCGCATCACGATCGATCCCGTCCCATTGACGGTTCCGCCGATGAGCTTATCATTCGGTACCTTCGTAACGGGCATCGACTCGCCCGTCACCATCGATTCATCGATCGCGGTCCGGCCATCGATGACGACGCCATCGACGGGAACGCCGTCGCCCGGACGCACGCGAAGACGATCGCCGACGCGGACGAGATCGACCGCTACGGATTCATCGTCGCCATCGTCGCGAAGGCGTAACGCCGTCTTTGGGGCGAGATTCAAGAGCGCACGGATCGCTCCACCGGTTTGTTCGCGAGCACGTAACTCGAGGACTTGACCGAGCAAGACGAGCACGGTGATGACGGCCGCTGCTTCATAATAAACGGCAACGGTGCCGTCCATCCCGCGAAAACCGATCGGAAAGCGTGCGGGGAAAAACGTCGCCACAACGCTGTAAACGTACGCCGTCCCCGTGCCCAGCGCGATGAGCGTGAACATGTTGAGATGCCGTGCGCCGATCGATGCCCAACCGCGCACGAAGAACGGCCAACCGGCCCAGAGCACGACGGGCGTCGAAAGGATGGCTTGGATCCAAACGATCGCGCGGGCACCGATGACTTGGTGAAGACGCAAGCCCGGCACGTGGCCGCCCATCTCGAGCAGAAAGACCGGCACCGCAAGTGCGAGTCCGATCCAAAACCGCCGGCTCATATCGATGAGCTCGGCGTTTGGTTGTACTTCGGCGGTGACGGTCACGAGTTCGAGCGTCATGCCGCAGATCGGGCAATTTCCCGGCGCGTTCGCCCGAATTTGCGGATGCATCGGACAGGTGTACACCGATGCCGGTTCTTGCCGGGGACCTATCGCTTGCTTAAGGTGCGAATCGTCGACGTGCGAATCGTCGGCCGGGGTCGTCGGGATGCTCGTCGTCGGCTCGATCGTATCCATGAGGAACATGAACACGATAGCGCACTCGAAGTTTCACCGATATTTTGCGGGGCAAAGCTACGGAACAAAGCTTCAATGGTTTACGCCCTCTCGAAGAGGGAGGCAGCATACGAAATGACGGGAATTTGCGAATTCATGCAATTTGGAGCATTGTAGATGACGCCGAAAACGATCCGTTTTACCTCGCAGGCAAATGAACTTACCTTGGCCCGGGATTTTGTAATGAATGCCAACAAAGAGAATCGACAGGCACTGCAGGTCGTATTTTTTTAAGCCTCCTTAATGTCGGGTACGGAATGTTCCGTATTGTTGGATATCGAGACACGATACCGTACGTCTTTGGCGTCGTACTTATCTGTGGACTCATAATCGTACTCGCCGTCCTCTACCGTAAACGCTTTGTCGCGAACGAAGCAAAAGGGGGAATCGCGTACGAGTTCACGACCGACGAGCGTGCCATCGAGTCCATCGTTCCAAAAAAGTTTTCGGTCGCGTGGAAGGATCTCACTTTCGTTCGCGATCTCGGAACATCGCTTGTTTTCATGCGACAACTCAGAACGCCGATCGTCATCCCGAAGCGCGCCCTCGACGACGGTGGCGCGGTCTTATGGCACTTCCTTGAAAGCGAACTCGTCGGGTCGCGCTATCTCGTGCGTGGTTCGGGCGCGCCGCTCACGATCACCAATACGCGCGCTCGATAAAAACGTCTGGGAAACGTCCTGGTGACCGATGGAATCTCGCGTTGCTACTTACCGAATTTCAATCCGACGTCGAAAGCTCGAGGCGCGGCAAAATGATTGCCTTGCGCGTTGAGTAACGTTACGAAGTAGCGGTCGTTGAAGGCGTTCTGCACGCGGAGCGTTAGCGCGAGATCGGGCCCGAGACCGATGCCTTTTTCGACCGCGAAGATCGTGTGCGGCGTTCGTTTGCAATTCGGGGTCGCCGCGGGACAGCTCGTGGAAGAAAGCCCGCTTCCGTACTCGCCATCGAAAGATAGCCAGCCGTTATGACGATCGTTGAAGAGTGCTCCCCCCGTCACGCTGTATCGCTGATCGTGGTCGGCCGACGCGAAGTCGGTCGGCGAGCCGAAGCACGGTGCCAGGAGTTGCGTTTCGCACCCTTTGTTGAACGACGTCGTGTGCGCGACCGAGAGATACGCATGGCCGTTCCGCGCGAGGGCTTGCTCGTAGGAGGCTGCTTCTTGCGAGAGTCGGCCGATCGCATAGTTGATGTCCTGATGGAGCAACGTCACGCCCACTTGCGTATCGTCGATAAGGTCGGTCGCATTTTTCTGCCACACGCGTAGGCCGAGGGATCCCGTTCCGAGCGGCACGTGCGCGCCAAACTCTACCATCGTATCGCGTTCGGGTTTGAGATCGAATTGCGCGAGCGTCGGTTGGTTGGGGAGATTGAGCTTTTGTGCCACGACCGGATCGACGTTCTCGAACGAAAACGGTTCGAAGAGTCGGCCAAAGTATCCGTAGACGCTCGCGCGGGAGCCGAAGAAACGCGTTAGCTTCACGCGCGGGGAGAACATGGCGAACCGCCGCGCGAAATCGGTCGACGACAGTTCGAAGGAGTCGTAGCGCACGCCGTAATCCAGACGATATTTGGCACCGAGCGTCCAGCTGTCTTGAAGATACGATTCGTAGGTCGTGCCGCTATTCGATGCGTTATCGACGACGGTCGTTACGACGTTCGGCGCGAGAAAATTGCCCGGCTGCAGCGTGATGGCGTAGCGCTTGCCGACATCCGTATATTGGTAAGCGCCGCCCGCCCGAATCTCGTGATGGCCGAAGCGTTGCACGTAGTCGGCTTGAAAACGATAATCCGCCGCCGTCTTATCGTCGTCGAGTGAGAACGCACAGGTGCCGTTACCGTAGACATGTGTCGTGAGTGCCATCGCGCAATCTGTCGGCGCGCCGCCCGTTGCGGCGTAAAGGGCCCGACCGTACGTAAAGTCATTTATCGAATCGCCGAAATCGCGAATGCGCGAGACTTTCACCGCGGGCCCGAAGCTCAGCGAGCCCGTCGCTCCGAGGGTTTGCCGAAATTGAAGATTGAGGAACGTATCCTCTTGCTTCTCGTTGAGATCGCTCGTAGCGGGTTGGCCGCCGGAGACGTCGTTTGGAATCTGGAAAGAACGATATGAATGGATGATGGTGAGATCGGTAAAATCGCGCGTTCCTCGCGGTACGACGAGGTGTAAGAATTGATTCGTGTTGCTCGCCTCGTTATGCGGCGAGGCGAGGCTCGGCGGATCGAGTCCGCGCGTGGTACGTTGATCGCGAACGGCGAGTGAGATACCGCCGCCCGAACCGATCGGTGCGTGATAGCCGAGGGACTGATCGAAACTTCCATACGAGCCGCCGCGAAGTTCGCCCGTGATACCGGCCGGGCCCGTACCCGCGCGCGTCGAGATGTCGAGCGTCGAGCCGAATCGCAGGCCGTATTTCGCGGGAAATGCCCCTTCGACCACGTCGACGTACGAGATATCGTTTGGATCGATCTCGCTGCCCAGTTGTCGGTTGAGCGCTTGTGGGATCGGCACACCATCGACGAAGTAGTTCACGACTCCATGATCGCCGTTGAGATGCACGACGCCGTTGGCACCGCGTACGGCTCCCGGCAATTGAATGAGGATTTCGGGAAAGCTTCCGCTCGCCGGCGATCTCTGCAGAAACGTGCTGTTGAGCGTGACGTCGGTACCTGCGCGAGCGATGGGAGAGGACCGCACCACGCGCGTGCTGCCGATCTCTTTGAGGGAGAGATCGAGGCTCACGTTCGCGCCGGAGTCGCTGAGATCGACGCGCGCCATAACGCTGCCGTCTTTTCCTTTCGCGCTAATCTCGTAGACGCCGATCGGTAATCCGGAGAACACGAATTTTCCGGCAGTATCGGTCGTCGCGCGTGTCTCGAAGCTATTTCCGGCTGCCGTCACCGTAATGCCGACCGCAGGCGCGCCATCGGAGACGACGCTTCCCGTCAAATACCCCGAAGTCGTTCCGGCGAAGACCTTCGTGCCGCAATACGACCAGATGAGAAAAACGACGATTGCGAATGCAAACGCGCGCCCGCACCGTGTCCGACGGTTTCGATCGAGCGTGTTCAAAATGCGTGCCCACCTTCACATAGTCGAGCGATCGAGAAGCGATCGCGTGTAACGATATGATAGTATCGATATCGTTCCGATACCTGCTAATGATAAATCAGTACTGATAAGGAGGTCGCACGGTCAACGACGTTTGGCCGCCTCGCTCACGCGGATTGATTTGGATCCGGCAACCGGCTTTTTCGCGGCCGGTGACCGCTGTTGTGCGGCACACGTCGCGCAACGGCCGAAGATCGTTAGGTCGTGGCCCGTGGCTTTAAACCCGCGCGGCAACGGCACGAGCACGTCGTCGGCACATCCGTCGAGTTCGAAGACGCGGTGACACGTCGTACAGGAGAAGTGGTGGTGGTGCTCTTTGCCGGCAACTTCGTAGAGGATGCCCTTGCCCGGCACGTCGATCGGCGTCAACCAGCCGTCATCGAGAAGCGATTTGATAGACCGGTAGACCGTCGCGATCCCTAGGCCTTCGATGAGCGCTTGGGCGGCTTCGAACGCCTCGGTCGTCGAGAGCGGCCGGCCTTCGCTTTCGAAGGCGCTGCGGATGGCGCGTTTTTGCTTCGTCGCCCGTTCGATCGTTGCTTTTGGCACGAGCGGGATCTATCGGTCGACTTCGCCGATTTCCCGCCGCGGCGTGATGCGGCGCGCACCTCGCGCATGCGAAAGGCAGTGGCGGCTCGAATCACGACGGCCTTGAAACATCCAGGGAAGTCCGCAGGGAATGAAGACCGAGGAACCGTGCGGGCCGTCTATACCACATCGACGCGACGGCACATTCTCGACCTTTTGAAAAGCGAGAAGCGATATCTGACGGCGAACGTGATCTTCAAATTGCTCAAAGCCGATCACCCCAAGATCGCGCTCTCTACGATCTACCGCACGCTCGATTTGCTTTTAGAGATGGGCGCCGTTTCGGGTCGGGCCGAAGGTGCCGGCGAGACATCGTTCGTGTATTGTACTGAAGAGCATCACCATCATGCGATTTGCACGACATGCGGCCACGTGGATGAAGTCGATTGCGGTGCGATGGATCAATTCCGTGCAGCACTGCTGGCACAACAGGCGTTTCGGATGGACGACCATTCGGTCGAGTTTTACGGTCGGTGCGCGCGCTGTCAGTGATGCGCGTTATTTTTTGAGCCGTCGTTTGTCGAATTTGGGCGGACCCTTCCGGCGAAACGGCGTCGGCGCGCGACGTTCGGGACGCGCTTTCGAGCCGTGTTGGAGTAAGGCGTCATGGATATCGTCGTCCGTCCGCTCGCGAACGCGCACGATCGCGGCGCTGTTGACGTACACATCGGGAAAACGGAGTGCGAGCCACAGATAGAGCGTCGCGAGGCGCGAGCGATCTTCGAAGAGCAACAGACGATCGCGCGCGACGAGCCCCGTGAGCAGTTCCGTTCCCTCGACGCGGCCTTCGCTCGCATGGCGATCGCCCCAACGAGCGAGCACGCCGAGCGAGTTTCCGCGCGTCGTTACGGGCGCGCGAGCGTAGGTGTTGCGCACGGAGAGGGGGAGTTCGAGAAAGCGATCGGATTGCTCGAGCGCGAGCGCGACCTCAATCGTGTCGGTGAGGTCGGCGATACGGACGCTCGCATCTTCATCGCGTAAGACGCGCGTCTGAAAGAATTGCATGAGTCGACTCACACGCGTCGTGCCGATGATTGCGGCGAGCCGGCGTAGGTGCTCGTCGGTCGGCGAGATCCACAGCGGCGGCTCGGTCGGCGGCGGATCGAAGCGCACGAGACTCTCGCGAATGAGCGGCACGGCGCGTGGATCGATCGCGGTCACTTGCCCTTCCTCGTGGATGCCGTAGCGGCCGGCGCGCCCCGCGATCTGACGGATCTCGGGTGGCGTGAGCGTGCGCATCACCGTCCCGTCATACTTTTCGACGGCGGCGAAGATTAGGCGACGGATCGGTAGATTTAGTCCTAAACCGATCGCATCGGTCGCGACCAAGATCGCAGCTTCCCCCGAACGAAAGCGCTCGGCTTCGCGGCGACGGACGGCGGGTGAGAGCGAGCCGTAGATGGCGGCGGTACTACGTCCGTTTCGGGAGATCTGGCCCTGCAGTTCCACGACGGCATTGCGCGAGAAAGCGACGACGGCATCGCCCGCCCGCAGTTCCATGAGCGGCAACGCGTCGACCACATGCAATGGATTTTTTCGCTCGAAGCGTCGCTCGGCGAGCGTGACGCCCAGACGTTCGGCGAGCCGACGCGCCGCGTGCAGACCGTCTTCGGAGCCGCAGAGGACGACGTGCTTCGCGGGCACGGCGGCGATGGCGAGCGTCCACGCCCAGCCGCGCTGTTCGTCTTGCAACATCTGCGCCTCGTCGACGACGGCCACGTCGATCTCGCGTTTGAGATCGACCATCTCGACCGTCGAACTCACGTGGTGCGAATCGGGTAGGAGCACGCGCTCTTCGCCCGTGACGAGCGACGTTGGGACGCCGAGTTCGTTGAGGCGTTCGTGCACTTCGAGTGCGAGCAGTCGCAATGGCGCGAGATACGCGCCGCTCTTCGCTCCGCACAAAAGCTCGATCGCGGCATGCGTCTTTCCAGAATTCGTAGGGCCGACGAAATATTCGAATGTCCGGGTCGCGTGCGTGAAGCCGTCGATATAGAATCGCAACCCGAGATCGGCTTCGACACGTTCGTCGATGCGTTTGTTTTCGAGATCCTGATAGATGCTCACGACGCCGCGTCGCGCATCCTCGATCGCCGTGAAAAAAGACGCGCTTTCGAAAACGTGTTTTTTCTCGACGTCGTCCGGCGCGGTAAGGATTTTCGCTGCCGCGCGTTCGATCGCGTGGGCAAAGCGGCCGACGGTCGGATCGACGAGCGGTGCGACGGCGGCTTCGCCCGCTTCTTTCGTCGGTTCGCTCGGCATGTCGACGGTGACGCGCCCGCGCACGACGATCGTGCGGTTGCGGAAGCGAAATTCACGTACGATGCGAATCTCGGCCGTATCGCGGCCGATGAGTTTCCAGCCCAGCGGCGCAACGAGCTTTTTGATACGCGCGCGGTCTTTTCGTTCGTCGGCTCGGGGATCGATCGCGGGCTCCGGTTCCGCGATGTCGGGAGCGTCCGGAAGCGAAGCGTCGAGATTCATCGATCGGCTCTATTCGCCGTCGCGCCCCGCGAGGCATACCGGAAGCGCTGCAATCGTGCCACGTACCGTCGACGGAGCGCCGTAGGCTCGTCACGAACGGTCGAACGATGCGTGACGAAGCGACGGTCGACCGCATACGCTGCGCGTGGGCGCGGCGCGAGCCCGCGTTGTCATATCACGACGTCGAATGGGGCGTGCCCGAGCATGACGATCGGCGGCTCTTCGAGTTGCTCACGCTCGAAGGCGCGCAAGCCGGCTTGAGTTGGGATACGATTTTGCGCAAACGCGAGAGCTATCGCGCAGCCTTCGTGGGCTTCGATCCAGCCGTCGTCGCGCGCTTCGACGAAGCGAAGATCGACGCGCTCGTGCGTGATCCCGGGATCGTGCGGCATCGCGGAAAAATTGCGGCCACCGTCGGCAACGCCGCGTTGTTTCTCGACGTGCAGCACGAGCATGGCTCGTTTGCGACGTTTTTGTGGGCTTACGTCGATGGCGCGCCGGTCGTTACGCGACGCGCGGATGGCGACGCGCTCCCGGCGACGACGCCGCTTTCGGAACGCATCTCCGCGGATTTGCGCGAGCGCGGCTTCGGTTTCGTCGGGCCGACGATCGTGTATGCATTTCTCCAGGCGACGGGCGTCGTCGACGATCACATCGCAACGTGCTTTCGGAGCACCGACGCAGCGCACTGAAATCGGGCGCTACGCGCGACACAGTTACGGTCGCGTGATCCGGCGAATCACCTGGAAATATGGAAAACACCCCAACCGACGGTTTTAACGCGCTCGGACTCGACCCGGCGCTCGTCGGTGCCCTCGCAGCGCTCGGCTATGAAGAGCCGACCGATATTCAACGTGAAGCGATCCCGCCGCTCCTGGCCGGCCGCGACGTCCTCGGCCAAGCAGCAACCGGCACCGGCAAAACGGCCGCATTCGCCCTCCCCCTTCTCAACCGCATCGGTCGCGCCTCGGGCGAAGCACGCAAGATTCGCGTGCTGATCCTCGTGCCGACACGCGAACTCGCAATGCAGGTAGCCGAAGCGGTGCACACCTACGGCCGCCCGCTCGACGTGCGTGTCTTGCCCGTCTACGGCGGCCAATCGATGCACCAGCAACTGCGCGCCCTGCAACGCGGCGTCGACGTCGTCGTCGCGACGCCCGGCCGCGCACTCGACCACGTCCGCCGCGGAACGATCTCGTTCGATGCGGTCGAAGTGGTGGTTCTCGATGAAGCCGACGAGATGCTCGACATGGGCTTCGCCGACGAACTCGAAGCGATTCTTGCCGCCGTCCCCAAAGAGCGCCAAACCGCGCTCTTCTCTGCAACGATGGCACGCCGCATCCTCGAAATCGCCAAACGTCATCTCAAGGATCCCGTGCGGGTAACGATCGTGCGCGAAGCGCTCGCCGCAGGCGAAGCACCGCGCGTGCGCGAGGTTGCCTATGTGGTGCAACGCCGCCACAAAGCCGCTGCTCTCGCGCGCGTCCTCGACATGGAAGACGACGCTTCGGCGATCGTCTTTTGTCGCACGCGCATCGAAGTCGACGAACTCACGCAGACGCTCGGCGCGCGCGGTTATGGCGCGGAAGCCTTGCACGGCGGACTCTCGCAAGAACAACGCGATCGCGTGTTGCGTCGCTTCCGCGATAAAACGAGCGACATTCTCGTCGCGACCGACGTCGCGGCGCGGGGCCTTGACATCGATCACGTTTCGCACGTCGTGAATTTCGACGTTCCCGCCTCGCCCGATGCGTACGTCCATCGGATCGGCCGGACGGGCCGTGCGGGGCGCGAAGGCGTCGCGATCACGTTCGCCGAGGCGCGCGAGACGCGGCTGCTGCGGAATATCGAGCACATGACCAAACGCAAGATCACGACGGAAAACGTGCCGACCGTCCACGATCTGCGCGCGCGACGTCTCGAACTCATGCGCGATGCGTTGCAAGAGACGCTCGAAGCGGGCGGCATCGATGCCTATCGAAACGTCGTTGAATCTCTGGCAAACGATTTCGACGTCGTCGAAATCGCCGCCGCTGCCGTGAAAATCGCGGATATGGCGCGCGACGGCGGCACGCGAGATGATGTCGAGATCCCGCGCGACGAAGTGCCCGCGCGCATCGAACGGCCGACGGCCACGCGTACCACCGAGCGACCGAGTGTACGTATCGAACGTGCCGGTGCTGCGGGCGGTGCGAGCGAACGCACGGGCCCGAAGTTGCGGCTCAAGGCGAGCGACTCCACGCGGATCTATATCGGCGTCGGACGCAGCGGCGGTATCCGCCCAGCCGACCTCGTCGGGGCGATCGCAAACGAAGCACACATCGATTCGAAAGATATCGGCCACATCGATATCGCGGATCGCTTCTCGCTCGTCGAAGTCCCCGGCAATGCCGCCGATGCGATCATCGCGGCGCTGCGCGGTGCGACGATCCGCGGTAAAAAAGTACTCGTCCGCCGCGACCGCGAGCAGTAGGGCCGCACGCGCATGCGATTGACCTCGACCGTCGCGCGCATCGCGACCCTGGGCGTCTTGATTGCGACGGTGCTCGCACCCGTTTCGCGTGCGCGGGCATCGGAAGCCACAACGGGGATCATCGTCGGTCGGGTGACCGCGAGCACGTCGGGCTTGCCCGTGCCGCTCGTCGAGATTGCGGCGGCGTCGCCTTCGGGAACGTATCACGCTCGCGACGATAGCGACGGTCGCTTCGCCTTCGTCGGCGTCGCGCCCGATACGTACACGCTCAGTTTCGTTGCATCGGGCTACGAGCCACGCTCGCTCACCGGCGTGACGGTGTTGCCCGGCGCACGCGTCGATGCGACGACGACACTCGTGAAAGCGCTCCGCGAAATCGGGCGTACGGTCGCACGCGGCGTTATCGGTGGGACCGGCTTTGGTGAAACGCAAGACGTTTTTCGTGTGACGGGCGACGCGGCGCGCGGGCTCGCGTCAGCGTCGTCATCG
>JANOMT010000019.1:0-3749 GCA_031420415.1 Vulcanimicrobiota bacterium
CCTCGACGGCGCGGGGGGCGCTTCGAAACTTCCGACTAATTCGAGACGCGATCCATCGGCGAACGCGAGTCCGCGCAGATCGATCTTCGCGACGCGTCGATCGCCTAAACGATCGCCGATCCGGACGATATCCATCATCGAGCCGTTTGCGACGTACGCAACGGGATTTGACCCAACGATCGTCGCGCGCACGACGAGTGTCATCGCACTCGAAGCGGGTCGCACGTCGTTCGGTGCGCTTTGCTGTGCCACGAGTGTCGTGCCGTTCCCGGGATCGGGTACCGGCGGCGCTCCGGCGAGATTCGGCACGCTGGTATATCCCGACGTGAACGCTGCGGATGCGTTCATGGCTCGCGGAGCAGGCGGTGGTTCCGGGCGATCTTCGGACGGCGCTGCGGCAAAGGGATCGCGCAAGATCACGCTTCCCACAGCCGGCGGCAACGCGCGTGGCGCGAGCGTCAGCATCGGCGCGGGAGCGCCGAGACTCCGCGCATCGAGCCGTTCACCGAGCCCGGAGAACCACGCGATGTACGCGGATGCCGAGAAGAAGAGCGCGAGCGATCGCTGCCGATGGGTAAACGAGATCATGGCGTTGCCCCGTTTCGCAGAATGGTTCGTTGCCTTGTCCGCTGTGGCTCGTAAATGACAGCGGGAACGCTCGCGATGACCGCCGCGCCATCACGTCGGAGGCTCGGTTCGAGCACTTCGACGATCTCCGAACCCGTCGAGAGATCTGAGATCGTCGCGAGCAACGCGCGATACGTGCCGCGCATTTCGATCAAGACGTGCGTGCGTATGAACGGTATTGTGGGCCCGTCGCTCGCGAGCGTTGCGGAATCTTGCGCGACGTTCGTGGCGAGCAAGGCAACGTGATGGCGATGAATGGTCGTCGCGAGTTCGCGGACGAAGACAGCCTCGGGATTCTGCGCGAAGAGCGAGGCGTAGCGCTCGCCGAGCTTCGTACGCTCGGCGCGCAGCATCGGCACTTGCGACAACGCGATTTCATCGGAACGTAATTCGTTCTGGCCGTCGTCGATGTGCGCGTGCAGTGTGTCGATTGTCGGCGTGTAAGCGAAATAGACGAGTGCGACGGCGAGCATTGCGAGGGCGAGCGCGCCGATGCGGATCAGCCGCGTGATATCGACCGCCGTACTCACGGACGCACCGCCGTATCGGGTGCCGCCTGCGACGACGGCGAGAGGCCGACGGGAGCACGGTGCGGCGCGAGTGCGATAGGATCGGGGGTCGCACTTGGTCCGATGCGCGCGGTAAAACGAACGCCCGATGCGTTGTGATTGTCGATATTGACCAACTTGGCGTTGGATTCGGGTAACGCGCGCGCGAGCGAGAGCATCGTGCCGCCGAGCGCATCGACGGAGAGCGCACCGCCGACGACATCGTAGCCCGAGTTTTGATGATCGAGCGATGTGAGCCAGACGCGATCGGGGACGCTATTGCCGATCTTCGCGAGGGCGAAGGCGGTATCGGCGCCGCTACGGCGATAGGTTTGCGCTTCGCGCGCAAAACTTTGATAGCGGGCGACTTCAAGAGCGAGGGCTTTTGCATTGCTGCGTCGCGCGGCGTTCGTCGCGATCAGCGCGTCTTGTTGGTTCGCAGCCGCCTCCAGACGTGCGACGCGAAGCGATTCGATGCCGATCCCCGCGAGCGCGATTGCGGCGACGATCGCGAGCGCGACGATCGCCTGACGCAGATACTCGGCATCGAAATCGATGCCGCCGAGCCCGACCCGCTCCTTAGGACGGGGGAGCAGATTCGCGCGAATCATACGGCAACGAGCCCACGCAGAGCGATCGACCACGATGCGAGCCCGTAGGCAAACGTCCAGGTCGGCGACTCGACGCCACCGAGTGCGACCGGGCCGATCGCGTATCCATCATCACGCAAGAGTTCTTCAATCGATTCGTAGCGGAAACGCGAACCGAGAATGGCGAGCCGCTGCACGTCGGCGATACCGTCTCGTCGTGCGTCGACGAACGCCGCGCGGACGTTGGATGCGAGGCGATCGTCGATGAGACGCGGAGGAAAGAGATGCGTAACCCCGACCGGATGGCTAAAGATCACCAGTGCCGCGCGATCGCTCGTGCAATCGAGGACGGCGTCGGCGCCAGGGATGGCCCGGCGCCAGGCACACGCGGGAACGTCGACGGCGACAGGTTTGAGTCCAGCGGCGCGCGCGATCGCGACGAGGCGTTCGATCGTGCTGTTGCGAGCGATCGAAAGCAACATTTCATCCGTTTTTCCGGGAATCGGATCGAGTGCGACCAAACGCTCGGATATCGGCCAATCGACGATTGAATCGGCTTCGAGTGAAGCGGCACGATCGGCTTCGCTTCTTCGCATTTTTGGTGGGATACGAAAGACGCGCGTGACGACTTCGCCCGACGGCGCGGCGAGGACGCACCGCCGCTCTTTGGTCGCGAAGGCCGCGAGCAATGCGCGCAACGTCTCCGCGATCTTGAGATCGAGTGACGTTCCATCGCTGCTGGGAACTTCTAACGTTTTCGTCTCACGAACGACGAATCCATCGGCCGACGCATCGGAGGCGACGATCGAGACGAACTCGGCGCCGATATCGACTCCGAGCGGAAGGCTAGCCGATGTGGTGAGCTTCTTCACGTTTATAATCCTAACGAGCGATGGACGATTGGATCGCCTACGACCAACGCGAATGTCGCTCCGATCGCGAGATGCGGCCCGAATCGTACCTCCGCACCGCGTGCGAATCGCCCCGCGATGGCGACGGCGATGATTCCGCTGGCGCACGCGGCGAAGATTGCAACGAGCGATTCGAAAGGCCCGAAAGCCGCGCCGATCGCATACATTGCTTTGATATCGCCGAGGCCCATATAACGCCCGCGCGAGAAGACGACGACGGCGCCAAACGCGCCGACTAGAAGCGCGACACCCCAAGCGGCGAGCCCACTCGCGCCACTCGCGATCGCGAGTGTCGCGGCGAGAATCGCTGCGGGCAAGGTGATCGCATCGAAGATGAAGCCCGTGCGTGCATCCGCGCCGCCGGCAACGATGAGGGCGATGCACGCGACGCCGCACGCAGCGCCCGCGAGCCCGGGCCGTAGCGCGACTGCGAGCAGCGCGACGCCCGTTCCGAGGGCGAAGACGGCCCACGTCGCCGACGAACGTGTCACGCCGACACGACGCTCGGCGCGCCGAACGAGCGCTATTGCAATCGCGCACCACGCGACGAGTAAGGTGGCAACGATTGCCGGCGCCGCGATCGTATCAATCCCCATAAAATCCGTCTTGCGGATCGTAATTGATGATGGTGCACTTGGTCGCGCACAGGCCACCCGTGCCGGGGCCCGACGTCAAGCTCGAAAGTGTGGTCGGATCGTACGGTCCCTTATCGGTGAGGAGATACGATGCCGGTTTGCCCGCTACTGCGGGCGTGATCGCGTACACGTATGCCGCACGACCGAGTGCGTTCGTAGGCGTCGATGTGAGATACGGGTTGGCACCGTTCCCAAAGAGCGCCGGCGTTACCGTATTTTGACTCGACGGGTAGGTTTGATTGTCAGCGTAGAAGAGCTCGAGCGCGGTCGCGATCTGTTTCATGTTTGCCTCGGTCGCAGAGACGGCAGCCTGCGCGCGCGCGTGCACGAAATTCGGGATGACGACGGCTGCGAGTAACGAGATGATTGCGACGACGACCATGAGTTCGACGAGCGTGAATCCTCGTTCGTTCGAACGGTCGTCTTTGGGTTGATCCG
>JANOMT010000020.1:0-135262 GCA_031420415.1 Vulcanimicrobiota bacterium
CCATCGCCTTTACGATCTCGGGCTCGTTACCGTCGAGTCCGATCTTACGTTCCGCGTAAGTACATCGATCGAACGCGATTATTCAAACGGGAAAATGTATTACGTCCTTGACGGCAAGAAAATCGTCCCGGCGCGACCGGAACATCGACCTGATTCCGAAGCTCTCGACTGGCATGCCAAGTCAGTGTTTAGGCCATGACAATATTTTCGAATCTGCCTTTCGCTCTTGCGTCTCTTCAAAACATATGGAGATAGCGGATCTCCCGAAACTCGGATTCGATGCGTACACGATCTTCTTCGGTATCCAAAAAAAGATGCCATGCAATTTCCGCAACGATTAAATGTCCTAGAAGCCTGCGGTGCTTACCTACAACGCCTGCGTCGTTAGGTCGGCGCGCAGCGAACCCAGGTGCGCATTGTCGCAATCTTCGATGACAACGAACCGACCATCAAGGCGCTCGACGCGTGCGAATGCCGCGTTCTCGACGCGTACCGCCCAGAAATCGTCGAGCGAGCGTTCGTGCATGTCGACGAGCGCGCAGCGGACGACAGCATCGTGCGTGAGCACGAGCGTGTCTTCATCGCGCGCCGCAAGATCGCGTGCGAACGCGCGCCAGCGGGCGATTACATCGGTCAGCGTCTCACCACCATCGAATCTCGCACGCGCGGGATCTTCGCGCCACGTGCGATAGCGCTCGGAATCGTTTGCAGCGAGATCGTCGCGATAGCGACCTTCCCACGTGCCGTGCGCGATCTCGATGAGGCGGTCGTCGGTCTCGATCCGTAACCCGAGACGACTCGCGGTAAAGCGCGCCGTCGCGTGACACCGCAAGAGCGGCGACGAAACGATGCGCGTTGGAATCGCTTCACGGCACTCGAGTTTACGCGCGAATTCTGCCGCGAGCGCGAAGCCCTGTTGCACGCCGCGAGCGGAGAGCGCCGATTCCATGCGGCCTTGATAGCGACCGGCGAGATTCCACGTCGTTTCACCATGACGCGCGATCCAGATCGTCGACGCGCGCGCCATCAGACGTCGATCGCTCGAACGCTGCGAATGCCGGCGATTTCGCGCACGCGCGCGATCACGTCGTCGTCTGCGCTGCGATCGGTTGAAAGAAACATGATCGCATCGCCGCCGGCATCTTGACGCGAGACTTGCATCGTCGAGATATTGATGTTCGCTTCGCCCATGATCGTGCCGACTTGGCCGATCATGCCGGGCACGTCGGTATGGCGCGTGAAAAGCATCGAGCCCGCGGGAATCGCATCGATCTCGAAGCCGTCGACGGCAACGATGCGCGGGCTTCCGAGCGCGGCCGTGCCGACGATCGAAGTCTCGCCGCCGACGAGCCGGAGGGTCGCGGCGAATGCGCTTGCCGTGGGCCGGTCGTCGCCGCGTACGTCGACGCGAACGCCGAGTTCGGCTGCGATACTTCGGGCATTGACGATCGAAACGCGACGATCGGTCGTCGTTTGCAGAAGTCCCGTCAGGAACGCCGTCGTGACGGGCTCCGCATCGAGCGGTGCGATCCGGCCCTCCATGACGAGCGTGAACGGCGGCAGGGCACTCGGCTGCGCGAGTTGCGGATAGATCTTGCCGATGCGGTATGCGAGATCTACGAATGGCCGCAAGAGATCGGCCTCGGGGCCGTCGGCAATCGGCGCGTTGACGGCGGCGGACGCCGGACCGCCCAAGAGCACGCTTGCGACGTCGTGTGCGAGTTCGATCGCGATGCGTTCGAGCGCTTCCACGGTCGACCCGCCGAGATGCGGTGTCGCGATGACATGTGGGTGGCGATGGAGCGCGGCGCCCGAGCCATCGGTCGGCGGCGGTTCGATTGCGACGACGTCGATCGCGGCTGCCGCGAGTTGCTTCGCATCGAGTGCGGTAAGGAGTGCCGCCTCGTCGATCACGCCGCCGCGCGCGCAATTGATCAGCAGTGCGTGCGGCTGCATGAGTGCGAGCTCGCGCGCGGCGATGAGACCGACCGTTTGCCGCGAGAGGGGGACGTGTAGCGTTACGATATCGGCGCGCACGAGTAACTCGTCGAGCGGTACGAGTTCGGCGCCGAGCGCCTCGGCGCGCGCGCGAGAGATGAACGGATCGCTTGCGAGCAGCTTCATTCCGAATGCCGCCGCACGAAGGGCGACGCCGCCGCCGATGCGACCCAAGCCCACGATGCCGAGTGTCTTGCCGTGGAGTTCGGTGCCGATGAAGGGCTTGCGCTCCCAGCGCCCGGCGCGAATCGAAGCGACGGCAGCCGGCGTGTGTCGCGCGAGGGAAAGCATGAGCGCGAAGGTTTGCTCGATTGCGGCGAGCGTGTTTGCGCCTGGCGTATTGAGGACGACGATGCCCGCATCGGTCGCCGCGGGGACGTCGATCGCATCGACGCCGACGCCCGCGCGTGCCACGACCAATAGTTTGGGACCGAACGATAGCAGATCGCGATCGACGCGCGTCTCCGAGCGCACGATGAGACCATCGGCATGAGCGAGCGACGCGCGCAGGGCATCCGGGCCTTCACCGACGACGGAAACGACTGTGATCCCGGCATCGCGCAAGACCGCGATTCCGGTTTCCGAGAAGGGCTCTGCGATAACGACGGTCGCGTTCGAGAGGCGGGTCGGATTCACGAGGCTAATCTCGCGCGACGAATGCGGCGTGGCACAGATGGAGACTCACTTTCCGGATGGCTCGCCTTCGCGGCGCCGCTCGCATTGTATATCGCGACGCTGAGCCCTGGTGTCGACTTCTGGGATATCGGAGAGATGCAGACGGTCCCCTATCTGCTTGGGATCGCGCATCCGACGGGATTTCCGCTCGCAATCCTGCTCGGCTGGGCCTTTACGCACGCGCTACCCTTCGGCGATCCGGCGTGGCGCATGTCGCTCTTGTGCGCGATCGCCGTCGCGATTGCGGCGCGAGCACTCCACGCGATCGTCGTGACGCTGACGGACGATGCGCGCCTCGGTGTCGCGAGCGCACTGGCCTTCGCGGTTGGAGGGATCGTTTGGACGCACGCGGTTCGTGCCGACGTTCACGACCTCGCCCTCGCGGCAATCGCGCTCGCACTCGCCTCCGCACTCGAGGCGGGGGCGAAGCGCGACCCGCGCCTCCTCATGCGCTCCGCGCTCGCCCTTGGCGCGGCGCTCGCGATCCATCCGATTGCCGCGCTCGCGCTCCCGTGCGCGATCGTCTTCGCCTGGCCCGCGATCGTCGCCGCGCGTCCACGTGCGCGCGCCCGTGCGGTCGCGGGCGGACTCGCGCCGCTCGCACTCTATCTCTACGTCCCGCTTCGCAGCGCATATGTGGAAACGCACGGTGGCGATCCCGGACGCGACCTCGGGCTCGTCGGGACCGCGATCTTCGACAACGGTGCGCCATCAACACCGAGTACGTTCTGGCGCTACATCTCAGGTGCCGATTTCTCGCCGCTGCATGCGTTCGCGCGCGCGGCTAGCACCGATGGCGCCGGACGCGCCCTTCGTTTCGCGCACGACGTCGCATACGGAAACGAGGGCTACGTGATGCTCGCCTTCGCGCTGATCGGATTTTGCGCGCTCGTCGTGCGTCGCCCGCGCGTCGCGAGCGGATTCGCATCGCTCGCGCTCGGGAGTGCGGCGTTCGTTGCGAATTATGCCGCGGAATCCGATACGGCACGGTATGCCTTGCCCGCACTCTGGGCGATCGGCGCGTGTGCGGCCGTCGGCGTATCGTGGCTCGTGCGCGCGCTTACGAGCGATGCACCACGCATCGCGCCGCACGCGTCATCGCTTGCGGCATTAGCGCTCGCGCTCGCACTCCTCCCCGGCATCGCGGGCGTCGCGCACGACGTTGGCGAGACGACGCGCACCGACGATGCACGCGAACTCGGACGTGAAGTCGCGCGACGGACCGCCGATGGTTCGCTCGTCATCGCGACGTGGAATTTCGCGACGCCGCTCGCATACGAGATCTACGTCGCACATTCACTCGGTACGCGACGGATCGCCTGCGGCTGGCCGCACGATTTCGCCGGCCTTTACCCGGGCTGGCAAGCGCGTTTCCCGCATATCTATTTCGTGCTCGCCCGCGCATACGATGTCACACCGTTCGCGAATTCGCTCTACATCTCGAAAAAATGGCGACTCTCGGAACTTCGGTCATGAATAAAACGGCGCTCCACGCGACGATCTTGGGACTCGTCGCCTTCGCCACGTACGTTTCGGCCCTACCGCCATCGTTCGCGTTTTGGGATACGGGCGAGTTGCAGACGGTCGCGATCATCCTCGGCATCGCGCACCCGCCCGCGTGCCCGGCCTTCATCCTGCTCGGCTGGCTCGTCGCGCACGTCGTTCCTTTCGGAGAAGCGGCGTGGCGCGTCGATCTGATGTGCGCGACCGCCGTCGCGGTCGCCGTCGGCGTGCTCTACGCAGTCGCACGGCGCTTCGAGGTGCCACCCATCGTTGCCGCGATCTGTACGCTCGGCTTCGCGTTTGCGAACGTGACGCTGCACGATGCGACGCGCGCGGAAGTGCAAGATCTCTCGCTGCTCTTTCGAACGCTCGCGATCTTCTTCGCGATCCGCTTTTACGACGGCGGCTCGCCGCGCACGCTCTTCGCAACCGCATTGGTGACGGGTCTCGCGGGCGCGACGCACGGTATCGCGCTCCTCCTCGTTCCATCAATCGCAATCGTCGTGCTCGCGCGACCGGACGGTCGCTCTCTACGCAGCGGTGCGATCGTCGCATTCGGGGTTGGGCTCGGCCTCTTACCCTACGCATATTTACCGTTACGTAGTGCGTACGTGGCGGCGCACGCGCTCGACCCCACGATTGCGCTCGGACTCGCCGCGGGTGCGTCGGCGTTTTGGGATTACGATCATCCAGCGACGATCGCGAATTTCATTCGCGTCTTAACGGCCTCGGATTTCAACGTGCATAGCGGCTTTGCGGGATTTTTCGATATCGCGCGCTACCCAGCGTTTGCGGGTGCATTCGATGCGCGCGCGGGAGCGGCGTACGGGCCGCCGGGCGCTGCGCTCGCCGCCGTCGGCTTCGCACTCGCGCTTTGGTCGCGCAAGCCGATTGCAATCGCGCTCGTTCTCGCGGCGGTCGCACCCGTGCCGTACACGGAATCGTATACGGAATTACAAGATCCCGATCGCTACTATCTCTTTCCACTGTGGTGTGCGGCGATCGCGATCGGTTTGGCGTACGAGCGCATTGCCGAGCTGCTCGTCGCGCGGCCGCACAGCATCGCGCGCACGGCGATGACGCTCGGGCTCGTCGTGAGTTTCGTCGTGGCCGCTCCCGCGCGGCTCGAGATCTTTGCCCAACGGAACGACCGAGGTGCGGCGCGCTACGTTGCCGATTTCAAGAGGCTCGTTCCCGACGGTTCGATCGTGCTCGCGGAATGGGCGTATGCGACGCCGCTCGCCTATGCGGCCTATGTGAACCACGATCTCGGAGCGCGCGTCGTCGTGGCCGCGTCGCCCGAACAATACGTCGCGCACTATGCTCGCTGGTTGCGCGCGCGCCCGATCTACATCGTGTCATTCGATGACGCACTCGCGCTTCCAGGGTACCGGTGTAGGGCGCTCAAACGTTCGCCGTACGCCGTGTATAGCATAACGTCCGATCGCGCGCACTCGTGAAACGTTTCGAAGGTATCGCTCTCGGTGTTTTCGCGGTGCTCGCGATCCTCATTGCCGGTGGCTTCAAGCATACGCCGTATAATAATTTCGTGCTCTTGGCGGACGCGTTTCGACATGGCCGGACGTGGATCGATTGGCCGGGTGCCTACATCGACGCGCTCCCATATAACGGACGTTATTACGTGATCGAAGCGCCGTTTCCAGCGGTGCTCCTGCTTCCGGCACTCGCCATTTGGGGAACCGCGACGAACCAAACAGCGCTCGCCGCGCTCTTGGGTGGCGTGGCGACGTTCGCGGCGTACGAGATCGCGCGCATGCTCGAGGTGCCGCGTCGAACGTCGGCCTTCTTAGCGGCGTTTCTGTTGCTCGGAACGGATCTGTTTTGGTGCGCGATGTTGGGCGACGTCTGGTTTATCGCGCATGTCGCTTCGGCTGCGATGACGCTGCTCGCGATTCGTGAGCTTCTCGGTAAGCGGCGGGGCGTGCTCGTCGCGCTGTACGCCGCCGCTGCCGTCGAATCGCGCTTCACGATGGTGCTCGTCTTACCGGTGTATGGGGCGCTGCTCTGGTGGGGAACGGGGGCGGGTGCCTTGCTCGCGCGCGAACGCTCGCCACGCGATCATCGGCGGAATTTCATCGCGTACGCATTCACGCTCGTCCCGTTCGTGGCGCTCTGGATCGGATACAACGAAGCGCGCTGGGGCGTGCCCTACGATATCGGCTACACCGCGTGGTATCACCAGGATTCAGCGGGCGAACCGACCGGCTCGCCGTTCCGCCTGAGCTATATCCCGTACGAACTCCATTCGTTTTTCGTTCGATTGCCGGATTTTCAAGCCGGCTATCCCTACGTCGTTCCGACGCTCAACGGGTTCGCACTCACCTGGAGTTCGCCCGGGCTCGTGCTCGGGCTATTCGCCCGCGGGCCGATGCGTTTGCGGATCGCGATGTGGGCGGCCGTTGCGTTGTGTTTTTTGCCGAACGTCGTGTACTACGTGAACGGATACGCGCAATTCGGCATGCGTCACGCACTCGATTTCGAGCCGTTTCTCTTCGTCCTCGTCGCGCTCGCGTGTCGCGACGGCATCGGCCGTATCGGCATCGCTCTCTGCGGCTACTCGATGCTCGTGGGGGCTTGGGGTTGTTGGTATTGGAGAACGTTCGTTCGAACGTAATGCAATAGTTCGGTGCTAGAGCTTCGTGAGGTCGCAACCGAACGACCCGATGTTTCGAACCTGGAACGTGGGTTATAACGCCTTTGTTTGTAAAGGAGTCCCCATGCAAGATCGTCCCATCATCGTTTCGAAGGGCAACAACACCGGTATTCTAGCCATCGTCGCCATCGTTGTGATCTTTGCGATCGTGCTTTTCGTCTGGCAGCCTTGGAACGCATCGTCCGGCCCGAAGTCGACGACGACCATCATCAATCAGCAGCCCGCCGGCGCCGGCGCAGCCGGCGGTTCGTCTGGTACCACCACGACCACCAAGTAAGTTCTCTCTTCATCCATTTCGTGCGGCGCGCTCGCTCGGTTTCAGCCAAGAACGGGTATACTCGTCTGTATCGTGGCAGCACCGAACGCAAAGCCGCTGGCAACGTATGCGAAGAAACGCGATTTTTCGCAGACGTCCGAACCTTCCGATGCTTCGACGCGAACGAAGCCGGCGCGCGGAACGCGGCTACGGTTTGTCGTGCAGATGCATCGCGCATCGCGCTTGCACTACGATTTTCGCCTCGAAGCCGATGGCGTGCTTAAATCGTGGGCAGTCCCGAAGGGCCCGTCATTCGATCCCGCGCAGAAGCGACTCGCGATTGCGGTGGAAGATCACCCGCTCGATTATCGTGATTTCGAGGGTACTATTCCCGCGGGCAATTATGGTGCGGGTGCGGTCATCGTTTGGGATCGCGGCACGTATCGTCTCACCGAGGGCGACGATCTCACCGAAGAGATCGCGCACGGTTCCGTGAAGGTCGAGCTTTTCGGCAAGAAATTACACGGTAAGTTCGCGCTCGTCCATATCAAAGGCCGCGATGATGAGGCCAATGCGTGGCTCCTCATCAAGGAGCGGGATGATGCCGTCGATCCCGCGTGGCGGATCGAAGATCATGCGCTGTCGGTGAAATCGACGAAGACGCTCGACGACATCGCAGCGAGTCCGAAGGCGAAATCGTCGACGTCATCCGGCCCCGCAGCCGTAGCGCGTCCGTCCGCTATGCGTGCGAAACACCACGAGCCCGTGCCGACGATCGTCTCACCCATGCTCGCGACGGCTGTCGATGCGGCCTTCGATGATCCCATGTGGCTCTTCGAACTCAAGTGGGACGGGTATCGCGCGCTCGTGCACATCGACGAACATGGCGCGGTCACGATCGTATCGCGTAACGGCAACGACTTTACGACGAAGTTTGCCGAACTCGGCGCGCTTGCCGATGCGTTCTCCGAACGACCGCTCGTGGTCGACGGCGAGATCGTCGTGCTCGATGGCGAGGGCCGACCGTCTTTTAGCGCCCTGCAAGAACGCGTCGACCGCTTCGGTCGAATGGCGCCGAACAAAGCGCCCGTAACGTTTGCGGTCTTCGACGTTCTGTACGGCAACGGTCGCGATCTCCGCGCAGAACCGCTCGCCAAACGCAAGGCGATACTCGAAGAGCTCTTGACCGGACGCGGCCCCATCATGCTGAGCAAACACGTGGTGGGCGATGGAAAAGCGCTCTTCGATCTCGCGAAGACCCGTGGTCTCGAAGGCATCGTTGGAAAACGAAGCAGCTCGCCGTACGTCGAGCGACGTTCGCGCGATTGGGTGAAAATCAAAGCCCAGCAACGTGCCGAGGTCGTGATCGGCGGTTGGACCGAAGGCCGCGGTAGTCGCAAGCATTTCGGCGCATTGCTCGCGGGTGTGTACGAAGGGAACGTCCTACGCTACGTGGGTTCCATCGGCACGGGCTTCGATAGCAAACGACTCGCCGCGATCGCGCGCGAACTCGCTCCGCTCGAACGGCCGACGTCGCCGTTTGCCGATGGACCGAAGACGGCGACTCCCGCGCATTACATCGAACCCACGCTCGTCGCCGAAGTGACGTTTGCCGAATGGACGCGCGACGGGTCGCTGCGTCATCCGGTCTTCGTCGCCATGCGTGTGGATAAAGACGCGCGCGACGTGGTGCGCGAGCGCGCGATCCCCGCATGTGACCTTGCGTGACCGTCGCGGCAAAAGAATTCGTGACGATCGACGGCCGCGAACTCGCGCTCTCAAACCGCGAGAAAGTGCTCTTTCCCCGCGATGGCTACACGAAGGGCGATCTTATCGCGTATTACCGTGCGGTCGCGGGCGCGATGGTTCCGCATCTGCGCGGTCGGCCGCTTACGCTCGAGCGCTTCCCGAGCGGCATCGACGGAACGACGTTCTTCGAAAAGAACGCATCCGCGCATCTGCCGCCATGGGTCGCGACGACGACCGTCGATTCACATGGTGGTAAGCGGGATCGCGTGCGTTTCGTGATGTGCGACGATGAAGCGACGCTCGTGTACGTGGCGAACCTCGCCGCGATCGTGCTCCACGTCTGGACCTCGCACGAACCCGACCTCGACGTGCCCGAATTTCTCTTCTTCGATCTCGATCCGTTTAACGGCTGTACCATCGGCACGCTCGCGAAAGTCGCGCTCGGGTTGCGCGAGACGCTCGCCGAAATTGGGCTGGTCCCCGCGATCAAATCCTCGGGGGGAAGCGGGCTGCACGTCGCGATCCCGCTCGTGCCGACGTATACCTACGAGATCGCGCGGGGTTTTGCTGAGATGATCGCGCGGCGCGTCCACGAGCGCTTTCCCACACTCACGACGCTCGAGCGTACGACGGCGAAACGTCCGGCTGCGACCGTCTATTTAGATTACGTTCAGGTGGGCCGAGGCAAGACGCTCGTGGCGCCCTACAGCGTCCGCGCGCGCGATGGGGCGCCCGTCTCGATGCCGATGGCGTGGGCCGAGATCGAGGCTCTCGCGCGTAAACGCCCGCGCGGGAAGGCAGCGCTCGCGGGTACCGAGGGCGAATTCGCTCGCTTCACGATCGCAAATGCCCCCGCGATGCTCGCCGAACGCGGCGATCTCTGGGGCGGCGCATCGTGGCGCGAACAGCAACTCGAACCCGCGCTCGCTGCCGCACGAGCGACTTGGAGGTAGGCCGTGGCCCACGCAATTTGGACCGGATCGATCAACTTCGGGCTCGTGACGATCCCGGTGAAACTGCAGACCGCGATACGCACGAACGACCTCAAATTCAACTTCTTGCATAAGACCGATGAAGGCCGGATTAATAACGTGCGTCGTTGTTCGATCGACGGCGAAGAAGTCGGATATGGTGATCTCGTCAAGGGTTTCGAGTACGAGAAGGGCCGTTACGTCATCATCAGCGATGAAGATTTCGATCGCGTGAATCCCGAGGCGACGCAATCGGTCGATATCGTGCAGTTCGTCGATCTCGCAGAGATCGATCCGATGTTTTTCGATAAGCCGTATTATCTCGAACCGGAAAAGCGCGGTCGTCACGCCTACGCGCTCTTGCGCGAGGCGTTGCGCGAATCGGGTAAAGTCGGCATCGCAAAAGTCGTGATTCGCTCGCGCGAACATCTCGCGGCGCTCAAGCCGAGCGGCGATGCACTCGTCCTGGAATTGATGCACTTCGCCGATGAGATCGTCGCGACGTCGACGCTCGATTTGCCCGCGAGTGAAAAACCGATCGCGAACGAAATGAAAGTCGCGAAGATGCTCATCGATACGATGACCGAAGCCTTCGATCCCGAGGCGTTCAAAGATACCTATCGCGAGCAGATGCTCGCGATGATCGACGCGCGCGCCGCAGGCAAAGATCTTCCCAAGGGCGAGACCAAAGCGCCCGCGCGCGACAACGTCATCAACCTTATGGACGTGTTGCAGAAGAGTCTCGAGGCATCGAAAAAACGCGGCGTCACCGATGAATCTTCGGACGATACGGCCGCAGCGAAAAAGAAGCCGCGGCGCAAATCGTCCGCCGCGTGAACGATCGCTCGATCACGCCGTCGCGCGTTTTCGCGTCGCGGCGATTCCGAGCACGAGCGCGACGAATGCGAAGAACGCCGAGATCGCGCCCGTCCATCCCGCGCCGTAGGTCGCGAGTACGGCTGCGCTAATCGTCGGCATCACGACCCCGGCGACGGATTCGAGCGACGATCCCGCACCGAGAACGGTGCCGCGCAGATGTTCGGGTGCGGCATTGGTGAGGAGCGTCGCGAGCGTGGCGTTGGTCACCGAAAGCGCGAATGCGAAGATGATCTGCGTGAGAAAGAGTGCGATCGTTCCGTGCATGAATGGTACGGCAACGAAGTAGACGCACGCCGCTGCGAAGCCGATGTTCGAGGTGAGCCGCACCCCAAAGCGATCGACCATACGACCGACGACGCCTAGTTGGAAGACGATACTCGCGGCACCGAATCCCGCGAAGAAAAAGCTCGTCTCGGTCGGCCCGAAACCAGCGACGGCGGCGAGCACGAGCGCGAAGACGGCGAACCACGCGTAAAGTGCGAGTGAATAGGCGAGTTTTTGCACGAGCACGGGTGAGACGTGCACGTCGCCGAGCGAGCGTACGATATCGCGGAAGCCTCCGGTCGGTGCTTTTTCAGCGTGTGCGGCGACGTCTTCGGGTAGGAAAAAAATCGTCGCGATCAGCGTCAATACTTGCAAGCCCGCGGCGAGCAAGAACGGCATCTTGTAGCCGTAGCGCGCGAGGAGGAGCCCGCCTGCGACGGGGCCGAGCACGAGGCCCGCAGAGAACGCCGCACCGATGAAGGCGAATGCATGGGAGCGCTGCTCGGGCTCGACGCGATCGGCTACGTAGGCCTGCGTGACGGAGATATTTCCGCCGGCGATCCCCTCGATGATGCGCGCGATGAAGACCCAGAAGAGCGTCGGCGCGAAAGCGAGCCCAGCCCACCCGATCGTCGCGCCGATCTGCGAGATGATGAGGACGCGTTTACGTCCGATGCGATCGCTCACATGGCCCCAGAACGGACCTGCCAGAAATTGGCAGAGTGCAAAAACGGCGAAGAGCTCGCCGACCGCAATCGTCGATGCACCGAAATGCTTGACGTAATACGGCAAGATCGGAATCAGAATACTGAACCCGAGAATGTCGATGAACGTGATGCCTAAAATCGGAAAGAGTTTGGCAAACACGATCCTACGCCGCCGTTCGCGGTGTGTCGCGGGCGAAAAAAGTTGCGGTGACGATGCGCCGACGCAACTGGAACGTGATGTGCGGGGTTGGGTCGCTCGAACCATGAGCGTGAGAGCGCAAGGACCGATCGGCGTGGCGATCGCGATCTTTTACATTTTTCTCTGGGCGTCGGCATACGTGCCGAGCAAGGTCGCATCGGTCGAATCCGACGCGCTCTGGTTTCTGGTCGTGCGTTTCGTGACGGCAGGCGTCATTCTCGCACTGCTCGCACGGATTTTCGGTCACGCGTTTCCGCGCACGCTTCGAGCGTGGCTCGTCGCAGGCGGCCTCGGAATCCTCGCAAATTCCATGTACTTAGGTTTCACCTATACGGCTCTGCATCATCTCTCGTCGGGTATGGGCGCGATCGTTGCGAGTACGAATCCGCTCGTCCTCGCGCTCGTCGCACCGAAACTGCTCGGCGAAAAATTAACGGTTCCCAAAGCGATCGGGCTCGCGCTCGGTTTTGGCGGCGTGATCGCGATCGTTTTCGCACGTGGCGGCAGCGCTTCGGCCGCACCGAGCGACGTGCTCCTCGCCTTTCTCGGCGTTTGCGCGAGCGTCGCATCGACACTCCTGTATAAGCGTGCGGGGACGAAGACGAGTCTGCTCGCGATCAACGCGATTCAACTCGTGGTCGCGGGTCTCGTGCTCGTGCCGGTCGCGTTCGTTTCGGTCGGCGTTCCGCACGTGCACCTCACACCCGAACTCATCGCATCGTTCGCCTATCTCGTGCTCGTCCTCAGCGTCGGCGCATCGCTGATCTGGTTCTGGTTACTCTCGCATGGTGAAGCGAGTCGCGTGAGTGCGTTCTATTATCTCACGCCCGTCTTCGGGCTCGCACTCGCCGCGCTGATCTTGCACGAACCCGTGCACGCGAACGATCTCATCGGCCTCGCGGCGATCGCGGGCGGAATCGCGCTCGTCCAGCGCGCATGAACGCGCCCATGCACGAACGTGTCGCCCTCGTAACCGGTGGCTCGCGAGGGATCGGCGCGGACGTTGTCCGTGCGCTTGCGCGAGATGGGACCAGCGTTTTCTTTACCTATGCAAACGCAGCCGCAGCCGCACATGCGCTCGTCGATGAACTCGGGGGTGCCAATGTTGCGTGCGCGCAGAGCGACGTCGGAGATCCCGCCGCCCACGAACCGCTGGTCGCTCAGACGATCGCGCGCTTTGGCCGCATCGATACGCTCGTCAACAATGCCGGCATCTTCGCCGAGAATCTCTTCGACGGCGACGACTTCGCTGCGTGGCGGGCGGGCTGGAAACGCACGTTCGACGTCAATCTCTTCGGCGCAGTCGATCTCGCGTACATGGCGATGCGGCAAATGCGCGTGCAAGACATCGTGGCACGTGGCGTGCGCGGTCGCGTGATCAACGTCGCATCGCGCGCCGCGCATCGTGGCGAGATGACGTTTGCCGATTATGGCGCGAGCAAAGCCGCGCTCGTGAACTTCACGAAGTCGATCGCTCGCGGGTGCGCGCGGGACGGCATCGTCGCTTTCGCGGTCGCCCCCGGCTACATCGAGACGGACATGGCGACGGAATCGCTCGTGGAGGACGGCGCGGCGATTCGCGGCGACATTCCATCCGGACGCGTTGGCGGACCGGATGAAGTCGCGAGCATCGTCGCGTTCCTCGCATCGGGCGGAGCCGATTATGCGACCGGCACGACGATCGACGTCAACGGCGCCTCATACGTTCGGTAACAGGGTCGTTCGCGAGCTACGCGAACGCTGTGCGACCGTGCCCTGGTGGCGGAATTGGTAGACGCGCTGGTTTCAGGTATCAGTAATCGCAAGGTTGTGGGGGTTCGAGTCCCTTCCTGGGCATGACGATCGAAAAAGCCCCGTGCACGACACGGGGCTTTTTATTTGCGTGGTCCTATTTCACGATGACCTTGCCGTGCATGAAGCGATGGTAGGCGCAGGTGTACGCGTAGGTTCCGGGTTTTTCGAACGTGTGCGCAAAGGTCGCCCCCGTCGGCATGTCGCCGGAATCGAAGCTCTTGTCATCAGCTGCGACCGTGTGCCCGACCGAATCCGAGTTCTTGAAAAGGACGCTTTCGCCGGCCTTGATCGTGACGGTGTCGTCGATATAAGCGAAATCTTTCGTGTCGATCACGGCTGCGGGCGTCGCGGTCGGGGTCGGAGAGGCGGCGTCGACCGCGACGATCGTCACCGGTCCCGCGCTACCGCGATGCGCTGCGCTTGCGAAGATGCCGGCGAAAACGAGACCGGCGGCGAGGGCGTACGAGAGGGGCTTCATGGTTTGGAGGCCTCCAGGCGAGGGAAGAATTTGGTGCTGTATTTCGGGAGTGGCCGTTCTGGTTCGGACCGACGAAAAGCGGAGGCGGGTTCCGGTGCGCGCTTTAGAATTGGACGTGTTGTGCTAAGAGAAACGTCACGTCGTGCCTGAAACGCTTGTAAAAGTCGTTTTACCCGAAATGGGTGAATCTGTGACCGAAGGCTCGATCGTCGAGTGGCGGGTCAAAGTGGGTGCTTGGATCGATGCCGGCGCGACGCTCGTGGACATTACGACGGATAAAGTCGACGTCGAGGTCCCCGCTCCGGCCGCGGGCCTCGTAACGAAGCTTGCCGCCGAAGAAGGCGCGACGGTCAACGTCGGTGCCTTGCTCGCGGAGATCGATACGTCGGCCACACGCCCCGACGGCTCCGCAACGACGACGCCGACGGCCACGACGCAGACGGCCACGACGCCGACGGCTCCGCCGGTAGCGCAGGTCGCGACCGCAGCGCCCGTCTCCAACGGATCCCACGTCGGCGGCGCCGCGTCGCATCGCGCACAACGGCTCGCGCAACGTCGGCATCTCGATCTCAAGAGTGTCGTCGGTTCGGGACCGGGCGGCATGATTTTGTACGCCGACGCGATCGACGCGCCCATCGCCTCGAACGGCCACGCGGCCGCTACCGCGCCGCCGACGCAGCCACTGCCGCCGCTCGCCACCGGTGCGACGGCAACGCCGATCAAAGGGCCAGCGAACGCACTCGTCGGCGCGATGGAACAGTCCTTAACGATTCCGACCGCGACGAGCTTTCGCACGCTGCAAGTGGGCACGCTCGAAGCACGTCGCGCCGAGTTTAACGCCGCACTCAAAATCGCGGGCCGCCCGGAGAAGATCTCCTTCACGCACCTCATCGCCTTCGCACTCGTGCGCGTGGCGCACGAATTTCCGGCGATCGTCACGAGCTTCCGCCGCGAAAACGGCGTCGCGACGCGCGTCGATAACGGCGTTCACATCGGCATCGCGGTCGATACGTCACGTAAAGACGGCTCCCGCTTTCTCGTCGTGCCCGTCATCAAAAACGCCGATGGCCTCGATTTCATCGCGTTCCGTAGCGCCTATGAAGCGCTCATCGCGAAAGCTCGCGACGGCAAGCTCGGTGCCGACGATCTTTCGGGTGCGTCGTTCACACTGACCAATCCCGGCGGTATCGGCACGATCGCATCGGTCCCGCGCCTGACCGCAGGCCAAGGTGCGATTCTCGCCGCTGGCGCGATCGCGTTTCCACCCGGTTTCGTCAATGCCGATCCCGTGGCGCTCAAATCGATCGGCGTCGAGAAGATCATGACGCTCACGAGCACCTACGATCATCGCGTTATCCAGGGCGCACAATCGGGTGAGTATCTCAAGCGTGTCGACGAACTGCTCGCAGGCAAAGACGGCTTCTACGAAAGCATCTTCGCGAGCGCCGGCCTCGCGGCACCGCGCGCCGTCGTGGCCGCCAGTGCCGTCGCGACGAGCGCCGCGCCCGCGCGCATGAATCTCGCGCAACAGCCGGTCGTCGCGACCGCCGTTACCGATCAACACGCGACGGCTCCGCGCGAGATCGAGTCGTATTCCGAAGAGCTCTTGCGCGCAGTTGCCGCGGGTATGGCGATCCTCTCATCCTATCGCCGCCACGGTCATCTCGCGGCAACGCTCGATCCGCTCGGCACGCCGCCGCAAGGCGATCCCGCACTCGATTGGCACAACTACGCGCTGACGCCGAGCGTGATGTCGGCGATCCCCGCCTCGATTCTGCGCACGAAAGTCGCGGGCAGTACGCTCGCCGACGTCGTCGCCGAATTGCGCAAGACGTACAGCTCCACGATCGCCTACGAAGTCGAGCATATCGCCAATATCCAGCAGCGCGAATGGCTGCGCGATTACATCGAGACGGGAATGCACTTCGTGCAACTCGCACCCGATCGCGCGCGCAACGTGCTCGAGCGCCTTACGAAGGTGGAATCTTTCGAACGCTTCCTGCGCAAGACGTATATCGGCGCGAAGACGTTCTCGATCGAAGGCCTCGATGCGATGGTGCCGATGCTCGAAGAGCTCGTTACGTTGCTCGCCGCCGATGGCGTGGAGACCGCCGTGCTCGGCATGGCACACCGCGGCCGTCTCGCAACGATCGCGCACGTGGTCAACCGGCCCTACGAAGAATTACTCGCCGAATTCGAAGCGGCAACGCTGCGTGGGGAAGGCGTCACCGACGATATCACGGGCGACGTGAAATATCATCGCGGTGCCGTCGGCACGTATGCATCGGCGCTCGGGCCGATCGCGGTCGCCCTCGCAAACAACCCGAGCCATCTCGAAGCCGTCGACGGCGTCGTCGAAGGCCGGACGCGCGCGCTGCAGACCGATCGCACGTCGTCGCCGGCGAAGCTCGAAACGGGCCGCGCGGCACCGATCCTCATTCACGGCGATGCGGCGTTCTCGGCGCAAGGCGTCGTTGCTGAAGTACTGAACCTTCAGGCGCTTGCGGGCTATGCCACGGGCGGTACCGTGCACATCATCAGTAACAATCAAATCGGTTTCACGACCGATCCGCGCGACGCGCGTTCGACGTTTTACGCATCGGATCTCGCCAAGGGGTTCGACGTGCCGATCGTGCACGTCAATGCCGACGACGTCGATGCGTGTATCGCTGCCGTGCATCTCGCGATCGACTTCCGCCGCAAATTCGGCCACGACGTCATCATCGATCTCATCGGGTACCGCCGCTTCGGTCACAACGAGACGGACGAACCCGCCTACACGCAGCCCGATATGTACGAGCGGATCAAATCGCATCCGACGGTGCGCGAACTCTACGCGCAAAAACTCATCGCACAGGGCATCGTTAGCGCCGATGACGTCAACGCGTTGCTCGCGAACGCAACCGCGCGCCTCACGGCCGCGCATCAGGCCGTCAAGAGCGGCGAATGGATGGGCGAGATCGGGCCTCACGTCGCGTACGGCGACGATGCGGTCGCTCGCGTCGAGCCGACGCTCGATCGCGCGCAACTCCTTGCGTGGAGCGACGCGCTCATCACGGTGCCCGGCACCTTTACGATCCATCCCAAACTCGTGCGTCAACTCGAACGCCGGAAGGCGACCTTCGCGACCGAGGGTGAAGTCGATTGGGGTCTGGGTGAAGCGCTCGCGTTCGCATCGTTGCTCGCCGAGGGCACGCCGATTCGTCTTACCGGTCAAGACGTCCAGCGCGGGACGTTCTCGCATCGGCATCTCGTCTATCACGACGCCAAGACCAACAGCACATACGCGCCGATCCAACATCTCGGAGGCGCGAGCGCGAGTATCGAGATCTACAATAGCCCGCTCTCCGAATACGCGTGCCTCGGTTTCGAATACGGATACGCAGTCGAAGCGCCGGGCGCACTCGTCCTTTGGGAAGCGCAATTCGGCGACTTCAACAACGGCGCCCAAATCATCATCGATCAATTCATCGCCGCGGGTCAGGCGAAGTGGGGCGAAACGTCGCGCCTGGTGATGCTCCTGCCGCATGGCTACGAAGGTGCGGGTCCCGAGCATTCGAGCGCCCGCATCGAACGCTTCTTACAACTCTCGGCCGAAGGCAGCATGCAGATCGCGAACTGCTCGAACGCGGCGCAATACTTCCATCTCTTGCGTCTGCAAGCGCGTCAACCGCGCGCGCTGCCGCTCGTGATTTTTACGCCCAAGAGCCTCTTGCGCATGAAGGCGGCGTCGGGACATCTCGACGCGCTTACGTCGGGGAAATTCGAACCCGTTATCGACGACGCGCGTTTTGCGGAAAACGCCGCGACGGTCGAACGCGTGATCTTATGCTCCGGGAAAATTTACTACGATCTCGTCGGCAGCGACGCGTATGCGAAGGCAACGAAGACGGCGATCGTCCGTGTGGAATTGCTCTCGCCATTGCCGGCGGCGGAGATCGTGCAAACCCTCGAGCGCTATCCCAATGTGCGGCGGGTGGTTTGGGTTCAAGAAGAACCCAAGAACATGGGCGCGCGCGCGCACGTCCGGCGTCGCATCTTCGACCGCTTACCCAACGGTATCGCCGATGTCGACTACATCGGTCGTCCGTATCGTGCGAGCCCCTCCGAAGGCTACGGCGGCGCCCACGCTGTCGAGCAAGAGCGCATCGTGCGCGAGGCACTTGCCGAAGGCTGACGTCTCGGCGGATGCGACGATGGCGCACGATGCGATCTTCGCGGCGCGGATGCGGGCGGCACGTCATCCGCGCGCGAAGAATAACCGATGCGTCTGGAACCGCATCTGTTTTTCGACGGAACCTGTGAAGAGGCGTTGCGTTTCTACGCGACGATTTTCGGCGACGGGATCGCGGATCTGCAACGCTACGAAGACTCGCCGGTAGCGGACGACATGCCGCCTGAGGTGCGCGAGAACGTGATGCACGCGACATTTACGTCGCAATCGATCGCGTTCGCGGCCTCCGATAGCAACCGCGCAAGTGAGTGCACGGGCAGCCGCGTCGCACTCTCGCTTTGGACGAACGATATGGCCGAAGGGCAACGCATCTTCGACACCCTCTCTGCGGGCGGCGTCGTTGCGATGCCGTACGGCAAGATGTTCTGGGGTGCGATGCTCGGGATGCTAACCGATCGCTATGGGATCGACTGGATGATCAATTGCGAGCTTCCCATCGCGACGTGACGAGGCCCGATATCTCGGGTGCGGACTTCGTCATCGTCGCGCTAAGAATGCAGTTCGAAGTAAGCGCCGCCGTTGCCACGCCGCACGACTTTGAGCTTGCGTGCGGGCGCGGTGGGCGACGTACCGGCGAATGCAGCCCGGAGATCCGAGACGATGCGTGCATCGACGAAATAGCCGTGCCCCGCTTTGTCGGAACTATTATAGCGGCTGACGTCGATCGTATCGACACCGGCGCAGACGATGAGTTCGCTCCCGGCTTGACCCGCGCGTTGATAGCCGTGAACCGTCTGCGATTGCCGGAGCGCGAGATCGTTGTTAGAGACGTAGAGCGTCACGAGAGCGGCTTTCGTCAGCTTTTTCGGTGGCCGCCCCGAACACGTTCCCGCTTCGCTCAATTCCTCGTGCAGCGTGGTTGAATCGATGTCGGGCGCGAAGAAAACGGATCGATCGAGGCACTGCGCGCACTGGCTCTCGCGAAGTACCGCGATACCGTTTGCTGCGAAGCGCGAGCCGAGGCTGTGCGAGGCGAAGGAAAACGTTGCTGTCGGGTAGGTCTTGCGTAATGTGGCGAGGATCGCGCGGAAATGCGGCATCGCCCATGATGCACTCGTTTCGTCCTTGAGATACGCAAGGAGGCTCGTCGTTTTGGCAGGCCATGCGAAGAGTACGACGGGTCCGGCAAATTTCAGCTGCCGTTGTAATGCGAGCGCATCGGCTGCGGCGCGTTTGAACGGCGTGTAATAGCCGTGGATAAACACGAGGATGCGTTTGGGGCCTCTCGCCGCAAAGCGGGCGCCGACCGCTTTTGCGAACGCGGCGCTCGAAGCGCAACGGACGAGCGTTCCTCGCTCGGCGGGTTCGCGTACGAAACCGTAGGAAACCAGCGCCCGCCGCCGTCGGCCGATCCCGCGTTCGCCGGTAAAAAGCTGTGCGTCGGTTGCGGGCTCGCGATCGGTCGCGAATGCAAGCGCGTTTCCAACGGGGTACGCGCAGGCGGCATCGGCATCGCGCGTCGAGGCGAACGCGAGCAGAGCGGCCGCGCACGCTGCAAACGCGAGCCGCGCGATCACGAGCCCGACGCGATCTCTGCGAGGATGAACGCGTAGTTAAACGCGCTCTCCTTGATCGCGTCGTACCGGCCGGACGCACCGCCGTGGCCCGCGCCGAAGTTTACCATCAGGAGCATCGGATGCGAATCGGTGCGCGCGGCACGAATCTTCGCAACGAGCTTCGCGCCTTCCCAATACGGGACTTGGCTATCGTTGACCGAGACCTTTACGAGCGTAGCGGGATACGGTTTCACGCCGACGTTGTCGTACGGTGAGTAGCGCATCATGTAATCGTAATCGCCTTTCATGTTGGGATCGCCCCACTCCAAATACTCGCTCGTCGTGAGCGGCAGCGAGGCATCGAGCATCGTATTCATGACGTCGACGAAGGGCACTTGCGAGACGACGGCTTTGAAGAGATCGGGTCGCATGTTCGAGACGGCACCCATGAGCAGGCCGCCCGCGCTACCGCCCTGGATCGCGAGGCGATCGGATGCCGTGTACTTCGCCTTCACGAGATACTCGGCGCAATCGATGAAGTCGGTAAAGGTATTGAGTTTCTCGCGCAAATGGCCCGACGTCCGCCATTTCTCGCCGAGTTCGCCGCCACCACGAATGTGTGCGATCGCGTAGACGACGCCGCGATCCAGGAGTGCGAGCCGCGAAGCCGAGAACGTCGGATCCATCGAAATGCCATACGAGCCGTACGCGTAGAGCAGCATCGGCGCCGTCCCGTCGCGCTTGACGTTTTTGCGATAGACGAGGGAGATCGGAACCTGCGTGCCGTCTTTTGCGGTCGCGTGCGCGAGTTCGGTTGCGTAGAGTTTTGGGTCGTAGTTCGGGACTTCCGTCGCTTTGAGTAACGTGCGCTTGCCCGTTGCGAGATCGATATCGTACACCGCATTCGGTGTCACGAGCGACGTATAGGTGAAGCGGAACGTGGAGGTCACGAATTCGGGATTGGCCTGTGGCATGGCCGTATGGACGGCTTCTTCGAAGGGCACGGACGTGAGTTTCCCCGTCGCGAGATCGAGGATCTCGAGATTGCTGAAGCCGCCGCTGCGACCGCTGAGAACCGCGTACTTCTCGAACATCGAGATATCGTCGAGATGGACGCCCGCGCGCTGCGGCACGAGTTCTTTCCAATTCGCTTCCTGCGGCGCCGTCTCGGGTGCCGTGACGAGCCGGAAATCGTCGGCGTTGCGATTGGTGAGAATGAAGAAGCGATCGCCGTGATGTTCGAGACCGAAACGATGGCCTTCGCGACGCGGGACGAGCATCGCGAGTTCGCCACCGGGGCGATCGACGCGCACGGCGCGCGCTTCGTTCGTCGATTTGCTATAGCTCGTGAGAAAGACGTACGCGCCATCGTTGGAGCGCTGCGAGCCGATGTCGTACAGCTCGTCTTTTTCTTCGAAGAGGAGTGTCGAGGCCGGCGCACCGAGTGCGTGGCGGAAGAATTTGTCGTGGCGCTTGCTGACCGCGTCTTCCGTCGAGTAATAGAGCGTCGCATTGTCGCTCGCCCAATCGACGCTATCGACGCGCTCGATCGCCTCCGAAAGATCTCGTCCCGTACGGAGATCTTTGACGTGGAGCGTGTACTGCCGATATCCCGTCGTGTCGAGGGAGTACGCGAGCAAATGTCCGTCATCGCTGATTTTATACGTGCCGAGACCGAGGTACGAATGCCCGGCGGCGAGCGCGTTGAGATCGAGCGTGATCTCTTCGGGCGCGTCGAGACTGCCACGTTTGCGCGCGTAGATGGGGTATTGCTTGCCTTCTTCGGTCCGGGCGTAATAGTAGTACGCTCCCTTCCGATACGGCACGCTGAGATCGGTCTGCTTGACGTGCGAGAGAATCTCGTCATAGAGCTTCGCCTGCAACGGCGCGGTCGGCGCCAACACGGCTTCGGTGTAGGCGGTCTCAGATTTGAGGTGCGCCATCACCTCGGGGTCGGTCTTGTCTCGCAGCCAGAAGTAATCGTCGTGACGCGTGTAGCCGTGGATGTGGGTGATCTGGGGTATTTTTTTCGTGACCGGAACGGGCGCAACGCTCGGATCGAGCACGATGGGCGCCGCGGATGCGGCGTGGGACACGGAGGACATAACGAGACTTCCTACGAGGGCGACGAGAAGCGAGCGCAATGCGAACGGCCTTTCGGAGCGAGACGACACGCGATTCAAGCGAAGGGAAGATAGAGGCCGGCGACGCGGCTGAGAGCGATCGCCGCAATGCCGTTCTTGCCGTATTGCAGGAAGTGAGACGACGCACGATGTGCCTCGATTGCGGCTTCGTCGTCGTATTGTTCGAAAATGAGGAACGTGTGTGGATCGTCTTTCGCGCGCGAAATTTCATAGGTGCGACAGCCGGGCTCCGCACGCGATGGAGCGATCAGCGCGCGGAGGTAGCCCTCCGCCTCGGTCAGTTTCTCGGGCGCGAAGACGTAGGTGACGCAGAGATTGATCACCTCACGTTGCTACGTCGAACCTCGAAGCGTCCCTTGCGGTCATGGTGCCGATCGATGCGGGAGCCCGCGCAAGAGCGTCGAGACGGCGACGGCGAGTTGCGAATCGATATCGCGCTCGTCTTCGCCGAGGGTTCGCGCCGCGAGGACGTCTACGGGACGCGGATGGTTCTCCATATTTTGGCCGTCGAGCGTCAATGTCTGCGTGCGAGGTATACGCACGCGCGACCCATCGACCATCGTGAGCGAATAGGTGAAGATGATCCAGCCGGCCGTGGGTTCGCCGACGACTTTGCCGAGGTGCGCGCGACGGTAATCTTCGGTGAAGTTTTCGGCGTCGGAGAGCGAGTGCGCGTTCGTGACGAGCACCGTCGGCCGGTCGAGCGTGCGTTGCCCGAGCGACGGTCGCTCGGGTGCGAGCGGATAGCCGCGCTCGATGAAATTGACGTAGTTGCGGCGTGAAAAGATATCCGTCACGTAGGGATCGACGAAGCCACCATTGTTGTTGCGGATGTCGACAACGACGCCGTCTTTTGCCTGGTTGTCGGTATCGAGATCGATCGTGAGTCGTGCGAGCGATTCCTCGCCCATATCTTGGAGATGGACGTAGCCGAGTCGCCCGCCGGAAAGTCGGTTCACGAGCGTGCGGCGCGATGCTACCCACGCACGGTATGCAAGCCCGCTCGCCGTGGACGCATCGATAGGCGAAACGACGACATCGTGGCCGCTCACGCGGATAACGATGCGTTTACCGACGCTATTTTCGAGGAGCGTTTCGAGGTTGGTGTTGGGAGCGAGTTTCGTGCCGCCGACCGCTTCGAGTTCGTCGCCGACGCGAATCGTTCGTGCGAGTGCGAGCGGACCGAGCGGCACGATCTCGGCGATTTTCAACCGATGCGTCTTTTCGTAGAACGCGCCATCGAACTCGACGCCGAGATATCCCGAACGCGAAGCGTTGAGATCGCGTGGTGCGCCGACGCCGGAGTGCGATGAGTTCAATTCACCGACCATGAGGTTGAGCAGACGTCGTAATTCGACGACGTTGTGCGCGCCGCGCACGAGCGGCTCGTACGTTGCGTGGACGGCGTTCCAATCCACGCCGTTGAATTTCGGATCGGCGTAGAAATTCTGCAAACCGCGCCACGCCTGGTTGAAGAGTTCCGTCTTCTCGGTTGTAAAATCGACATCGAGCTCGGCGGCCAGTGGCAAGGGGCGCGTGCGACCATCGGGCGATGCGATGAACGCGCGACCGTTTTCGAGATAGTAAGCGGATCCGTCGGCCGCGAGATTGAGATTACTCTTGAGCCCGAGCGAACTCGTGAGTTGCTTCGCAACGGATGGTTCGGTGTCGAGTGGGTCGACGGAGAGCCGATAGACGTTGGATTGGCCCGCTGCGTTTCCGGTAAAGACGAGCGATTTTCCATCGCGTGCGAGGGCGATCTCACCGACGTCGATACCCGTCGGTAAGAGTGACGCGCGCTCGCCAATACCGTCGAAATCGATGCGCGTTCGCGGCGTTTGCAACGCGCGTGCGGTCGGTTCGGGGGTGGGCTCGGTGCTGGGAACGACGCTCGGTTGGAGTTGCGACGGTCCGCGCGTGCGCGCGGGCATTCCCGGTTCGGCCGGCGTGGATTCGGTAAAGAGCCGCCGGAATTCATCTTCTTTGAAAAGCGGCGTTCGTGCGATGAGATCGACTTGCGCGATCTGACCGGGTTCCGTGCGCTGCCCCGTGAGAAAATAGACGCGCTTCCCATCGGGCGCCCAGGCGATGTTGCCCGTTCCGGTGTTGGCGAGGCGGTCGATCGCGCGGGGCGTCCCGCCGCTCGAGGGCACGGCCTCCACGACGACGTACCCGCGCGTCACCCGCGATGTGAAGGCGAGAAACGCGCCGTCAGGAGAGAACGCGAGCGCATGGCGGTCGCCGAACGGCTCGATTTCGTCGTACGCCCCCGACGCGAGCGTACGCGTCGTCTTCTTCGCGAGATCGACGACGCGCACGCTACGATGTCGCTCGAGAAAAGCGAGCGATGTGCCATCGGGAGAGAATGCGGGTGCGTAGTCGCGTTCGGCGGCCGTTATGCGCGTCTCGGTATCCGTCCCGAAATCGTACATGAAGATCGCTTCGTCACCGTCGCGATCGGAGACGTAGGCGATGCGACGACTATCGGGCGCCCAAGCGATTGCGGCTTCGTTCGCGCTCGTGTGCGTGACGCGCAGACCCGCGCCGCCGTCTTTCGCGGAAGCGGCGAAGATCTGGCCGCGCGCGGTGAAGGCGATCTTCTTTCCATCGGGTGAGAGCGCGAGTTCGCCAAAGCGCGATGCGATCGCGAGGTGCTGCGGATCGGCTTGCGTCGGCGCGGCTGCAAGCGTGACGCGAAGTTCGCGCGCATCGCCGCCGATGTCGTAGCGCCAGATCCCGAAATCCCGTTCGAAGACGATGGTTTTACCGTCGTTCGCGATCGCCGGAAAGACGAGTCGGCCGGTCGTGAAATGCGTGAGTTGCCGCGCACGCGCACCCGGTATTCGTTCCAAGAGATTTGGCGTGCCATCGCGATCGGAGACGTAATAGAGTCGTTGCCCGTCGGCCGACCACATGGGCCAATGCTCGACGGCATGACCCTCACTGAGCCGTGCGAAACGCGCGGTCCCGATCGCGCCGGGATGGTAGAGGGCGATCGCGCTTTCATCGATGTGCGAATGGCCGTGACGCCACCACTGCGGAAACCCACCATCGACGAAAGCGATATCGTCGCTGCCCGGACGCACGGCTGCTTGCGACGACGCGACGTAGCGTTCGCGAAAGACGATCGTCGGCGTGCCGCCGTTCGCCGGGACGCGCATGATGCACGGCGTGCTGCCGACCTGATGCGAGATCGATTCGAAGTAGAGGACCGACCCATCGCGCGACCACCCGTCGAGGCCGGCGAAGCCGTCGTCGTGCGTGATGCGTCGGATCGTTGCGTCGCCGAAGTCGAGGATGCCAAGATCAGCGTGACCGGCGCGTGTCGAGATGAAGGCGAGATGCTTGCCATCGGGGGCGTACATCGGCCGTGATGATGTGGCACCGTTCGAAATCAATAAGCGTGCGGTACCGCCGTTCGCAGGCACGGCCCAGATATCGCCGCCTGCGACAAAGGCGATCTCCGATCGGTCGGGTGAGATCGACGGCTCGGCGAGCGCGATACGCGTGATGTTTTCCGCGGCGCGGATCTCGGTCGTCGAACCGAGGGATGCGAAAACGACGAAAGCGAGCCCAACACAGACGATGCGACGGTACATCGCGGGTGCTTCGCTGGCGCGGGCTTGCCACTCCCCCGAACCGAACGGTTCGCCATGCGTTTTCCAACGACGATTGCCGGGAGCTTACCCAAACCCGATTGGCTCGCCGAACCGCAGAAGCTTTGGCCGAGTTGGCATGTCGCGGGCGACGCATTGCGCGCCGCGCAAACCGACGCCACGCGCGTCGCGCTCTTCGAACAGATTCGCTCGGGAATCGATGTCGTCACCGACGGCGAGCAATCCCGACACCACTTCGTACACGGCTTTGCCGGAGCGCTCGATGGCGTCGATGCGACCAGACTCGAGCGTCGCGGTATTCGCGGCGATCGGTATGAAGCCGACTGTCCCACGATCGTCGGGCCGGTGCGCCGGGCGGCTGCGGTTCACGCAGATGAGATCCGTTTCGCGCGCGCGGCGACCACGCAGCGCCTCAAGGTGACGTTGCCCGGGCCGATGACGATCGTCGATACGCTCGTCGACCATCACTATGCGAGCCGCGCGAAGGCCGCGTTCGCGTTCGCACACGCGCTCCGTGCCGAAATCGACGAACTCGTCACGATCGGCGTCGACGTCGTGCAGATCGACGAACCCGCTTTCAACGTCTATTTCGACGAGGTCGAAGCGTGGGGTATCGACGCGCTCGATGCCGTCGTTGCGGGCGTGGGGTGCGAGACGGTGGTGCACGTTTGCTACGGGTATGGCGTCCCGGCGAACGTTGCGTGGAAGTCGTCGCTCGGCACCGCGTGGGACCAGTACGCGCAGCTCTTTCCGATGCTCGCGCGCAGCAGCGTGCATACGGTTTCGATGGAACTTGCGGGTTCGCGCGTGCCGCCCCACGTTCTCGCCTTGCTCGGTGAGAAAAACGTCGCGATCGGTGTGATCGACGTGGCGACGAATGACGTCGAATCCGCAGACGACGTTGCTGCGACGATCGAACTCGCGCGACGCTACCTTCCCGACGAACGCATTCAATGTTCGACGAATTGCGGCATGGCGCCGATGCCGCGCGATGTCGCGTATGCGAAGTTGCGGGCGCTCGGTGCGGGAGCGTCGCTCGCGCGAGAGCGCGCGGGCGGCTGACGCCGTGACCGGGTTGCCCGACGCTTCGGCAATCGTCGCGTTTCTCTTCACCGATATCGTGGAGAGTACGCGGCGGTGGGAGACCGATCCCGAGGGGATGGGTGCGGCGCTGCGCCGACACGACACGATCGTGCGTGCGACGGTCGCGCCGTACCGCGGTCATGTCTTCAAAACGATCGGCGATGCGTTTTGCATCGCTTTCCTCGATTCGGCGGATGCCGCGCACGCCGCGCTCGACGTGCAGGCCGCACTCGCCGGCGAAGATTTCTCTGCAATCGGTGGTCTCGCGGTGCGCATGGCGATTCATGCGGGCGTCGTCGAACGGCGCGACGACGATTATTTCGGTCAACCGCTCAATCGCGTCGCGCGGTTGCTCGGGATCGGGCACGGCGAACAGATTCTCATCACGCCGGTAGCCATCGCGCTTGCGCGCGACCGTCTGCGTGCGGACGCGCGACTCGACGATCTCGGCCCGCACCGCCTGCGCGATATCGTGACGCCCGAACGCGTCTTTCAGTTGAGCGTTCCGCCGATGCGCGCGCGACACCCCGAATTGCGATCGCTCGGCCGCGGTTTGACGAATCTCCCACTCCAGATTACGAGCTTCGTCGGTCGCGAAGCCGATGTCGCGGCGGTGCTCGAACGCGTCGACGCATCGCGATCGGTGACGCTCGTCGGTCCGGGCGGCGTCGGGAAGACGCGACTCTCGATTGCCGTGGGGAGCGCTTTGCTCGAAAGCTATCCCGATGGTGTGTGGTTCGTCGATCTCGCACCACTAACGGAATCGGAATTCGTCGCCGCTGCCGTCGCGGCGACGCTCGACATACGCGTCGCTTCGACATCGAACGCAACCGACGAACTCGTCAACGCGCTCGCGGGCAAACGTGTGGTGCTGATCTTGGATAATTGCGAGCACGTCATCGAAACCGGTGTCGCTCTCGCGCGGGAACTTTTGTGGCGTTGTGCGGGATTGCGCATCATTGCGACCTCGCGTGAACCACTCTCCGTGCCGGGTGAGTTCGTCTATCGGCTGGACACGCTCGCGGTGCCGAAACTGCATATGACGTCGGCTGCGAAAGCCCTAACGTTCGGCGCCGTCGAGCTCTTCGTCGATCGTGCGCGCGCGATCGATGCGGGGTTCGTGCTCACCGACGCCAACGTCGGCAGCGTCGTGGAGATCGTGCGGCGGCTCGACGGTATCGCGCTCGCGATCGAACTCGCCGCACCGCGCATCGCCGCGCTCTCACCCGCGCAGCTCGCCGCGCGCCTCGACGAGCGATTTCGTTTGCTCACCAAAGGCGTGCGTGGAGCGTTGCCACGTCAGCAGACGCTGCATGCGCTCATCGCGTGGAGTTTCGAATTGCTCTCGCTACGCGAGCGCACGATTTTTCGCCGCATCGCGATCTTTGCGGGCGGCTTCACGCTCGATGCGGCGACGGTCGTTGCCTCCGACGCAGCCTACGATGAGTGGGAGTTGCTCGATGCGCTTGCAGCGTTGCAAGCGAAATCGCTCGTTGTTGCCGATCGTACGAGCGAAAACGCGCGCTATCGGCTGCTTGAATCGACGCGGGCATTTGCCCTAGAAAAGCTCGCTGAAAGTGGTGAGCGTGAAGCAATCGCGCGCAAACACGCGGTCTTCATCGCGGCGTCGCTCGTCGAAATGTCGGTCCTCTGGGAAACGATGGACGAAGGCGCCTGGCAAGACGCCGTCACGACCGAACTCGATAACGTGCGCGCGGCGCTCGCGTGGGCGATCGGCGAATCGCGCGATGCCGAGCTCGGTATGCGCGTGCTCGCAGCGCTCCATCAACCGCTGCGCGTCTTCGGGCACGAAGAAGCGATGCGCTGGTATACTCCAGCGCGCGAGCTCGCGCGGACGCACCCCGGTCGCGGGCTCGGTGCGACGATGCTGCTGCGGTACGCCGCGCTCATCTCACACGGCGCGATTCCGATTGCCGATCGCATCGCAATCGCATCAGAAGCGATTGCGGCTGGCGAAGAATCGGGCGACCGGCTCGTGACCGCGCACGCTCAGCATGTCATCGCCATTCTCCTTCGCGATGCGGGTCGGCGCGATGAGTCGCGAGCGATGCTCGATGCGGCGTGGAACATCGCACGCGAACGCGACAATCGCGGGCACCTTGCCTCACTCGCGGGTGACCGCGCCATCGTCGAGTTCGAATGCGGTGCCAATGCGCGTGCGCGCGAACTCATCGACGAATGCGTCCGCCTGGCGCCCGCCGGGAGCGTCGTATCGGCTTCCGCCCTCGCGCTTCGCGCCGATATCGATTTCATCGAGGGTCGCTTCGCCGACGCGCGATTGGCGGCACGCGTCGCACGCGTCGCGTTTGAGGAGCAACGCGTCCCGTTTCGCGAGGCCGTCGTGCGATGCAACGAAGCCGCATATGCTCTCGCTGCGGGCGAAACCGCGGAAGCGCGCGCGTCGCTCGAGCACGCCCTCGAGATCCTCGAACGTTTCGGAAACACGACGTGGCTGACGATCGCCCTCGAGCATATCGCGCTGTACGCGGCCCTGCGCGACGACGCCGAAGACGCGGCGTTACTTCTGGCCTTTACCGATGCGCGATTCGCCGTGCTCGGGAAGGTTCGCGAACCGGTCGAAGCGTCGGGTTACGAGCGCGCCCGCGGGCTCGTAACGACCGCCGTTGCAAGCGCAGTCTTGCAATCGATCGAGTCGCGGGGAGGCGCTATTACGGAAGACCAGGCGGTCCGACTCGGACGTTCAATTCTTGTCAGAGGTGAGCGAGCGGGCGCGATCGCTTCTGCACGTCTTGCCGACTCCGATCATAAGGTGAACGACCATGGCTGATGCACGAGATTCCCGGAAAAAGCTGCTCGACGATCACGATGCGTCGATCGATGCGTTGCACCGTCACTTACGCGATCACACCGATGCGGCGCATCACGACCGACTCCATCACGCGATCGAAAGCGTGAAGAAAACGGTAAGAGCGTTGCGTGACGATGACGCGTTCGGCTCGCCGGGTAATATTACGGGCTAATGACTCAACCGTTCGTACAGAACTTCACCATCGGGAACGCCGAGCCCCGTGACGGGAGACCATCCGGGGCCAGCCTCGTACGTGCCATTTCCGCCGGTCGAGATCGCGTGTAACGGGGCGTTCGTCGCGCCGGTCGCGTAGAGGAGCGGCGCGAAAAATCCCGCGCGGCTCCCCAGGCGCTCGTTGAGCCGGGCGACGAGTGCGGCCCAGAGCGGTGCGACGGCGCTCGTCCCGGTCGTAAACGTCGCGGCGCCGCGATAGACCATCCGATATCCCGGGTCGACTTGCGCGGAGACGTCGGGGACGCCGTGCGACGTGCGCGTCGCCTCGCTGCGATGTGCGGCGTACGCATCGAGCGCGTCGCGTTGCCACGGTGGCGCTTGGCAGCGTGCCGCAAATCCGCCGCCGGAACGCGGCCACGCGCTCTCGTGACCGCTCGTGTCGACGATCGTTCCTCCGCATGCCAAGATGTAGCGATTCGAAGCGGGTGCGCACACATGCGCGTTGCCGTGCTCGTCGATCTCCGCGCCCGCATCGCCCGATGCGGCGAGCAGCGTGACGCCGAGCAGCGCCGCAACGGCCGCGAGTTCGTCGAGACGCGCGAGCGCCGCAAGTGTCCAGCGATATTCGGGATAGCCGAAACTGATCGAGAACGTCGCGGGCCGCCGCGCGTCGAAGAGCGCGCGAGCGATCGCATCGAGGAATCCACGTTCGCCGTGCGGCGTGGTATAGAGGATGATGCGCGCGCCGGGCGCGTGGGCCGCAATGACCTGAACGTCGAGTGCGAGTTCGCCTTCGAACGTCTCGACGTGACGGCCGATGCGCGACGTATCGTCGCACGTCACGATCTCCGGCATCGTTGCGCTCACGCCATGTGCGACGAGGCACGCGGTAAAATCGTCTTCATCGAACGTGCCGCCGTAGCGCAGGATGCCGATCGTCTCTCCGCGTCCCGTCCACGCTTGTCCGAAATTGTAACGGCGGAGCGTTTGCGCCGCGAGTTCGGCGCGTGCCGTGCGCGCGGCTGCGAGCGACGCGTCGGCAGCGTGGGGTGCGGCAACTTGCGATGCGCGGTGCATGGTGTGCGGCCACGCATCGAGTCCGAAGATGCCGCGGATCAGGGGCGCGATCGCGTCGGGTGCCGCGAGCGCCGTCGTGCGCCGATGAAACGGCGCCGAATCACCGTGTGTAAAATTTGAGATCGCCGTCGCGAACGCGCGTTCGTACGAAGCGACCGTTCCCGCCGTCACGAAGCTGCGAAAGCCCGATGAGACGATCTCGATATCGTGTTTGGTGCAAAACGCCGCGACCTGTGCGCGCGCATCGGCCGACGAGTCGAGTTCGCGCACGATCTCGTGCGGCTCCGCATACGCGCGCGATCGCGGCGGAAGCGCGCCGATTGCGGCGATACGTTCGGCTGCGATGCGATCGTCGCACTCGCCACGGAGCCACAACGTCGCGCGAATGCGCTCGTCGCCCGCGGTCGGTCCGACGAGATCCGCATCGCGCCACGGGTGCGCGCTGCCGCCGCCGAGCGGGGTCAGCCCGCGTGGCCTCGCGCGAAGAGCAGTCGATCGTCTTCCGCGATGACATCGAGAGAGAGCCCGAGGTCGTTCCGGCCCGCGAGAAACGGATAGGCCTCGATGGCTTTGCGAGGATCGCCACCCTGGGGTCGGCGTGCGTCGATGAAGCGATGCCAGACGTCGATGCCACCCGGCTTCGCGTGCGCGGTCACGAACGCGGCGATTTCGTCATCGTTTTTCGCGTCGCGAATGGCGTCGGTAAACGCGGTGACGGTGATCCCGAGCGCATCGAGCATGCTCGTCGTGAGTCCCTCGATGAGATACTCGCCAAGGACACCATCGGGAAGCGTCGCGCGAATCTTGTCGATCGAACGCGGCAGAAAACGTATACCGGCGAGTTCCTCGCGCGGCGCTCGCGGCGGCGCCTTCGTAAGATCGAGGGCCTCCACGTTACGCGTTCACACACATCGGCATAGCGCGAGCATTCGCGACGGCTTCGGCCATCATCTTCTCGATCGGCTACGTGGGGATTGCTTTGCGTAGGCGGTCGAAAACGGGCGTTGCAACACCGGAGCCGCGCATCACGTCGCTGACTTCACCGGCGATTTGGGCCATTTCGCCCGCCGCGTGCCGAGCGTGAGCTGCAAAGACGACTTCACCGCGTGGCCCGGTTAGATATCGTCGCCAATACGCGATTGCAAACGTCAGCGGTACCCAACTGAAAATCGCTCGTAAGGCGATGGGGGCGGGTGCGACACGAACGGCATCCAAGGCTCGAAAGCCCTCGCGAACCGCGCGGATGAAGTCGGGTACTCCGTCGCGCGAGCGGACGAGTGCGGCAGCGTCGCAACCGCAGAGCCACAGAGCGCCGGAAAGCGCGCCGACCAGCACCGCATGTCGCCGCAGCCAAGCGTCAGGATCGCGAACCAAGGTGATCCGCAATCCGCTCGCGCGCAAGACGTTGCCGAACGCACGGGGCCCTGAATCGAATCTCGGGAGCGTGCCGATCATCGTGGGTTGTTCCGCAACGAGCGCGTAACGCACGACACCGTCGGGACCGATGGTCCCACCGGCACCAGGAAACGCAATGACCGTACGCTCGGGACCGATGCGGCTCGCGAGCGATTGCGAACCGTCAGCATGGTTATGCATGAAGGCAATGAGCGGAATAGCCGATGCCACGAGCGTCGGTACGATCGCCTCGACTTGCTCGCGCCGGACCGTCACGATGCACAAATCGAAACGATCGTCGGGCTCGAGCCGGCCGACGACGACCGGTCTGCGAATTCGCAAGGTACGGTCGCCGAGAGCGCCTCGTAGAACGAGACCGCCACCGAGTAACTGCGCGGCGCGCGACCCGCGCGCAACGAACGAAACGTCGTGGCCACTTTCCGCGAGAACGCCGCCGTAGATCGACCCCTGTACGCCGGCGCCGTAGATCAAGATTCGCATCGTTCACCGATCTCGAGCGCTACGCATCTTCGATCGGTCCCGAATGAATTATGCGTTCACGTACGTGGGTAGGCCGCCGGCTTTCGCGACGGCTTCGGCAATCATTTCCTCGGCAATCGACGCGTTCTGCCAGCGAGCTTGCGCTTCGGGCCCGAGCAGATCGATTGGATCGAAATAGACGAAGTGCGCGCCCGGTTTCACGCTCGGCGCGGAATAGATCACGATACCGTTCTCGCGATCGTAATGATCGAAGCTATGGATATCGCGCTTGCCGCCGCCGCCGGGAGCGTCGCAGATGAAGTGCGGCGTGTTGAAGCCGGCGGTCGATCCGCGCACGGCCTTCTCGATCTCGACCGACGTTTGAACGGTCGTGCGCAGATCTTCGACGCCTTTGACGAGGTCGTGCATGTAGACGTAGTACGGATGCACGTTGATGTAACTCAAGCGCTTGACCAATAACTGCATCGTCTCGGCATGATCGTTGACGCCGCGTATGAGCACGCTCTGGTTGCGAACCGTGATGCCGCGTTCGAAGAGCAAGGCCATCGCGCGTTGCGTGATCGCGGTGATCTCGTTGGGTGAGTTGAAGTGCGTGTGCACGACGACTTCTTTGCCGAGCTTGCGGCCTGCATCGACGACCCCGGAGAGGGCATCCGTCCACGCATGATCGGTCAGAATTTTCATCGGCATCACGGCCGGGCCTTTGGTCGCGAATCGCAACCGGCGCACGTGCGGGATCGCGAGCAACGCATCGCCGATCGCCGTGATGTTTTTGGGCGCGAGTTGGTACGTGTCGCCGCCGGAGATGACGATATCTTCGAGCTCGGGGCGCGAGGCGATATATGCGAAGGCTTCGTGCCATTGCTTGGGCGTCTTGGCGAGTGAGACTTTTTCGACGATGTCGGTATCGCCGCCGATCGCATAGGACCGGGTGCAGAAACGACAGTAGACGGGGCAGACGCTGAGCGGCAGAAAGAGCGCTTTATCGACGTAGCGATGCGTGAGGCCGGGCACGGGCGAATCTTCGAGCTCGTGCAGTGAATCGAGCGTGAGCCGTGGATGATCGGGACGCAATTTCGAGGCCACGGGGATGAACTGCGTGCGGATCGGGTCGCGATAGGGTTGCGACCAATCGATCGATGCGATCATGTACGGCGAGACGCGCACGGCCATCGGTGCGCGACGGAAGCCTTCGCGTACGTCGTCGAAAAATGATGGATCGACAAGTTCTTTAACGGTATCGAGGAGATCTTCGGGCGATTTGATCGAGTTCTGGCCCTGCCAGATATGATCGAGGAACGTCGCTTCATCGATCTCGCGATATTTTGGGATCGCACGCCAAAATTCGCCGTCGCGCAGTTCGCGATGCACGAAGGCTTCGGGGCCGGCGGGCGGCTTGATGTGGTGTTCGCGAGCGATCGTTTCCATTGGCGTTCCCTTAACTCCGGACGGCGGCGTTGAGTGGCACGGCCGAGCCGTAGCGAGCGATAAAATAATCGCGCAAGTCGGGCCGATCGCGGAGCGTCTGGAGCGCGATTGCGGCGTGCCCCTTCGCGTAGCCGTTACCGACGATCATCGTCACGTCTTTCCCGACGCCCTCGGCTCCGAGGGCGGCTGCCGTAAACGACGTGCTCATCGAGAAAAAGTAGACCGTGCCTTCGTCGCGGGTGACGAGAATCGAGGCGAGTTCCGTGCCCGCGACGTTGACGCAATTAATCGTGAGGTCGGCGAGCATCGGTAATGCTTCGGGCACGGCTGCGAGCATCGCGAGCGTGTCGCGCGCGTCGACCGAGACGAACCTATCGACGTAGCCGCCCGCGATGAGGAAGCGCGCCCCGGGCGTCGTGGCATCGGGTGCGAAGCCGACGACGCGTCCGCTCGGGCCGACGCGTTCGCGCGCCGCAACGCAGGCAAGGATGCCCGATTTTCCATCGGCACCGAGCACCGCGACGGTCATGCCGGGCGCGGCGAGGCGACGGACTTGCGCGGGTGCACCGGCGACGTCGAGCACGGCGAGGGCGACGTCGTGTGGGATGTCGCCCGGCAAGCGCGCGTAGGCGCCGGTCGCGAAGAGCGTCGCCGTGCCCGCGATCCAAATGCGGCCCGTCGCCATATCGATGCGCTCGATCGCTTCGATACGAAGCGGCGTGAGCGTGAGCGAGACGAGCGAGGCGATGCGGTCGCCGGGTGCGAGATCGTGTGTGCCACGAAGGGCCGTACCGATCTCGCGCACGCGCCCGAGAAACATGCCGCCGCTGCCGGTGACGGGATTGTGGTGTTTTCCGCGCTCTTCGACGAGGGCGAGCACGTGCGCGGCGACGCGCGCTTCGTCGAAATCGCATGCCTCGGCGATTTGCCGGAACGAGGCCGAATCGATATTAAGGGCGTCGACGTCGCAGAGGATCTCATTGTCGTGCGCGACGGGCGTGTTATCGAGTTTCCACGCGGCCTGCGGCAGGCTCACGACGGGCTCGAGCACGCGGTGCGTCCCAAGGGGGCAAGACGGGCGTGCCGCGATCAACGCGAGCTCCCGATTGCTCGTAAAATCTTCGTCGTCACCGGTGCGGCTACGGTCTCGTCGGCGCAGGGTGCGCCGTCGCCAAGGGAGAGCCCGTCGCGTTCGAAGGGCGTCGAGAGCACGATCGTCGTCTTCGTGCGGCCGATACCGGGAATCGCTTTGAGACGCGAAAGGAAGTTGTCGAGATGCCCGGTCGAACGCGTGACGACTTTGAGCACGAACGATTCCTCGCCCGCAACGCTGTGGATTTCGGCAACTTCGGAAAGTGCCGCGACGGCAGCGCTGAAACGATCGTAATCGACATCGGCCGTCGTGTAGGCACTCACGAATGCGACGAGGCCGTACCCGAGGCGTGGAGCGTCGAGTCGCGCCGCGTATCCACGAATGTAACCGCGCGCCTCGAGGCGTTTGACGCGGTCGTGGACGGCGGGGGCCTTGAGGCCGACGAGCACGCCAAGCTCGGCAAACGTCGAGCGCGCGTTGCCTTGGAGGGCGCCGAGCAGGCGGACATCGAGGTCGTCGAGGTCGCTTACGAACACAAGGTGGGTCTCCAGATGCCCGAACGACATTTTCATTCGGTCGATAGAGCTTACACCGGGCACTTTGTTCGGCGCAAGAGGTAAAGAGCCGAATAATGTATTCTGACGAGCGTTGCGATGACCGGACGCTAGGGTGCACGGGAGTGCGGTGGAGGACGGCCAACGGCGAGAGGGTGCCCTTCAATTTCGCCGCGAGCGCCGATCGCTCTCCATGAGCATGCACGGTATCCTTAGGGTCCTCGCGTGGGGCTTCATACTCGCAGCAGCCGGTTGTTCGCACGCCGCGACCGGCGACGAACGCACGGCCTCGTTGCGCTTCGACGTGGCCGCCGATCCCGCAAATCTCAACCCACTCTTCGCGCATACCGACGCCGGCAACGTCGAAGGGCAACTCGCACATCTCGCCTTCGAGCCCTTCTTCGATCTCGACGCGCACGGGACGCCGGTTCCCGAACTGCTCGCGACGCTTCCGACGGTCGCAAACGGTGGTCTCTCGCGCGACGGTCGCACGATCGTGTATCGCTTGCGCCCGGGCGTGCGCTGGAGCGACGGCGTGCCGCTCACCTCGCGCGACGTGATCTTCACGCTGCACGCGATTCTCGATCCGCGAAATCCCGTCGGCTCGCACGAGGGCTACGACCTCATCGATCGCGCCGAGGCGCCCGACGCGCACACGGTGCGGTTCCATTTGCGGCGTGCGTGGGCGCCGGCCGTCGCGACGTTTTTTACCTACGGCACGAGCCCGCAATACGTCTTGCCCGAACACGTCCTCGCGAAAGCGGGACCGCTCGCGACGGCCGCGTTCAACGCGAAGCCGAACGTTGGCGACGGTCCGTACACGTTCGTCGCCTGGACGCGCGGCGAACGCGTGCGGTACGCGGCGAACCCGTCGTATTGGCGCGGCGCGCCGAAGATCGCCCGCATCGACGTCCGCATCGTGCCCGACCCCGGCACGAATCTGACGCTCTTACAGGCGGGCGATCTCGACTTCAATCTCGTCGCGCCGTCGCAACAAGCCGCACTCGTGCGAACCAGCACAAAGCTCGCATACGCGTACGCGCCGACGGCACTCATCGCGGGGATCGCACTCAACGTCACGCATGCGCCGCTCGATGATGCACGCGTGCGCCGCGCGATCGCGCAGAGTATCGATCGCCGTGGTATCTCGACGAAGATCACGCTCGGCAAGTATCCCGTCGCCGATAGCGATCGCCCGCGATTTTCGTTCGCATACGACGCGAGCGTGAAGCAACCGCGATACGATCCGGTGGCCGCCGACCGCGCGCTCGATGTTGCGGGCTACACGCGTGGGCCGGGCGGCATGCGTCGCAAAAACGGCAAGCCGCTCGCTCTCACGTACGTTCAGTTTCCGGAGACTACGACGGGCGTGCGTGCGGCCGCGCTCGTGCAACGCGAGCTTTTCGATCGTGGCATCGATGTCACGATCAAATCGATCTCGAACGCGCAACTCTTTCTCCCCGCACGCGATGGGGGCACGCTTGCGAAAGGCGCCTTCGACATGGCCTACGTGCCGTGGATGATGGGCGCCGATCCCGACGACCGTTTCTTGCTCGCGTGTACGGGCGGAATCAAGAACTATATGCGCTACTGCGACCGCGACGTGGATCGCCTCGAGAACGTGGCCGCAGCGGAGCCCGACCGCGCGAAGCGAAAGCTCGCCTACGCCCAGATCGACGCGCGTGTCGCGCGGGACGTCCCGATCGTGTATCTCTTCAACCCCAATTACATCTATGCGTACGCGCCGCGACTGCAGGGCTTCGCCCCAAACGCCTTCGTGCCGACGTGGAACGCTTACGCTTGGAGCTTGCGATGATTGCCGAACGACCCGCGACCAGCGACCTCGATATCAATGCCGTGTTCGAGGAACAGCGCAAACGCTATCGCGCGGCGCCCAATCCGCCGGTCGAAGAACGTCGCGCGAAACTCGAAAAACTCGAGCGGGCGATTCGCAACCATCGCGATGAGCTCAAGAAAGCACTCGAAGCCGACTTCCGGAAATCCGCGGATGAATCGGAATTCACGGAACTCATCGTCACGCTCGCCGAACTAAAATTCGCGCGCGCGAAACTCGCGTCGTGGGCGAAGCCGCAACGCGTCGATACGCCGCTCGTCGTTTTCGGGTCGCACTCGGAGATTCGCTACGAGCCCAAGGGCGTCGTGCTCGTCCTCTCGCCGTGGAATTATCCCGTCTATCTGACGATGGCGCCGCTCATCGCGGCGATCGCTGCGGGCAATCGCGTGATCGTGCGTCCCTCCGAGAAGGCGCCCGCGACGCGCGACGTGATGGCTTCGATCATCGCCGAAGCTTTCGTGCCGCACGATGTCGCGTGTATCGGCGGCGAAGTCGAGACCGCAACGGCGCTCTTGGAATTGCCCTTCGATCACATCTTCTTCACCGGAAGTACGCGTATCGGCAAAGTCGTGATGCGCGCGGCGGCGGAACATCTTTCGAGTGTGACGCTCGAACTCGGCGGCAAATCGCCATGCATCATCGACGCGCACGCCGATGTGGAACGCGCCGCGAGCCGCGTTGCCTGGGGCAAGTTCATGAACGGTGGCCAGACGTGTGTGGCGCCGGATTACGTGCTCGTTCACGAATCGATCGAACGCTCGTTTCTGGACAAAATATCGCAGAGCGTCGCAAAAATGTACGGCGCGAGCGATGACGCGCGCAAGACGACACCCGATTTCTGCCGCATGATCGACGACGGCCATTTTTCGCGGATCGCCGGCATGCTCGCTGAGACGGTTGCTGCAGGCGGCCGCGTGGAAGTCGGCGGCCAGACCGATGCCGCGCAGCGTTACATCGCGCCGACCGTGCTCTCGAACGTGGGCTTCGATGCCGCGATCATGCGCGAAGAGATCTTCGGGCCCGTGCTTCCGGTCATCACCTACGCATCGCTCGACGACGCGCTCGCGAAGATCAACGCACTCCCAAAGCCTCTCGCGCTCTACGCGTTCTCGCAAAAGAACGATGTCGTCGAGCAGATCCTCGGTGGCACGAGTGCGGGTGGAACGCTCGTCAACGATACGATCTTGCATCTCGCCAATCACAACCTGCCCTTCGGCGGTATCGGCGAGAGCGGCGCGGGAAGCTATCACGGATACTTCGGTTTTAAAGCGTTCTCGCACGAGCGTGCCGTGATGCATCAGACGAAGGCCTCACTCGCGCCGATGCTCGCCCCGCCCTACAACGCCAAGACGCGTGCGATGATGGCGGTTCTCGAAAAGCTGCCTTAGAAAGCGTGCTCACCAAACGTTTCGGATCCACCGGATTCGACGTCTCGGTTATCGGGCAGGGCACGTGGCCCTTGCCCGACGTCGCGGCACTACGGCGCGGCATCGATCTCGGCATGACGCACGTCGATACCGCCGAGATGTACGGTGACGGTCGTTCGGAAGAGATGGTCGGCGAAGCGATCGCGCCCTACGCGCGCGAATCGCTTTTCATCGTGACGAAAGTGCTGCCGTCCAATGCGACGCGCGCGGGCGTCGTACGCGCATGCGAACGTTCGCTGCAACGCTTGCACACGGAGTACGTCGATTGCTTCTTGCTCCACTGGCGCGGTGAAGTCGCGATCGAAGAGACGATGGCGGGGCTCGCCGACTGCGTGATATCGGGGAAAGCGCGTTCGATCGGCGTGAGCAATCTCGACCCATGGGATCTGCGCGAAGCATCCGCCGCCCTTCCCTCGGGTGTCGCCATCGCCTGTAATCAAGTCCTGTATAATCTCGACGAACGCAGCCCGGAAGCGCACGAACTTCCATGGGCTCGTCAACATGCGAGCGCCTTCGTCGCATACACGCCGCTCGCTCGCGATAAAACGACCGAGGGCGAAGCGGTCCTTCGCGAGATCGCCGCGACCCATCGCGTTACGATGGAAGCGATCGTGCTCGCGTTTCTGGCACGCGATCCGCTCGCGTTCGTCATTCCGAAGGCGAATGCGATCGCGCATGTCGAGACGAACGCGTCGGCGGGTGAGGTTACGCTCGAAGGCAGCGAGATCGCAGCGATCGAGCGCGCATTTCCCGCTCGGCCGCGGATCGGCGCGCTACCGACGAATTAGATCGCGCGCCGACACTTCGTCGACGTTATTGCAAGTGATCGGCTAGCCACGAACCCCAAAGCACGAGCAGGTCGCGCTGACGTATGGGATCGCTCGGGTAGTGGCCGTCGACGGGAATACCGACGAAGCGGACGGGGATGTGGTTATCGGCGAGCGCGTGATACATCTCGAACGATTGCGATATCGGCACGCGCACGTCGCCGACGTCGGATATAACGAGCACCGGGCACGTCGTTTGCGCCGCATACGTGAGCGGACTTTGCGCGCGGTAATCGGCCATGTTGTTCCCGACATATGGCGAGCCTTTGAACTCGAAACCGATCTGGAAATTTCCGTCGCCGAGATTATACATGTCGACCCAGTTATTTACGGCCGCGCCTGAGATCGCCGTCCGCCACACGTGGTAATGCGACATCAACCACGACGTCATGTAACCGCCGTAACTCCAGCCGCTCACGGCCATGCGCGACGTATCGACGATGCCGAGCTTTTCGACGGCCGCAACGCCTGCCATCACGTCGCGCCCGGGTCCCGCGCCCGCATCCATGTAGACGGCGCGTTGGTACGCGTTACCCGCGTTGTCGCTGCCGCGATAGTTCGGTTCGAAGACGAGCCACCCGTGCGCGGCGAGGGCCTGTGAGAAAAATTCGAAGCTCGTGTTCGACGATGCCGTCGGGCCACCGTGCACGTAGAGCACGAGCGGGTATTTTTTCCCCGCGACTTCGTGTGGCGGATGCGTGAGGATACCGCTCTGTTTGAACCCATCGTTCTCATAGGTCACGACACTCGCGGCACCGAGCTCGCGTCCCGCGATCGTGCCGTTGAGGTCGCTAATCTTCTTTGGTGTCCCGCCATCTTTGTCGACGAGATAGAGTTCGTTTGGATGCGTCGATTCCGATGCGACGAATGCGATGCGACCGTCGCGTGCCAACGCGTTGTTCATCCAAAAGAAATTTACCGGATTGACGTCGCCCGTTGGAATCCGTGCGAAGGTGCCGTCGAGAGCGAGATGCCAGAGGAACGTGCGCGTGCCGTCGTGCGCGCCGACGAGGAGTGACTTGCCGTCGGGCAACCACTGCGCGCGAAAGATCGATCGATCGAGGGTCTTCGAAACGTCGACGTCGTTCTTGCCACTCGCGTCCATGATGAAAACGTCGTTTTCGTTGTTGGGATCGCCGTCGCGCGAATAAAGATACGCGATCTTCGAGCCGTCGGGTGAATACTGCGCGTAGCCTTCGAAGCGATCGTGTCCGGTAAGCGGCGTGACGGCCTTCGTCGCAACGTCGAGGCGCATGATCTGCGATCGGTACGCGTCGCCATCGCGGGTATCGGGGACGCGCGTGAAGAGCAGCGATGTACCGTCGGGCGACCACGAGAGCGGCGAGGCCGGTGGTGAGGGCGGATACGATGACGCGAGGCTCCACGGCCCCGAAGTGAGCCGGTGGTCGTTCGTTCCCGCGCGTGAGACGAGCCAAATGTGTGACGGCGGCGCGTATTCGCGTCCGAGATAATCGTCATTGGCGAGATCGAAGAAATCGTGATGTTTTGCGATTGCGGCTTTCTTGGGATTCGCATCCGTCGTTACGTACGCAATCGCATCGCCGTCGGGACGCCAGGCAAACTGCTGCACGCCCTCTTTTGTTTTCGTGAGCGCACGCGCGTCACCGCCGTCGAGCGGCATGAGAAAGACTTGTTCGTGCTTTTGCGCATCTTCGGCGATGAACGCGATCGCATCGCCGCCGGGTGCGAACTGCGGCTCTGCAAGCCCGCGCCGATCAACGGTAAGATTGCGTGACGTTTTCGCCGCGATATCGGTGATGACGAGCGTGCTGCGACGTTTGTCGCCCGCGACGTCGACGCGTCCCTGGATCGACACGAGTTTCGTGCCGTCGGGAGAGAAGACGGGCTCGCCGACGGAGACGAGTTTGTACGCATCTTCCGGACCGATCATCGCGGCTTGCGAGGCTGCGGCGCATGCGAAAAAGACGGCGACTGTGAACGCGGAGGCTTTCATCTAGCTAACGTTTGCCAATTACTCGAGAGCCGCCTTCGCATCGCGCCGACGGCTCCTGTGGTGCGACTTAGGAGGCATTCCCCGATCTCGCCGCGACCGCGCTACTCCTGGATTGCTTTAACCGCCGTCACGAGCTTATCGACCGAGGCCTTCGCGTCGCCGAAGAGCATCGATGTATTTTCGAGCGCGTAGAGCGGATTGTCGATCCCGGCAAACCCGGGCTTCATCGAGCGTTTCATCACGACGACCTTCGCTGCGGCGTCGACGTCGAGGATCGGCATGCCGTAAATCGGACTCGATTTGTTCGTGCGGGCGTCTGGGTTGGTGACGTCGTTCGCGCCGATGACGAGTGCGACGTCGGTCTTGGGAAATTCGGGGTTGATGTCTTCCATATCGATGAGCGCGGGATACGGTACGTTCGCTTCGGCGAGCAGCACGTTCATGTGCCCGGGCATGCGACCCGCAACGGGGTGGATCGCATACTTTACTTCCACACCTTTGGCTTCGAGCTGATCGGCGAGTTCGCGTACCGCGTGCTGCGCTTGTGCGACGGCCATGCCGTAGCCCGGCACGATGACGACTTGGCGCGCTTCCGCGAGCATGTGCGCGACGTCGTCGACGGACGTTTCGCGAATCGTCGCATCGGCGGAGACCGACGATCCCCCGCCGGCACCGGCTTTGGGCGCCGAACCGAACGCACCGAAGAGCACGTTTGCGACGGAACGATTCATCGCCTTACCCATCATCAGCGTGAGCAGCGTACCCGAGGCACCGACGAGCGCGCCCGCGATGATGAGCACGTTATTGCTCAACGCGAAGCCCGTGAGTGCGGCGGCTAAACCCGTAAAGGAGTTGAGTAACGAGATGATGACCGGCATATCCGCGCCGCCGATCGGAAGCACGAAGAGCACGCCGAGGATCGCCGCTGCGACGAGCGAGGCGAAGAATGCGGGAACGGGCTGGTAACCGATCGCGACGCAGACGATGCCCCCAACCGCGATGAGCGCGAGGAACGCGTTGACGATTTGTTGCCCCGGATAGACGATCGGACGGCCGGTCATCAACTCCTGAAGTTTGAGGAATGCGATGATCGAACCGGTGAAACTGATCGCGCCGATGACGCCCGTGAGCACGCTTGCGATCGCGAGATCGATCGGCACGTTGCCCTGCGTGGCGTCGAGCTGGCGCAAGTATTCGGCGCTCGCGACCATCGCCGCCGCACCACCGCCGCAACCATTAAAGATCGCGACCATCTGCGGCATCGCCGTCATCTTTACCGCACGCGCGAAATAGATGCCGACGCCGGCTCCCGCGCCGAGGCCGATGAGACCGATCCACCACGCGGAAGCGAAATTGAGTTGGAAGCCCGTCGCGACGAGGGCGATCGTCATGCCCAACATCGAGACGGTATTGCCTCGACGCGCGGTCGCGGGGGAGTTCATGAGCCGCAGGCCCACGATGAAGCAGACGCCGGTGACGAGATACGCCGTCGTGATGAGGAGCTGCGTCGGCCCGCCAAGTGCGGTTTCCATTTACTGTACGCCCTCTTCGGTAAGCACGATCGTGAGTGGATCTTTTTTCTTCGTTGCGACCGCGGTACTCGCGGGTCGCGGTTTGAACATCGCGAGCATGCGTTGCGTCACGACGTAGCCACCGAAGACGTTGAGCGAGGCGAGGAAGACGGCGATGATTGAAAGTACGGGCCCGAGACGCGGTTCGAGAACGACGGCGACCAGCAGCGCGCCGACGAGCACGATGCCGTGAATGGCATTGGTCGCCGACATCAGCGGCGTGTGCAGCGTTGGCGGAACCTTCGAGATCAGTTCGACGCCGACGAAAACCGCCAGCACGAAGACGGTGAGTTCGGAAAGCAGATGGGCGACGTTCACTTCGAGCTCCCGGCGAGTGCGGCTTTGGTGGGTTCGTGGACGATGACACCGTCACGCACGAGCATCGTGCCCGCGACGATTTCATCGGAGGCATCGAGCACGAGCGTGCCGCCCTTGCCGATGAGTTCGAGGAGTGCGTTGATATTGCGCGAGTACAGGACGCTCGCATCGAAGGGCATCGTCGATGGCAGGTTCGTCGCGCCGATGATCGACACGCCGCCGACGTCGATCGTTTGGCCCGCGACGGTGAGCGCGCAGTTCCCGCCGGTTTCGGCGGCGAGATCGACGATCACCGATCCCGGACGCATGCCGCGCACGGCATTCTCATCGACGAGAATCGGCGCGCGACGCCCCGGCACGGCGGCCGTCGTGATGACGATATCGACCGTATGAATGTAACGCGAGAGAATCCGTTGTTGCTTTGCGGACTCTTCGGGCGTGAGCGCGCGCGCGTAACCGCCCGTGCCTTCACCCGAGATCCCGAGATCGATCTCGACGAAGGCCGCGTCGAGCGATTGCACCTGCTCTTTGACGGCAGCTCGCGTGTCGTAACCCGAGACGATGCCGCCGAGGCGCTTCGCCGTCGCGATCGCGCGCAGTCCTGCGACGCCCCCACCGATCACGAAAATCTTTTGCGCTTTCACCGTTCCCGCAGCCGTCGTCTGCATTGGTATGAAGCGTGGCGACGCGGCGGCCGCGAGGATGACGGCCTTGTAGCCGCCGATATTCGCCTGCGATGAGAGCGCGTCCATACTCTGTGCACGTGTGGTCCGCGGAATCGCATCCATCGAAAGCGCGGTGATTCCCGCCTTCGCATACGACTCGACGGAGGCCGGATCGCCGAGCGGTGAGAGAAACGCAAGGAGCGTTTGCCCCGCGCGCATGTGGCCCAGCTCGTCTGCCGTTGGCCGCGCGACCTTTGCGATGAAGTCGGCCTTCGCATAGACCTCGGCCGCATTCGTCGCAAGCGTCGCACCGGCTTCCGCGTAGGCGGCGTCGGGGAATGACGCTGCGATTCCGGCGCCGGTTTGGACGATGACGGCGTGACCCGCTTTCACGAGCTTCGTGACCGTTTCGGGAACGAGCGCCACGCGCCGTTCTCCGGCAACGATTTCGGTCGGAACGCCGATCAGCATGAAAACTCCTTATGCAACGGGGCGCCACGTACGAACGCGGCGCCGAAGACGAGACGGGCGATTACCCTACCCGGTCGACCGGGGGTGCTCCTCGCCGGATTAGATCTTCAGGCGAATGAGGGCCCACACGACGAGCAAACCGATGGTCCCAATTCCGTGGATCGCGAGGCTCGATTTGGCCGTTTTCCCACGCGCTGCGTAGACGATGGCGAAATCGCTCGCACCAACAAGCGCCGAGAGGGCGACGGTTGCGCCGAGAGCGCCGCGATCTTTCGCGATGAGAAATGTGAGGATGATGAGGCCGAGGACGGCATCGCGGGCTCCGAGCGCGCGCACGAACCCATGTGCGGCCGGATCGGTCGAAGGCAGGCCGTAGTTCTCACTGAGCTTCGCGGGAGCCGCATAGGCACCGGCGCCGAGGGCCAAAAACGAGATCGCGACGAGCGCGGAAAAAATAGAGCCGATCACTACTCCCCTTTTGACGCCGTCGCAGTGGGTGAGGCGTCAAAGCAGCGATGCGAGGCGTGAAGAAGGCGAACCTTCCCGAAAAAATTTGCGTGCGATGCGGTCTGCCCTTCACGTGGCGCAAGAAGTGGGCGCGGTCGTGGGATGAAGTTCGGTACTGTAGCGACCGTTGTCGTCGCGGGTAGCGTGAAGCGGCGACCGTGGTCGCAGTCACGAAGAATCGGGCGATGATCCTGGAAGCGCTCCCGATCTTCGATACGATCAACGCCTTCGCGCAGATCGGGACGCTCGTCGTGCTCCTCGGTACGGCGATCGCCGCACTCGCGCAGATTCGCCATCTGCGCGCGGGCAACGAACTCGAAGCGCTTCTCCAACTCAGCGAAGAACTCGAGAGCGAGCGAATGCAGGTGGCGCTTCGGTTCGTCCGCTTCGGGCTCGATGAGGCCCTGGAACGGCCGGCCTACCGGCGCGATCTCACCGAACTCGGCTTCGTCGATGCGAGCGTCCATCCGGAGATGATCGCGTGTAATTGGTTCGATCGTGTCGGTTCGCTCGTGAAGCTTCGGCTCATCGACGAACGCACGTTCCTCGATCTCTTCGCGCGGCTTACGACGTACTATTGGGACCATCTCGCACCCGCAGTCGCGCTCTTACGTCGCGAGCGCGGCGTGGGACAATACGAGAACTTCGAGTATCTCGCGGCCCTCGCTCGCGCCTGGAAAACACACCATCCCGAGGGCACGTATCCCAAGGGAACCGCACGCCTCGCCATCGTCGATCGCTTCTCCGATCGCGATCGCGGAATCGCGGGTGATGGAGGGTCGATCGCGCCGTGAGAAAATCGTTGCCGCCGGGCCCGGGCATCTCCGGTGGCGTCGGTTTCTTACGTGCGGCCGCTGCTGGTAAGGTCCTTGAGTTCCTTACCGATCTCACGCAACGCTACGGCGACGTTGCGAGTTTCTCGCTCGGACCGCAACGCATCGTCTTCGTGAACGACCCCGCACTCATCGAAGAGATCCTGGTCACGCGTCAGCGTGCGTTCGTGCGCGATGCGGGCGCGCAACTCTTACGCGAGCTCGTCGGTGAAGGGCTGCTCACAACCGACGATCCGGCGCATCTCGAGCGGCGTCGCATCATGCAACCCGCGTTCCATCGCGCGCGTGTCGCGCGATACGGCGAAATCGTCGTCGGCGAGACCGAACGCATCACCCGGGCATGGCGGCCTGCGGCGCCGATCGACGTTGGTGCCGAGATGGCGCAGCTCACGCTTGCGGCCGTGGGGGCCGCGCTCTTCGGCACCGATCTGCGCGAAGGGGCAGCTGAAATTGCGAGCGTTCTCGCGAGCGTCACGGAACGCGGCGGTGCACTCGCGGCATTGCTCGCGTTTGCGGGGCCACTCCTCGGGCCGTTGCGCGCCGCATTTCCCAATCGTGCGAGCCTGCTCTTTCCGCGCGAGCGCGCGCGGCTCGAGGCGATCGTCGCGCCGCTCGTCGCACGCGAACGCGCGGTTGGGGAGGGGGACGATCTCTTGAGCCTCATGCTCGCCGCACGCGACGAGGGCGGGCGCGGTCTCGACGACGCGGCGATCCGCAAGGAGATCTGCATGCTCGTGCTCGCGGGGCACGAGACGACCGCTAACGCCCTGACCTGGACGTTCGCGCTCCTGGCACAGCATCGCGACATCGAAACGAAGCTCCATGCGGAGATCGACGCAGTCTGTGGTGCGCGTGCGCCGCACGTCGACGATCTCGCGCGCTTGCCGTTCGTCGCGCACGTCTTCGATGAAGCGTTGAGGCTCTATCCGCCGGCGCCCGCTTTCGCACGTCGTCCGACGAGCGAGATCGAACTCGGCGGGTATCGCATTCCCGCGGGCGCGAGCGTCTTCGTGAGCCCGTTCGTCATGCAACGCGACGCGCGCTATTTCGCGAATCCCCAAGCGTTCGTTCCGGAGCGGTGGGCGGATCCGACGCAGCCGAAGTTCGCGTTCTTTCCCTTCGGTGGCGGCAGCAAGATGTGCATCGGCGAGCCGTTTGCGCGAATGGAGGCGTTGCTCGCCATCGCAACGATCGCGCGTCGATTTTCGCTGCAACGCACGGACGATCGTCCGCTCGAGATCGCCGCTCGCGGATTACTGAAGCCCGCGCGCCCGGTCGTGCTCGCGGCCGTCGGTCGTTAGATGCGCTCATCCATACGGCGCAGGCGATCGGCCATCGTCGCCATGACTTCGATCGCGAAATACGGCGTATTTTGCACGAGGTACATGAACCGGCGCTGATCGATCGGCACGATCGTACATGCGGTCCGCGCGGTTGCGGTGGCACTCCGCACCTTGTGATCGATCAACGTCATCTCGCCGAAAATGTCGCCCGGCTTCAGGACGTCGAGGTGTGAGCTCGCGTGCGAGAGTTCGATCTCGCCCTCGGTAATGACGTACGCGCAGTCGCCCGCGTCGCCTTCGCGAAAGACGACGGTGCCCGCGACGATGGGCTGAGCTCCGGGATCGTTTCTCAAGATATCGATGGTTGCCACGTTGGTTCTCCTCCGAGCTAGCGCAGCGCGACCGTATTGCGCAAGACGCCGATTTTGGCGATCTCGACTGCCATCACCGAGCCATCGCGCAAGTACTCGGGCGGCGTTCGCGCCATGCCGACGCCGTCGGGCGTACCCGTCGCGATCACGTCCCCGGGCTCGAGCGTCATCCCGCGCGAGAGTTCCGCGATGATGCGCCGCACGTTAAAGATCATTTCGGCCGTGGTTGACGACTGCTTCATTTCGCCATCGACGTGCATCGAGATCGCGAGCGTTTGCGGATCGCCGACTTCATCGGCGCTTACGATCCACGGCCCGATCGGGCACGAATCGTCGAGGCTCTTGCCTTTGAACCATTGGCCGTAATCTTTTTGCACGTCGCGTGCGGTCACGTCGTTGAGACACGTATAGCCGAAGATCATATCGAGCGCATCGGTTTCGGAAACGTCGCGACAACGCGTGCCGATAACGACCGCGAGTTCGGCTTCCCAATCGTATTGCGGTGAGATGGCGGCGGTGAGATGGAGTGTCGCGTCGGGATCGGCAATTGCGGTCGGCGCCTTTGTGAAAAACGTCGGCACGGTCGGGAGACTGAGCGGAACATTGCGCGCGCGAGCGACCTCTTCTGCGTGGCCCTTGTAGTTGCGTCCGACGCAAAAGATATTCTTGCGTGGTCGCGCCGGAGCCGCGAGCTTGACGGAATCGAGCGCGATTGGGGCACCTGTCGCGAGCGCGCCACGTTCGCTTGGTGCGATCGCGAGATAGTCGCGGATCGAAGCGATCTCGGCAACGTAAGGCCGAATCGTATCGCCTTGTGCGATACCCGAGCGTACGGCGCCAGCCTGATGGAAACTCACAAATCGCATGATAGGCGAGGCTTCGGCGCCGCGAAAGCGCGAATCCCCCGACCATGCGTGTTGCGATTCTCGGTGGTTCGGGCGGCGTCGGTCGGTGGCTCATCGCGATCGCGCGCGAAAATGGCGATCACGTCAAAGCGCTGGTCCGCGATCGAAAGAAGTTGCCCAAAGATCTCGGCGCGATCGGCGTGGTCGAAGGCGACGCCCTCGACCCGGCCGCAGTCGAAACGACGATCGCGGGTTGCGATGTCGTGTTCTCCGCGCTCGGCACGGGCGGCACGGGGACGACGTCGCTCTACTCGACCGCCACGGCGAATATTATCGGCGCGATGACGCGCAATAAGATCAGGCGCGTGCTCGCGATCTCATCTGCGGGAGCCGAAGACGACCCGAACATGAACTTCCTTGCCCGACGGATCGTCATGCCGTTCGTGCTGCGGAACGTCCTGAAAGATATGCGCCGTATGGAAGAACTTTTCGAAGCCACGGATCTCGTCTACACGATCGTGCGGCCCGGTCGCCTCACCGATGGTCCGCGCACCGGACTCTATCGCGCGAACGACCGATTCGTGCCGGAAAAAGGCACCTCGATCTCGCGTGCGGACGTTGCCGACTTCATGGTGCGTGTCGTGATCGACGAACGCACGATTCGCAAGACCGTGGCGCTGACGTACTAGCGGGGCCGCTCACGTCTTGCGGCGTGTGAGGTGCCAATCGTCGCAATACGTGCAGCGATAGGTGTGGAGCACGCCCGACATGCCGTTCATCGCCGCGTGTGCGCGAGCTTCGGATTCGGTGCGATAGCCGTCCTTGCTCGTGCAACTGCGCGCGATATCTTTATCTTGCGCCTCGTCGATGCCGTCGCGGCTCCGCAACCACCATTTCATCGGATCGAAATCGCTCGGCGATTTCTCCGGATCGAAATCGCTAGACCCACGTGACGGCATCGTCGAACGCTCGTCGCTGTTTTTCGCTCGTTACGAGCGGGTGTGTGGGGAGGCCGACGATGAGGCTCGTGAAGGGCTTGAATCCTTCGGGAATGCCGAGCATCGCGACCATCTCTTTTTGAAATGACAGTCCACGTGTCCAGCTGCAGAACGCGCTCGCGAGGCCGAGCGACGTCGCTTCGAGCTGCATCGCCATGAGTGCGCACGACGCGGCCTCGACGGATTCGGTCAAGCGATCGTCGTGAAGCGGGACGATTGCGTATCCGTGCGGCGGTAACACATCGCCTTTGGCCTGTCGTTCCACGCCCGCAACGAAGGCGGGATTCTTGAGACGCTTGTTCATCGTCGCGAAAAGCTTGCGCGCTCGTACGAACGTGTCGCGCGAGGTGTTGCATCCCGAACGCAGCTTGTCGTACGCGCTGCGATCACGAACGACGACGAAGCGCACGGGTTGCGTGTTGTAGAGCGAGGGCGAGAGCCGACCGGCTTCGGCGATACGGCGTAGCGCCATCGGCGGCAACGTCCCCGGCGCGAACGCAATCGCATGGGACGTGCGTTGCAAGAGCGTCACGGGATCGATTCGCTCGTTCGTTGCGATGCGGTCATCGGTTTGCGTCGTCGTCATCGTTTTCCGATGATATGCGGGGACTGCGAACGGTCGGGACCTTTTCGCAAGGACGACTGCGCGGCGGCCGTGGCGACGCCCGGCAACGCACATGTGACGCACGGGACGAACGATCGCGACGGGTTCATTTCAATTCCTCGCGAGGACGACGAACGATGAGCCGCACGTCGCGCAGGCGATCACGACCTGATACGTCTTGCTGACGCGATCGGAGCGTTTTGTTATCGCGTCGTTCTCGGTGCCGCAGGAGCGGCAATGAAGAGACGTCGGATTTCCGGGTTCCAATTCCACAGCTTTCGCGCTTACGCACGCGCGCGGGGGATGCCTGCGTGAGCCGCCGAAAGCGCGGCACCGTGAAACGCTTAGCTGTTCTCGGTGCCGTCCTTGCCTCAGCCGTCCTCGTCGGCTGCAAGGAACCGCAGCAAGCCGCCGATTCAAAAGTTTCGAACAGCTTCGTTCGTGGCGGACAAGACGTCACGATCTTGGAGTCGCGCACGTACGGCACGAGTGATTCGGTCGCGCAGTCGAACGACGAGTATTACGTCGTCCGCTTCAAGTGGACGAACACACTGGGATTCCCCCTCTATCCGAAGCTGGACCACTTCGTCATCGAAGGCAACGACAAGCGTCGGTTCCTCGGTGTGACTTCGGGTGCGTCGGCGCTCGTGGGCATCAGCAACTATGCGGGCACGCTCGATCGCAACGAATCGCACGAATACACCGTCGGTTTCCGCGTGCCGATCGGGACGCAGGGGACGCTCTTCTACGACGCCTCGTTTTAAGAGCATGCGTCGCTTCGCACTCGCCGTGCTTTGCGCCGTCGTCTGCGCGACGACGCCGGTACGAGCGGCACGGCCACTCCTAGATCGACATCAGTGGGACGCGTATTTCGCGCTCTACGCGCGCGACGCAGCGGTGCCGTGGAAAAACGCAACCGTCCGCCTCGATACATATTCGGGCGCGCCACTCGATTTCACCGCGTACGAAGTCGATCCGGCCGACGTGATCGTCGCGGGCGCGAATCGAGCGCCGCGACCGATCGACACGTCGCATCGCACGTCCGTCGCTCGCTGGAAATTTGCGCCGCAGCCCGGATACCGTTTCGAAACGAACGACGTTGCGATTCCACTCGGAACGCGCGAGGGTTTCTTCGTGATCGAAGCGCGGCGCGGTGATGCCGTGCAACAGGTGTGGATCAATCGCACGCATCTCGGTCTCCTCACCAAAGAAAGCCCCGAGGGGCTCGTCGCTTGGTGCGTCGATCTACGCGGCGGTCGCGCCCTCGCGAACGTCTCCGTCGCATTTCTCGTCGGCACGGCGCTCGTAAATAAGCGCACGGATCGCAACGGCCTCATCGTCTGGCGCGACCGCACCCGGCCCGCTTTCGCACTCGCCGAATCGGGAAGCGCGAGAGCCTTCGTTTCGATCTTACCGCAGGCACCCGTGCCGCTAGCCATCGTGGGTTTGCGACTCGATCGCGCGGTCGTGCGCGCGGGCGATCGTATCCGGTACGTTGGCTTTGCGCGCAAGCGCGATCTCGGAATCTTCAGCCGCGCTAATGGCGCCGCACGAATCACGCTTGCGGGGCGCGGGCGAACGCTCGCGTCGGGCTCCGCACGGCTCGATGCGGCGGGCGCTTTTTCCGGCGAACTCACCGTTCCGGCGGGCGTCGAAGCGGGCGATTACGCGGTGCTGGCCGACGCCGCCGGCGGCGTCGGCGGCACGAGCGTGCACATCGATGCGGCGACGGATATCGCGCTTTCGTTGCGAGCGCTCTGTCCCTGTGATGCCGAACGCGATATCGTCGTCTCGATCGCGGCGCGGCGCGGCGAGATTGGTGTCCCCGACGTGCCACTGCATGTTGTCGTCGTGCGCACGCCGCATGTCGTTCCGCCGGGCTCGCCCGACGACGCGGTGCGGTGGGGCACGACGCTCGTTGCCGAGCAGACGGTCCGTACGGGCGCCGACGGTGACGCGCGCTTAACGATTTCGGTACCGAGCGACGGCCTCGATTCGACGTACGGCGTACGTGCCTCGGCCCGGGGCGCGACGGCGACGTCGCGGATCGTCGTTGCGAATGCCCGAATCGCGCTCGCGGTCGCGCCCGTTTCCGCGACGGCCGACGTCGGCGAACCGATCGCCGTCGAAATCCGTGGTTTCAATCCGAGCGATGGCACGCCCGCGAACGGGATCGGTGTCGACGTACGACTCTCGCACGGCGCGTCGCTCCAATTACAGCACGCGATCCTCGATGCGCGCGGTCACGCGCGCGTCGTCTTCAAAGGGGCGAGTTCGGGCTCGAATCTCATCGTCGCGCAAGCCGATCTCGACGGCCGTAGAGCGCTCGATGCCGCCGCCGTCGTCGTCGAACCACGCGTCCTTTCGGGGCGCACGGCGTCAACGCAGAACGCCGTCATCGTCACGCTCGATCGCCCACGGTATCGACCCCATGCGACGATCGTCGTGCGCGCGAACGCACCCGGTGCGAGTGGCGACGCACTCGTCACGCTCGAGGGCGCGCGCACGTACGAAACGCGTCGTGCCAACGTCGTGGACGGAAACGCGCAGGTGTCGTTCGACCTCGGCGATGCGCAGGGGGCGGTGCGCGTCACGGCCGCCTTCGTGCGCGACGGCGCGATCGCACTTGGATCGAGCGACGTGCACATCGACGGACCGGGCCACGCACGCTTGACGGAATTACGTCTCGATAAAAATGCCTATGCCGCTGGTGAGATGCTACACGTCACGCTGCGCGACGGCGATGCTCGGTCGGCATCGACGATTGCGGTGCGTATCGCGGACGGACGCGAGAGCGGCCCCGCGCTTTTCGACGATGCCGCCGATCTTTTGGGGACCGGTGCCACGAGCGCGCAAACGCCGGCATCGGACGATCCGCAATGGCACGCATACGTCGCGCCCGCGCGATCGAAGGCGACCGACATTTTTGCCGCCGAACGGCCGCGTCAAGTCGCTACCGATACACCCTCGATCGGCGTCGCGGCTCCGCGCACGCAACTCTGGCGCGTCGCGCGCGACCGCGATGCGCCCCTCGACGTAGCCGCTCCGCGCGAACGCGGGCACTACGTGATTTCGATCATGCGCATCGCCGACGACGGCGACGTCGGGGCGGCTTCTGCGAGTTTCAACGTTCTATGATCACGGCACCCCAAGGGCAACCGCACAAGCTGATGCTGCTCGATACGTACGGACTGGTCTACGCGGCGTTCTTCGCGATGAAAGATCGCCCGCTTACCACCGCCGACGGCACGCGCATCGAAGCCGCCTACGTGTTCACGACGACGCTCCAAAAACTCATCGCCGATGAAGCCCCGACGCACGTCGTGGCCTGTTTCGATCGTGGCCTCCCCGCCGCGCGCGTCGCGATGTTCGAAGCGTATAAGGCACAGCGTGAGACGATGCCCGACGACCTGCGCTCGCAGTTCGCACTCGTCAGACGTATTTTAGGTGTGTACGACATCCCGATCCTCGAACTCGAGGGTCAGGAAGCCGACGACATCATCGCCACGCTCGCCGCTCAGAGCGAACGTGAGGGCAGCGAGACCGTCGTGATCACGGGCGATAACGATCTCTTGCAGATCGTCGACGACCGGACGACCGTGCTCGTGCGCACCCGTATGGGTGGCGTGATGCGCTACAACATTGAGGCCGTCGTCGCGCGTTTCGATCTCGCGCCGCGTCAGCTCCCCGATTATCGCGGCCTCAAAGGCGATCCATCCGACAATCTGCCCGGTATCCCGGGTGTCGGTGAGAAGACGGCAATCAAGCTCATCAAAGCCGCGGGCTCGCTCGATGCGTTGCTCGCCGATCCCACGCGTGCCGGCTCGCCCAAACTCGAAGCACTCGTGCGCGAACATGGCGCGGTCGCACGAGCCTGTCGCGACGTCTCGATGATCGTGCGCGATCTGCCGGTGACGATCCCGTGGGACGACGCGCGTTACGCGGTGCCGCCGAGCGACAAACTCTACACGCTCTATCGCGATCTCGAATTCAAATCGTTGCTCGCGAAACTTCCCGTGCCCACGAATGATGCGCTGCTCGCACTCGACGAGACCGAGGTCGTGCGCGGCACGTATCGCACCTTCGTTCCATCGACCGATCCACCAGAATTCGAGCTTCTCGCATCGCTGCTACGCGAAATCGCGCAAGGCGAATATGCGGGCATCGCGTTGCACGGCGATGAGATCGGCGTCTCGGGCGCGATCGAAAGCGGCGTGACGTTTCGCGCGGCCGCACTCGATCGGCCCGTGGTCGCCGCCGCCTTCGCCGACCTCCTCGACGGTGGGGTTCCACTCGTCGTACACGATTGGAAATCGTTGCAGACGTTCGTGCGCGGGCATGGATTCGCGCACGCACCCGAAGCGGCGCTCGGCGACGACACGATGATCGCAGCGCATCTGCTCAATCCCGCGCGCAGCTACACGAATCTCGACGATGCAGTCCGCGAGTATCTCGGCAAACGCTTACCGCTCGATGCTGCCGCGTTTGCCGATGCCGCGCTACGGCTCTCACCCGTCTTGCGCGATCACCTCGCACATCGCGAACAACTCGGGCTCTACCGCGACGTGGAACTTCCGCTCGCGCACGTGCTCGCGCAACTCGAAGCGCGCGGCATCGCCGTCGATCCGCGTGCGCTCGACGAACTCTCGGGTGAAGTCGATGCGGCGGTCGAACGTTTGCAACGCGAGATCCACGAGGCGGCAGGCGAGCCGTTCAATATCGGTTCGCCGCAGCAACTTGGTAACGTGCTCTTCGAAAAGCTCGCTCTTCCGAGCGGTGGCCGCACGAAGACGGGCTACGCGACGGGCATCGACGTGTTGCAGCCGCTGGCGCTCGCGCATCCGATCGTCGCGAAGGTACTCGAGTACCGCGAAGTGACGAAGCTCAAGAACACGTACATCGACGTGATACCGAGTCTCGTCGGCGCGGACGGACGCTTGCGTACGTCGTTCAATCAAACCACGACGGCGACGGGGCGCTTGTCGTCGACGAATCCGAATTTGCAGAACGTTCCCGTGCGCAACGAACTCGGGCGCCGCATCCGGCGAGCATTCATCGCACCGACCGACGAACGCGTTCTGCTCGCTGCAGATTACTCGCAGATCGAACTGCGCATCATGGCGCATCTTTCGGGCGACGAGGCGATGCGCGCGGCCTTCGCGCGCGGCGACGACATCCACGACGTCACGGCACGCGGCGTCTTCGGCGTCGCACCCGATGCGACGGTGACCTCGAACCAACGCCGTATCGCCAAAAGCGTCAACTTCGGCTTGCTTTACGGCATGTCGGAGTTCGGACTGGCGCAACGGCTGGGTATCGAGCGGAGCGAAGCGCGCACGATGACCGAAGCCTATTTCGCGCGGTTCCCGAGCGTCAGCGCGTGGATCGAGAGCAATCTCGAATTCGGGCGCGAGCACGGCTACGTCCAAACATTGCTCGGCCGCAGACGCTACATGCCCGATCTGCGATCGAAGAATTACGGGTTGCGCGGTTCGGCCGAACGCGAAGCGACGAACGCGCCGATGCAAGGCGGTGCGGCCGATCTCATGAAACTCGCGATGGTGCGGATCGAGCGCGCACTCGCCGCGCGCGGCGACGATGCGGCGATGCTCTTGCAAATTCACGACGAGCTCATCTTCGAAGTCGCCAGACCGCGACTTAACGAGATTGCGACGCTCGTGAAGTTCGAGATGGAACACGCGATCGCGCTCGCCGTGCCGCTCGAAGTAACGCTCAAGAGCGGCCGCACCTGGCTCGACGTGGAGTCGTTGGATCTCTTGGATGAGCGTGGTATCGATGCGTAAGATCGACGCGCTCCGACGAGCGATCGCGGCGATCGCTCTCGGCGCGACTTTCGCCGTGCCTGCTGAGGCGAGTCGGCATCGTCTCGAGACGATCGTCCCCGCGTGTGCGAGCACGCGTTTGCCCGCCGACATTCTCGAGGGTCCGATCGATCCGCCGAGCAAACCTCTGGCGCTCGTCGACGGCACGGCACCGCGGGCGACGCTCCGGCTCGCGGTTGCCGACGATGTCGTCTCGCGCGAATTCGGGCTCATGTGCGTGCTACGCGTGCGGCCGCAACACGGCATGATCTTCGTTTTTTCACGCGAGAGCGATTGGGAATTTTATATGAAGAATACGCTCGTGCCCCTCGACATGGTCTGGGTGCGTGCGGATGGCACCGTCACGACCGTCGCCGCAAACGTTCCCGCCTCGACGCGGACCGCATCCGATACGTCGCTCGCGCGTCGGCGCGGGCGTGGGCTCTACGTGATCGAATTACCCGCGAACGAAGCGGCCACCGACGGCATCGTCGTCGGTTCGCATCTCGCGCTTCCGCCGCTGAGAACCGACCGCTAACGCGCTTTTGCGAAGACCAGTCGTACGCGCGTCGTCACGCCGACGCGCGGGAGGCTTGCGACGCGGTCGACGAACGGCGTCGCATCGAGAATCGCAACGATCGGTCCGAGCGTCGTTCGACGCGCGCGCGCTTCGTCTCGAGCGGCGCGTAATGCGGCATCGATCGCGGCCCGAAACGCTGCGACTTCGCCCGCCCCAGGAGCGCCCGTTACGGCGAGTTGCATGCGCGCACTGCCGAGTGCGCGTGCGTCGCGCAGGATCGCATCGAAGGTGGAACGCTCGCGCGTAGCGGCCGCGCCGGGAAGCTCGAGGTGCAGCGCGAGTTCGCTGCCGGAACCAGCGCGTAGCGGACGGAGCACGATGCGCGTCGGCGTACGCGCACCCGCGCGTTCGAGCGGCGCGACGAGTGCGTAGGCGCGACGTGCATCGACGGGCGCGAAGTGGTGGGCGGCGTCAGGCGCGATGACGAGATCGAAACTCGTGCGGTGCGCGGGCGCGTGCGCGGTCCCCACACCCTCGACGACGATTGCGGCTCCACGCGTTGCGATGTCGATGGGCGGTAACTCGCGTGCTGCGGGTGAGAGGAAGAAGGCGGCGGGCGCGCGCGACGACGACGCGCGTGCGGTCGCGAGTCTTTGCGCAACGACGATCGGGCGATCGAGGGCGAACGTCACCGCTACGGCCGTGTAGGTCGCGACTGCGGGCTTGCGTTCGGGTCCCGCGACGAGCGTGCCGCGCACGATGCCGCGGGTTTGGTCGCGAGGGAACGCACAGGGCGTCGCGCGCATCGCGAGCGCGTGGATCGCCAGCGGTGCGCCGACGACCGCGCCGAGTTCGCGCGCGGTGCCCGTCGCGCGTTGACGTGCCGATGCGAGCGCATCGCGGGCGTCGCCGAAATCCAGCGTCTCGCAATCGTCCCGGACGAATGTCTCGCCGATGGCTGCTGCAATCGCTTGCGAGTCGCCCGCGATCGCGTGGACGACCGTCGCCGCCGCAAGGTGGAGCGACTGCGGAACATCGACGAGCAAATCGACGGGATAGGTCGGTCCGCTACGGACTCGCGCACGGATCTGGACCCGCGAAATGCCGAGCGTCGTGAGTCGACGCTCGGCCGCCGCGAGCGTGTCGAGCGTTCGCGCGCCATCGACGCGGCCGCGTTCGCTCGCCCACGAGTAGCGAATTGATGTGGGCCGCCGAACGCGCGCACTCGTACCGATCGTGGTGATCGTGGCCCCGAGCCGCGTTTCGTCGACGCGCAAACGCACGGCGGAAGCGATGGCGAGTACGCGTGGTGCGATCTCGTCCGCGTCATCGGACGAGGAGGTCGCGCGAGGGAGCGCGTTCGTCGACGCATCGGGCGAGGTAGCACCGGCGGTATCGGCGAGCGTTGAAAACACGGTCGCTACGCGCGAGACGCTCGTCGCGATCGCGCCGGGATCGGTGAGGGCGAAGATATCGGCGCGGCGCGCCGGTACGCGAATTCGACCGAGATCGCATCGCCGCGTACCGTCGTCGAGCGTGTGATTTTCGGTTGCGTCGGCGGTTGCGAGGGCGCTGGCAATGCGTCGATGCATCGCCGTCGCGAGTGCTTGGGCCGTGCGCTCGGCGGCTGTGCGCGCCGCCTCGATCGCGGCGCTATCGAGCGCGGCGCAATCATCGACGCCATCGACGATCGACCAGAGCCGCGCGGACGTCCGCGCGCGAACGAGCCGCGATTCGAGATGGTTGACGAACGCGGCAAACCTGAGGGGCTCGGGCCGCGCGACGACGAGTTCGAACTGCACGTTGCGCGGATCGAGGACCGCGGGATCGGCCGCGATCGTGGCATCGGGACGCGCACGCGGGGCGATCCGCGTCCACCGCGTTTGAGCGTCATAGGGCAAGAGCATCGGAACGATCCGCGCTTCGTCGCCGGGTGAGATCACGACGGTGAGGGCGACGTCTCGCGCGCGAACGTTCGCCCTTCCGGTCGCCGTTGCGATCGCGAGCGTACGTCCCGCTTGCGCCTCGACGACGAGCGACGGTGGCGCAACGAGCGCGGCGATGAAAACTCCCCAAAGTAGCATCGCGTCGTTCTTCGCCGCTGCCGCGGTGCAACTTTTGGCTCGCGGTCTACGTTACGCCCCACAGACGTGCCTGAACTCCCCGAAGTCGAAACGATCGCTCGCGGTCTTGCAAACGCGGTGGTCGGAAAAATAATCGACACGGTTGAGGTGTTCCGCCCGACCGTCGTGTCGCCCGAAGTATCCAACTTCGCGGCGCTTCTCGTGGGGGACCGCATCGAAGCGGTTGGCAGGCGCGGCAAATTCGTGGTTCTCACGTTGGAATCGCATCGGCAGCTCGTCGTTCATCTCCGGATGACCGGGCGCCTGATTCGCCAGCGTGCCGGGACCGCGACCCCGGAACCCTATACGAATGTTCTCCTGACCTTTGGCGATGGAGAGCGTTTGTGTTTCGCGGACGTGCGTCGCTTCGGCAGGATGCGGCTATTCGAACCGGAAGTCGATTGGGCTGCCGACCTCGGTCTCGAACCCCTCTCCGACGAATTTTCAGTGGAGCGATTTTCGAGCCTGTTGGCCGGGCGAACGACACCGATCAAAGTGTTCTTGCTCGACCAGCGCCGTATTGCGGGAATCGGGAACATTTACGCCTGCGAAGCGCTCTGGGCCGCACGGATCCGTCCGTCTCGCCCCGCGGGAACGCTTTCGAAACCGGCACGAAGCCGGCTCCACATCGCGATCCAAGATGTGCTCCGGCGCGCGATCGATATGCGGGGAACGAGTGTCGACGATTACGTCGACGCCGACGGGCTTCGTGGCGGGTTCCAAAACGTGCTGAACGTCTACGGGCGCCGTAGCCAAAACTGCCCACGATGCGATGTCCCGCTCACCAGAACGGTCATCGTCCAGCGCGGCACCTGGTGGTGCCGGAAATGCCAAACTTCATAACTTATTTTAGCCTCGGACCGCCGAGGAACTGCGCATCGCGCGGGAGTGCGACCGGACGTTTTGATCCGGCGCACGCGTAAAGGGGATTCACATCAGCACAACCGAGATCGCACCGCCCGAAGTCGAAGAAGAAGAAGACCAACTCGCGCTCGAGCAGCGTATGTATGAAGAGAGCCTCAAGGTCCTCGATGAGGGCCAAGTGCTCACGGGCGTCATCGTTGCCAAGTACCAAGACGAGTTACTCGTCGACATCGGCGGAAAATCCGAAGGCTTCCTGAGCTTCCGCGAGCTCTCGCTCGCGATCGACCCGAAAGAACAAAAGGTCGGCGACAAGCTCGAAGTCATGATCCACCGCATCGATGAGGAAGGCACGCTTTTCCTCAGCGAACGTCGCGCGCGTGCGCTGAAGACCTGGGAAAAGGTCATCGCGGCACACGAGAACGACGAAGTCATCGAAGCGACCGTCACGCAGGTCGTCAAGGGCGGCGTTCTCGTCGATCTCGGCATGCGCGGGTTCGTTCCGGCCTCGCAGATCCGTCGTCAGCCCGTCGGTAATCTCGACGAACTCATCGGCAAGCATCTGCGCCTCAAGGTCATCGATCTCGATCACAAACGGCACCGCGTCGTTCTGTCGCAGCGTTTGGTTCTTGAAGAAGAGCTCAACGCCAAGAAGTCCGAACTGCTCGGCACGCTTGCCGTTGGCCAGATTCGCGAAGGCGTCGTCGTGCGTCTCGCAGAGTTTGGAGCGTTCGTCGACCTCGGCGGCATCGACGGCCTCATCCACAATAGCGAACTGTCGTACGCGCGCATCAAGCACCCGTCGGAAGTCGTGAAGATTGGCGACATCGTTCAGGTCGAAGTGATGAAATTCGATCCCGATGCGAAAAAGGTCTCGCTCTCGCTCAAACACGCACTGCCCGATCCGTGGGTCGAGCATGCCGATAAGCTCGTCGAAGGCCAACGCCTCATCGCGCAAGTCGTCAAGGTCACGCCGAATTATCTCCTGGTCGAGATCATTCCGGGTGTACTCGCGATGGTGCCCAAGGGCGAATTCGAACCCTCGATTCAGTACAGCCCCGGCCAAGAAGTCGAAGTCACCTTGCTCACGATCAATCACGCGACGCGTCGCATCACGGGGTCGATCCAGCACGTCGCCGATATCCCGCCAGAAGAGCTCGAAGCCTACACGGCCGACGGCGACCTCGGCTCGATCGGCGCTTCGATGGAACCGGCCCCAGCCGAATAGTTCGGTCATGAACGAACGTCACGAGCGGTGGCGTCTCGAATCGAGAAAGATCGGCAGCGATGCCGGTCTTTTTTTCACGTCGAGTTCGAACGAAGGTTGTCCCATCACGTCGGTGCGAACGAACCCAAGATGATGCCGTAAAGCATGCCTGGCGAGCCGCTATTTACGGAGCGACTTCGTCTCGAGTACGTAGACGTTTCGCATGCCCACGCGCTTCTCGCGTATGTTGCTCGGAACCACGAGCACGTACGCCCGTGGATGCCGACCCATCAGCCCGAGACGACGATATCGTCGGATCGATCGACCTGCTCTCGATTCTTCGCGGCATTTTGCAATCGGCGATGCTCGGCTATTCGGTCGATGCGACCCGCGAGGGGCGAGGGTACGCGACGGAAGGCGCGCTGGCTGTCGTGCGTTTCGCCTTCGACGAACGGTCGCGTTGTTCGAAAGATCGGATTTGTCGTCGGAAGATCTGCGCGCGATTATCTCTTTCTCAACGATGCCTGGCACGACGGCATTCTCGTTTCGCTGACGAACGCGCGTAGGCGACCGGCGTAAAGGGTGGCAATCGCGGGGAAGCTATGACGTCGGCTCGCCGAGCTCTGCGAGACGGGCTTCGAGCCGAAAGAGACGGTCGCGCAACGGTCGCGTAAGCGCGTCGATCTCCGGAAGCGTGTAGCGCTGTGGGATGTGCTGAGCGCAATTCCAATCGAATGCGACGATGTCGAAGGTAACGAGGCGTTCGATCGTTGCCGGATAGCCGGGCATCGCGAGCCGTTCGCGTAACTCGGGATCGCCGCCAGCATCTCGGGCGTGCATGCGCGCGAAGAGTTTGAGTCGCTCTTTCTTTGCGTAATCTATGATGAAGAGTGAGACGCGATCGTCTTTGCGGGAATTGCCGACGGTAACGAATTGTCGATTTCCGCGAAAGTCCGCGAAGGCGAGCCTCGTTGCGTCGAGGACTTTGAGAAAGCCCGGCGGCCCACCGCGAAACTGTACGTAGGGCCAGCCCTCGCTCGTCGCGGTTGCCAGGTAGAAGCCGTCGACGGATTCGACGAAAGCTCGCTCGTCGGGCCCGAAGCCGAGCGGCACGGGTCGCGCAGCGGCGGCGCGTGCGTAGCGGTCGCGGCTGCCATCCTCGGATTGCGCCTCGCGGACACTCGGTCCGAAGGCAATATCATAGTAACGCTCCATGCTCACTTGAACACGGCTGCGGTTGCACCGCGAGTCGGACACGTTTCGACGCGGAGATCGTGGCCGCGGTCGATAACGTCGTTACGGTGCCGTATCTTCAAATCGATCTTCCGAACAGCTATGCGGCCGAAGTGAAGGCCACGTTCGGTAGCGAACTCGCAGCGCTCTACGCACGAGCGATGGAGACGCAGCCGCACGTCCCGAGCATCGCGTTTCGCGAACTCGGTTCCTGCAATCTCGTCCGCTTGCAAGACGGCGCGCCCGACGAGCGACGTTAGCACCGATGCGCCGGTACGTCTCCCGCACCGGCGCTCCCGGAAATGGCCCGCCCGTGAACGAATACTACGGCGGTGCGATTACGTGTAGGCCTCACGGGTGGGATCGGTTCCGGAAAATCTGAGGTCGCGAAGATCTTCGGCGTTTTGGGAGCACTCGTGATCGATGCCGACGCCCTCGCGCGGGAAGCCGTCGCTCCCGGGAGCGATGGCCTCGCGCGCATCGCGCGCCGCTTCCCGACCGTCGTTGCGCGTAACGGATCGCTCGATCGTGAAGCACTGGCGGCCATCGTGTTCGCGGATCGGAGCGCTCGCGATGATCTGGGCGCGATCGTCCATCCCGAGGTCCGCCGCCTCGGCGCGGAGCGCGAGGCGGCGGCAGAAGCGGAGCGCATCGTCATTCACGACGTGCCGTTACTCTTCGAAGGCGGCTTCTATCGGACGTGCGATGCCAACGTGCTCGTCGTTGCCGACGAAGAAACGCGCATGGGCCGCGTCGTCGCGCGAAGCGGTATCTCACCCGAGGACGTGCGCCGGCGGATGGCGGCGCAAATCGATCCCGATCGCGCACGCGAGCTCGCCGACTACACGATCGATAACGACGGTACGATCGACGCGCTCGTCGATAGCGTGCGCGACGTCTACGACGATCTTTGCGAACGTTCTCCGTCTATTTCACAACCTCGTCGCGTAAAAACGCCGAGCGCGATCGATCGTCGCTGATCCCGGGTCCGGTTGCGAGCGTCACTTTCGATCGCTGCACCGATGCGAGCTGGTCGCGAAAGCGCCCGATCTCATCGAGCTCGGCGCGTAGCTCGACGTTCATCACCACGACGGAGAGAAACGCGTCGCCATCGAGATTTTGTATGGTTCGCAAATCCGCAACACGTTGTTCGAACGATGCAGCGAGCTTGGCGATAAAGTCGAAACGGATCGACTCGGCGGCGAGCCGGACCGACGTGATCGATTCGGTAAGCGATGCGAGGCGCTCGTGCAAGAGATCGACGCGGCCCCTCGATGCGAGCGCGAAGTCCTCGGCGCGCAGTGCCATGTTCATCCTTCGCAGGCCGGCTTCGGCTCGTGTCATGAACGTTGCGAGGTCGCCGGAGGTCGTGTGCATCGTGAGCTTGATAAGGGCGTTCTGCCGTTCGAGAGAACGTTCCGAGCGCACGAGATCGCGTTTGAGGCGGATGCGATCGGTTACGTCGGTGACCGATACGAAGACTTCCTCGATATCGGTCCCTTCGCGTACGCGTCGGAAGTCGAAACTGATAAAGCGAGATTCGATCGTGCCGTCTGCGCGCCGCTTCGCGAGCTCGATTTCAGAGAGCACGTTCGTGCTTTCAATCGTTTCGTCGGAGACATCACTCTGGAAGATCGATGCTAAAAAGGGCTCGCTGTCGCGAATCGTACGTTCGACGACGAGCGGTCGGAGCAGATCGCCGAGCGTCCGTCCTGCGATATCTTCGGTATTGAACATATTGACGAGTTCGTTCGAATATGGGCGTTTGACAATACCGCGCTCGTCGAGCATGAGCATCCCCTGGCCAACGGTCTGGAGCATGATCTCACTTCCCGCCTGCGAATCCGTAAGCCGCAGCGTGTTCTTCGCGAGATCTCCGACCATCCGTTCGAGCATCGCTCCGAATCGTTTGGACTCGCGGGCGCTCTCCCGCAAGCGTGCGAACACGCCGAATCCGCCGAGCGCGCAGCCGATGAGGGCGACGATGAAAGCGATCGAGCCGAGAGAACTTGCCGCGGCGGCTTTTGCGGTTGCGTACGTTTCGAGATCGCGGCGTACGTCGGCGAGACCGCCGATGAGTTTGGGGCTCTGATCGAGCGTCCGCGCGACCACGGTGTCGAGTGCGTCCCGGGTGCCGGGGTAATCGCCCAAGAGCGAGAGCGACTTCCGAATTGGCGACCAATGATCGTGGAGCGTCGCGAGGGTCGCGATCGTTGCCGGCGCGAGCGGGAGCGACGCCAGATGCGTGAGTTTCGTTTCCAGCTGTGTCGCAGCATCGTTGAGATCGGCGTGGACGTCGAATGAGAGTTTTCCGCCGTGACGCGAGATCGCGATCTGGAGAATATCTTGGAGCACGCGTTGCCCGAGCGTATCCGCAGCCGCGCTCTCGGAAATCGCCGAGCCGAACGACCGATTCGCGAGAGCCGACGATGCGGATCCAAACGCGAGGACGGCGAGCGCTGCGACGAGTGTCGACGCACCGATTGCGATAAAGACATAACTGACGATCGTGGCACGCGTCATCCCGTAGGCGCCGGGACGTACGGTCATTTCGCTTTTTGGCTTCTTCATGCGGCATCGTCCTCACGACGGACGATAATCGAGATCCGATCGGGGGCTGTGAGATCTCGATAAAAGAGGATGGAGACGCGTTGCGGCCCGCTCGCGAACGGGAAGACGAATTCGAAGGGTTCGACGGAGCTCGCTTTCTGAGCCACGAACGTTTCGAATCGTCCTAGGAACATCTTCACTTGGGTACACGGTGCGACTTCGCTGAAGAAATTACGCCCCATAACGCGCTCGCGAGCGAACCCCGCCTTCTTGGCCTCTGCGCGGTTATACCCGACGATGACACCCGTCGGATCGACGACGATAATTCCATACGGAAGATCGTCGAGATCGCCCGTCGTGAGCTGTTTATAAGCATCGCGATCAAGCGTGTCACGCTTAAGCAATTTATTGAGCATATCGTCTTACCATTCGGCGCATCGAACGCGCACGTATATTGACACGTGGATAAATAGTCGAGGTGTGATAAAATTCACATTGGCTCGCGTTCTTTCGTCTCCGGGAACTAGTTCGAAAGACCGCTAAGGTGCCTTCACCGACGGATGCGCGCCGAAACCTCGGCTGCGCTTCGCGGTAGAGGCGGGCTCGGAGGATTCACGATGGACGTTTCGAGTTTTGCCACGGCCTACGGTCTCTCGACGAGCATCGGGCTACGCCCGTTTCTCGTTCTGGCGCTCGCCTCGATTGCGATGCACCTCGGGTATCTTCATCCATCACACGCATTCGCGTATCTGGGCAGCGATGGCGCCACGTGGCTGCTCGCGGCGCTAGCGGTCCTGGAATTCGCGGGCGACAAGGTTCCCGTGCTCGATCATACGCTACACGCCCTACACTTCGTCACCAAACCAATCGCAGCCGCACTCCTGGTCGGGAGCGCGCTTCCACAGACGGGTGGTTCGCCGGATCTCGCGACTTCTGCGCTGATGGGATTAGGTGCCTTCAACGCACTCGGCGTCCATGCGGGTATCGCGACTTTGCGCGGTGCGTCGACGTCGCTCAGCGGCGGCCTCGCGAACCCGTTGATCAGCGTTGTCGAGGATGCTCTCGCGCTCGTCGCGGCGGTGCTCGCCATCGTGCTACCATTCGCCGGGGCCCTCGTCGCGATCGTGGTGACGATCGTGCTCGTCGTCATCGCACGCCGCGCATTCGCGACCTTGCGAAATCGCGCGCGCGACCCGGCGTAGCGTTATGGCGGCAGCGTATTGCGTCGCGAGAACGGAAAGGCTTGCGGCTGCACGAGTACGATTTCGCGATGCGAGACGCGCAACAAGCCGACGTCGGCGAGGACGCTCAATTCTTTCGTCAGCGTCTCGCGACTCGTTCCGATGAGATCGGCGAGATCTTTATGCGTGAGGCTCAGCGCGATGCGTAGGGTTCCGTCGGCCTCGCGCACGCCGTGATCTGCGGCGAGCCGACCGAGGACGTCGACGAGCCGACCGGGCACGCTCTTGCCCGCAAGCTCGGTGAGTTCGCGTTCGACACTCGCTAGGCGCAAGGACATCCCGCGCGCGAATGCGGCCGATACGACGACGTCGTCGCGTAAGCGCCGTTCGAATTGCACTGCATCGATGCGCGCGACGAAACCTGGGTCGAGTGCGACGGCACTCGTCGTGCGCTTCGCACCGTCGCTCATCCACGTAAGCTCGCCGAAGAGATCGCCCGGATTGCGGATGCCGATGATCGATTCCGAGCCGTTCGCCGTCGTACGCACGATTTTGACGCGCCCGCTCTCGACGACGTAGACGGAGTTGGCATCATCACCCGGCATATAGAGAAAATCGGCGCGAGCGATCGCGATGCGTTTCGCATCGGCGAGTAACGTCGCTTGTCGCGCGTCGTCGAGCTGCAGAACGTTCATCGACCACCGCGCAGTGCGCGACCCGGACGCGTGCCCGTGATCTCGCCATCGCGCACGACGGCGCGGCCGTTGACCCACACGACGTCGACACCGATCGGATACGAATATGGGCGATCGTAGGTCGCCGTATCGACGATCGTGTTCGCATCGAAGAGCACGAGATCGGCGAACGCCCCGCGTGCGATCGTCCCGCGATCGACGAGGCCGAATTGTCGCGCCGGCAGCGAGGTCATGCGCCGAATCGCTTCGCCGAGTTCGAGCGTCTTACGCCCGCGCACGAAGCGTCCGAACACACGCGGAAAGCAACCGAACGTACGTGGATGCGGCACGCCGACCGCGGTCGGACCGTCGAGGGCACGCGCCGATGCGTCGCTGCCGATCGAGACGAACTCCGCCGACATGACCGCGGCGACGTCGTCTTCGTGCATCGAGAAAAAGATCGCTTCGATGCCGAGTCGTTCTTCGGCGAGTAAGCGTAACACCGCGCGCGCGGGGGAGAGACGCATGCGCGCGGCGATTTCGTCGACGCGCATCCCGGCGTAGCGCTCGTTGCGCAGACTCGAGACGCTCGAAATCGCGATATCGTGCCACGTCCCGGCGTGATCGAGTTCGAGCCGCAGCGCGAGCGCGACGACGGTCTCGGGATCGGCGAGTCGCTCGAGCGTTGCGTCGCGTCCACCGGCGAGTGCGTCGTCGGGCAGCAACGTATCGAGCCCCGTCCACATCGCCGTGTAGGGATAGACGTCGGCGGATGCCGCGATCCCACGTTTGCGTGCGCGCGCGATTGCATCGAGCGAACGATGCACGTTGCCCCAATTCTTTTTGCCCGACGCTTTATGATGCGAGACGTGGACGGCGGTCTCGGCGCGTTCGCCGACGAGCAGCGCTTCGTCGACGGCGGCGAGCATCTCGTCGCTTTCATTGCGGATGTGCGAGACGTAGCGCGCCATGCCCGCTTCGCGCGCGGCGATCGCGCAAGCGACGAGTTCGTCCACATCCGCGTATCGCGACGGCGCGTAGACGAGACCGCTCGAAATGCCGAGCGCGCCGTGATCGATCCCCTCGCGCACGAGTGCGACCTCGGCTGCGAGTGCGGCGTCGTCGAGCCGTGCGTCGACGTCGCCCGCAACGCTGCGACGCGTCGTGCCGAGACCCACCAGTGTCGCGACGTTGAGTGCGACGCCGGCGCGTTCGACGCTCGTGAAAAAATCGTCGAGATCGCGCCACGATGCATCGACGCCGACGACGCGCGCCTCCTCGATTTTGCGTTCGCGCGCAAGACCGCGAAGCGGCGCGACGCTCGTACCGCAGTTCCCGCCGATTTCCGTCGTGACGCCCTGACGAATTTTACCGATACAGCGCCCGTCGGCGAGCCAAAGCTCGTCGGAATGGGAATGGACGTCGATAAATCCGGGCGCGAGCGTGCGGCCGCGACCGTCGGTTCGCCGTAGCGCGTCGCGATCGCGCAAGTCGCCGATGAGTGCGATGCGCTCGCCGACGATTGCGAGATCGGTTGCGAACGGTCGGCCCGAATCGCCGTCGAAAAGCGTCGCTCCCTCGATAATCTCGTCAATCATCCGAGTTTGAGCCCGTTTGCTCTGGGTACGAACCGAGAGTGCTTCAACGCACCACTCCAAATTTCGCTGCGTGCGAAAGGGCTCTGACTATGGCTGAAACTCCCGAGAATGACGCTCCGAAAGAAAAACCCCCCGGCGGGGAGATGTCCGTGCGCGAAGCCGGCAAAAAAGGCGGCGACACCGTACGTGAACGCTACGGCAGCGGCTTCTACGAGACGATCGGCCGGAAGGGCGGCCAAGCGACGCGCGAACGTCACGGCGCGCAGTTCTACGAGACGATCGGCCAAAAAGGCGGGCGTGTCGTCAAGGAAAAGTACGGCACGAATTTCTACGAAGAGATCGGCCACAAAGGCGGTCAAAAAGTTAAGCAATTGATTGCCGATGCGAAGAAGAATATCGCCGAAGCCGCCGAGAAATTGGAAGCCGAGAAAATGAAGAACGGCGAAAAATCGTAGTCATTTGATTCGCACCGGCCCTTCGATATCGCGGATATCGACCGCGCCGGTTTTGATATCGAGCGTGAGGCTGCCGACCGTTAGCGGATCGTCGGCCCCGCTGTGAATGACGACGTGTTTCGCAAGTGTGAGGGTTTGGAGGGCGTCGTTCCAGACGGCGGAATCCGTTTCGAACGATCGCGCGGGTGTCGAGCCGACGGTCTCGGCGTGCATCGGTCCCGTTTCGGCGAAATCGTGCGTGATCGTGTTGACGGTCAAGTGCGCGGCACGAACGTGCATGTAGGGCTTCCCGTTCTTGAAGATCGTGGCGTTACGGACGTTTTGAACATCGAGGATCGTTTGATCGGCATTGCTCACGATCTTATCGTAATCTGCGGACCAGGATCGAAACTTCACACGCTGGCCACTCGCATGTCCCTTACTGAATTGAATATTTGTATTGGCGAGCGGTGGCGGGCGTTCGTCGCGACCAGCGTTGTAGATGCCATACCCCAAAAATCCGAGCGCCGCGACGATGGCGATACCGATGGTACGATTCATAGCGCGCGCACGCCGTTACGCCGGCCCCACGCGACGATCGCGGCGGCGAGCAACGCGAGGAAGAACGCGACACCGTTGCCTCCGATGCGCGTGTAGAACGTCTCGACGGGTGTGCCGACCAGGCCCACGATGACGGCTTGCTCGTCGAGGGTGCTCGCATGCGTGAAGTGGCCGCGTGGCGAGATGATGCCGCTAATTCCCGTCGATGCGGCTCGAACGATCCAACGTCCGGATTCGATCGCACGCATCTGCGCGATTTCGGCGTGTTGATACGGCCCAGCCGTCGTACCGAACCAGGCATCGTCGGTCGCCACGATGAGGGCGGTCGCGCCGGCGCGGACGTCGTCGCCGGCGAGATCGGTGAAGGCCGATTCCCAACAGATGATCGGTGCGAACCGTAGCGATCCGACCGTCGCGATTCCATTCGCCGTGCCGGAACGAAAGTGCGACGTATTCTGGGCCCACGGGATCCAGCCCAAAAATTGCGCGAAAGGCAGGTGCTCGGCAAACGGCACGAGTTGACGTTTCCGATAGATCGAATCGAGCCCGCCATCCGGCCGAAAAAAGTACAGCACGTTATATTCGCCGTCGGGTTCGACGAAGAACGTGCCGACGACGAGCTCGCTTTGCGTTTGCTTCGCGAGCGCCGCAAAGCGCGCCGCAAGTGCGGGAAGGCGATTGAGTGCGGCCGGGATGACCGTCTCGGGCCACACGATGAGTTGCGGGTGCTTCGCTGCAGCCTTGTGGGTGAGTGCTTCGTAGCGTGCGAGCGCTTCGTCGAAGGCGTCGGGCGTAAATTTGAGCTTCTGAGCGATGTTGCCTTGAACCGCGGCGACCTTCATGGTCGGTTTCGCAAGCTCGCGCGCGGGCCACGCGATCCATGCTAGCGCGACGATCGCGAGCACGCCGAGGGCCGCAATGCCCGCATCGACCCCGCTCCCACGGACCGCACGCATGCGGATCGCGTACGCGACGTACGCGCCGATTACGCAAACGACGAACGTGACGCCATACGATCCGACGAAAGCGGCGACGGGAGCGAGGGGCGAGTTGACTTGCGTGAGGCCGAGGCTCCCGAAGGGCAAGCCGAGCACCCCGAAGCCTTCGCTCCGAAGCCATTCTGCAACCGCGTACATCGCGGCACCGGCGACCGGGACGATCGCACGCGAGACGCGATCGCGACGCGAGAGCGCGCCCGCTGCGAACGCGACGAGCGCGCCGACGAGTGCGAAGTTTACGAATGCATCGCCGATCGCCGGACCGAGAGCGAGGAGGAAACCGAACGGTGCGATCAGCGCACCCGCGGTTTCACCGAACCACCAAAAGTCGATCGCGAAAAAGACGGTGCCCGCAAGCCAGCCGACCCAGAAGGCACGCATCGGCGAGAGTCCAAACCACGCCCAAAAGATCGCAGCCGCCCCCAGTGGTGCGAGCACCGCCACGTTCGTCTTCGGAAATGCAAGTGCCATCGCGATGGCGCCGAGCGTTGCCGCAACGAACGGAATCGTCGAGGATACCATGCTCCGTCGCGCCGCACTCGTTTCGTTCGCGCTCGCCATCACGCTCGTCGTCGCTTGCGGCCGCCAAGTCACTCCCGATCCGGGCCTCACGAATGGTAACCTCAACCTGTCGGGCCGCATGGTCGTTCGCTTCCGCACCAACGGTCCGATGGACTTTACGAAATACACGTATGCGATCGTGGTCGATACGTGCGGCGGCGGAACGCCATTCCCCAACGCTTTCGCGACGACGTTCAACGATTATTCTTTCTCGTTTCTCGTCGGCGGCATTTACGGCGTCGCAGGCCCCGCGCTCTTCCAGTATATCATCACCCCCGGCGTCGCGAACTCACTCAACCCCCAACAGGTGCCCCTGGGCGCGTCGACGACGCAGTTCGTGACCAGCAGCAATCAGCAAAACTCCGAATTCCAACTGACCTTCGTGCGCCAGCAACTCAACAATCCGCTCCAGGTCGCCCAGCCCTGCCCCAATATCACGCCCGCACCAAGCGGCCCCACCGCATCTGCGTCCGCAGGTACGTCACCGCTCGCTTCGCCGAGTGCGACCCCAACCGCAAAACCCACCGCGTCAACCTCACCCACGGCAACGATGACGCCCATCCCGATGCCGCCGAACTCCCAACCGACGACACTCAATCAACGCTTTTGGTACTTCAACTTTTTCACGATCGATACGCAATCGCGCATCGTCGTCGATTCCCTTGGCATCGGTGGCGCCCAAGACACGACGTTCAACGGCATCGGCATCGCGGTCGACATCACAAAAAACTACCCGATCTTCAAACAGACCGGCAGCATCCGCCCAAGCGACCCAGCCGCCCAACTCGCCGGCGGCGAAATCGACAACTTCCAGTAATCGTAGCTACGCGCACGAGTTGCTCGCTAAAAAGCGAAACTCCCCGGAATGATCGGCGACTTTTGCCCACCGATGCCGAAGCCCGCGCCCTGCCCCGGGAACGCCAAAATCACGACGTTGAACGAAAATTGTTTGAGATCTTGATTGTACGATCCTGAAATATTGTAACAATCGTCGATCGTCCGCGTGATGTAGATATTCTTATTCGTCAGACGGTTGTGATTCTTCCAATCGACGTTGGTCGTGAACTCGAGCGTCGTCTCTTTTCCGAACGGCGTGATCGCCTGCACGTTGGTCTGATTGAAGCCGCGGCCGGATCCCGGTTGGTAATAACCGCCGAGGACGACGTAGGATCGTGGGGAGGGTTTGACGCTCGCCTGATAACTTACCGATTGCGCTTGGCGATTGAAGCTCGTGCCGGTCGCGAGTTGAAACGAGTAGATATCGCGGTTGAAGAAACGTAAGGTGTCTTGCGCGGAATGCGCGCCGTTGGAAAGGCGATCGAAGAGCTGAAACGGCACGTTTGCGGGGCCGATGGGATGCTGTTCGTTATAGCTGATCGAGTTGACGAAATGGGTTCCGATCGGCGTATTGAGCGATGCGTTTTGTTGATCGAACGCCTTGGCATCGCCCGTGCCGTAATAATCTTGGTCGATGTTGTAATGCGCCGAGAAATCGCTGTTTCCGAAGATTTTGAAGAAGACGGATTCGTCGATTTTGGCCTGCACGCGCGACGTCGTAAAATGATTTTGCGGTTCGGTGTACTTGCCGATCGTAAACTGCACTTGCGGTCCGAATTTGAGCGTGCCGTAATTGAAATGCGGGAGTACCTGGAGTTCGGGAAGGCGATCGTAACCGAACGGGTTTGCCGAGTAATCGCTCTTATCGTAAGCGAGATTGTAATCGGCAAATTTCGTGAAGAGGTGCGTGTTCGTCGAGATCTTCAGCGTGTTGCTCGAGGAGATCGAACTGTTGAATTTCGCGTAGGTGAGGTTGATCTGTTGTTGCAGGCTCGGTGAGAGGACGAGGCTATCGATAAAGCCCACGTTGAAATTGTCGGAGAGCTTACCGCGCAAGAATCGCGAGAACGTCAACGTTTCCGTCGAGCCGTTGCCTTGGCGAATCAGCGATCCCCTGAGATCGACCGTCGCTGGGAGGGCGAGGTTCGGGCCGTAGTCGCTCACGTAGTCGATACCGAATTGGCCGCGCACGCGACGGTTAAAGTTTTCGGTCTCTTGCACCGAGATATTCGTGTGGCGCGCCTTTTGTAAATGGTCGTCGATCGAGTACGAATCGATCGATGTCGAGCGTTTGCCGATGCTCGAGCCGATAAAGGCGGTATAGCCGAGGCCGAGACCGCGCTTGGTGAAATACTCGAGACGATAGTACCCGAAGTACGTATCGGATGGAGCGAAACCGATACGCGCTTTTACGAAGAAGCCTTCGGTTTTGTTGTACCCGATGAGCGGCAGAAAGCTCGCGTTCTTGCGCTGGTCGATGGCGGCTTCCACGAGCGGAATGACGAGCAGTGGCAGATAGAAGATCGCCGTGGGTCCGAGGAAGACAACGGCTTTGCGTGCGACGATCTTGCTACCGGGGGTTACGTCGATCGAACGCGCTTCGATGTGGTAGCCCGCATGCGGTCGCTCGCACGTGGAGAACGACGCGCGTTCGCCATGCGAAACGCCGTTCGTGCGCGCGATGAGGGACTCGGCGGTGTAATGGAGCTTGCCGCGTTGAACGCCTTCGATCGTCTCGCCCGAGCCGTTGAGCAGCGTCGCGCGGCGCGATACGGTATCGAACGACGCCGAGTCCGCGTAGAGAATGGAATCTTCGCTGCGATTGACGAGATACGTGTGGCCGCTCACGACGATCGTGTGGTCGCCGTCGAAATGCGCGCGGTCGCCGACGATCTGTCCCTCGGCGTAAAAGATGTGGACGTTGCCGTAGAGATCGGAGGGCTTGGTTCGATCGCTCGATCCCTCGAGTTTGTCGGCGACGGTGACGATCTCGTTCGGTGCGAGCGTGCGTAGGGGCTTTGGTTCGGCCGATGCCGACGGCGTTGCGGCGTTCGGATTGGGGCTTGCCGTTGGTGCGGGCGATTCGCCTTTGCCGGTGATCGGTGCTGGCGTGCCCGTACGTTGGATGAAGACGGGCCCCGTGTCGGTCGCGAGTGGCGAGGTGGTCGGCAAAGGTACGGGCGATGCGGTAGCGCTGCCGGTCGGTCGCGGCGTCGGCGCGATGATGCTCTGCGGCCCGATCGGGGGAACCGGCGGGATCGGCACGAGCGATGGAGTTGCGCTCGGGCTCGGCGATGCGCTCGCCGTCGCTGAAGGCGCGGCATCTGGGGATTGTTCGGGCGTCGGCGTGGGTGGCATGGTCGCTTGCGCGAGCGATTCGCGCATGCGCAGTTCGAGATGGACGCGCGCGTCGTCGCGACTGGGAAGCGCCGGCGCACGCGGAATGGCGAGCACGCGCGCGAGATCGAGCGATGGTTCGGGAGGCGGGAGCGCGCGCGAGACTTCACCGCATGGGTGCGAGCGCAAGAGTTCGGCGACGCGCGCGTCGAGCCCGGGGTATGGCGCGGTCGACGTGGCGCGCGCGGGGGCGATCGTGCCCGAGCCGAGTGCGACGGCGACGACGAACGCGAGCCATCGCACGTGCCCGGGCGACCTCAGCGCTCCACCCGATAGAACATGACGGTGCCCGCAATTCCCATGATGATATTTGGTGCCCAAGCGGCGAGATAGGGATTGATCGCTTCGTTCTTTCCGAGCGCTGAGAACGCCGACATCATCAAGTAGTACACGAAAAGCAACAAGACGGAAAGGGCGATCCCGAAACCCATGCCGAGGTTCTTTCCCTGTTTTCCGATCGAGGCTGCGAGCGGGAGCGCGAGAACGACGGAGATGAACGCGGCGAACGGAAACGCGAGACGTTGCGCGAGCGTGATCTTGAGGACACCGAGCGCGCTCCCACCTTGACCGGTCGCCTGCATCGCATTGATCTGTGTCTTGAGCTGTTTGGAATTGATCGCGTACGGGTCGTTGACCGAGGTATTGACGAATTGTTCGATCGTCTCGCCGATCGGTAGGCCGATGTCGATGTCCTTATTGACGGCGTCGCCGTCGGTCTCGCCGTTGAGTTTGAATTTCGTCACGCGCGCGTTGACGAGATGCAGAACCGAGCCTCGCACTTGAGCGATCTTCGCGTTCACGACCGTCCGAAACGGTGTGGTCGTCGCGTTCTGGAAAATCATGACGTTTTTGAGCGTCTTATGATCGTTTTCGATGTTTTCCACGTAAAACACGTTGCCGGTCGCGTCATCTTTACGAAAAAATCCCGGTACGATCGGCAATTGTTCGGTTTTGTAGACGATCTGGTAGAACGTTCGCGTCGAAAGATCGGTCGTGATCGGCGCGATCGTTTCATTGATGAAGTACGACACGCCGAACATCGCGAGACCGCAGAGGAGCGGCGTGCGACAGATCCGCACGAACGTGATGCCCGACGTGCGTAGTGCGTTGAGTTCGTTATCGCCTGCGAGCCGACCGAAGGCGAGTAACGATGCGAAGAGGCACGAGAACGGAAAGGCGAGCGGCGTACTCTGCGGTACGCGGAACACGAGAAATCGCAACACTAAAAAGAACGGCGCGTGTGCGTTGATGATGTAATCCGCCGCCAAGAAAAAAATGTTGATGAACCAGAACAGCAGATAGGCCATGAACGCGAACGCGAACGGTCCGCGCAATTCGCGCAAGATGTACGCATCGAGAATCGGCAGCCGGGGAAAGCGCATGGGTGCGATTGGTGCTGCGGCACGGATGCCCGGGACGGTCGCCACGCGTGCTAGTTCGTCGTCGAACGAGCGACCGACGTCACGAGCGCGACGTACGCCCGCGTCTCGCCGAAGGGCGGGATCCCGTGGAAGGCATCGACGGCGCCGGGACCCGCGTTATACGCGGCCAGCGCGAGCGGCACGTTTCGGTGATAGCGCGCGAGCAAGTCGTGCATGTAGCGACAGCCTCCCAAGACGTTCTCTTCGGGATCGAACGGGTTGAGAACGCCATACGTCGCAGCCGTGTCGGGCATGAGTTGCATGAGCCCCTGAGCGCCCGCGCGGCTGACGGCGGCGGGATCGCCGTGCGATTCGACCTGGACCATCGCGGCGACGAGTTTGGGTGAGATCTGGTTCGCGCGGGCGCCGCTGGCGACCAGGCGCTCGAGCGTTCCGGCGTTCATGCGATGGGGTCCGCCGGGCACGAAGCCGCCACCGCCACAGCCGTAAAGCGCTCCGAGCAAGGTGAGGACTGCGACAAATCTCACGACTCTCGCGGCTTCGCCTCATACGAACAGCGGCCTTTGGCCCGAGCGAGCCACCGCCGACGCAGCCGAAAAACGTGACGAACTCTTCACGCATATGCCTTGCTTCTGGGAAGCACGCCAGGGTATAGTGGGCGAAAGTGGTGCCTGGTGGGGCGAAGTGGAGGTCTTTTCCTGGCTCGCGATGTTCCGCGCTTTACGGGTCGTGCCGAGCACGCTCTTGATGACAAGAGCAGGCTTGTAGTCCCCGCGCGCTTCCGCGAACGACTCGGCGCGAAGTTCATCGTAACGATCGCGGAACCCGAACCTTGCCTCGCGCTCTACCCGCAGGCCACGTGGGACGCGTTCTGCGAGCGCCTCGAAGCCGCGCCGCTCAAGGACGACCGCTACCGGCGTTTCGTGCGACATCTCTTCGCACACACCGATGAAGCGACGCTCGACGCACAAGGCCGGCTCCTCATCCCGGGACCGCTCCGCGCCTACGCCGCGATCGAACGCGATGCGGTCTCGATCGGCTCGCTGACGCGTGTGGAGATCTGGGCCAAGGAACGCTTGAGTACGGCGAGCCCGAGTGCGGATGAAGCCGCGGCTTTCACCACGGAGCTCGGCCTCTATTAACGATGATGAAGACGCAGCCGCGCCGCACGTCCCCGTTCTCCTGGCGGAATCGCTCGACGCGCTCGGCATCCGCGCCGGATGCCTCTATCTCGACGGTACCTTCGGCGCGGGCGGTCACACGCGTGCGATTGTCGAGCGCGGCGGACGAGTCATCGCTTTCGATCGCGACCCCGCAGCCGAACTGCCCGCGGGTCTCGCGGGATCGGTCACGCTCGTGCGCACGAACTTCGCCGAACTCGGTGCGGCTCTCGACGATCTCGGCATCGCTACCGTCGACGGCGTCCTCTTCGACTTCGGCGTCTCATCGATGCAATTCGATCGCCCCGAGCGCGGGTTCTCCCTTGCAAACGACGGACCACTCGACATGCGCATGAATCCGAGCGACGGCCAAACCGCCTACGATCTCTTGGAAACCAGCGACGAGACCGAACTCGCGGACATCATCTTCAACTACGGCGACGAACGCGCTTCGCGTCGCATCGCTCGCAAGATCGTCGGCGCGCGCGAACGCGGAACGCTTCCCAAGACGACGCTCGACTTCGCGCGCATGATCGCGGGCGTGTTGCACGTGCGCGGCAAGCGCGAGCGGATTCACCCCGCAACGCGCACCTTTCAGGCACTACGCATCGCCGTCAACGACGAGCTCGGTTCGATCCAACGCGGCCTCGATGCCGCGATCGCGCGCACCGCACCCGGCGGCCGCATCGCCGCGATTAGCTTCCACTCACTCGAAGATCGCATCGTTAAGCTGCGATTCCGCGAGGACGATCGCCTCCGCGTCATCACCCGTAAACCACTCCTTCCCGGCGACGACGAACAGAGCCGCAACCCGCGATCGCGGTCGGCAAAACTTCGCGTCGCGGAGCGCCTTCCGTGATCGCACAACCGCTACCCTACGAAGACCTCGCACCGCCGCGCACGGGAACGCGATCCGGCCGCACGGCGGGCAACTTGCGGCGCAAGCGCTCGCGCGTGCGCGGATACGCGAGTCTCGTGAAAATTCTCGCCACGGCTTCGGTGCTCACGCTCGCGATCGTCGTCTATCTCGGGCTCATGGCCAACGTCACGCGTATGAATTACGAGCTCTCGCGCGCGACCCGCGAGAAGACGCGGTTATTCGATGAGTCGTCGCGCATGAACGATCAGATCGCGCGCCTCGCCTCGCGCGAGCGGCTCGCGCATCTCGCGGCGAGTCTGGGCATGCGGCAGCCGCAATCGTTCGCACAAGTGACGTTGCCCACGCAACACTCCGAGGCGTTACCGCACGGCCTCGCCTTCCTTCCCTGGTTGAAGTGAGCGACCGCGCGAACCGCGCGCCGCGACGCCCCGCCGAAGCGGCAGCAAAAGCGAGCGCACTGCGCGCGAAGATCGTTTTCTACATGCTCTTCACGACCGCGATTTTCTTGGGCGTACGCCTCTACGTCGTGCAGGTTCACGACGGTCCCAAACTCGCTGCGCGCGGATACGAGCAGCGTCTCGAAACCGTCAACTATGCCGCTCATCGCGGAACGATCTTCGATCGCGACGGTACGGCGCTCGTGCGTTCGCTTCCGTCGCAGAGCGTCTATGCGACGACGGGCGATATCAAAGATATCGACGGCACGGCGCGCGTTCTCGCGGGCGTCCTGCACGAACGAACCGTCGGTGGTTTGCGCGCGTCGCTGGCGGAAAAATCGTCGTACGTGCAAATCGGTCACAAGGTTTCGCGCGACGCTTCGGACGCGATTGCGAAGCTCGCGCTACCCGGCATCAGCATCGTCCCCGAGGCGACGGGCACGCGCTTCGTTCCCGCGGGTCGTCTCGCATCGAGCGTCATCGGCTTCACGGGCTTCGATGAAGATGGACTCGAGGGCGTCGAGTACGCCTTCGACGGACTCTTGCGCGGGGCGCCCGGGAAGATGACGCTCGAAGCCGATCAATTCGGCCGCGCCATTCCTTTCGCGCAGCCCCGCGTCGTCGTTGCGGCGAAGCCCGGACATTCGATCGAACTCACGATCGACTCGTACCTGCAATATAACGTCGAACGCATCTTAAGCGATGCGGTCCACAAATGGAACGCGCAGAGCGGATGCGCGCTCGTGCTCGACCCGAATTCGGGCGAGGTGCTCGCACTTGCGAACGCGCCCGATTACGACGTGCGCGAATACGCAAACGCGAGCCCGGATGCGCGGCGCGATCGCGTCGTGATGGATGCCTACGAACCGGGCTCGACGTTCAAACTCATCACGGCGGCAGCCGCACTCGACAGCGGTAAGGTCACGCCGCAAACGCAGTTCGCCGCGCGCGATCAATTGACGATCGGTGGTCGCACGATTCACAACGCCGAAGATGGCTTTCTCGCGGGTTCCGCGAGCTCCGAGAATCTCGAAGACATCATCGCATATTCGCACAACGTCGGTGCGGCGGAAGTCGGCCTGACGATCGGGCGAAAAACGATGTACGAGGCGATGCGGCGTTTCGGATTCGGCGATTACACGCGCGTCGGTCTGCCGGGTGAGAATCCGGGAATCGTGCCGACGATCGACCGGTGGAGCGCGACGTCGCTGCCGACCATCTCGTTCGGCCACGGCATCTCGACCACGCCGATCGCGCTCGCACGCGCGTACGCGGCGATCGCCAACGGCGGGCTGCTCATGCGTCCGCGCATTCTTTCGGCGTTGCTCGATGGCGACGGTCGTACGGTCTATCGCTACACGCCGGAGATCGAGCGCCGGGCGATCACGGCGAAAACGGCCGCGACGTTGCGACGCTATCTGCGCGCCGTCGTCACGCGCGGGACGGGTAATCCGTCCGCGATCGTGCCGGGCTATACGACGGCGGGAAAGACGGGTACCGCGCAAGTCGCCGAAAACGGCGGTTACGTGTCGGGTGCGTATATCGGGTCGTTCGTCGGATTCGTCCCCGCCGAATCGCCGAAATTCGTGATCCTCGTCAAGATCGCGCGACCGCATGGCGCGATCTACGGTGGCGTCGTTGCGGCACCCGCGTTCGCCGAGATCGCGAAGCTTGCGATGATGCACGCGGGCGTGATGCCCGCTCGGATGGCGGCGCGCGCGCATGCGCCGAAGCCTCGCACGTGAACTCTTCCCTGGCGGCGCTCGTCGCCGCACTCGACGATCCGCACGTTCTGGGCGACCTCGGCGGGACGGTTCGCGCGATCACACACGACTCGCGCACCGTCGTGCCGGGCGCACTCTTCGTCGCGTTGCGCGGCGAACGCGTCGACGGGCACGCGTTCGTTGCGAGTGCGCTCGCAACGGGGGCGATCGGCGTCGTCGTCGATCGCGGATTCGATCTCGCGACGCTCGCAATGCGTACCGATCGCGCGACGATCGTCACCGTCGACGACCCGCGTCGGGCGCTGGCAAGATTGGCAGCCGTCTTTTACGGTCACCCGTCGCAAGCGCTGCGCGTGACGGGCGTGACGGGCACGAACGGCAAGACGACCGTGACGCATCTCGCCGCGGCGATCCTCGATGCGGGTGGCATTCCGACGGGGCGTATCGGCACGCTCGGCGCGCGATTCGGCGGTGCGATGTGGTCGCTCGAAAACACCACGCCGTTCGCGCTGGAATTACAGTCGCTGCTCGCGGAGATGCGCGATCGCGGCGCGCGCGCCGTCGCGATGGAAACGAGTTCGCACGCGCTCGCCCAAGATCGCGTGGCCGACGTCGATTTTGCCGTTGCCGCGCTGACGAATGTGACACGCGATCACCTCGATTATCACGGCACGTTCGAGGCGTATGCGGCGGCAAAGCGCAGTCTCTTCGATCGCGCACCGATCGCGATCCTCAATATCGACGACGATCTCGGGCGCGCGTGGGCGAGAGGACTGCGCGCGGCGGGAAAGATCGTCGATACGTACGCGCTCGATGCCGACGCGACGCTCGTCGCGCGCGAGATCGCCGTGCGCGCCGACGGCAGTAGCTTCAACGTCGACGGTCGCCGGTTCGCGCTCCGCTTACCGGGGCGCTTCAATATCTCAAACGCGCTCGCCGCGCTCGGGATCGCGCGCGCATACGGCGTTACCGACGACGATTCGGCGCGAGCGATGGCGTCTTTCGAGCGCGTGCCGGGACGCATGGAACATCTCGCCGGCGGCGGGATCGACGTCCTCGTCGATTACGCGCACACGCCCGATGCGCTCGATGTGGTCTTGCGTGCCGCGCGCGAAACGGCGCGCGGCGAACTCGCGGTCGTCTTCGGGTGCGGCGGCGATCGCGATCGTGGGAAGCGCCCGCAGATGGGCGCGATCGCCCGGTCGCGAGCGGATCGCGTCTTCATCACGAGCGATAATCCGCGCTCCGAAGATCCGCAAGAGATCATCGATGAGATTCTCGGCGGCATCGACGACTTGCGTGAAGTGATCGCACTCGTCGATCGGCGTGCCGCCATTCGGCGCGCGATCTCGGATGCCGAACCCGGCGACGTCGTCGTCGTCGCGGGGAAGGGACACGAGACGTACCAGATCATCGGTACGGCAACGAATCATTTCGACGATCGCGACGAAGTTCGCGCGGCGCTCGCCGCGCGCGAGCCCGAACCCGCGTGAAAATTCCGATCGCAGCCGCCGTCGCCGCATCGGGCGCACGCATGCTCGAACCCGATGCGTTACCGCTCGCCGCACGCTTTTCCACCGATACGCGGACGCTCGTTCCGGGCGACCTCTACGTCGCGCTCCGCGGCGAGACATTCGACGGCCATGCTTTCGTTGGCGAAGCACTCGCGTGCGGTGCGAGCGGCGTCGTCGTCGACGATGCGCACGCGGTGCCCGCCGGTGTTGGCGCACTCGTCGTCACGGATACGACCGTAGCCTATCTCGCCTTCGCGGGCGTCGCGCGGTTGCAGATGAGCGCGCGTGTCGTCGCGATTACAGGAAGCGCGGGCAAGACGACGACCAAACACGTGCTCGCGGGATTGCTCGAACGCGTCCGACCCGGTCGTGTCGTGGCGACGCACGCGAATGAAAATAACGAGATCGGCGTCGCAAAGCTCTTTCTCGGTGCACCCGAAGAAACGGCGTACGTCGTCGTGGAATTCGGCGCGCGCCACTTCGGCGAGATCGCGCCGCTCGCGCGTGCGGCACGGCCCGACGTCGCGGTGCTCACGAACATCGGCGACGCCCATCTGGAGATTTTCGGCTCGCGCGAACGGCTACGCGAAACGAAGTACGGCATCTTCGCGACGGGCGCACGCGCGGTCTTACCCGCACTTCGAAGCGACCGCGGTTTCACGGACGACGACTTCCTGCACGACGATGTCGAAGCGGCATCGAGCGACGCGCGTGCGGGGCGACCGCGAACGTATTTTTTCGCTACCGACGGTGCGGATCCGGTGGTCGCGGGCGCCGCGCACGGCAAGGAGACGACCGTTGTGCTTCAAGGGCGCGACCGACTCGTCGTATTCGAAGGCGATCGCCCAAATGAAGCCGATTGCAGAATTTTCGAAACGCGCGTCGCGGTCGCCGGCCTCCATAATTTGCGCAACGTCGCAGCAGCCGCGGCGGCCGCGATCGCTCTCGGCATCGCGCCCGAGCACATCGCGGAGGCGCTTCGCGACGCCGACTTGCCCGCGGGCCGCTACGAGCGCATCACGCTCGGGACGATCGCGATCGTGTACGACGCGTACAACGCCTCGATGGACGGGATGCTCGCAACGCTCGCGTCGTTCGTAGCGGAACCTGCGGCGCGTCGGATCGTCGTCCTTGGAAGTATGGCGGAACTGGGTGTCGAGGCACCCGCGATGCACGCGCGCGTCGGCGCCGCGATCGCAAGCGCGGAGATCGCCTACGTGCTCGTCGGCGGCGATTTCGCACGCGATCTCGCGCGCGGCGCGCGGGCGACGGGATTTCCCGAAGACCGCATCGTCGCCTTCGCGAGCAACGCCGAAGTCGTCACGTGGCTCGAGCGCCACGCGCGCGATGACGATCGTATCTTGCTCAAAGCGTCGCGGCGCTATCGGTTCGAAGAGATCGTCGATGGTCTGCGCGCCTCGCGCGCGAACGACGATGCACGTCATGCCTGATCTCGTGCAACGGCCCGCAACGATCGGTCGCTCCGATCCCACACGCAGACGCGAAGCCTTCGGCAATCGCTTCGTCGCGATTCCGGTGCGGACGCCGCTGGTACGCGCGGGCGACGATCTTGCGGGCATCGTTGCGAATGCCGTACGCGGTATCGTGCGAGGCGATGACGTCGTCGCGGTCTCGGAGACCGCGGTCGCGATCGCGCAGAATCGTATGATCGCAGCCGAAACGATCCGGCCGACGCGGCTGGCATACGTGCTCTCGCGGCGCGCGGGTGCGCTCGCAACGATCAATCAGCCGGAATCGATGCAACTCGTCATCGACGACGTCGGCGCGTGGCGCGTCCTCTACGCTGCCGTCGCGCACGTGTTCGGACGCGTGCTCGGTAAACGCGGCGTGTTCTACCGCATCCTCGGCGAAGCGATCTCCGCAATCGACGGGTACACGGGCACGTTGCCGCCGTTCGATCGCCAGATCGTCCTCGGGCCGGAAAATCCTGACGGGGCGGCGACCGAGATCGCCCGTAGAATCGGCGCGCACGCGGTCGTCGTCGATGCAAACGACCTCGGGATCGCGAAGGTCCTCGGGGCGTCGCCGGGCGTCCATCGCCCGAACGTCGAGGAGGCGCTGCGCGACAACCCGCACGGCAACGGCGACGAGCAGACGCCGATCGTCGTGCTCGCCTGGCGCGATGTGGGACGGAGTCCGCTGTTGGAACGCGGGTGGTGATGGCCGCGCACGCACCGCTTGGCGCACTCGGCATCACGTTCGCGCTCGTGCTCGCGGCGACGGCCGCAGCGGGCGCGCCCGTCATCCGCGCGCTCAAGCGTATCTCGTTTCGGCAGACCGCCTACGAAGACGCGCCGCAATCGCATGCGAAAAAATCGGGCACGCCCACGATGGGCGGCCTGCTCTTCGTGATCGCGCTCGTTGGAGCGGTCGTTGCAGATCCCGGACGTGAATCGCTGACGTTACTTGGGGTCGGACTGCTTTGCGGCCTCGTCGGGTTCGTCGACGATTACACATCGATTCGTCGCGGGCGCAATCACGGCTTGAGCGCGCGTCCGAAATTTCTCGCGACCGCCGTCGTTGCGGCGCTCTTTCTCATCGCGATCACGTTCTGGACTTCACATGAAGCGACGCCGCCGATCGGCACGATCTTTACGACGGGCGATCTCTTCGGGAGCGCGCGTATCGTCGCGCCGTATGCGGTCTGGTTCGGGGTGAGCCTGCTCGCCATTTTGGCGACGACGCATGCGGTCAATCTTACCGACGGCCTCGACGGGCTCGCGGGTGGAACGATGGTCCCGCCGCTCGCCGTCGTCGCCTGGATCGCTTGGCACGTCGGCGCGTACGGCGTCGCGTTCGTCGACGTCGCGACGATCGCGGCGGTGCTCGGATTTCTCGTCTACAACCGGCATCCGGCACGCGTATTCATGGGAGACACGGGAGCGCTTCTTTTGGGGGGCGTCTTGGCCGGTAGCGTCGTCTTAACGGGTTCGCAGTTGCTCTTGCCTCTCATTGGGGGCGTCTTCGCGGCCGAAGCGCTCTCGGTCATCATTCAAGTCCTTTATTTTAAGCGCACGCACAAACGGATATTTCGCATGAGCCCGTTGCACCATCATTTCGAACTCGGCGGTTGGCCCGAGACCAAAGTTACGGCGCGTTTTTGGACTGCGTCTGCGATCCTCTCCCTCGTCGGCGCGGCGATCGTCCGATGAGCGGGACGGGAACCTTCGATGCGGGCGAACGCGTACTCGTCATCGGCCTCGGTCGTAGTGGCATCGCGAGCTGTGCGGTGTTGCGCGCGCGCGGTGCGACCGTCTTCGCGACCGACGAAAAGCCGCGCGAGGCGCTCGCGGAAACGATCGTCGACCTCGAGTCGAACGCCGTGCAATTCGTCGACCCCGCAGAGATCGAACGCGTGCTCCCGCAGCTGACGTCGTGCGTGGTGTCGCCCGGGGTTCCGCTCAACATCGATCTCGTGCGTCGCGTCCAAGCCGCAAGAATTTCGGTCTATTCCGAAATCGAGGTTGCCTACCGCATCAGCAAGGCGCCGATGGTCGCGATCACCGGAACCAAAGGCAAGACGACGACGACGGCGCTCGTTGGTGCGATGTTCCGCCGCGCGGGCAAAACGACGCACGTCGGCGGCAATATCGGCAACGCCCTCATTAACGAGACCTTCATCGCAGCTGCGGGCGACTGGGTCATCGCGGAAGTCTCGTCGTTCCAACTCGAATCGATCCGTTCGTTCAAACCGAAGATATCCGCGATCATCAATCTCTCGCCAGATCACCTCGATCGCTATCATTCGATGGATGAATACAGCGAAGCGAAGTTCCGCATCTTCGCAAATCAATCGTCGAGCGACACGTTCGTCGGCAATCTCGACGACCCAATGATCGCGGAACTCTACGCGGGAGAATCGGCCAAGCGACTCGCCGCGCGTGCGACGTGGTTCGCGATGGCGCCGCATCGCGCGGCGACGATCTACGTTCGCGATGGGCGCATCATCTACGCGCCGCCGACGGGCGATCCGCGCCCGATCGAGATCATGCCCGTCTCGGAGATTCCGCTCCTCGGGCAACACAACGTCGCAAACGTTCTCGCCGCGCTCGCGATCGGGCTCGCAGCCGATCTCGATCCGGCCGACCTGCGCGCGGCAGTCGTCGATTTCGTCGCGCTCCCGCATCGCTTGCAACGCGTCGCCGTCGCCGACGGCATCACGTTCGTCGATGATTCGAAATCCACCAATCCTGGCTCCGTCGTCGCGGCGCTCAAATCGTTCGATCGCCCGATCGTCCTCGTCGCCGGCGGCAAATCCAAGCGCACGGATTTTCGCGCGATGGGCGCCGCGATCGTCGAGCACGCCAAAGCCGTCGTGCTCATCGGTGAAGCCGCAGACGAGATCGCGGGCGTGATCGGCGACGTGCCCACGCGTCGTGCGACGACGATGGACGATGCCGTCGCGATCGCACGTGGGATCGCGGTTTCCGGCGACGTCGTGCTGCTCTCGCCGGGCTGTGCGTCCTTCGATATGTTCGCGTCGGCCGAAGCGCGTGGCGATGCCTTCGCTCGGGCCGCTGCGGCGAAGCTCGGCGCGCATGGGTAAACGCGAAGCGCCCGATACCGTTCTCGTGGGCGCGATCGCCGCGCTCGTCACGATCGGGCTCGTCATGATTTTTAGTGCGTCGAGTGCGTACGCGGTCGCGTTGCAACACGATGCGGGATATTTTCTCAAACGGCAGATGGTCTGGCTCGTCGTCGCGCTCGCGGTGGCCTTCGTGGCGTATCGGATCGATTATCGCAAGCTCCGCGGGATCGCGCCATGGAGCCTCGTCTTGAGCATCGTCTGTCTCGTTCTCGTGCTCGTGCCGCACGTCGGCGTGATCGCGGGCGGCGCGTCACGTTGGCTCGGTGCCGGACCCATTCAGTTCGAGCCGTCGGAGTTTGCCAAACTCGCGTTAGTACTATACCTTTCGGCAGCGCTCGCGGCGAAGGGCGATCGGATTCGGTCGCTCGTGCGCGGCCTCTTTCCGCTCGCCCTCGTCACCGCGGTGATGGCGATGCTCGTCATCAAAGAGCCCGACTTCGGGACCGCGAGTCTGCTCGCGTTTACGGCGGGAACGCTCTTCTTCGTTGCGGGCGCGCGCGTCGTCCATCTGCTGATGATCGTTGCCGCCGTGACGCCGCCCGCGATTCTCTTGATCCGACACGATCCGTACAAGCTCGCGCGGGTCGTCGCGTTCATCGACCCGTGGAAAGATCCGCAAGACAAAGGCTTCCATATCGTACAGTCGCTCATGGCGCTCGGGAGCGGCGGCTGGTTCGGCGTCGGTCTCGGTTTCTCGCACCAAAAATTTTTCTGGCTCCCCGAAGCGCACACGGATTTTATCGGTTCGATCATCGGCGAGGAGACGGGCTTTGCGGGCATGGCTGCGATCGTCGCGCTCTTCGTGATCTTTGCGTATCGTGCCGTGCGCATCGCGCTTGCCGCACCCGATCGTTTCGGATTCTTTCTCTGCATCGGGTGCATGGCACTCATCGTGATTCAAGCGTTCGTCAACCTCGGCGTCGTCTCGTCGTCGTGGCCCGTGACGGGCGTCCCGCTACCGTTCATCTCGTTCGGCGGCACATCGCTCGTGACGTCGCTGACGGCGGTCGCGCTCATCGTCAACGTCGGCCGTTCGCGCGTCGCGCGCGGCACGGCATACGCGCGCGCCGACGAGCGTCGTCCGCAAGATTTCACGCCCATCGCGGCGCGTTAGCGCGCGGGCGCCGTGCATCTCGTGCTTACGGGTGGCGGTACCGGCGGCCACATCTATCCCGCCCTCGCAATCGCCGAAGCGTTCGCAACGGAACCGGCCTTCGCGCCGTTGATCGTCGATTTCATCGGAACGCGCGGCGGTCTCGAAGCGCGGATCGTGCCCGCGGCGGGATTGCGGTTGCATACGGTGCGCGCCGCACCCCTCGCTCGCGCGTTACGTCTTTCGCTCGTGCGTACGTTCGCGATCAATGTGCTCGGCGTTTTCGATGCGCTCCGCGTGTTGCATCGTCTCGAACCCGACGTCGTGATCGCGACGGGTGGATACGTTTCGCTCCCCGTCGTCGCGGCGATGCGCCTCGTACGTGCGCTCGGGCGTTCGCGCGCGCGCATCGCCGTGCTCGAACCCAATGCCGCGGCGGGGCTCACGAATCGCCTCGTCGCGCCGCTCGTGGATGAGGTTTGGTACGCGATTCCACCGAGTACTCGTGGCTTGCGCGCGCGCGAAGCGGTGGTCGGCATCCCGGTGCGTTCGTCGATGCGGCGTGCGATGTCGCAAGCGGAGGCGCGTGCGGCGCTCGGACTCCCTGCGGTGGCGACCGTCATCGTCGTGATCGGTGGTAGCCAAGGCGCGCGGTCGATCAACGATGCCGTTGCGGGATACGTCGAGGCCGGCGTCCCGAGTGGCATGCACGTGCTCGTGATCGCGGGCGATCGGGACTTCGCGCTCCTCGCGGGGCGCCTTGCGGGGCGAGCGGATGCGACGGTCGTTTCCTATCTCGAAGACCCACGCAGTGCCTATGCGGCGGCCGACCTCGTCGTGGCGCGCGCCGGCGCATCGACGCTCGGTGAACTCGCGGCGACGGCAACCCCGGCGCTCCTGGTGCCGTATCCCTTCGCAACGGCCGACCATCAAGGGCATAACGCCCGTGCCTACGCGGCGGGAGGCGGGGCGCGCGTCGTCGCCGATCGCGGCCTCGATGCCCGGCGATTGCGTGCCGAACTCACGGCGGCCCTCGAGCCTACGGTGCTCGCGGGAATGCGTGCCGCTGCGCGACGCGCCTCGGCCGTCGATCCGCGAGCGACCATTGTCACACGGGTAAAGGCGTGGTCGATTTCGAATGCGGACCCAACGTGAGACTACCGTCGGGCGACGCCTGCGACCGCGTTCATTTCGTGGGCATCAGCGGCATCGGCATGTCGGCGCTCGCGCGCATCTTGATGGCACGCGGCATCGCCGTAAGTGGGTCGTCGGATCGACGGACCGCGCTCACCGACGCGCTCGCCGCCGAGGGAGCGCGCATCGCAATCGGCCACGCGGCGGAACACTGCGCGGGCGCGACGTCGGTCGTCATCAGCACGGCGATCGACGAGCACAATCCCGAATTGCTCGCGGCTCACGAAAGCGGCATCCCGATCCTCCATCGCGGTGCGTTGCTCGCGCAACTCATGGCGCAACGCCGCGGCATCGCGGTTGCGGGGACGCACGGCAAGACGACGACCACGGCGATGCTCGCACGCGTGCTCGAAGGCGGCGGCTGCGATCCGACGGTCGTCGTCGGCGGCGAATGCGTCGATACGAGAACCAACGCCCGCGATGGGGCGGGCGTGTGGTTTTTAAGCGAAGCCGATGAATCGGATCGGTCATTTCTCGGCCTCGATCCCGAAATCGCGATCGTCACGAATATCGAGAACGATCACATCGAGAGCGACGCCGATCTCCCCGAACTCGTTGCCGCATTCGAAACGTTCGTCGCCCGCGTTCCGGCGATCGGTCGGCTCGTTATCGGAATCGACGAGCCACGCGCGGCCGCGCTCGCCCGCATCGCGCACGCGGCTCCGACGACGACGTTTGGATTCGCAGCCGACGCCGATATCCGCGCCGCCCATCCGCATTACGCCGATTTCGGGTCGACCTTCGATGTGATCGTGCGCGGCGTGACGGCGGGAACGATCGTTTTGAAAGTGCCGGGCGCGATCAATATCGAAGACGCGCTCGGCGCAATCGCCGTCGGCCTCGAATTGCATATCCCAATGGCCACGATCGCGACCGCCCTCGCGGAATATCGCGGCGTGCGACGTCGCTTCGAAATTCTCACGTGCGGCGACCGCATGACCGTCGTCGACGATTACGCGCATCATCCCACAGCCGTCGAAGCAACGATTGCGGCGGCGCGCGCGAATTTCGACGGGCCCATCGTCGTCGCGTTTCAGCCGCATCGCTACACGCGCACTCGCTATCTCGGAAACGACTTCGCGCGTGCGCTCCGAGCCGCCGATCGTGTCGTCCTCACCGATATTTACGCCGCGTCGGAAGCGCCGATCCCAGGCGTCGATGCCACGACGATCGGCATCCCGCTCGCCGCGCTCGGATGCGACGTCGCCTATGCGAAGGTCGAGGATCTCGAAACGGAGCTACTCGCACACGTGCCGCACGGCGCGCTCGTGCTGATGCTCGGTGCGGGATCGATTACCGCCGCTGCGGCGCGTCTCGCGCGCGCGATCGAGTCGCGCGTCGCGAGTGCGAGTACGAGCGCGCCGTGAGTCTTACGGAAAACTCCGCACGCGCGAGCGTCCTCACCGACGACGATCGTACGTTTCTCGTGCAGACGCTGGGCGCTCGCGCGAGCTTCGATGCGCCGCTCGCGCCCTACACGCATTGGAAGATCGGCGGCCCGGCAGATGCGTTTTGCGTCGTCGAAACGAGCGCCGAACTCGCGACGATTCTACGGCTCGCATTCAAGGGTCCCCTACCGTGGTTCGTGCTCGGAAGCGGCTCGAATCTACTCGTCGGCGATGGCGGCATTCGCGGAATCGTCATCCGACTCGCGGGTGACTTCGCGCGCATCGACGCACGCGCCGAAGACGACGGCGTGACGATCGTAGCGGGCGCATCGGCTTCGCTCCCGCTCGTCGTAGCACAAGGCGCGTCGCTCGGAGCGATCGGGATCGATTCGCTCGCCGGAATTCCGGGCAGCGTCGGTGGCAGTCTGCGGATGAACGCGGGCACGGATCGCGAGTTCGGCGAGTTCGTGCGCGACGTCTCGGTGCAGACGCCCTCCAAGCCCGAGCCTCACGCGGTAACGCCACAATACTTTTACCGCCACACGACGCTCGCGCGGGATGCCGTGGTGACGCACGCGACGTTGCGCTTCGAAAGCGGCGATCCCGCGACGGTGCGCGACGTGCTCCAAAAACGGCTCGTTCGGCGCAAGAATTCACAACCGTTGCAGTATCCAAGCGCCGGGTCGTGTTTTCGTAATCCGCCGGGCGATAAGGCGGGCCGATTGATCGAGGCCGCGGGCTGCAAGGGGATGCGCGAAGGCGGCGCGGAGGTCTCGGAGATGCACGCGAATTTTATCGTCAATCGCGGCGGCGCGACGGCGGCCGAGACGGCGGCCGTGCTCGCGCGCGTGCGGCGTACGGTCGTCGAGCGTTTCGGCGTGGAACTCGAACTCGAAGTCCACTTCGTCGGAGCTTTCGTATGAAGGCGCTCGTCGCGGTCGTCATGGGCGGCCCGAGTACCGAACGCGAGGTCTCGATCGCGAGCGGTCGCGGGATCGCAGCCGCACTCGAGCGCCTGGGATACGACGTGCGGACGCTGGACTTCGACGCGAATTTCGCGCGCGCGATCGTCGACCTCGAACCCGACGTCGTCTTCAACGCTCTTCACGGAGCGGGTGGTGAAGACGGCACGATCCAAGGCGTTCTCGATTGGCTGCGCGTGCCGTATACGGGAAGCGATCTGCGCTCGTGCGCGATCTCGATGGACAAGCACTTTACCAAAAAACTCCTCTCGGCCGAAGGCCTGCCGACGCCCGCCTGGGATACGTTCGATTTCGATGGCGGGACGTTGCCGCTCTTGCCCGGATCGCTCAACCTCCCACTCGTCGTCAAGCCGCGTACCGAAGGTTCGAGCGTGGGCGTTTCGATCGTCCGCACGCACGAGGAATGGTCGCGTGCGATGCTCGATCTCTCTGCCAATCGCTCGACGATCCTCGCCGAAGAGTTCGTACCCGGTCGGGAGTTCGGCTGCGGCGTGCTCTTCGGGGCCGCGCTCCCGATCGTCGAAATCGTGCCGCAAAACTCCGATTTTTATGATTACGACGCGAAGTATTCGCCGGGCGGAAGCCGCCACGAAACGCCCGCGCACATCGACGACGATCTCGCCCACCGCCTACAGATGCTCGCGCTTTCGACGCATCGCATGCTCGGTTTGCGCGACTACTCGCGCACCGATTTCATCGTGATGGCGTCGGGGCGGCCGTTCATCCTGGAGATCAACTCGCTGCCGGGTATGACGCCGACCAGCCTCTTTCCCGAGGTCTGCGCGGCAGCCGGCATTCCGTTCGACACGCTCGTCGAACGTTTGGTGCGCGCCGCGCTCGACCGGGGTCGCGCGCTCGTGGATGCGAGCTAAAACCGCCGCTATCGTCATCGGCCTCGGCGTCGCGATCGCGGCGCTCGATGCCGTATTGCCGTCGGCGCATGTGATGTACGCGCAGGTCGTTCCGCTGGTCTTGCTCGCGCGCGCCTACGGCTTGCGGGCGGCCATTGCGATCGGTATCGGCGTAGCGTTCGCCCTGGCGCTCATCGAACGCCGCGTGCCCCAAGGTGCCGCGTGGCGAGACGTCGCGATCGAAATACTCGTTCTCGCGACCGTGCTCGTCATCGTCGAACGATACGACGAACTCTTACGTCGCACGCATCGTACCGAGTCGCTGCGGGTCGCAGGCGAACACGCCGTTCGGATGCGCGAGATTGCAAGCGAAGGCTCCGCGACGCGCGACCGCGACCTCGCGACGATCGCGGAAGCGATCCCACAACTCGTCTGGCGCTCCAGCGCGAAGGGAGCGATCGAATATTACAATGATGCGTGGACCTCGTACACGGGGCTTGCGGAAAAAGATCTCGCCCGCGATCCGAGCGCATTTTGGGACGTGACCGCGCCGGAGGATGTCTCCGCCGTGCGCGAGCGCTGGGCGGCCGCACTCGAAGCCGGCACCACGTACGAGATCGAGTTGCGCTTGCGCCGAGGCGACGGCGCCTATCGCTGGTTCCTCGCGCGTGCCGCTCCGCTCCGCGATTCGGACGGCGCGATCGGCTGCTGGTTCGGTACGTGCACGGATATCGACGATCACAAGATCCAACAGGCGAATCTCGAGGCGCGTTTTGTCGTCGCCCATCGCGTCTCCGAAGCGTTCCAACGCGCGTCGTTGCCGGCGCGGCTTCCCGACGTGCCGGGGCTCACGTTCTCGGCGCTCTATCGTGCGGGCAAACGCGAAGCGGCGGTCGGCGGCGATTGGTATGATGCCTTACGATTACTCGACGGCCGCGTGGTCATCTCGATCGGCGACGTCGCGGGCAGCGGGCTCAGCGCGGCGATCACGATGGTCGCGATGCGCCAGGCGATGCGTGGCGCCGCACAGATTCATGCAGATCCGATCGCGATTTTGGAAGCGGCGGATCGAACGCTCCGAGAAGACGCCTCCGATCGCATGGTCACGGCATTCGTCGGCGTCTTCGATCCCGTAACGCACGTCCTTACCTACGCGCTCGCCGGGCATCCGACGCCGTTCGTCCGGCTTCCGGATGGCAGCGTGATCGAACTCTCTGCGCCCGGATTGCCGCTCGGCGTGCGGCGCAAGGGCGATACGGAGGCGCGCGAGATCGTTTTGGCCGCGGGTTCGTTCCTCGCGCTCTACACCGACGGGCTCGTCGAATCGACGCACGATTTCATCGAGGGCGAACGCCGTTTGCGCGATGCGGTCGCGCGCGTCGGCGTTCCATCGACGGCACCGGCGGCCGATCGCCTCGCCGCGCTCGTCCTTCCCAATGGGGCGACCGACGACGTCGCGATCCTCGCACTCGGCCTCGATCGTGACGACGGCGATTCGCGCTTTCGCAGGTTCGCATTTCGCTCCGACGATCGCGCGGCCGCACACGAGGCGCACGCGTCGATCTCGGCGACGCTCGTTGCGGCGGGAGCGAACGAAGCCCAGCTCGGCGACGCCGACATGATCTTCTCCGAACTCGTTGGAAACGTGGTCCGCCACGCGCCGGGATCGTGCGAAGTCGTTCTCGATGCCTCGGGCGCGCTGCCGGTCCTGAGCGTTCTCGATCGCGGACGCGGCTTCTCACACGCGCCGCACCTGCCCGCGGACACGTTTGCCGAGACGGGGCGGGGGCTCTTCATCGTCCGTACGCTCGCAGCGGAATTCGGTGCGACGCGGCGCTTCGACGGTGGCAGTCATGCCCGTGCGGTCATCACGATTAACCGCCCGATCAAGCGCCGCAAACCCACACCGCTTCCGCGGTCGCTCGAAACGGCACCGACGAAAACCCAAGCGGGCGCGTGAGACTGCATGGAAACCGCACCTAGCTTGGCGAATTCGGGCGCGATGGGGAGTTCAGGGACGGTCGTCGACCGCGGCCTCGAGGGCGTCATCGTCGGCTCGACCGCTCTGAGCGACGTCGATCGTGCCGCCGGTCGCTTACGCTATCGCGGGTACGACATCGACGATCTCGCGATGGATGCATCGTTTGAAGAAGTCGTGCATCTCCTGCTCTTCGGCGCGCTTCCGACGACTCACCAACTCGCCGATCTCGGCGTCCGTCTCGCGGCCAATCGTGCTCTGTCGCCGGCGATCCTCGCCATGATGCGCGAGATCCCGACGGGCGCTTGGCCGATGGATGTCCTTCGGACCGTCGTCTCCGCCCTCGCGCTCTTCGCACCGCATCAAGAGAATGGCGCCCACCTCTCCACGCCGCGCACCGCGATCGGCCTCATCGCGAAAACGCCGACGATCGTCGCCGCGTGGGATCGCCTGCGACGCGGGCTCCAACCGATCGACCCGCTTCCGCATCTGGGGCTCGCGGCGAACTTTCTCTACATGCGCACGGGGCGGATGCCGATCCCCGAAGCGGAGCGCGCGCTTGATGCGTATTTCATTTTGCTCGCCGATCATTCGTATGATGCAGCGACGTTCGCGGCGCGCATGACGGCGTCGACACGCGCAGATCTCTTCGCCGCCGTAACCTCGGCGCTCGCGACGCTCGAAGGCGATCTGCAGGGCGGCGCACCGGGTCAAGTGATGGAGATGTTGCTCGCGATCGGCAAACCAGCCGATGCCGCGGCATACGTTGCGGATATCTTGGGGCGTGGCGAACGCATCATGGGCATGGGGCACCGCGAATATCGGGTTCGCGACCCGCGCGCCAAGCATCTCGACCTGCTCTGCCGCGATCTCTGCGAAGCGACGAACGCCACGTGGCACGCGGTCGCACGCGCGCTCGAAGATGCGGCATCGGCGGCACTCGCGGGCGTGAAGCCCGGCCGGCCGCTCGCGGCGAATGTGGAATTGTATGCCGCGCCGACCCTGCACGCCCTCGGGATTCCGGCCGATGAATTCGCGTGTCTCCTCGCATGTAGTCGCATGGCCGGATGGACGGCGCACGTCTTGGAACAACTCGCCGACAATCGATTGATCTGGCCGCAAGCGACCTACGTGGGCCAAGCTCCCGTAGCGTACGTCCAGATCGAACTCCGCGCGGCCGCACCGGAATTGGAACGTAAACGATGATCTCGCCCCCGCGTCGCGCCACGATCTCGCGCGAAACCAAAGAGACGTCGATCGCACTCGACCTCGATCTCGACGGTGGCCCGTGCGAAATTCGTACGGACGTAAAGTTTCTCGATCACATGCTCGACGCGTTTGCGAAGCATTCGGGCTGTGGCCTGATGCTGCGGGCGACGGGCGACGGTATGGATCACCACCACCTCATCGAGGATGTGGGTATCGCGCTCGGCCAAGCGATCTACACGGCACTGGGCGAGAAACGCGGCATCGCGCGTTTCGGCTCGCTCGCCGTGCCGCTCGACGACGCACTCGTACTCGGGAGCATCGATCTCTCGGGCCGCGCATGGCTGAATTTTACCGTGAAATTTACCGTTGAAAATCTCGGCGATCTCAAGACCGAACTCGTCTCGCACTTCTTTCACAGCGTGAGCGAGAACGGGCGGTTCAACCTCCACCTCGTGCAACTCGCGGGCGCGAATTCCCACCATCTTTGCGAGGCCTCGTTTAAGGCATTCGCGCGCTCGTTCGCAGCGGCCAAAGCGATCACTGCCGATGTGTCGATTCCCTCGACGAAAGGACTGCTCGCGTAGCCGATGTCTGACTACACGCTGACCACCGAGACGGGTGCCGATGCCACACGCCTCCCGCTCATGCGATCCACGCTGGGACACGACGCCATCGACGTTCGCAATCTGCTCGACGGCTCAAACGTCACCACGTACGATCCCGGTTTCTCGTCGACGGCGAGTTGCAGGTCGGCGATCACGTACGTCGATGGCGAAAAAGGCGTCTTGCTCTATCGCGGCTACGCGATCGACGAACTCGTCGAGAAGAGCTCGTTCGTCGAAGTCGCGTATCTCTTACTCTTCGGCGAACTTCCCTCGGCGTCCGAACTCGCGAAATTCGAATACGACATCTGCCATCACACGATGTTGCACGAGCAGATCTCGAGCTTCTATCACGGTTTTCGCCGCGACGCCCATCCGATGGCGGTCATGCTCGGCGTCGTGGGCGCGCTCTCGGCGTTCTATCCCGATTCGATCAACGTGTACGATCCGATGCAACGTCTGATTTCGATCGATCGCCTCGTCGCGAAGATCCCGACGATTACCGCGATGGCGTACAAGTACACCGTCGGCCAACCCTTCGTCTATCCGCGTAACGATCTCGACTATTGCTCGAACTTTCTGCACATGATGTTCTCGGTTCCGGCCGAGGCCTACGTGCCCAACCCCATCTTCACCAAAGCGATGAACGCACTCTTCATCGTACAGGCCGATCACGAACAGAACGCCTCGACCTCGACCGTGCGCACCGTCGGTTCGAGCCGCGCGAATCCGTTCGCATGCGTGGCGGCCGGCATCTCGTCGCTCTGGGGGCCCATTCACGGCGGCGCGAACGAAGCCGTCGTCGCGATGCTGCGAGAACTCGGTTCCGTCAAGGCGCTTCCCGATGCGATTCGTCGCGCGAAAGATAAGAACGATCCATTCCGGCTCATGGGCTTCGGTCACCGCGTTTACAAGAGCTACGATCCGCGCGCGAAGGTCATGAAGCGCATCTACGGCGAGCTGCTCGAAGAGCTCGACCTCGGCGACGATCCGCTCTTCGAAATGGCCAAAGAGCTCGAACGTCTCGCGCTCGAAGACGACTATTTCGTCTCGCGAAAGCTTTATCCCAATGTCGATTTCTATTCGGGCCTCATCATGAAGGCGCTCGGCATTCCGATCAACATGTTCACCGCAGTCTTCGCACTTTCGCGGACGACCGGTTGGCTCGCGCATTGGAAAGAGATGATCGAGGATCCCGATCAGCGCATTACGCGTCCGCGCCAACTGTACGTCGGGCCGACGTTGCGGTCGTACGTGAGTCTCGATGCGCGTTCGAAGACCAACGGGTCGGCATCGAAGATGCCGAGCGGACCCGCGATGCCGAACGAAGCGAGCATCGTTGGCGGATAACTCGTGATCGCGGTCGTCGATTACGGCGGCGGAAATATCGGATCGCTCGTCTCCGCACTCGGACGCCGTGGCGCGACCTTCACCGTGACCTCCGATCCTGCGGTCGTCGCCCGCGCGCGTGCCGCGATCCTGCCGGGCGACGGCGCATTCGGCGCGACGATGGACGCGCTCGCCGATCGCGGCCTCGATCTCGCGGTGCGCGAGACGATCGCGGCGGGACGGCCCTTTCTCGGGATTTGCGTGGGCATGCAGATTCTCTACGATCGAAGTGACGAGCACGGCGATCATGCCGGGCTCGGCATTTTTCCCGGGCTCGTGACACGCTTCGTCGCCGCGCCGCGCGTGCCGCATATGGGCTGGAACGCGCTCGAGATCGTCGGCGCACATCCGTTCGTGCGCGGCCTCGGCGCCGACGCATACGCGTATTTTTTGCACAGCTATCGCGCCGTCGTCGATGCGCACACGCTCGCCGCAACGACGCATGGCGAACGCTTTGCCGCAATCGTCGCGCGCGAGAACGTGATGGCAACGCAGTTCCATCCCGAGAAGAGTCAGGCGACGGGCGCGCTGCTGCTCGATAATTTCATCGCGCTCTGCGGGACGGCCGCACTCGCGTGATCGCCGCACGACCGCTCGAAATCGTGCCGGCGATCGACCTACGCGGCGGACGCTGCGTGCGTTTGCTCTACGGGGATCCCGCGCGAGAGACACGTTATGACGGCGATCCGCTCGACCGCGCGCGCGCGTTCGAGCGTGCGGGTGCGCGTACGATCCACGTCGTCGATCTCGACGGTGCCTTCGGCACGGGTGAAAATCTCGCGGCGATTCGCGCCATCTGCGCGGGCGTGGACGCGCGCGTGCAAACGGGTGGCGGAATCCGCACGCTCGCCGATGCGAATGCACGCATTGCGGCTGGTGCCGATGCGATCGTGATCGGCACGATCATCGTCGAAGCGCCCGAGATCGCGCGTGCGATCGTAGACGCGCTCGGCGCGCGCGTCGTCGGTGGTGTCGACGCGCGCGGCGGTGCGGTTGCGGTGCGCGGCTGGCTCGAAGGCACGGGGCGCGACCGCGACGAGGTCGTGCTCGAACTCGGGCGCTGGGGCGTCGAACGCATCGTTTATACGGAGATCGCGCGCGATGGCGCGGGCACGGGCTACGATATCGCGGCGCTCGCACATGTCGGCGGGCTCACCGCGATGCGCGTCACCGCGAGCGGTGGCGCGAAGTCGCTCGCCGATCTGTATGCGGTCGCGAGCGGAACGGGACCGAGCGTCGATCGCGCGATCGTCGGGCGCGCGATTTACGAAGGTACCATCGACGTCGCCGAAGCGATCGCGGCGTTCGCGCGTCCTCCCCGATAGATGCGCGGAACGTGCGCGGGTAAGCGCGCGAGGAGTTCGTAGCCGATCGTTCCCGCGCATGACGCGAGGTCGTTCGCACCGATCGTTGCGTCGCCGTCGGTGCCGATAAGCGTCACCGTATCGTTCGTCGTGGCTTGCCGTACGTCGGTCACGTCGACGAAGGCCATATTCATGCAGACGCGTCCGACGAATGGGACGCGGGTACCGCGCACGAGCGCGCTACCCGTCTCCGATAACGCACGCGGGAGACCTTCGGCATAGCCGATCGGGAGGACGGCGATGCGCGACGCGCGCGATGTCGTAAACGTGCAGCCGTATCCCACGCTGCGCCCCGCCTCGACGTCGCGCACGACGACGAGTTTGGTGCGCCACGCGAGCGCCGCTTCGAGCGAAAGCGCAGTCGATGCGGCCGCTTGGGATTCCGGTGATGGCCAGATTCCGTAGGTCGCGATTCCGGCGCGGATCATGTCGAGACGCGCCTGCGGATAGATCATTGCCGCAGCGGATGCTGCGGCGTGTGCGACGACACCGCGTTCCACGAACCACTCGCGCGAAGAAGCGGTCGCCGCAGCGAATCGGTCGAGTTGCGCGTGCGTGAACGCCGATTCGAGTTCTTCGGCTGCCGCGAGATGCGTGAAGACGCCGCGGACGTCGAGCGCATCGTCGGCGCCGATCCGTGCGAGCGCCGCCGGTGCGCGGTCGGCGTCGAGCCCGAGCCGTGTGACGCCCGTATCGATTTTCACGTGAACGGGTGCGCGTCGTCCGCTCGCCCGAGCCGCTCGCCCGAGATCGCGCGCGAAGCCACCCGTGCTCCAGAGCGCCACGGCCGCGTGGCTCGCGACGAGCGCGGCAACATCGTGCGATTCGACGGGGCCGAGCACGAGGAGCGGTGTGGCGATACCTGCGGCGCGGAGGGCGATGGCTTCATCGACGCGGTAAACGCAGAACATCGCGACGTCGTTTGCGAGTGCACGTGCGACTTCGAGGGCACCGTGGCCAAAGGCATCCGCTTTGATGACCGCAGCGTAACGCGCGGGTGCGACGAGCGCGCCGAGGGCGGCGACGTTACGTCGGATCGCGTCGAGATCGATCTCGAGCGAAGCGATCAATGCGCGGCTCGCGCTCCGAGACGACGTTCGACGATGTAGGCAACCGGCAACCCGAAGAAGACGACGTGCGCGATGATGCCATTGAAGAAGAGGACGGTGTTTGGCAAAACGTAGATGTTCGCGGCAACTTCGACGAGTTGCATCGAGACCATGACGAGGATCCCGAAGACGGTTCCCGAGAGCAACGGTCGCGAGAGCACCTGCGGCGTTCGCGCGGCGACGTAGGCGTAGCCGATGCCCCAGGCGATTGCGACGACGACGTGAACGGCGATCCCCAATGCGACGGAGCCCGGGGTCGCGTACGCAGCTTTGCCGAGCGCGCCCGATGCGACGTACTGGTAAAAGCCCGAAACGGTCACGAGATGACCCGCAACGACGAGCGTGAGCAACAGATACGCATCGATCAACACGGCGCCAACGAGCCCCGCAATGGCGCCGGGGACGGCGAGTGCCGGGAATGGCAATATTCGGTCTTGCATCACAACGGTCTTCGACGGAATCGCATGCGGAGCCCGCGAACGGTGTCCGCGTGAGTCGCTTACCGCCGAGTCCTCGAACGCGTTCGCGATACGAGCCCAAGGGGTTCTGGCTTTGGGACCTGGTGCAACTGCTCGGGCTCATCGCCGTCGCCTATCTCGTCGCGGTCTTCGTCTATCTCGTGCTGATGCGCGTGAGTGAGTTGCCGCACGGGCAACTCTGGGATACGTCGTTTCGTACGCCGCTGGCTTTCGTGCTCATCGTCGCGGCGACCGTCGTCATCTTGCTCCCGTACTTTCAAAAAGAGTGGGACAAAGGGCTGCGGATGTTCTCGATCTTCACCGCGCTCTTTCTGTTGGGGTTCGCGCTCTTGAGCGCGTCGGGCATCGTCGATCCGAAACTTCCGCTCACCCTCATCTCGCGGTATGCGATCGAACCGCTCCGCCATTTCTTGAAATTCTGAACCGAGGTCGTCCCATCCGGCAGGAGTAAGGTCGGAGGCCTCCGGCGAAGTCGTGTAAATGGTACGGACGTGTAGTATTACACTTTTGATCTTCGCATTCGTTGCCGGTGTGTTCGCCGGAGCGCGCGCGGGAACGACGGGAGGCATCGTCGGTCGTGTCGTCGATGCGAAGACGCAGGCGCCGCTCGTCGGTGCTCGCGTCAATGCGGTCTCCCCTTCGCAATCGATCGGGACGACGACCGACGGGTCGGGCGCATTTCGCTTCATCTCACTCGCGCCCGATACGTACGTGATTAGCATCGAATTCGCGTCGTACGATCCCGCATCGCTTACGGGCGTCACGGTGCTCGCCGATCAGACCCAGACGCTTCCGGTAGCTTTGAGCAAATCGCTCGCAACGATCGGTCGTGTAAAGGCGCGTGCCTCGAACGATCTGATTCGGCCCGGCACCACGAGTGACGTGTATTCGATCAACGCCGCGGGCGCCGAAGCGGCGCAAGCCCTCGGCGGTCCGGGCGGGTTAAACTCCGCCTACAGCGCGATCGCCTCGGTGCCCGGCGTGAACGTCCAGCAAGGCCAACAGGGCTGGTTTCAGACGGTCAGCATTCGTGGCGGCGATATCGATCAGGTCGGCTACGAACTCGACGGCATCCCCGTCAATCGCGTCTACGACAACGCGCCGCAGACCGTGCTCTCGAACATCGGCCAACAAGAACTGCAAGTCTACACGGGCGGCACGCCGGCAACTGCCGACGCTTCGGGCATTGCGGGCTACGTCAATCAGGTGATCCGCACGGGCACGTATCCCGGCTTCGCGCAGGCGAACATCGGCGTCGGCGGTCCAAGCTTCTACCACAAGTTTTCGTTCGAAGCGGGCGGCGCCACGAAGAATCGACTCTTCTCCTATTATGTCGGACTCGCGGGCGTGAACAACGATTACCGCTATGCCGATCAATTCAACGGCGGCAGCGATCCGCAACTCTTCTACCCCGTCTATATTCCGGGACGCTTCAATCTCTATGACGGAACCCCGGGGAAGATCAATTACGCCCCGGGCACCACGTATTCGATCGCGACGACGACCGATCGCGAGAACGTCGTAAATCTCCACCTCGGCATCCCACACCATGGTGACGGCGGCAAAGACGATATCCAACTGCTCTACCTCACGAGCGAAGTCGTCGCGAAGTATTTCAGCAGCATCAACGATCAGGGTGGCCCGGCCAACGTCGCACAAGCGGTCGGCAACAACGGTAACGCCTTCTTTCACGATGGCTACACGTATACGGGTCCGCTGTATGCGCCCGTCGATCCGACCAAAGTGCGAACGGTGTATCAGTCGAATTATCGACCCGGGGTTCGCGCCTTCGGTGCCAACGCGCCGAACAACGATCGCGATTACTCCGATAACGGCGTGGCGCTCGCGAAGCTTCAATATCAGCGCAATTTCAGCTCGTCGTCGTATCTACGGCTGTACGGTTACACCGAGTACTCGAATTGGTTTATCGGTGGCCCTGCGAACGCGCAGTTTACGGGATATTACGGCGCGGAACTCAACGACTACGAGCTTCCGAGCCATACGGTCGGTTTCAACGCAAACTATTCGAATCAACTTTCGAGCAAACACCTCCTCTCGCTCACGGGTTCCTACACGGCGGCGCAAGTGCGCCGCACGTACTCCTACGGTTTTCCCGGTAACACGCCGGGATATGCGTTCACGAATCTCGTCGACGCGCGCGGCAATTGTTACGATCCGGCAACCGCTGCCGTTGCGAGTTGCTTCGTATCGGGCGCACGAGGCAAATTTCCCGGTAATGCGCCGGGATCGCCCGCGGACCCCGCTTATACGTTACCGACGGGAAGCGCTGCGGTCATTTCACCCGACGGCACGATGACGACCGCGCAGTGGCTCGCGACGGATGCCGGCTTCGTAAGCACGCGCTTCAACAAAGTCTCACCCGCATTCACGGCGGGCGCGATTACGGATGAATTTCGGCCCAACGATAAGCTCACGATCACGCTCGGCGCGCGCGTCGAAAACTACAACGATCGGCTCGCCGATACGACGGGCGATGCGGCGCGCGCGTTCTGGTTCAACGCATACGACAATGAAAACTGCTATCGACTCGGCGGCCTCGCACCCGTCAATATCGGCCCCGGTGCTACGGATGCATCATGTGCGAAACTCGGGCCGGGCTATCGCCAGGCGAATCTGCGCAACACGACCGCGAAGAACATCTCGGCGACGATCTTCCAGCCGCGTTTCGGGGCGACGTACGCGCTCGATAGCGACACGGTGCTGCGCGGATCGTTCGGCGTATACGCGCGACCGGTCAACACGGCGTGGGTTCAGTACGACGGGGTCAATTCCGACCTCGCTAGCTTCCTCGGCGCGAATTTCTTGACCCTCGGCTACAACACACCGATTCATAACCTTCGGCCCGACACGTCCTACAACGCCGACTTTTCACTCGAAAAGCACCTACGCGGGACGGATATCTCGTTCAAACTCACGCCGTTCTTTCGGAGCACGCGCAATCAACTCCAACCCGTGCCGATCGGCGTCGGCGGCGTCGTTGCGGGCTTCAACGTCGGCCAGCAAACTTCGAGCGGTCTCGAACTCGCGATTAAAAAGGGCGAGTTCGGTCGCGACGGTCTGGCCTCGCAACTCGCGTATACGTACACGCGCAGTCGCATCCGCTATAACGACTTCCCCTCGGGCACGAACGTGATCGACGGGCTGAACCAGTACATCCAAGAGTACAATTCGTACACGTCGGCGTGTGCGACGATCACGAAAGCTAATACCGCGCTCTGCGGCCTCGCACCAGGCGCGTCCAATTCCAATGCTGTCGCGACGTTTGCCTCCACAGATGCGACGAGCGTCCCCGTTCGCAACCCGTACTTCGGAGCAGCGGCGCAACCGCTTATGGATCGTAGCGCGCAGTACACGACCTACGATCAGATTCCGCAACCGTTTACGGGAGAGAACGGCTACGAAACGCCGCACGTCGCTTCGCTCATCCTGAGTTACAAGCACAGACGCGCGACGATCACGCCGAGCCTTACGTACAGCTCGGGTGCCAAATATGGTTCACCGCTTGCCTATCCGGGTTACGCGCCCAACGGCTGTGCGTCGAAGGGCATCGCGGCCGCCGACGGCTCGTATGCGGCGGATCCCAAGTCGTGCGGCGGATCCGCGCTCTCGGGGAATTCATTCGTGCTCATCCCCGATGCGTTTACGGGGAAGTTCGATACGATCGGTGCCTTCGATCAACCGTCGCGTCTCACGTTCAACGTCGCCGCATCGTATGAAGCGGCGAAAAACGTCAAAATCTCGCTCGCACTCACCGGGCTCGTCGATACGTGTTTCCAGCGCGGCTATGCGTGGGACGACAAGCGCATCTGCGTCTATTCACAACTTCCCTCGGGCGGCGCGGGCCTTGGCCCCTCGGGCAACTTCATCCCGGTTGCGGGCACACCGGTTCAGTTCAAGTATCCGTATGGGGTCTTCAACAACAATCTCAACACGGGGTTCGTCGGAACGACGCTTCCGATCCAGGCCGCGCTGAATTTGGAAATCAAGCTGTAACGTTAGTTACCCTTCACTAACGTCGCGCGTTCGGGGCAACACGCGACGGGTCGCGCCGAGTGTTAACGTGGCGCCATGGACGCTTTAGCGGCCGGAACGCCACCCGGCGGGCGCATGTCGGGTGCGGGGAGCGTGCTCGTGCGCACGGCGCTCGGTGGTGTCTCGAAGCCAGGCAGAGAAGACCGCGCCATGATCTCCGGCCGGCCGCCCAGTCCGGATGCGGGCTATTTCCTGGCTCGACCGCGTCTCGACGCGATCGCCGACCGACTTCCGACCGTCACGGCGGCGCTCGTCGTCGGCAGCGGCGGCTACGGGAAATCGACGGTGATGGCCGCGTGGCAACGCCGACTCGACGTAGCGAACGTCACGACCGCGTGGGTCGCGCTGGCGCCGCGCGATGCCTCTCTTTCGGCATTCGTGGAACGGCTGGGAACGACGCTCCACGCCGCCCTTCCGGATCTCGGTGATTCGGCGCAGCGGCTCGTCGATGCGGGCATTGCCGACCCCGTGCTCGTGGCACGCGCGCTGATCAACGAACTTTACGTCGTCACCGAAGAGCGCGCCGAACGGCTCGTCGTTTTCATCGACGATCTTCACTGTGTCCTCGATGACGTAGCAACGGTCGCTTTCGTCGGTGAATTCATGCGCGAGATGCCGCCGCGCGTGCACGCGGCATTCGCTTCGCGCCGACCGCTCACGTTCGCCCCAATCGCTAAATTACGCAATGCCGGACGGCTCATCGAGATCGCAGAACGCGATCTACGTTTTACCGCCGACGAAGCGGCCCAACTCGTGGGGGATCGCGAGCGCGGCGATCGTTTGGCGACGCAGACGCAAGGCTGGACGATCGCCGTGCGACTCGGCGCGTCACTCGCCGCCTCAGGCGGCGTCTCGTTCGATGCGATCTTCGCAGGCGTCCGCGATCACGCGTTCGATTTTCTCGCACAAGAAGTCGTCGCGCATCTCGCGCCGGGCGATCGCAACGACTTGATGACGCTCGCGATCCCGGCATCGTTCGACGAAGCGACCGCTACGATGTTACTCGGCCGCGACGACGCGGCGGCGACGATCGAGCGCCTCGTCGCGCGTGGCGTCTACCTCGAGAATTCGCAGGCGGCTTGGCAATTCCATCAACTTTTTCGTGAATTTTTGTTACGCCGCATGCGCGTCGAAGTCCCGGAATTCGAACGCGCGAAACGGCGGCGGTATTCGGAATATCTGCGCAATCGCGGCGAGACGGTCGAGGCCTTGGGTCAACTCATCGAAGCGGGCGATTTTCTCGAGATCGTCGAGTACGTGCACGAGGCGACACTCGCGATTCGCTACTCGGACCGTTTGCCACAACTCTTCAATCTGCTCAGTCAAGTTCCCGACGACGTCAAGCGTCAAAAGCCGATGCTCTATCGCCTGCACGGCCTCGCGCTCCAGCGTATCGGTCGGTACGATGCGGCGACGGAGCAGTTCGCGGCGTGCTACAAAGCCGCACACGCGCTCGGCGACCGCCGCACGAAATGTATCGCGCTGCTCGAGCGCGGCGTCGCGTCGGGAAATTTCCGGCTTCAAGGACACGGGACGTTTGCCGCAAGCGAAGGCTATTTTCGAGAAGCGCTAGCGATCGCCGAATCCCCGGAGTTCGACGGCGGTCAGGGCTATCGACGCATCGGCCATTATCTCTTGGGCATGGCCATCGCTGCGCGTTGTGCGTACGACGAAGCTTTCGAACACTTGGGTATCGCCGAACGTCTCGAGCTCGCCGAAGAACGTCACACCGATCCCATTCTCATCGGCATCGCGATCGCGCACGGATGGCGCGGTCAGTGGCACAAGGCGCTCGAATACGCGGAACTCGCGGAGGAGTTCTTTCGCGGGAGTGCCGATTTCCACGTCGGTTTCGCGCTCCTCATGCAAGCGCGCGTGCACTACATGTTACGCGAAGATTTGCCGCGGGCGCTCGCACTTGCCAAAGATGCCGAAGCGCGACTCGGCGCCACGCACAACGAGGACGAACGTGCCGATGCGATCATTCTGCAAGGACTCTGCGCGCTCGCTTTCGATCCGCCGGGCGTCGAGCTTGCGAGAGATCTTTATGAAGATTTGCGAAGTTCGATCCAACAACGTAACGCGCTCGTCCGTGTCCAATACGATTTGCTTCGAGCCGAGATCGCGCTCGCTACGGGAGAAGTGGACACGGTCCGTATGGCCCTCGATAGTGCGAAGGCGCGTGCGACCTTTATCGCTGACGGCGGAATGCTCGCAAACGTTCTGTTGGTAAGCGCGCGACTGATCGAATCGCGCGAAGGCCGAGCGCAGGCGGCGTTTGCCTTCGAAGCCGCGCGGGGCGCATACGATGCGCTCGGCGATCGCGTCGGCGCGATGGTCGCGCGGCTCTATCGCGCGGCATGCAATGATGGCGACGATGCGAAGAGCCGCAGCGAAATCGACGACATCCTCATTGCCATCGAACTCGGTCGCATCGCTTATGCGCTCGATGTCGCGCCGGTCGCGGCGCAAACGGTCTTGATGCGGTCACTTCGAATCGGCGTTTCGGTCGAGCGCGCCGAGGGATATCTCAGCGCGCGAAACGTCGACGGCGATACGTACGAAAGGCTCGCGCTCGATACGACGGCTTCGGCAGTAGGTCGCGTCGCGGCGCTCCGTCTCCTCGCGGCCCTAGATGGGCAGCGCGCGGCGCGACTCGCGCTCGCGTTGTTGCATGATGACGAGCAACTCGTGGCTATTTCGGCGCGAACGTTCGCGTCGTTGCCGCGGAATCTCTACGTCGAGCCGCTCGTCGTCGACGTGATCGGCGAACTTCGCGTCACGATCGGCGCCGCATGTTTCGGCGAGCGCGACGCGCGCTTTACGCGAAAAAAAGCGGCGGAGCTCTTGCGGTATCTCGTCCTCGCCGACGCGCCCGTATCGCGAACGACGTTACTCTCGGCACTCTGGCCCGACGCGGAATCCGGCGCCGAAGTGACGCTCCGTGTCACGTTGCACGCTTTACGTCGCGCGCTCGAACCCGACGTCGAAGGTGCGGGAAATTACATCTACTCCAACAGTACCGCCATCGGATTGTGTACCGATCATCTCGGGCGCAGCGACGTGCAACGCGCGTTTGCCGCGCTCGGGCGCGCGAAATTGCTCTTCGCGCGCAACGCTGCGAGCGAAGCGCGTACCTTGCTCGATTCGGTCGCGCGCGATCTCGCCGCCGCCCCCAAAGATCGCGCGGTCGCGCGGTGGCTCGCACCGTTCGTGACGCAATGGCGCACGGCTGCCGTAGATGCGAACCGCACGCTCGCGCGCGTAGCCATGGCGGGCGGGGACCAAGCCATTGCCGTCGCGAGCGCACGGCTCGCGCACGAACTCGACCCGCTCGATGAAGAGACGATCATGCTTTTGATCGAATTCTACGCGCAGTCCGATGCCTTCGACGATGCGCGGCTGGTGTTCCGGACCTATAAGCGACGCCTCTTCGAATCGATCGGGACGTCGCCGGGCGCGGAACTAGTCGCTCGGTATTCGCGCATCGTTTCGCGCGGAATCGAAAAGACGAATTTCGGGCTCTCCGATCGCGAACGGGAAGTCTTACGATTGATCGCTCGAGGTCGCAGCAATAAAGAAATCGCCGTCGCGCTCGAACTAAGCCCCTTTACGATCAACAATCACGTGGCTCGCATCTTACGCAAACTCAACGTCGATAATCGTGCGGCGGCCGTCTCCGTCGCATCGTCATATCTGGAAAGCGTTTTATGAAAAAAACGATGACCTTCATCCGAAGCACGTCGCTTGCGTCGCTCGTTGCGAGCGCACTCATCGCATGTTCCGGGTCGTCGGCAACGACGAACGTTGCGGGTTCTCCCACCGTCCCCGGCGCGCAACTTCCGACAAGCCCGACGGGGTCTTCGATCGCGCCGCCGTTTACTTCACAGGTTCACTTCTTCGTGTCCCTCGGTTCGACGCGCGGTATCGTCGTCTCACCGGCCGGTGCCGCACTGCCGACGGGGTTTACCGACAAGGGGCCCGTCCCAAGCGCCGTCGTGACGTATCCCGATGGGTCGACGCAGATCGCCGATGCGAGCGGAAGGTTCACGGCATCGATGTCGGTATACGCGCAAGCGCACGAAGCGACGCTCGAGGGCGACACCGAAGCACAGCCGTCGATCAAAGTCCAGGACCCCGCACGCGCTACGCTTGCGACGGCGGCGACAGTCCTCGGCCACGTGGGGCCGCAAACGAATGCGACGATCGCGGGCATTCGCACCCTGCCGCTCGCGAGTGAAGTCTTTTCGGGCGATACAATCCTGCTGAGCATCGAGCCCGTCGATACGGTCGGCTTACCGGCAAATCTCGGTCAGTCGAACGTCGCCTGGAGCGCGTCTGTGGGAACGATCGCACCGATTGCGGGCACGAATGCGGCGCTCTACACCGCGCCGTCGGTTTCGAGCGCGACGCTCGATACGGTATCGGTCTCGGTACGGATGTCCCCCGCTGCAATCGCCCTTGCCTCGACTTCGGCGATCACGACTTTGCCGCGTTCGTCGGGATTCTCGGTGAGCGGAAATATATCGGGCAACGCGGGATCGTCCGGCGCCGGGGATGTCGCGCTTTTCACGCAGGCGTCGACGCCGCGAGCTGCGGGTTCGTATAATTTCTTCGGCCTCGCCGATGCGAGCGGTGCGTATCGCGCGTTCGTTCCGGCTACGACGGATTTCTTGACGTCGCTCGGCGCGGTGGGTTCGGAGGCTCCGGGCGGCGTGGGATCGTTTTTCACGGTTGGCGCGTTCACGAGCGGGTCGTCGGGTGCGGGTGCGGCGCTCAATCTCGCTTTCGCCGGAAACTCCTCGACCTTCGATGACCGCAAGGACGAAGCCGAACTCGCGATCGCGCCGCCGATCTCGCAAATCCGCGACGCGTTTGCGGCGACTTCGTCATCGAGCGTGCTCCAGCCGTGGGCGACCGATAGCGGCCTCTACCCGATCCTTACCGCGGTGCCTGCGAATTTCCCATCACCCGCGACGCCGACTGCGGTTGCGAGCGGGCTCTTCACCGGTTGGTGTTATCAGTGGACGAACGCGAGCACGCCGACACTCGTCATCGTCGAAAATGAGGGCACGTCGTGTGCGTCGCCTGGAAACCTCGCACTCGCCATCGTTCCCGGCGCACCGAATACCTACGGTTTTCGCCGATATGCGGCGCCGAACGGGTACGGCGTGGGAGCGCCGCTCGATCCAACGCAAGGCGGCGCCGCGCGCTTGATCGCAGCTGGCTCGTGGACGCATCTGGCGGCCGATGCCGACAACGATCGCGCGAGCGTGATGGTCGACGCCTATGGCCCGCTCGCGCCACGACTCGGCATGCCGATCGCGCGCGAAACGCTCGCCTATTCCTTCACTCGTGCGAACGGGACGGCGACGACTTCGATTGCAAACGACGCCGTCACCGACGTACCGAGCGGTCGCGTCGTCGCGACGGGCTCGTTCACCGCCCAGCAGAAGGCGACGCTCGATGCATCGGGCTGCTTCGGTTCGTCGCAGCCCACACCGTGTTATGAGAGCTCGGGCACGGTCGTGCGAAGTCTGCCGACATCGGTCGGCGTCGTGCAGCGAACCATTGCGGTCGCGACGTCGTTTGCAGGCGATGGGTCCGACCGCCGCACGGTCGCGACGCAGTCGCCTTCTTCGGATCGGGCACGAATCGACGTGTCGCTCGCCTCGCGGCAAGTCCGGATCGGGGCATCGTGCTTGGTCTGCGCATCGGGAGCCGCCGCGCTCTTCGATGAGGACGGATCGACATCGCTTGGCACGTTGACGATCGACACGACTGGTGTCGCGAATCTCAACATTCTCGATACCGCGTCATCGGGCGCGCCAGGCAAGCCGTTCGTGACGGTGACCTTCGCGATATAGCCGTAGGGGTAGGCAGCAACGACGAACGCGCAATCTGCTTGGCAACCCTTTCTCGAAACGGAGCGCCGAGCGTCTCGCCCAAGATGTGATCTCATCGGCCACGAGTGGACGGTGCTCGTGGCCGATTGTTTAGTTAAGGTAAACCGATTCTTCGTCGCGCTCGGAACGCCGATCGGAAGCTCGAACGGCTACCGTTGTGGCGCACACCCACCTCATTTCCAGGAGATTCTCTATGAAATTTGCTCGTCTGCAGACGACTACGCTCGGTCTGCTCGCGACGGCGTCGCTCGGCCTTGCGGCCTGTAGCGGCGGCGGCGGGAGCGCTCCCACGGCAATCGGCGCGTCTTCGACCGCGAACCCACCCGCCGTAACGACGAAATCGTCGGCGACGAAGCTCGGCGTGACGCTCGCCGGTGCATCGCAGGTGTACGCGCTCCGGCACAACCTTGCCATCGAAGGCACACCCATCACGGTCGCGTACAACGGCGCGACCGTCGCGACGGGCGCACTCGATAAGAACGGCTTTGCCGAGCTGACCTTTACGCAAGCGATCCCCGCCGGGTCGACCGTCGTCGCGACGATCGGTACGGGAGCTAGCGCGCTCGTCGCATCGATCGTGCTTGCATCGACGATTCCGGCCACGGCCTCGCTCGTGACCTACAATCCCGGTCCTCCGCCGACGATCCACGTCGCGTCGGCCGAAGATCAGAACGGCAACGGCCAGTTCAATGCAAACGCGCCCGAAGAACAAGAGGAAGACGAGGACGCTCACTCGGGCCAGATTTCGGTCGTCATCAACAATAATAATCAGACCCTCCCGGCAAATCTCCCGATCACCGTCGCCGTTTGCGGCACGACGGTTACGATCGGCCTCAATACGATGTCGTCGCCGCCGCCAAGCGGTCGGTACGCGCTCGAAGTTAAAGAGCGGACTCACGACGATGAAAGTCGCGGCGAGCAGGAATACCATTTCGATCCGTTCACGAGCCCGGTGACGATCGTGGCAGCCACGAACGAATCGCGGATTCAAATCGAGCTGACGCAAAACGGAAACGAGATCCTCAAATTGAAGGCACCGCTCTCAGCCTTCACCCCGCAGACCGGTACCGCGACAGCTTGCCCGACGCCGAGTGCCACCGCCGCCCCGACGGCCACGGCAAGCGCCTCCGCGTCACCGACCGCCTCACCGACCGCGACTGCTTCGGCCACCGCGACTGCCGTAGCCTCGGCATCCCCGAGTCCGATGGCGACCGCGTCGCCGACCTCCGCGCCCTAATAATTCCCGGAGGCGCCGCACGCGCTTTCTTGAGTCAGAACGGTCGCGAGCCTTCGGGTCCGCGACCGTTTTCTTTCCTCGGCCGTGCCGCGCGCAAGGTCGGTTTGCCCCCTTGCACTCGCGCCGTGAGTCTGCTAACATCTCACGGCTGGCAGAACCCTGCCACGAGTGCTAACTCATTTTTTACGTGTTTCCGAGGAGGATTCGTTCGTGAATCTCAAGCCTTTGGGCGATCGTCTGGTCGTCGAGCACGTCGAGCAAGCTGAAAAAACGTCCGGTGGCGTTTTCTTGCCCGACACCGCCAAAGAGAAGCCCCAGAAGGGCAAAGTCGTGGCGGTCGGTTCCGGCCGCACCCTCGACAACGGCACCAAGCTGAACATGGAAGTTAAAGTTGGCGATATCATCGTCTACTCGAAGTACTCCGGCAGCGAATACAAAGACGATGATGGTAAAGAATACCTCATTATTAGTGAAAAAGACGTCCTCACGACCGTGGGAGCTTAACTACAATGGCTGCTAAAGAACTTATTTTCGACGAAGCCGCTCGTCGCGCACTCGAACGCGGCGCGAACATCCTCGCCGATGCCGTAAAAGTAACGCTCGGTCCGAAGGGTCGCAACGTCGTTCTCGACAAAAAATTTGGATCGCCGACGATCACGAACGACGGCGTCACGATCGCGAAAGAAATCGAACTGCCCAACACGTTCGAGAACATGGGCGCGCAACTCGTCAAAGAAGTCGCCTCGAAGACGAACGATATCGCGGGCGATGGCACGACGACTGCAACCGTGCTCGCGCAAGCGATCATCCGTGAAGGCCTCCGTAACGTGACGGCCGGCTCCAACCCGTTGCTCATCAAGAAGGGCATCGATAAGGCTGTCGAGATGGCCGTGGCCGAGATGGAAAAGCTCGTTCAGAAGGTCGACACCCCGGAAAAGATCGCTCAGGTCGCATCGATCTCGGCGAACGATGCCGAAATCGGCGGATTGATCTCGCAGGCGATGCAGGCCGTCGGTAAAGATGGCGTCATCACGGTCGAAGAGTCGAAATCGACGAAGACCGAAGTCGAGACCAAAGACGGAATGCAGTTCGACAAGGGCTACATCTCACCGTACATGGTCACCGATTCTGAGCGCATGGAAGCCACGCTCACGGATCCCTACATCCTCGTGACGGAACGCAAGATCTCGGCGATCGCCGACATTCTGCCGCTGCTCGAGAAGATCGTTCAGGTCCAGAAGCCGCTGCTCATCATCGCCGAAGACGTCGAAGGCGAAGCCCTTGCGACGCTCGTCGTCAATAAGCTGCGTGGCACGTTCACGACCGTCGCCGTCAAGGCGCCGGGCTTCGGCGACCGCCGCAAAGAGATGCTTAAGGACATCGCCACCCTCACCGGCGCGACCGTCGTGAGCGAAGAGCTCGGCCTCAAGCTCGACAAAGTCACGCCGGAACTGCTCGGCCAAGCCAAGACCGTCAAGATCACAAAAGAAGAGACGACGATCGTCGATGGCAAGGGCAAACCCGACGCCATCAAGGGCCGTATCGAGCAGATCAAGCGCCAGGTCGAAGAGACCGACAGCGACTTCGATCGTGAAAAGCTCCAGGAGCGTCTCGCCAAGCTCAGCGGCGGCGTCGCCGTCGTGCAAGTCGGCGCAGCGACCGAAACCGAGCTCAAAGAGAAAAAACACCGCATCGAAGACGCACTGAGCGCCACGCGTGCGGCCGTTCAAGAAGGCATGATCCCCGGCGGCGGCTCGTCGCTCGTCCACGCGATCAAGGCCCTGGAAGAGCACAAGCACGACCTGCACAAGCCGGGTATGGCCGATGAGAAAATCGGATGGGACATCATCCGTCGTGCGCTGGAAGAACCGCTCCGCCAGATTGCGGAAAACGCGGGCTACGAAGGCTCCGTCGAAGTGAATCGCGTGAAGGGCTCCAAGCCCGGCATGGGCTTCGATGCGATGACGGGCGACCTCGTCGACATGCTCCAGGCGGGCATCGTCGAGCCGTTCAAGGTCACGCGTTCGGCGCTGCAAAATGCCGCATCGATCGGTTCGTTGATCCTCACGACGGAAACGCTGATCGCCGATAAGCCGGAACCCAAGGGCAACGGCGGCGGCGGCGCCCCCGGTGGCATGGGCGGCATGGGCGGCGGCTACGACATGATGTAATCTGCGCACCCGCGCAGATGATGTCGGTCGTGCGTCACGCACGGTTCTCGATACGGAAAGAGCCTCGCAGCAATGCGGGGCTCTTTTTTACTTCGGGCTTTCCGGCTAGATAGCGATTGCCGCTTCGTTCATCGTTTCGAAGTCATCGGCAAGGACGAGTGATTTACTCGCGAGTTGCAAGTTGCCCGCTTCGAGAAAACACTTCGCGGCGGCGACGTACGCGTTTTCGATGCTTCGCGCACTCGACGTCGTCTCGGCGAACGTAAGATACATCTTGCCGGTGAGCCGGGTGAACTTGTTCGCGAGATCGTCGTCGCGCATTTCGCGTGCGGCGAGCGAAGCGCCGCGATACGCGCGTGCGGCTGCGGCGAAGCGTTGCGAAGCTTCGCACGATTGCGCTTCGACCACGAAGATCTCGAGTGCTGCGGCGAGATTGCCGTGGCGCGATTCGTAGAGTGCGAGCGATTCGTTGCGCGACACTCGCGTCGTTTTTGTCCGCAGCAACGCTGCGGTTTTGGGGGCGTGTGAGAGCAGTTCGCGCCAACGTAAAACGTGTGCGACGCGCGTTACGAGATCGCGCATGTCGAACGGTTTACTGATGCATTCGTTCGCTCCCGCCGCCATCGCAGCCACGCGCGAGCCCGTGTCGTTGGCATCGACGAGCATGACGATCGAAACGGGCATCCGGTCGGGACGTCGCCGCAACAGCTCGACCGTCTCGCGATTGTTAGCGCCCGAGAGGGGGAAATTCATCAGCACGAGATCGGGAAGCCGACGACTGATTGCATCGAACGCCCCGAGGCCGTTGGCTGCGTCGAGCGTTGTGAAGCCGCTTTTTTGCAGTCCTCCGACGAGGAGTGCTCGCAACGCCGAATCCTCGTCGATGACGAGAATCGTCCCGCGGGAGTCCCGCACGAGGGCGTCGGTTGCGGTTGCCGACTCGACCGCGATCGCAAATTTCACGAGGCTCGCCTCGATGCGATCGGCGAGCGAAAATGAAACGTCGGTCGTGCTGTAACATTCGATGCAGCCGAAGGCCGAACCGACGCCGTGGATCGGGAGACACAGCCGATAGCCGTCCTCGAGCGGCGAACTCGTAAACTCCGTCGTTACCGGTTCGAGGGAGCGGCGGCCCGAGGCGATCGCTCGAGCGGCCGCGGCTGCCGAGAGCTTCCGATCCCCGTCGGGTGGGCCTCCGAGGGTGACGATCGGTTCGGCCGAGCCGAAACCGTCGTGGAGCCAAACGCGGACGAACGAACATCCGAAGTCGTCGAGCAGCGCTCGGGCGGCCGCCGTCGCGAGCGTAGCCGTTGCAGGTGTGGCAAAGGTCGAGGTCACCATACGTATTTCGTCGGTCGGTCGGTCAACTTCCTAAGAGAGGAAGAGGCTTTGCCGGGTATCTTAACGCGGTCTTCACGCTCCATCCAGTTCTAGGCAGCGGCGTTGCGCGCGAGGACGATGGCAAGGGCGTCTTCCACGAGTGCCACGAGCACGTCGGGAAAACCGCGCTCTTTCGTGAGGTAGCGCCGCGCGGCATAGCCGCCGTACGCTCCACCGAGCGCGCCGATCGCGCCGAGTGTTGCGGCAAGCAGCGGGGGGGTCCGTTCGCGTCGTGCGAGCGCGGCTCCGCAGAGCGCACCCGAGAGCGCGCGGACGGCGAGCGCCGGTGGCCACGTTCGCGCGGGTGCGAAGGCAAGCTTATCGACGATCGCTTCGCCGGCTGCGGCGAAGGCGACGGGGCCCGCCCACATGCTTTCGTTTGCGAGTAAGGTGGCGGCGGGCGCGGTCATCGAGCGTAGACCGGCCACGGTACCGATGGCGAAAGCGCGCAGAACCAGGGGTGCTGACATGCGCCCGACCTTTCTGACATTTCGTGCGTCGCCCTAGCGGCGATCGCGTGCGCGGAACTCGTTAGCCACTGGGCCAACGAAGCAACGTGCCAAGACCGCGAATCCCGCCTCCCATGCTACAACTCCAGCCGCATCTCGCGGTGGCTCGCCACTTCGACGAGCTCTATCGTGCGGACGGCGAACCTCGGCCCGAATACACCGCGCTTGCAGCGACGCTCGCACGCCTCGGGCGCGACGAGATCCTCGATCGCATCCAAGCGATCGATACGACGCTGTTGCAACGCGGCGTGACGTTCACGGTCTACGCCGACAGCGCGGGCACGGAGCGGGTCTTTCCGTTCGATGTCATCCCGCGCATCTTACGCAACGACGAGTGGTCGCGAATCCAGCGTGGCATCGCGCAACGAGTCCGCGCGATCAATGCGTTCGTGCACGACGTCTATCACGCCGAACGCATCCTGCGCGAGAAGCGTATCCCGCGCGAACTCGTCTATTCATCCAAGCATTATAATCGCGAAATGATCGACGTCGACGTCGCGCACGACATCTACATCCACGTGTCGGGTATCGATCTCATCCGCGACGAACGCGGCGAATTTCTCGTGCTCGAAGATAACTGTCGCACGCCGTCGGGGATCTCGTACGTGCTGGAAAATCGCGACGTGCTCAAACGCGGTTTCCCCGACCTCTTTCGCGACTACGCGGTCTGTCCCGTCGACGATTACCCGAGTCGCCTGCTCGATGTCTTACGCTACGTCGCGCCGCGCGGCGATGCGACGCCGATGGTCGTCGTGCTCACACCCGGCATCTACAACTCGGCGTATTTCGAACATTCGTTACTCGCTCGCCGCATGGGCGTGGAACTCGTCGAAGGCCGTGACTTGCTCGTGGTCGAGAACGTCGTGTTCCTCAAGACGACGCGCGGACTCGAACGCGTCGACGTCATCTACCGTCGCACCGACGACGACTATCTCGATCCGCTTTATTTCCTCCCCGATTCGTCGCTCGGCGTGCCCGGACTCATGAACGCATATCGCGCCGGTAACGTCACGCTCGCGAACGCCATCGGCACGGGCGTCGGCGATGATAAATCGGTCTACCGTTACGTGCCGGAGATGATCCGATTCTATCTCGACGAGGAACCGCTGCTCGAGAACGTTCCGACCTTCGATTGCAACGACGAAACGCAACGTCGGCACGTGCTCGCCAATCTCGATAAGCTCGTCGTGAAGAATACGAATGCCTCCGGTGGCTACGGAATGCTCATGGGGCCGTTCGCTTCGCGCATGGAGCGCGAATCGTTCGCCGTGATGATCGAGGCCAAACCGCGCGATTTCATCGCTCAACCCGTCATCGAACTTTCCTCGTCGCCAACGCTCGTCGATGGCGAGATGCACGCTCGCCGCGTCGATCTCCGACCCTTCGCGCTGTACGGTCGCGAGGTCGACGTGCCGCCCGCGGCACTCACGCGCGTGGCGCTACGCGAAGGATCGCTCGTCGTGAACTCATCGCAGGGCGGCGGTAGCAAAGATACGTGGGTCTTGCAGGGCGACGACGCGTGCTGAGTCGCGTCGCGGATTCCGTCTTCTGGCTCGGGCGCAACGTCGAACGTGCGGAGACCGTGGCTCGCGTGCTCGACGTGAACTACACCCGCGCGATGGATTTCTACGCGCGACAGAGCGGTCGTTTCGAAGGCCTCTGGCGTTCGGTGATGCGCTGCGCGGGTTTCGTCGACGAACCGCAGTTCGGCCCCGCGAAGAAGATCGCATCGGAGTGCTTCGAGTATTGCGCCTTCGACCGCGACAACGCGAGTTCGATTCTCTCGAGCGTGCGTGTCGCGCGTGGGAACGCGCTCGGCATCCGCGCCGAACTGACGACGGAAATTTGGGAAGTCGTCAACGTGCTCTACCTCTACGTCGAGAGTACGGATCTACGCGCGGTCTTACGCGAGGGTCCGACGACGTTCTTACGACGCGTGCGCGACACGATGCAGGCGTTCGCCGGTATCAGCGACGCGACGCTCACGCACGGCGACGTCTGGAATTTCTTGCAGGTCGGCCGCTTTCTCGAACGCGCGTACATGACGGCACGTATCGTCGACGCACTCGACGTGGAAGACGAACCGTGGCACGAATCGCAACGCCTGCTCGAAATGTGTTGTGCGAGCGTGCCGTTCGCTCAGGCCTCGCATCGCACGCCCGAAGCGCGCGACGCGATCGGCTTCATGGTGCTCGCGGCTGATTTTCCGCGCAGCCTTCGCTTTTGCGTGCGCGAAGTCGATTCGGCGATGCATCGCATCTCCCGCGCTCCCAAGGGCACGTTTGGAAATGCAGCCGAACGACGACTCGGTCGTCTCTGCGCGTTGCTCGACTACACGCCGGTCGATGAAATTTTCGCGGGCGGCGTGCACGCGTTCGCGAGTTCGCTCGTGCGCGAACTCGAACTCCTGGGCTCCGAAATCGAGGAAGCGTACTTTCCGCGTCTCCCGATCATCGCGGCGCTAGAGGCATAGGAGCAACGGTGGAATATACGATCGAGCATACGACGACCTATCGCTATCCCAAGCACGTCGCAGAGAGCCACACGGTCGTCCATCTCCAACCGCGCAGCGACCAACAACAGTACTGCACGCGCTTCGTCCTCGATCTCGCACCGCGCGTGAATTACCACAATTACACCGATCGCTACGGCAACGATGTGCAGCACTTCGCGATCCTGCCGTCACATGCGAAACTTACGATCGCGACGCACTCGAGCGTCGTAACGCTCGCCGATCGCGAACCGCACGCGCCGATCGATGCCACGCGTGTCGATCTGCTCGCCGATCCCCGGCTCGAACGCCAATACGATTTCTCGCACGAAAGCGCGTTCGTTCAATTCGGGCCCGAGCTCACCCGTATTCGCACCGAGCTCGGGCCGGCGGGCGATGCGATCGGGGCGTGGTGTAGTCATGTCATGCACTATCTTCACGACGCGTTCTCGTACGACGCGACGGCGACGACGGTACAGACCACGGTCGACGAAGCGCTCGCAAAGCGCGCGGGCGTGTGTCAGGATTACGCGCACGTCATGATCGCCGTTCTGCGTTCGGCGGGGATCCCGGCGCGCTATGTAAGTGGGTATATCTTTCGCGGAGAGTCAAACATATTAGGTGCTGAAGCATCGCATGCATGGTGCGAGGCGTATCTACCGCCCTATGGCTGGGTCGGATTCGATCCGACGAACGACCTCCTCGTCAACGATTATTTCGTGAAGATCGCGCTCGGACGAGACTATCGCGACGTAAGCCCGGTCCGGGGCGTTTACCGCGGGCCGACGTACAGCGAGATGCACGTCAACGTCGCCATGGACGCTATCGCTACGGTACAATAGCGCTTGCATTTCGTCTCCGAGGTTTTTTGCATACACCTATCGGCGGATATGCTCTCGTGAAAATATGCGGTACGTTGTTGGGAGAGCTACCGTGTTTGAAAGAAGATCCGTCATGCGACCGTTGACCGCTCTTGCGACCGTCATCGCGATCCTCGTCTTCTTCATCGCCTACATTTTTGTCGGCCAACCCTCGCTTCACATCACCGCGTGGGTCGTCGTCATTGCCGTGGCGACGTTCTTCGCTGCCGGCGGTGGAGTTGCGGGACTCAAGAAGGCGGTCGCGGGAAACATTGCGGGCGCGGTGTGGGTCGGGATCGCACTCGCGATCTGGAACGCCGTAGCGCCCGGTAACATTCTCGCACTCAGCATCATCCTCGCGATCGCGGCTTTCATACTCTGCATCGAAGCATCGGTGCCGGTCCTCGGTTTCATTCCGGCGGCCTTTTTGGGTGCGGGAACGTGGATCGGCGCGAATGGAGCGGGTCCGTTCGCGGTCGGACACCTTATGGTCATCGTGGCGATGATCGTCGGCGGGCTGCTCGGCATCCTCTCACAACAGGCCGCAGATCGCCTCGGGAAAACATCGGCTGAGCGGGTCGAGAAAGCAGCTGTCACCGGTCACTGACACGTCGATTCTGTCCCATAGAAAGCGCGCGGAGTAATTCGCGCGCTTTTTCGCGCCCCCGTGGGTACGTGAGAGGGTGAGTGGGACAACTCGCGAATCGGCAACCCTCGCCCTTAGCAGTGTGTCCTTGAGAGTGCTAACATGAACGACGAGTTCTTCGCGGAGTTCGATGCGTTGTTCGCCGGAATCGCCCGAAAGGCGAAGCCCGGCGGCTTCGAGCCCAACGCCGATATGTACCTCAGCGCCGATGGCCGATCGTTGCTCGTCAACGTCGAGATCGCAGGTGCGGACCCAACCGAGCTGCGCGTGATGGTGGAGGAGCGACGGCTCTTCATCATCGGCCGACGTATCGATCGCGAACGTGCGGCGCGCGGGTCCGTTCTGATGAAAGAAATCGCCTATGGCGACTTCATCAAGCGCTTTCATCTGCCGATGGCCGTCGCATATGACGATGCCGCGGCGTCCTACCGCGACGGTATTCTCACGATCCGGCTCCTCGTTTCCGAAGAAGCCGCGCGCCCCGCGCGACGTACCGAAATCCGCATGACCGTAAAAAGGATCCCCGCCTGATGGCACGTGCAAAGACGATCATCGTCCCCGCTGCGAAAAAAATCGACGTCTTGGGCATATTGCCGCTCCAGGATGCCGTGCTCTTCCCCAATACCGTCATTCCGCTCGCGGTCGTCAAGAAACCCGGCATCGCACTCGTCGAAGAAGCGCTTCGTGACGGTCGCTCGATCGGACTCGTCGCGCTCAAGGACAAGGATACGGAAGACCCCGGCCCCGACGACGTGCGTCGCGTCGGAACGATCGGCACGATCCAACGCATGATCAAGGTCCCCGACGGTACGATTCGCTGCATCGTCGGCGGACTGAGCGTCTTCTCGATCGACAACTTCACGCAGTCGTCACCGTATCTTGCGGGCACGTATACGGAGCTTCCCGACATCACGAAAGAGTCGGGCGAACTCGTCGCGATGCACCGCAATCTCGCGTCGCTCTTCTCCAAGCTCATCGGCTATCTACCGCAAGCGCCGCGCGAGATGGAGATGGAAGTCAACAACATCACGGATCCCAACTTGCTGACGTACTTCGTCGCGAGTTCGATGCGCCTCGATACGGCGGATCGCCAGATGTTGCTCGAAGAGCGCCACACGGAAAAGCGCATGCGCAAGCTCACCATGCTGCTCACAAAAGAACTCGAAGTCGTCGAACTCGGGCACAAGATTCAGTCCGATATCCAGCGCGAGATGGAAAAGAATCAGCGCGAGTTCTACCTGCGCCAACAGCTACGCGCGATTCAGGAAGAGCTCGGTGAGACCGATCCCCAACAGGCCGAGACGAACGATCTTCGCATCAAGCTCGAAGAAGCGGGTCTGCCCGAAGATGCGAAAAAAGCGGCCGACCGCGAGCTCGATCGCCTAGCAAAAGTTCCCCAGGCGAGTCCCGAATACTCGGTGATTCGTACGTATCTCGATTGGATCGTGCAATTACCGTGGAATAAGGAAACCTCGGATGCGATCGACATTCCGAAAGCGCGAGCGGTCCTCGACGAGGATCACTACGACCTCGAAAAAGTCAAGGACCGTATCGTCGAATATCTCGCGGTCGGGAAACTCAAAAAGAAACTCACCGGTCCGATCCTCTGTTTCGTGGGGCCGCCGGGGGTCGGTAAGACATCGCTCGGGCAATCGATCGCGCGTGCGATGGGCCGTAAGTTCGTGCGCATCTCCGTCGGAGGCGTACGCGACGAAGCCGAGATCCGCGGCCACCGCCGCACGTACATCGGCGCGATGCCCGGCACGATCGTGCGCGCGTTGCGGGATGCGGGCACGAAGAATCCCGTCATGATGATCGACGAGATCGACAAGGTCGGCGGCGATTATCGAGGCGATCCGCAATCCGCCCTTCTGGAAGTACTCGATCCGGCGCAGAACAATTCGTTCCGAGACCATTACCTCGACTTGCCTTTCGATCTCTCGCAAGTGCTCTTCGTCTGTACGGCAAACGATCTTTCGACGATCAGCGGCCCGTTGCGAGATCGTATGGAGATCATTCAGCTCTCGGGCTATACCGAATTCGAAAAGCTGCAGATCGCCAAGCGCTATCTGATCAAGAAGCAGCGCGAAGCCAACGGCTTACGCGAGACGCAAGTGCAGATTAACGATGCCGCACTCAAAACGGTGATCAACGACTATACGCGCGAAGCGGGCGTGCGCAATCTCGAACGTGAGGTCGGCACGATCTTCCGTAAGATCGCGCGTAAGATCGCGGAAGAACCGCGCTACAAGGGCCGCGTGAAGAGCGAGAACGTTGCCGATTATCTGCAACGCCCGCGTTACTTTAACGAAGTCAAGAAACGCACGGCATCGATCGGCGTCACGACGGGCCTCGCGTGGACGCCCGTCGGCGGCGACATCATGTTCATCGAGAGCTCGGTCATGCCGGGTACGGGAAAACTCGTCCTCACGGGCCAGCTCGGTGACGTGATGAAAGAATCCGCGCAGGCGGCCGTCTCGTTCTTGCGATCGCGTAGCGCCGAGCTGGGCTTACAAGACGATTACTTCAACAAGCACGACGTCCATATCCACGTCCCCGCGGGCGCGACACCGAAGGATGGCCCTTCGGCCGGCATCGCGCTCGCGACGTCGATCGCATCGCTACTCACGGGCACGAAAGTCGATTCGAATCTCGCGATGACGGGCGAAATCACGCTCACGGGGCAAGTGCTCCCGATCGGCGGGCTCAAGGAGAAAGTGCTCGGCGCGAAACGCGCCGGCATCAACAAGATCGTGTTGCCGAAACGAAACGAGAGCGATCTCGACGACGTGCCGAAAGAGGTACGCGATACGATGACGTTCGTTCCGGTCGAAGAGATCAGCGAAGTCTTCGAACAGGCCTTCGGCAAACGCATCATCACGCCGGTCTTCCTTGGGGAGCCGCATCGTGGTGACGCCGGCGTCGTCGTTCCGATGCGACGCTCGAAGCGGCCGGCGGCAACGCCGCCTGTTGCGGCCTCGGCATCCGACCGCAAGCGCGCGATCACGCGGCGTACGGCGGTCCAAACGCGCAAGCGCTAGGGGCGCAGATCCGAGCGCCGCAACTGCGGGGCGCGGGGCGGGATTAGGGAAATGTGATCTCGCCCGCCCTCCCTGCGGCTCGGCCGCGCGCTTCCACATTTGCCGTCATCTCCGCGCTCGTCGCCGTCTACATCCTTTGGGGGTCGACCGCGCCGGCAATCAAAATCGCCGTCGCGACGATTCCGCCGTGGTGGATGGCGGCGCTTCGGTTTTTCTTTGCGGGTTCGATCCTTTGGGTGTGGGCGCGGTCGCGTGGTGTTGCGATGCCCGCTCGCGCCGAATGGGGGGCGGCCGCGTTGACGGGCATCATCTTGCTCGTCGTGGGCAACGGCGTTTTTTCGTGGGCGCTCCAGTATCTGCCAAGCGGGATCGGCGCACTTTTTTTTGCGATCTCTCCGCTCTTCATGGCGATCTTTGCATTTGCGATGTACGGCGAACGGCTCGCACCGCTCGCAATCGTCGGCGTTTGCCTCGGGCTCGTTGGGATGGTGTATTTGTACTCGCCCTCGGGCGCGCAGCATTTGCCCACGTTCGCAACGATCCTCGGCGTGACGTCGTCGATCGCGTGGGCCTTCGGCTCGATCTTGCAGCGGCGATCACGCGCGAGCGACGTCGTGCAGATGAGCGCGATGCAGATGCTCTGTGCGTCGGGAGTGCTCGTCGTGATGGCAGTCGTCGGCGGAGAGCATCTCACCGTTGCAGCCTTCACGCCACACGCGATCGGCGCGCTCGCCTACCTCGTAATTTTCGGGAGCGTCGTCGGCTTCAGCGCGTTCCTCTGGTTGCTCAATAACGTGCCGACGACGCTCGCCTCGACGTATTCCTACGTCAATCCGATCGTCTCACTCGCGATCGGCATCGGGCTCTTGCACGAGGCGTTCTCATGGCGACTCGGCGTCGGCGCGGCCGTGATCGTCGCTGGAGTCGCAGTGATGATGATGGCGCCGCGCCCTCGCCCGGTACCCACACCAAGATTGCGGGAGACGGCGCTTCCGGAAACGGCGTAGGGGTCGAGAACGTTTACGTGATCGAGGCGTTTCGCGCCTCAGAAGGACGTTTCGTGAAACGCTCGCCTCTGTTGCTGTCGCTCGCGATGGCACTCATCATCGCTACCGCCACGCTCGCCCCGATCCGCGGCGCGACGGAGTTACCGGAACGCACGACGACCACGGCCGATCAAAAGCAAGTGAACGTGACGATCTACAACGCCGACCTCGCACTCGTTCACGATCGGCGGCGGATCGGACTCGTGCAAGGCACGAGTCACATCGCATGGCGCGATGTGAGCGGTGCGCTCCAACCGCCGACGGCGATCCTCGAAGATCTCACGACGCCGGGCGCGGTTCAAGTGGACGAGCAAAATTTTGATTTCGATCTGCTCCGGCCGCAGACCGTGCTCGACAAGTTCGTCGGTCGCGACGTAACGGTCGTCCATGAAAAGCCTGCGCCAGGAACGCCCGCGCGTGAGACCGCCCGGCTGCTGGCAACCAATGACGGCGTGATACTCAAATACGCGGATCGTATCGAAACGGGACTTTACGAAAGTCACATCGTCTTTCCATCACTCCCGAACGACCTGCGCGATCGGCCGACACTCACGCTCGAGTTGCGGAGCGATACGACGGCCACGCACGAGCTCGATCTCGCCTATCTCACGGGCGGTCTCGGCTGGGCTGCGGATTACGTCGGCACGGTCGCAGCCGACGACACGCACGTCGATCTGCGCGGCCTGGTCACCCTCACGAACACGACGGGGACGACGTTTCCGAATGCTCATCTCCAACTCGTTGCGGGGAATGTTGGCGCACCACCGCCCGCATATGCGTCGCTAAAAACGATCGGCCGCGTCGCCGCGCTGGACGCTCCGGCTCCGCAAGTCGCCGAACAAAATTTCTTCGAGTATCACCTCTACACGCTCTCGCAACCGACGACGATTGCGAACGCTCAGACCAAACAAGTCGCGCTGCTCTCCGCGCATCGCGTCCCGATGCGCAAGACGCTCGAAGTACGTGGGTCGAGTTTTTACTACTCGACTCCGAGCGCCGATCTCGGCACGAAAATAAAAGTTGGCGTGTACGTCACGTTTGCAAACAAAGGTGGCGATCTCGGCATTCCCTTACCCGGTGGCATCGTACGGCTCTATAAGAACGATACGAACGGGACGTCGCAGTATCTCGGCGCCGACCGGATCGACCACACCGCGAAAAACGAAGACGTGCGGCTGCACGTCGGCGACGCATTCGACGTGACGGCGAGCAAGAAGCAGATGTCGTTCGAGACGCCCGCACGGTGTACGTATCGCAGCAGCTACGAGGTGCGGATCGCCAATGCGAAAGCGGAACCGCAAGACGTCCTCGTCGTCGAACCGATTCCCGGCGTTTGGACGATCGAAGACGAATCACTCCCGCATACGAAGACGTCCAGTGCGACCGCGACCTGGATCGTCCACGTTCCCGCAAACGGTAACGTGACGCTCAAATACACGGCGCAGGCGCGGCTCTGTTCCTAACGATGCGGTGGAAATCGCGACAAGGCGTGCGGGATCGTTGAGGACGCAAACGATCGTAAGATCTCGAATCACGCGGTCGATGGTAAGACCGTCCTCACCCGGTCAGCGCGGTCGAACGAGATCGTCGATGATTGCCTCGAGGTGTCGCAACCGATTGCATGTCTTCGCAACCGTGCAGAGCGGCAAGTAGCGCAGCATCGCAGAGTCGTCCATTCCCCAAGCCACACGGGGCTCCGGGTTGAGCCAAATCACGCGGCGCGCGCGCTGTGCGATCTGCGCGACGAGGTCGATGCGTGGGTCGGCGTAGTTCGTGCGCCCGTCGCCGAGGATAACGACCGTCGTCTTGCGGTCGACCGCGTCGCGGAAGCCGTCCGTAAAATCGGCGAAAGCGCGGCCGTAATCCGACGATCTCATGCCGACGGCTTGCATGACCGCCGTAAACGCGTCGTCGATCGATTCGCGGCGCACGACCGCCGTGACTTCGACGAGAGGTCCCGAAAATGCGAACGAGCGCACCTGGGCGATCTCGTCGCCGAGCGCGTGCACGAAAAGTAAGAGAAACTGCGCGAGTGCAGCGACGCTCCCGCTTACGTCGCAGAGAACGACGAGCTTCGGCCGTTCGATCTTACGCGTGCGCATGATCGTCTCGACGAGCACACCGTCGTGTGCGACGTTCGCGCGGATCGTACGGCGCACGTCGAGCGCGCCGCGGCGGTTGCGGCGCATGCGGGCGTGTCGCGTCGCCAAACGCTTCGCCATCGCGCGCACGAGCTCGCGCATGCGTTCTCGATCGCGCGGCTCGATATTCGCGAGCCGCGCGTCGCGCAAGAACGCGTCGCGTTCGGTCGCGCGTAGGTTCGCGCCCCTCGCGAGTCGACGCTCGACGATATCGCGGGCGAGTTCGCGCACCGCACGTTCGCGTTCTTCGAGGAATTCGGCGGCGCGTTGTTGCTGCCGATGACCCGAAGAGCGAAGCCGCCCTATGGCGTTACCCAGTGCGGGGAGGTCGAGCCGATCGAGGAGTCGCTGCGTGAAGAGCGAGGTCTGCGTGAAGAGTCGAATCGCGTTCACGTCGGCAGCGGCAGCCGCCGCGTGGAGGTCGCGCACGAGTGCGGCGCGGTCGTCTGCGAGCAAGACGCGCGCGAGTGCGGAATCGGCGGTCGCGACCGCGATCTCGGGCGAATCGAAATCGTCCCACGCCGCAGCGTCGCCGTCGACCGCGACGGCGAACGGCGCGTCCGCACCGCCGAAGTAGCGTGCGAAGGCGAGATCGAACCGTTCGCGTTCGGCGTCGCTACGCGCGAGAATCATGCGTAGGCTCGCGTGCACGGTCGTGCGATCCGCGTAGCCCGTCGCATCGAGCGCCGCGAAGACGTCGAGAGCGTCGCCCGGGACGACGCCGAGTCCAGTCCCGCGCGCCATGCGCAAGAAGCCGAGGATCGGCTCGCGCACGACGCCTAGTTGCGCCCGGTCTCGCGCACGAGCGTCTCGATCTGGCGCGCCGTTGCTTCGATATCGCTCTCGTATTTTAGCAAGACGTTTAGCGTTTCGCGTGCGGCGATCGCGTCGAGCTCGCCCGGATGGAGCAAAAGGATCGTCTTCGCCCAATCGATCGTCTCGCTGATCGACGGCGATTTGCGAAGTTCGAGCGTGCGCAACCGTTGCACGAACGCGACCAGATGCGCGCGCAAGTTCGCATCGAGACCGGGCACGCGTGCGTCGAGGATCCGCTCTTCGCGCTCGCGACTGGGAAAACCGATGTGGAGGTGGAGGCAACGGCGTTTGAGCGCGTCACCGAGATCGCGCGTGTCGTTGGATGTGAGGATCACGAGCGGCGCGACGGTCGCGGCGATCGTGCCGAGTTCGGGAATCGTCACCTGAAAGTCGGAGAGTAATTCGAGAAGAAACGCCTCGAACTCCTGATCCGATTTATCGATCTCATCGATCAGTAAGACCGCGCCGTTGGGTTCTTGCAACGCGCGCAAGAGCGGCCGCGCCGCGAGAAATTCCGGTGCGAAGAATACGTCTTCGGTCGCATGGAGGCGCGCCATCGCTTCGCCGAGCGTGCTCGCATCTTTGAGCTCTTCGCCTAGCCGATCGCGCAAGATCTGCGTATACAGCAGTTGCTTGCCGTACTTCCATTCATACAGTGCCTTTGCTTCATCGAGTCCGTCATAACACTGTAGGCGCACGAGCGGCAGGCCGAGAAACGCTGCGGCGGCTTTTGCGAGTTCGGTCTTGCCGACGCCCGCCGGGCCTTCGACGAGAATCGGCTTGCGGAGTTTGAGTGCGAGGAAGATGGCCGTCGCGATCGGGCGATCGGTCACGTAGCCCGCAGCGTTTAAGCCTTCGGTGACGGAATCGATGGAATCGATGCGTAGCTCGTTCACGCGACGACGACGATGCCGCTACCGGCTTCCACACGTCCGATCACGGCGCCGAGCGCATCGGGTTCGTGTAACGCTGAAAGCAAGGCATCGAGTTCGTCTGGACCCACGGCGATCAGCAACCCGCCACTGGTTTGCGCGTCGCTAAAGAGCAGCTGGAGATCTTCGGGAACGTCCGCTTCGAAGGTCGTGAAGGCGGCGTGTTCGCGCGCGTTGGCACGCGAGCCACCGGGCGAGATACCGACGGCGAACATCTCGCGCGCGAGCGCATAGACGGGTACCTGCCCGGCCGAGATGCGAAAGCGAACGCCGCTCGCACGCGCCATTTCGTTGCCGTGACCGAGCAGACCGTAGCCCGTCACGTCCGTTGCGGCGTGCACGCCCGCCGCAATCATTGCCGTTGCGGCCGCGGCATTGAGTGTCGTCATCCAGCGGATCGCATCTTCGATCTGCGTGACGTCGACGGCGCCTTTTTTCAGTGCCGAACCAAGGATGCCCGTGCCGAGCGGTTTCGTGAGCACGAGTATGTCGCCGACGCGCGCGCCGGCATTGGTGATGATGCGATCGGGATGAATCGTGCCGGTGACGGCCATACCGTATTTGGGCTCGTCGTCTTTGACGGTATGGCCGCCAAGAATCGAGACGCCCGCGGCGCGCGCAACCTCGGCACCGCCCGCAAGGATGCGTGCGAGTATTTCTGGGCCGAGCTCTTCCATCGGATAGGTCGCGATGTTGAGTGCCGTGATCGGCGTGCCGCCCATCGCGTAGATATCGGAGAGGGCGTTCGTCGCGGCGATGCGGCCGAAATCGTACGGATCGTCGACGATGGGCGTGAAAAAGTCGACCGTCTGCACGAGCGCGAGATCGTCGCTAAGGCGAAAGACGCCCGCATCGTCGCTCGTGCCGAAGCCGAGCAACATGCGGGGGTCCGTCGATTGGGGCAGGTCGCGCAACACGTGCGCGAGATCGGCGGAGCCGACTTTGCTCGCTCAACCACCGCCCGACGTGATCGCCGTCAGACGGATCTTTTCACCGGGGGTCACTATCGCTTCTCGGATTTCGACACGTGAGAGTTATACGACATCGAAGCCACCAACACGTCGCCTGGATCGCGCAGTTCCACCTCGACCGCAAACTCTGTGTTCCCGCGTCGCGGATCGAGCCTCGGGCGCGTTCGGCAAAGTGCATCGATACGCCCATCCGCGCTTCGATCGTCGCGCAGACCACGAATCACACGGCATTTACCGCTTCGCGCTAGCGGTACCCGTGTGGTACGATCGACCGCAGTATGGCGAAGCAATTGCTCTTCATCCCCGGGCCCGTCGCGTGCGCACCGGCCGTGCTCGAAGCGATGGCGCGGCCCATGATCGATCATCGCGGCCCCGAATTCGCGGCGCTGCTCGAACGGATCGCCGCGGGCCTGAAACCGATCTTCGGCACGTCGAGCGATGTCGTCGTTGCGGGGAGCTCGGGAACCGGTGGCCTCGAAGCCGCCGTCGCCAACATGTTCTCACCGGGCCAAAAGGTGCTATCGTGCCCGGTCGGCGTCTTCGGCAAGCGCCTCGCGACGATCGCTGCGCTCTACGGACTCGATGTCGAGTTTATCGAAACGCCGCTCGGTTCTGCGACCGATCCCGCCGCGCTCGCCACGCGCCTCGCGGCCGATACGAAGCACGAGATCGCGGGCATCATGCTCACGCACAACGAGACATCGACGGGCGTGCAAAACGATATGGCGGCACTCGCTGCGGCGATCGGCGATCATCCGGCCACCGTCGTCGTCGATAGCGTCAGCGGTCTCGGCGCATCGGAATTTCTGATGGATGCGTGGGGCTTCGATGTCGTCGTCACCGCATCGCAGAAGGCCCTCGCCGTCCCGCCGGGTATGGCGATGATCGCGGTGAGTGCGCGCGCGTGGGAACGCATGGGCGATGCGAAAGAACCGAAGTTTTATTTCGATCTGCGGAAAGCGCGCGAGTTCGCGGCCCTCGGCCAGACGCCGTGGACGCCGCCCGTCTCCATCGCCTACGCACTCGACGTCGCGATCGAACGTTATCATGCCGAAGGCGCCGCGAACGTCTATGCGCGTCACGCGCGCTATTCGGCCGCGATCCATGCCTTCGCGGAAGCGTCGTGCGTGCGCGTCTTTTCGCAACCGGGAGCACACTCGGTAACGGTGACTTCGATGCACGTTCCCGCGGGGCTCGAAGCGGGAAAGATTCGCACGACGCTCCGCGACGAGCACGACATCATTTTCGGCGGCGGTCAGGCCGAACTCAAAGGCAAGATCGTTCGCATGGGCACGATGGGCGATCTCTCGAACGACGATATGCTCCGTGGCTTCGATGCTTTCGAAACCGTGCTCCGCGCGCAGGGCCACGCGATCGAAGCGGGTTGCGGCAGTGCCGCCGCGCGCGCGACGCTCGAAGGTGCGGTCCTCGCGGGAACCCGCTGATCTTCTCGCGCTAGACGCGGTGGCGGGTGAAGAGTTCGGTAGCGAAAGGTTTGACGAACGGCGGCAGCGCGACGCGGAGCGCTGCGTCGATCTTCCGGTTCGGGGCTTGCAGAAAGGCGATGGCGCGCGAATGGTGGAGATCGTCGCGCAGCGTCGGTGTGAGCGGGAAAAAAAGCGCGGCAAAAACGATCGCCCAGCTTAGGACCAGCGCCTTTGCGCAGCCGACCACCGCGCCGAAGAGCGCGTTGACCGTGCTGATGATCGGGAGTTTCGCAATCGTCGCGAGCGCCATCCCGAGCGCGTAGACGATCGCGTACGCGGCTGCCGCATAGAGTAAGAGTCCCGTGATGTGCGCGCTGGCACCGCCCATGTGCGTGCGATCGTTGATCCACACGTCCCACGTGCCGCGGTACGCGAAGCCCGCAGCGATTGCGAAGGCGAGCGCGACCGCGCCCGCGAGTTCGCGCACGAAACCGCGCTTGAAGCCCGAAAGCGTGCCCAGGAGTAAGATGAGGGCGAGCGCGAGATCGGGCCACGCAAATCCGTTCACGACCGAATCGTCGCCCCGCAACGTTCGCGCAACCGTTCGAGAATCGCTGCGACTTCGGCGTCGGCATCGGCATCGGTGAGTGTCGCATCGTGGCGCCCGAAGACGACGCGAACGGCGATGCTCTTGCGGCCATCTGCAATCTGCGATCCGCGGTATTCATCGAAGACCATGACGTCGACGATCGTGCTCTCGGGCGTATCGCGAATCACGTGTTCGATCTCTTTCGCGGGCATCTCGGGTCCGACGACGAGCGCGAGATCGCGCCCGACGGCCGGGAATTTCGACATCACGCGATACGTCGGCACGCGATACATGGGCAGATCGGAAAAACGCATCCACCCCGCATAGACGCGAGCGTCGAGATCGAAGGCCGCGAGCAAACGCGGATCGAGCGCGCCGACCGTCGCGGCGTCGTCGCCGTCGATCACGAGCGACGCGGTCTTGCCGGGATGCCATCCCGCAAGCGTCGTCGTGACCGTCTCCGGCGCACGACCGCAGAGTACGCGCAAGAGCGCCTCGGACTCGCCTTTGAATTGCAAGAAGCCCGTATCGCGCCATGGCGGATCCTCGCCGCGCGGTAACGCGAGAAGCCACGCGACGCCGGAGGTCTCGTTCGGTTCGGGCGCATCGGCGAAAACGCGACCGATCTCGAAGGCGCGATAGGCCCCGTCGCCGCGATACTTCGCTGCTAAAACAATGAGGGCGGGTACGAGCGAGAAGCGCAGGTAGCGCTGGTCCTCCGAAAGCGGATTGCCAATCTCGAGCACGTCACCCGGTAGCGAGACGTTTACGCGCGCGTAGGCCTGCGCGATCGTCGCGGGTTGGAGTGAGAGCGAGATCGCCTCGCGATAACCGATCGCGGCAAGTGCGTGTGCGACGCGTCGTTCGTCGCGATACGCTTGGCTCGGAACGGCATGATCGAAGACGGGCGGCATGACGGCCTCGATGCGATCATAGCCGACGATGCGCGCGATCTCTTCGATCACGTCTTCGGCGATGCGAATATCGCCCCGCCAAAAGGGCGCGACGACCGCAAGCGATGTGGAATGCGACGCGCCATGCACGTTAAAGCCCAGATGACCGAGGGCGGTCGTGGCTTCGGCTGCCGTAACGCTCATCCCGAGTAGGGCTTCGATCCGGTCGAGCGTGACCGCGATTGGCGCAGGTTGCGCGAGTGGTGCGCCGACGGCGAAAGGCGCGTGCGCCGTGGCGCCGAGCGACTCCAAGAGAAACGTGGTTCGCGCGGCGGCCCAATCGGCGAGGCCGGGCGGGAGCCCCTTTTCGTGGCGCGTCGCAGCTTCGGTCCGCAGGCCGAGGGCCACGCTCATGCGGCGTACGCGAGGGCCCGAGAAGGTCGCGGCTTCCACGAGAATCTCCGTCGTCGCAGACGTGATCTCGCTCGTGGCACCGCCCTTGAGGCCCGCGATGCCCTGCGGCTCGGCGGCATCCGCGATCACGAGGAATCGTGCGTCGAGCGTGCGATCCGCTTCATCGAGCGTGCGCATCGTCTCGCCCGCGCGCGCGTCGCGCGCGACGAGCGTTCCGCCCGCGATACGTGCGGCATCGTAGAAATGGAGCGGTTGCGCGGTTTCGAACATCACGAAGTTCGAAACGTCGACGAGACTGTTGATCGGTCGTTGGCCCGCGAGCGCGAGTCGGACGCGCATCCAAAACGGTGCGGGCGCGACGGTCACGTTGGAAAAGCGTTGACCGACGAAGCGCGTACAATCGGCACTCTCGATCGAGACGGTGATGGCGTGCGTATCGCTCGCCGTCGTCGACGCCGCGACGGCGAGCGCGGGTTCGACGATCGCGACTCCGAGCGATGCCGCGAGCTCGCGCGCGAGGCCGACGATCGACATCGTGTCGACGCGGTTCGCCGTAATCTCGACATCGAGCACGTCGTCGTTGAGGCGGAACATCTCGATGAAATCCGCCCCGATCGGGAGGGTCGTCTCGAGTTGCATGATGCCGTCTTCGAACCACGCGCCTTCGAGGCCGAGCTCTTCGGCGGAACACAACATGCCTTGCGATGCGATGCCGCGCATCTTGCGCGGCCCGATCGTGAGGCCGACGAGTTCCGCGCCGATGATCGCGACGGGCACGACCTGACCTGCAGCGACGTTCGTGGCCGCAGTCGCGATCGTGAGCGCTCGGTCGGTTCCGATATCGACGGTGCAGACTTGCAGACGATCGGCATCGGGATGTTTCTCGACACGCGTCAATCTTCCGATGCGCACGCCCGAGAGGTTGGGGCGACGCACGATATCGTCGACGGGAAAGCCGAGCGTCGCGAGACGTGCCGCGATGTCATCGGTCGAGAGATCGATTGTGAGATAGTCGCGTAGCCACGCGATCGGTAACTTCATGTTTACGCCAATTCCGCGAGAACGCGTGGATCGTTTTCAAAAAGCACGCGAATATCGTCGATGCCGTGACGCACCATCGCGATACGCTCGGGGCCGACGCCAAACGCCCAGCCCGTAACGATGTGCGGGTCGTAGCCGGCTTCGCGTAAGACGTCTGGATGCACCATGCCGGACCCGCCGATCTCGATCCATCCCGAACCGCTACACGTCTTGCATCCGGTTCCGTGACAACCGGGGCACGTCGTGTCGACTTCGGCACTCGGTTCCGTGAACGGAAAATACGACGGACGGAAACGCACGGCTTGTTGCGGTCCGAAGAGATCGCGGAAGAGGCCGGTGAGGACGCCCTTGAGATGGCCGAGATGGATACCCGGTGCGACGAGGAGGCCTTCGATCTGATGGAACACGGGCGAGTGCCGCGCATCGATCGCATCGCGGCGATACGCCTTCCCCGGCACGACGATCGCGATCGGTGGCGGGTAGGCTTGCATCGTGCGTACCTGCATCGGCGATGTGTGCGTGCGCATCAAGAGTCCCGGTCGTAGGTAAAACGAATCGAGGCCTTCGCGCGCGGGATGGTCGGGTGGAATGTTGAGCGCGTCGAAATTAAAATATTCGGTTTCGATTTCGTTGCCGATTACCACGGCGAATCCGCGACGCTCGAAATACGAACACGTATCTTCGATCGCGCGGCGGACCGGATGGAGCGATCCCATCGCGCGCGTGGTGCCGGGGAACGTGACGTCGACATACCGTTCGAGTTCGGCGTCGAGCGCGCGGAAGGCGAGCGCGCTTACCGCCGTATCGACGAGCGCTTCGAGACCTGCGACGGCAGCGTTGATGATCTTGCCCGCTTCCGGACGTTCGATCGGTGGTAACGTGCCGATCGAACGACGCACGAGCGTGATCTCGCCGGTCCGACCGAGGAATCGCACGCGCACGTCTTCGAGGGCGCTCGCATCGGTCGCGAGGGCGAGCGCTTCGGTCAAGCGATCGGTTAAGTTCAGTAGTTGTTCGTTGAGTGCTGAGATGGGAGACGCTCCGTCGTGCGCGGATAAAAAAAGCAACGCACGGCAGTTTCGGCCGTGCGTTGCAGAGTTCTTTTTTCGTAAAGTTCTAGCGGTGGTCGCTAGCCGGCTGGAGACTGATTTACTTGACGATACATCAGATAAGCGTAAATGGATCCGGTATTCGCGAACAATTTCCAGAAGCGGTCGTGAGTGCGCATCAGTCGGCGTGTACCCTTCTCAAGTTTGTTAGTCGCGGCGTGGCCGCCTAGAACCTTAGCGAGTATAGCATGGGCCCCGAGTCCCGCCAAGACTTGACAACGACGCTAGCGTTAAAGCTTTAGACCTCAAAAATCATACGCTACATCTGTTGCGAAAATGCGTAGAGTATGATACCGCCGGCGATCGATGCGTTCAAACTTTCACCACGTCCCGGTTGCGGAATCGTCACGCCGGCATCGTACCGGGGAAGCCATCCGGAGACACCGTGTCGCTCGTTACCGATTGCGAGGAGCGCTCGCTTCGGGAACGTGAAATCTGGGAGTGCGATGCCGTCATGAGCGGCCGCGACGATCGTATAGCGATGGGTCGCGGCAAGCTCGATGAGTTCGCTCGCATCGACCGTCGCGATCGACATGCGGAAAATCGCGCCCATCGTCGCACGTACGACCTTCGGATTATGTGGCTCGACGGCTTCGCGCGCGAAGACGGCATGGCGAATCCCGAAGATTTCCGCCGATCGAAGGAGCGTTCCGGCGTTGCCCGGATCGGCCACGCCCGCGAGGACGATCGCAGGCTCGCCCGTCGCGAGGAGGTCCTGGAGCGATGCCAATTCGAGTGGGAAGACGGCGACGATCCCGGGTGGCGTCTCCACATCGGAGAGTCGTGCCATGCTGCGTTCGTCGACGACGAAGAGCCGTTGCTCCCCGAGCAGCGTCGTTCGGTCTCCCAGCGCCCCGAGGCCGCGCTCCGTGACGTAGACGGCGCGTGGCTCGTGGCCCGAGGCGATCGCCTCGTCGAACATCGTCGCGCCTTCGACGGCGAAGAGTCCCTGGTCGCGCCGACCGGATTTCGTTCGTAACGCACGGACATCTTCGAGCATGGGAGCGTGGCGACCGAGTGGTGTTCCGTACATTCGACGCGTCGTTCGCCGTCACGGGCCGCGCGCTTTCACGGAGGGGAGTGCCGATAGGGCCGGGGATGAAGTCGACGTGAACGCTCGTACGCTCGAAATCGCCTTCCTCGTCGTCATCGCGCTTCTCGTCCTCGTCGGTGGTGAAGCGCTCTTGATCACGATCTCCCACTCCCACGGGCTCGCGGTCTCCGTCCTCGGCGTGTTGGCGATCGTCATCGTCTATGCATTCCGGCGTAATTTTCGCGCCGGCGGGCCGCAGATTCGTCTCAACGCCGCGCGGGACGGGGCGTTTCTCGCTGCGATCCTTTGCGCCATAGCCTTCGTCGTCTTTCCTGCGAAATGGTCGCTCGGTGCGACGAAATTCGCCCTCGAAGCCGGCATTATCGTCGAAATGCTCGGGCGGCTCGCACCGAGCCGTTCCTAGCGAAAGGATCCAATGAAGACCCACGCATCGGAACGCATCTACACGGGGCGCGTCGTCAATCTCCGCGTCGACGAGATCGATGCCGTCCGCAGCGGGACGCATCGCAAAATCGAAGTCGTCGAGCATCCCGGCGGCGTCGCCGTTATCGCGCGACCCTCGCCGTCGGAGATCGTTCTCGTCCGGCAGCACCGGCATGCCGTCGATCGCGACCTATGGGAAGTCCCCGCGGGCATGATCGAGCGCGGCGAACCACCGATCGAAACCGCTCGGCGCGAGCTCATCGAAGAGACGGGCTACCGGGCGGCGAGTCTGCGCTTTCTCTGGAGTCTCTATCCGACGCCGGGCTTTTGCGAGGAGCGGATCCACCTCTTCGTGGCCGAAGGGCTCTCGCCGGGTCCCGCCGCGCCGGAAGAAGATGAGGAATTCGAGATCAAAATCTGGCGCGTAGAAGACGCGTGGGACCTCGTCGAGCGCGACGAATTACGCGATGCAAAGACCCAGATCGCACTCGCTTGGGCACGCACCAATCTCGTTGAGGCGAGTCCGGGATGATTCTTAGCGCCGTCGACGTCGTCGAACTGCAGTACTTTCTCATGGATGGCGCGCGGCGATACGTCGCGACGTCGGGCACGGTGGATGCGGTCGCCGACGATTTGCTCGCGAGCGCGGCCGCGCTCGATTACGCGCTCCTGCTCTCATCGGAACACGGCAACGAGACACTCGACGACGATTTACCCGTGGCGGCGTCGATCCGGTCGACGATGGAACGCGCCGCGCTCGCGGCGCTCGATCTCATCGAAGAATTGCTCGCGGGACCGCCGGACGCACTGCGCGATTTTCATGCGCGGCACGGTACGCGTGAGGGAATCTTTGCCACGATTGCGGCGCTCCGCACGAGGGGAGTCAT